>JBKQPR010000240.1:0-17204 GCA_052144935.1 Bryobacteraceae bacterium
ACATGCAGAACCCGCTGGAACATGGTGAGGTCGAGCGAAACAGGGGAGGTCATAACTAAAACATAAACCATGAATTATGTTTTATTTAAGGCCCACCCAAAAACTAAATGGCATTGGGCTGAAAGCCTGCGCCACGTCTGCCACTCAGTCAAATGCAAAGTCATTCTTGCGCGGTTCCTAAGTAGGCGGCCGCACGCAGAAGCCGCCTGGCGTTTGGCCTCGGCCGGCTTCCGCGCCGCTTACTCGGCCCGCAGTGCCGTCACCGGATCGAGGCGCGCCGCCCGCCGCGCGGGAACGTAACAGGCTGCACCCGAGGCCGCCAGCAGCAGGCACACCACCCCACCGAGCGCCCACGGATCGAGCGCATCCACACCGAACAGCAGGCCGCGCACCAGCGCCGCTCCGGCGCGCGCCGCCACCAGGCCCACCCCGAGCCCCAGCAACACCGGCCGCATGCCCTGTCCGAGCACTCCGCGGATCACCTCGCCTTGCCCCGCCCCCAGAGCTATGCGCAGCCCGATCTCTTGCGTCCGGCGCGTCACCGCGTAACTGGTCACGCCGTAGATCCCCACCACCGCCAGCGCCAGGGCCAGCGCTGCGAACAGGACCACCAGCACCATCTGAAAGCGGCGCCGGGCCACGTAAAAGGAGACCATCTGCCGCATAGTTCTCATGGCGGGAATGGGCAGGTCTTTGTCGAGCTTCCACACGGCGGCGCGGATCGCCGGCGCCAGCGCTTCGGGCTCCTGCGCCGTGCGAACCACCAGGGTCATGTTTTCGAAGGGTTCCTGCGCATAGGGGCGATAGATTGTGGGCAGCGGTTCCTTCTCCAGTCCGTCCCCGCGTACATCCTTCACGATCCCCATGATCGAGACCGCCGCCATATCTGCGCCGCCGGGACGCACCCGGAGCCCCACCACATCCCGCGGCGCCCTTTCCGGCCAAAGCTTGGCCGCCAGCGATGCGCTAAGGAGCGCCGCGGGCGCCGGCTCGCCATCCGTGAAAAAGCGGCCAGCCAGCAGCGGGATCTGCATGGTGGCGAAATACCCGGGCGTCACCACGCGATACGAAGCTATCGGCCGGTCTAACAGCTTCCTGGTATCCGATTCGAGATAAATCATGCGCGTGTTGTAATCGCCGGTCAACGGCAGGGCATTGACGGCGCCCGCCGAAGCGACCGCGGGCAACGCCCGGACATCCTCCACCAACTGGCGCATAAACAACGCCACCGGCCGCGATCCACCGAAATGTTTTTCGGGAAGATCCAGGTCCGCGGCGATCACGCGCTCCGCGTTGAAGCCCTTATCCACATTCATCACTCGCACGAAACTGTGGAGCAGCAGTCCGGCAACCGCCAAAAGGCCGGTCGAGAGCGCTACTTCCACGGCGACCAAGGTGCGGCGCAGCCGGCCGGAGCGCCGGCCGGAGGTGGCGGCTCGCGAACCCTCCTTGAGATTCTCGTGCAGATCCCTCCGAGCGGTCTGCCACGCGGGAATCAAGCCAAACGCCAGGCCGGTCGCTAACGAGGCCAGCGCGGCGAACCACAGGACGGCAGCATTCAGTCCGGCCCCGCGCACGCCCATAAGATCTCCGGGCGCCATCGCAATTAGAAGGCGCGTTCCCACCTGGGCGATCGCCACACCCGCCGCGCCGCCGGCGAGCGCAATGGTGACGCATTCGGTGAGCAGTTGCCGCACCAGGCGCCCGCGCGGAGCCCCCAGCGCCGCGCGGGTGGCGAATTCGCGGCTGCGGCTGCCCAGCCGCGCCAGCAACAGGTTCGCCAGGTTGACGCAAGCAATCAGCAATAGGAGTCCCACCGCGCCGGACAACGCCAGCAGGCCCTGCCGCACATCGCCCGAGTAGATCGTTTTCAGCGGCGTAAGGCGCGCACCCAGGGAGACGTGCGCATCCGCCGGAAAGCTCTTCGAAATGGCCGCGCAGATGGCGTCCAGCTCCTGCTGCGCTTCCGCCATGGTAGCGCCGGGAACCAGACGGGCCATCACACCGTAATTCCAACTCTCCTCCTCCTTCGTCTCTCCGTCGGAAAAGGCAATCGGTTTCCAGATGTCGTCGCGCATCGGCAAGGGCGCCAGCGGGTGGAGTTGCTTGCCGGCCGGAAACAGGAAGCCCGCGGGCATAATCCCGACTACTTCGTACTTGTCGCCATCCAATATAAGGGTGCGGCCCACCGTAGCGGGGTCGCCGCCGAAGCGCCGCATCCAGAAATCGTGGCTGAGGATCACCACGCGATCGCGGCCGGGGTGGTCTTCCTCAGGCAGAAACGCGCGGCCGCGCTCGGGCATGACACCGAGCAATGAAAAGAGATTGGAGGAAACCCGGGCGCCGAAGATCCGCTCAGGCTCGCCACTGCCGGTCATATTGAAACCGGCGGGGCCGATGGCCGCCACCTGGGCCAGCTTCTTGCTGTCGCGGCGGAACTCGACGAAATCCCTGGCGGTCACGGGCAGGCTGGGGAAGCGTTCGCGCATCTCCGGAATGTAGCTGGAGATGGCCACCAACTCCGCCGGCCGCGCATAGGGCAGCGGCTTCAGCAGCACCGCATAGACCACGCTGAAGATGGCCGTATTGGCGCCGATGCCGAGCGCCAGAGTGGCGATGGCGGCGAAGGCGAAGCCGGGGCTGCGGCCCAGCGTGCGCAGCGCGTAGCGCAGGTCCGCCAGCCCGCTCTCGATCCACATGGTGCCGCGGGCGTCGCGGCAGTCTTCCTCCAATTGCGCGAAGCCGCCGAATTCCAGCCGCGCCGTGCGCCGGGCGGCCCCTTCCGTCATGCCGGCGCGCACGCGGTCCGCCACCAGGCGGTCGAAGTGATAGCGCAGCTCGGCCGACAGGCGGTCTTCCATGCGGCGGCGATGGATCAGCCTTTGCCACCAGTTCATTGTGCGCCTCCCTCGACAGCCCCTCCGGCAGAGAGGATCAGCCCGATGGCCTCGGCCAAGCGCGCCCAGTTGGCGGTTTCGGCCTGAAGCTGGGCCCGCCCGGTGGCCGTCAGGCAGTAGAACTTGGCCTCGCGGCCGGTTTCCGATTCCTTCCATTCGGCGGTCAGGTAGCCGCGGTTTTCGAGGCGATGCAGGGCGGGGTAGAGCGACCCCTGCTGCACCTGCAAAACGTCGCGCGAGATCTGCTGGATCCGCTGCGCGACGGCATATCCATGGATCGGCCCCAGGGAGGCCACCCGCAGGATCAGCATGTCGAGGGTGCCCTGCGGGAGATCGGACTTAGCGGGATTCATTGAGGATACCTCACACTTCTACATATACACCTGGATGGGTAGAAGATCAAGGTGTTGGCGGGTGGGGGCCGGCACGGGTTCGTCTCGCGGTGCATAAGTGCTTTGAGATGTGGAGACTGCGGCGAAAAATGGGTCCGTTTGGTATTTTGTGCGGACGCGCGAAACGGGGAGAGGGGCAGCAGGCGGCATGGACGTATCCTTCCACTTCGAGTAATAGCATGGGGATACCGAGAGGCCGCTGCTCGGGAGCGGTAAGCCCCAGGAGGGAAACGAGTTGCAGGCGGGCGAACTTTGTCACCCGCCACCAGGCGCAGGCCCGAAGTGCCGCCAGTGGATCGTCCGGAAGTCACCTGGACAGGCGAATGGCCCGTCCCACCGGCGTTGGGGATTCCGGCGAAGCTGAACGCCTGTTCCGAGAGGAAGCCGAACGGCATTCCGGGATGATCCCGAACACCATCGGAGCGTAGCGACGCTGGCTTGTCGATTGTGCTGGAAAGTGTTCGGCTTCGTCAAGTGAAACTTGCCCGGAGCCCAGCGGAGGCAGAGCCGCCGCTAGCGGAGAAAGAGGTGCGGGGAAAGGGGCGGCAGCCCTTGTCCCCGCCTCAACGCTGAAGCGGCCGGAGCGCGCAGCGCTCTGAATCGCAGCCGCCAAAAACGCACCAGACTGTGCATCCCCGCACGCCGGCTGAAACCGGGGCCCGGCCCCCTTGCTTTATATACCTTGACACGCATATGCTCTGTGGAGTATACCAAGAGAGTGGAATCTGTGTTCGAAATCATTGCGGAGCCGAACCGCCGCGCGATCTTGAGCCTCCTGGTCTCGTCACAACAGTCGGTCGGAGAGATCGAGCGTCAGCTTCGTATGCCGCAGCCGACCGTGTCAAAGCACCTGCGCGTGCTGCGCGAGGCCGGTTTCGTGGAATCCTCGGTGGACGCACAGCGCCGTCTCTATCGACTGAAACCTGAACCACTTCAGGAGGTGGATGCCTGGCTGGCTCCGTTCCGCCGGTTCTGGTCCGCTCACGTAGATGCTCTCGAACGCCACCTCGACCGCATGGATCAATCCACACAGACGAAAAGGAAGACAAGGAGAAGATAGATGAACGATCGCGAGCAGTACGCGCCGCGTCCGGCCCGCGGGGCGCAGGTACGCAAGGACGGAGAGAACTGGACGCTCATTCTCGTCAGAGAACTGCGCCACCCGCCGGAAAAAGTCTGGCAGGCGCTAACCGGCCCGGCGCATCTGCGCGAATGGGCGCCCTTCGAGGCCGATGGGAGCCTGGGTACGGTTGGAACGGTGAAGCTAACCACGGTGGGAGCGCCCGCGACGCACGCCCTCCTGGACCGCCTGGAGGACCACCTCGATGGGTGCGCGCCGGCGGACATGTTTAAGCGGTTCGCCGGCGTGCGGAGTCTCTATGGCTGAGAAGACGGCGGCCAAGAAGGCGACGAAGACCGCGAACCCGGCTGCGAAGAAGGCCGCCGCGCGCCCCGGCCCGCGCGCCGGCAAGGCCGACGGCGAGGCCGCGGTGCTGGCTAAGATCGCCGCCATGCCGGCGCCCTACCGCGCCATGGGCGAGCGCCTCCACGCGCTCATCTTGCGCATCGCGCCGGCGCTCCAGCCGGCCGCGTGGTATGGCATGCCGGGGTACGCGAAGGACGGCAAGACCGTCTGCTTCTTCCGCGCGGACAAGAAATACATGACGTTCGGCTTCACCCAGGAGGCGAACCTCACCCGCGAGGAGGGCGCGCCGCACCAGCTCATTGAATCCGCGTGGTACTTCACCGCGCTGGACGACGCGACCGAGGCCAAGCTCTCCGCCATCGTGCGCAAGGGCGCGAGCTGAGGGCTCGCCGTCTGCGCGCCGGCGAGCCGGTCCCCGAGATCGTGCCCGGTGGACGCACAGCGCCGGCCCTACCGGCTGAAGCCAGAACCACTTCGGGAGGTTGATGGGTGGCTGGCTCCGTTCCGCGCCACCTCGACCGCATATGGATCAATTAACACAGACGAAAAGAAGACAAGGAGAAGACGACGCGGACCAAGCCGCGAACGTGACAAAGGAGAAACGAAATGAAAATCAAATTGACCAACGTATTCGTGGACGACCAGGACAAGGCCCTGCGCTTCTATACGGAGGTACTGGGCTTTGTCAAAAAGACCGATTTCAGTCAGGGCCCATTTCGCTGGCTGACGGTGGCCTCGCCCGAGGAGCCGGACGGCACTCAACTGCAGTTGGCGCTGAACGACAACCCCGCGGCCAAAGCCTATCAGCAGGCGATCTTTCAACAGGGCCAGCCCGCGGCCATGTTTTTCACCGACGACGTCAAGGGCGACTACGAGCGGATCAAGGCCCGCGGCGCCCAGTTCACGATGCCGCCCACCGACGTGACCGGCTCGACCATTGCGAGGCTGAACGACACCTGCGGCAACCTCATTCAGCTCACCCAACTGGCACGCTATTAAATGCGGCCGTTCCCCACGATGGTGCAGCTCCGCCGGTTCTGGTCCGCTCACGTGGATGCTCTCGAACGCCACCTCAACCGCATGGATCGATCCACGCCGACGAAAAGGAAGCCAAGGAGAAGATAGATGACCGATCGCGAACAGTACACACCCGGTCCGGCCAGCGGAGCGCAGGTGCGGAAGGACGGAGCGAAGTGGACGCTCATTCTCGTCAGAGAACTGCGCCACTCGCCGGAAAAAGTCTGGCAGGCGCTAACCGACCCGGCGCACCTGCGCGAGTGGGCGCCCTTCGTAGCCGATGGGAGCCTGGGTACGGTCGGAGCCACGGTGAATCTCACCTGGGTGGGAGCGCCCACGCCGATCGAAACAACCGTGACGCGAGCCGACGCTCCCAGGTTGCTTGAGTACGGCGATATCCGGTGGGAACTCGAAGCCCTTGGCGGCGCCACGCGCCTGACGCTGTGGCACAGCATCGATCGCCGCTTCATCTCGTGGGGCGCCGCGGGCTGGCACATCTGCTTCGATGTTCTGGATCGCCTTCTCAGCGGAACTCCCATCGGCCGCATGGTTGGTGGCGAGGCGGTGAAGTTCGGCGGCTGGCAGCGGCTGAACGCGGAGTACGCCAAGCAGTTCGGCGTTGAAACGCCCAACTGGCTGCCTCAGGCGGCTCAAAAGCCGTGAATCGAGGGGATCGCAAAACAATGCACCGTGCAGTCGAGAGGAGGTCCCAGTGAACTGGAACAAATGGGTTCGGCAGACCCACCGCTGGGTGTCCATTGCCTTTACGGTGGGCGTCATCGTCAACTTCGTCGCCGTGGTACAGAAGAAGTATACCTTCTGGGTGGGCCTCTTGGCGCTGCTCCCGCTCGCCTTGCTCCTGCTCACCGGTCTGTACTTGTTCGTGCTGCCGTATGCCGGCAAGTGGGGCAGCGCGCGACGCACCGGCTGAACGGGCGGCCGGCCGCACCGCGATCGCCCGGAGGCGTGGGGCTGGGCGGCGGCCACCGGCGTGCTCTCGGTGGGGTTCCCGTACTTCTTCCGGCGACGCCGGCAGGCCACGCCGGCGAGCGACTGACCGCGCACCGCCGGCGGTTTAGGTCGTAGGAGTGCGAGGAGGCGACGTTGGCGATGCTGAGCCCGTTGCGTCGAGAGGCCAGCGTGGGGATCGCACGGCGGCGCGTGCAACGCGCCAAAGGCCGTGTGTTGTTCACCAAGGCCCCACTGCGAGAAGTCGCGCGACTACGCCAGCCGCCGGGGATGACCACGTTGTTCGCGCCCGCATCCCGCACGGCCTTGCCGGAGCGAGGCCATGCCGGCGACGTTGTAGGCGTTGCACGGCTGCGTTGCCGGTGAGGGCGGATTCGACGTAACGCACCTTCGCGGACGATCGAAAAGGCGGGCTGTGCGACCTATCCTCGATTCGAACAGTCCTTAATGGAGTGAAAATGGAGTGCAAGAATTCGCTCCAGACACCGGCGCGGAGTAGGCCCTACAAACCCTTTGGATGGTGTATCCGCCACTGATGGTTGAAAGCCGGGCTCCGGATGCTGTGGGCCAGATAGAAATCCCAGTTCGTTCCCAGAGTCTTGAGCGGTGCAAGCTGTTTGGCGGGAAATCCTGCGCGTTCCATATAGAAGCCGATGGGTCCTTGCTTCAACCCTGTCCCGCCCTCCTCCGGCGCCCTTTGTCTTGCAAGAAAAATGTGGTATTTTTTCTTGCATGGACAGGCGCGTCAAAATGCAACAAGCCATTGAACAGAAGATACTTAGCAGGATCTATGGTAATGGGAGGGGATGGGCCTTCTCCCAGGCGGATTTTGCCGATCTGGGAGCTCGTTCGACAATCGATTCCGCGCTGCATCGCCGGGAGCGCGAAGGCGTCGTTCGAAGGGTCATTCGCGGCATCTACGATTACCCTCGTCATAGCAAGGCGCTGGGAGGCCCGACAAGCCCGAATATCGATCAGATCGCTCATGCGCTCGCTCGCAAATTCGCCTGGCGCATCCAGCCCAACGGAGCCACGGCTCAGAATCTACTGGGTCTGTCGACGCAGGTTCCCGCGCATGCGGTCTATCTCTCCGATGGGCCGGACCGTTCGTACACAGTGGGCCGGACCAAGCTCGCCTTCGAGCACACGGCCCTCAAGGAGGCCGGTTTCAAGTTGCCCGAAAGTCGCCTGATCGTGCAAGCGCTGAAAGCATTTGGCGAGGGCCGCATCACACCCAAAGTCATTACGCAGATCCGCAGGCAGTTCGATTCGGCCCTCCGGCAGCGGATACTCCTCGATACCAAGACGGCGACTGGCTGGGTCTACGCTGCCATTCAGGAAATCGCCAAGGACGGCGCGAATGGATAAACTCGCGCGGCTGCCAGCGGAGGGTCGGCGCGACATCTTCCGCGAGGCGGCGGCTCGACTTGGGATCAGGCCAACAATTATCGAGAAAGACTTCTGGGTCTGCGTCGCGCTGAAATTTCTCTTCCGGAAGTCGCGGTTCGGAAAATCCCTCGTCTTCAAGGGCGGGACATCGCTTTCGAAGGTACACGGGCTAATCGAACGTTTCTCCGAAGACATCGATCTTGTCCTCGACTGGAAGCCGATCGGCTTCGGCGACGGGCTCAGGGACCCGATGCAAGACTTCACTTCAAAAGCTAAGCAGGACCAGTTCAACAAAGAAATAAACCGCCTCGCGGCGGACTACATCGCCAAGACGCTTTGCCCGGAACTGGAAGAACTGCTGCGGCAGGAAAACCTCGGGCTATCGGCAACCGTCGATCGGGATGATCCGCATACCGTGGATATCCGGTATCCAGCGGCTTTTGCGGAAACCTATATCGCCCAGAAGTCCGCCTCGAAATCGGCCCGCTTGCCTCGTGGGTGCCCTCCGCTACGCACCTGATCCGGCCCTACGCCTTCGACGCCGTGCCCGAGGTATTTGAAAACCCGGTCTGTGAAGTTGTGGTGATCGCGGCTGAGCGGACCTTCTGGGAGAAAGCGACAATTCTTCATCAGGAGGCGCACCGAAAAACCCAGATCCCGCAACGCTGTTCGCGACACTACTACGATCTCTACAAGCTCGCTGTGAGTCGCGTCAGAGCATCGGCCCTTGCCGATCCAAAGCTCTTGCAGGATGCAGTTGCGTTCAAGCGGCGGTTCTATCCGTCCGCCTGGGCCCGGTATGATCTCGCGGTTCCGGGATCGTTGAAATTGCTCCCGGCGACACCTTCGCACGTTAAGGACCTCGCACAAGACTACGAAGAGATGCAGGTCATGCTGTTCGGTGCACCTCCTGAATTCCACGAAATTCTTGATGAACTAAAAAATCTGGAGGCCCAGATTAATGCAACGGCTCAAAAAGACGAGTTGGGAAGCAAATAACCCCAGAGGCACGCGACCGGCGGCGCCAGAGCGAGCTTATTGGTTCCGGCGTTGAAACAGACTGAGTGTACGTAGTCGGTCGGGGAAAGCAACTTCGACCATCCAATGATCCCAATGACGCGATCCAAACTGCGTAAACGTGCTGACCGTCTCTGGAGACGGCGCCGTAAGGACGATTGATCCTCGATGGCTCTTGGAAGGAGTATTGTCATCACGGACGCCCGCGCTCGGCCGCATGATTCTTCTCTCGCCCGTCGAATTCTTCGGTCGGGTGCAGGTGCGGGTTGCCGCCATCTTTCCGAACTGCTATCGAACCAGAAGAGGCTTCCACTTGCGGAGGGTGCAAATTACGCTGAGCGCAGCTAAAATAGGTGCGGGAGTTGGAGCTGTACATGAAAAAACCCGTCCCGATGGAATCTGCCTCTGCATTAATCGACGAGAGGATCAAGGAACTTGGGGACTGGCGCGGGAAGATGCTCGCGAAAGTGCGCGAAATCGTCCACGAGGCAGACCCTGAGATCGTCGAAGAGTGGAAGTGGAGGGGGACTCCCGTCTGGTACCACGGCGGCATCGTCTGCACGGGAGAAACGTACAAGAACGTCGTCAAGACGACATTTGCCAAGGGAGCTGCGTTGAAGGACCCTTCAGGTCTATTCAACTCCAGCCTGGACGGGAATGTCAGGCGCGCCATCGACATCCACGAAGGCGACCAGGTCGATGAGGCGGCCTTGAAGGATCTCATCCGCGCTGCAGTGGCGCTCAATCTCAAGGGCAAGAGCAAGCCGAAGCCCCGGCGAGCGAGCAGCAAGCGGGCCGACTAGCTTCGTCGCAGGGCCCGGCCATATCTCCTCCCATAGGGGAAGAGCTTCGGCACCTGGGCGGGTGGCCCAGCCTTCCGATGGCAAACCGCACAGTGGGTGCCCCATCCTTCGCGGCTTTTCGCGACGGGTGGGCGGCATAGATACTTGCCATAAGAGCTGGGGTTCTCTCACCCCTCCTCGCGCACGTTCGGCAGCCAGCGCAGCATGTGATGCTGCAGTTTGGTCACGACCCAGTTCAGCAGGATCCCGATCATGCCTGCAATCATGATGGCTCCGTAGGTTTCCGGGATGCGATAGCTGGACTGGTAAAGATAGATGCCGCGCCCCAGCCCGCGTTCCCCCAGGCCGATGAACATTTCTACCGCCACCACGAGCACCAGGGAGTACGAAACCGCGGTCCGTATGCCATCGAAGATGCTGGGCAGGGCCTCGTAGAAGAGCACGTCGGAAACCGTCTGCCAGGAGTTCAGGTTTAACAACCGAGCTTGGTAGAGGCGGCTCTGATTGGCCAGGGCTGCGCCCGAAACCGCATTGACCAGGATCACCAGCAGGCTGGGATAGGCCGCCAGCGCCACGATCGACGTCTCTCCGACTCCGGCCACGATCAGGAACAACGGGAACAACGCGGAAGCGGGAACGGAGCGCAGTGCGTGCAATGGCCCTTCGACAACCTTGTAGGCACGCTGGCGATAACCCAGAAACAAGCCCACCGGAATGCCGAACACGCAGGCAATCACCAAAGCCGCCAGCACACGGCCCAAGGTCCAGGCGATATCCGCAAACAGTCTCTCGCGGAGCATGACAGGCACAGCGCGAGCCACGTTCCAGGGCGCGGGCAGAATGATGGGATCCACCAGACGCAGCGCGGTGACGACTGCCCAAACTCCAATCAGGCCGCCGACGAACAACCATGCGCGCCAATTTCGCCTAAACCAATCCATCGCTAAACCAATCCGTCCTTAGGAGCTGCGGAAAACTCACGTCGCGAACCGCAGCGGCCCTCAGCGGCTGAAGCCGCCATTGATCTTGCGATACTTACGGCACGACTGAAGTCGTGCCCTTCCCAAAACTGGCCCGAACCGTAGTTTTTCAGCAAGGTGCTAGACCAACCCATCGCGGATACCGTTAATCAGCGCCTGCTGCATGGCGCCGTAGTCGGGCGTGTTCTCCTCGCGGGGAAAACCCAGGTGGAAGTCGAGATCAGACATCACCCTTACTGGCCTTCTGGCGATGATGATGCACCGCATGCCCAGGGCCAGCGCATCCGCGACATTATGGGTAATGAGGACCAGCGTCATCTGGTCTTTGAGCGCAAGCTCGTGCAATGCGGAGGTGATCTCCGCTTTGACCTGGCCGTCGAGAGCCGAGAAGGGTTCATCCAAAATCACCAGTTTCGGTTTCCAGGAGAGGCAGCGGGAAAGCGCCAAGCGCTGTAACTCGCCTCCGGAAAGCTGCGCTGGATAAACATCGGACAGCGAGCTCAGCCGGAACAAGGTCATCAGGTAGCAGATGCGGTCGCGGCGCTCGCGGCTTTCCCACTTCAGTTTCTCCAACGGATAGCGCACGTTCTCGAGGACCGTCTGCCAGGGAAAAACGCCGTTCATCGGATGTTGGTCCACGTACACCAGGTCCGAGGGCCGGGTAAAGTCCGGGGAACGCCGCACGATTCCTTTTTGCGGGATGACGATGCCGGCCATGATGCGGCCCAGCGTACTTTTGCCGGCGCCGCTGGCGCCCATGATGGTCACGATCGAACCCTGTTCGATGCGCAACGAGAAGTCTTTGTACAACGCAACATTGATGCCGTTAACGCGGGCGGCAAAGGAAAAGTCGATGTCCTCGAGTTCAAGTGCGCTGCGAGAGGAAAGCGCCGGTCCGCTCATTGGCCCGCTCATCGCGTCGGATCCACCAGTCTGCGGGCGTCGATTCGTTCCGGGATCTCGCCAATTTGGTAAAGCAGGTCGATGAACTGCTGGAGGTTGGCGGTATCAACCTGGTTCGACAGGGTGACGTCGGCGACATTCACGCGGGCGGCGACTTCCGGCGGCAGCTTGATGTATTTGGTCAGCAGTGTGCGCGACTCGGCCGGGTGTGCAGCCATGTAGTCCACTCCCTGCTGCAGAGCTTGCACGGCGCGCGCCGCCAGTTGCGGATGGTTGCGCTCGAACTCCCGTGAGATCACCGAGGCGCCAATCGGACACGGGTTGAGCAGGTCGGCGTACACCGATCCGAAGAGCTGGCGATAGCCGCCGTGGACGAGGGCGGTAGTGGTCACCGGCTCATAGGCGAAAAGCGCGTCCACCGCGCCGGATTCAAGGCTGGAGAGCTGGGCCTGCGGCGGCAATTGCAGCATCGTGACGCTGGCTTGATCGACTCCATGCTTCTTGAAAAACGCGCTCAGCATGTGACTGGGTGCGGTTCCGGGAAACACCCCAACCTTCTTTCCCTGCAAATCCTCGACGGTGTGCAGCGGAGAAGAGTCGCGGACGATAATCTTGTCGAGCGCGTTGGCATCGTTCATGCGGCTGTGCGAGAAGATGCGCACGCGACCGGGGCTTTGGATTTCCAGGTGAATGATCGGTACCAGCGACGTTGCCGGCAGAATATCGGCTTGGCCGGCGACCATGGTGTTCACCAGATCGTTACTGCTGCCCACAGCAATCGCCTTCAGCCGCAGGTTTTCCTTATCGAAAAGCCCCTGTTCCTGGGCTATGAAAACCGGCAAGCTCGGGATGATCTGCAAGTAAGCAACGCGCACCTCCCCGGCTTCCTTATGGGTTGATTTCCAAACCCCGAAGAGTGCCAGGAAGAGAATGACTGCGGCGCCGATTGCCCATAGCCTGGATCGCATAGATTCACCGTCCGGCGCCGAACGAAAACGCCAACCGCATTACTTGCCCACCCAACACGCCGGGCGTTTCTGCAAGAAGGCGGAGATGCCTTCCTGTGCGTCCGCCGCCATGGAGTTCATGGTCATGATCTCTTTCGCGTAGGCATACGCCTTGGGCTGGTCGAGGTCGATCTGAGTGTAGAAGGCCTGCTTGCCGATCGCCAACGTGACTGGGCTGGCTTGGGCGATGCGCCGGGCAAGGGCGCGTGTCTCTTCGTGCAAGGACGTCGCCGGCACTACCTTGTTTATCAGTCCCCAGTCCGCCGCCGTTGCCGCCGGGATCATTTCGCCGGTCAGCAGCATCTCGAGCGCGCGCTTGCGGCCGATGGCGCGGCTCAGAGCAACCATGGGCGTGGTGCAGAACAATCCGATGCGTACCCCGGGTGTGCCGAACGACGCCTCTTCAGCAGCAATTGCCAGGTCACAAGTTGCTACCAGCTGGCATCCGGCCGCAGTGGCTATTCCTTGGACTTCTGCAATCACAGGTTGTGGGATGGATTGGATCTTGGTCATCAGCTCGCAGCAAACGTCGAAGATTCGGCGATACTCGTTGATATCCTTTCCCGCCATTTCGCTCAGATCATGACCGGAAGAAAAGACTTTCCCCGCGGCGGCTAGAATGACGGCTCGCAGTTCGCTATTTTTGCCGATGCCATCCAAACAGTCCAGCAACTCGAGCATGAGCTCGAGCGACAGGGCATTGCGGCGATTGGGCCGATTCAGAGTGACCACCGCGACATTTGGTTCCGTTTCAAAGCAAATGTTCTCGTAGCCTGTCGAACAAGCGACTTGATGCATAGGCACCTTCTCGCGGACAGCGGTGAAACGCCGTCCCGATTGCTCCATTATCCACATTCTAGCCTCGCGACACGACGAAAAGAGTGGCGGCTGGGAGCCAACACTGTGAGTCCCGAATCGAGACGGATGAAGACCATCGCCCCTGCTTTCATTGGTTTCATGGTTGCGCGTGCTCTTGACTCGTAATATGCTGCGCTCGATTGGCAGTGCAGCCTTCATCGTCAATGTCAATGTCAAGGAGTAGAGCCATGCCCAGCAAGTCCAGACCATCCAGAAATCAGATGGCGTCCAGATGCGCGACCGCGGCCGACGCCCAGATTATTCTCCAGCTCTATGATCTGCGACGGGATACAGCGATGCGAAAGGCTCGGCACTTTATTGCCGCCGAGTTTTGGCCGGAAAATGCCGAGGATACCCTGCGCATCGCCAGGGCGTATCCCAGCCCGGAAAATACATGGCTGCGCCAGGTTACGAGCTACTGGGAAATGGCTGCGTCATTCGTGCTGCGAGGCGCGCTGCATGAGGGGTTGTTCTTCGATGCCAGCGGTGAGATGTATTGCGTCTATGCAAAATTTAAGCCGTTTCTGACAGAGATTCGCCAAAAGCTCCCTCAATTTCTGCTCGCAGTGGAGAAGGTGGCCCTGAACACGCAAGAGGGCCGTGATCGGCTGGAGCGGCTTGAAAGACGCCTTGCCCGGCGCCAACAGAAGCTGGCAGAGCGGCGTGCGGCGGTTGCCGCAACCTCGGCCGGGTTCAACTAGCCCGGGCAAGTCCCGCCCGCCGAAGCCGTCCGCGAACTCGGCAGCGGACTTCTGACTGGACGCAACTCAGGACAACCAGGGCTTCTTGAAAAACTCTTCTTGAAACACTCCAGGAATTGTTCGCCCAAACCCATCGCTTTCCATCCCGATTGATCTTGCTCTTCCTCTCGATCCCTGAGTTAATATGGAGGAAACCATGGATCGAAGCATTCTCAGATTGCCGGATCCAGTTGCAGGGGCTCCCAACGGAGAGCGACGGCGCAGAGTTCGTCAAAAACTCCACACGCCGGTTTACGCCAGTTTCAATGGCCCGCAGACCGGCATGGTTGTGGATCTGAGCGAATTGCTCGACCTGCACGAAGAGGGCTTCGCCGTCCAAACCAGCGAACGGC
The DNA here is from genome assembly GCA_052144935.1 of Bryobacteraceae bacterium. Classification (GTDB taxonomy): domain Bacteria; phylum Acidobacteriota; class Terriglobia; order Bryobacterales; family Bryobacteraceae; genus JOPF133. The sequence continues at coordinate 14,752 of JBKQPR010000240.1, forward strand.
TGGAGCTGAACCGGGCCGTAGCGCTTTGTCTCGATTTGCCTGAAACCAAAAGTTACATTCACGGCAGTGGCCAGGTGATATGGAGCGATGACGCGGGCCGCGGAGGCATCCGGTTTTCCGGGCTTCCTGAGAGTTCCCGGCAAATACTAAAGGAATGGCTCTTTGCCAATCTGCTGATAGCGTGCTCCAACCACGCCGCTCGAACCGAGCAACTGGCGCGCCGGGAGGAAGAAAAATCACCCGAGCCGGTGCCGGTCTCTACAGCCGGCAGTGCTGTCCCCATCCCCGATCAAAGCGGAACGCTCTCTGCGGTGGAAGCAGTTCGCCGCGAGGTCGCCGAGATCGGTGACGATGCCGATGCAGTTTTGCAACTCATCACCGAGCGCGCCTTGAGCCTCACCGGAGCCAGTGGCGCGGCCCTGGCGTTTCTCGCGGATGACACAATGACCTGCCGGGCGCGAGCCGGTGAACCCGCTCCGCCGCTGGGAGCTGCCGTGGACGTGAGACAAGGGCTGTCGGGAGAATGCGTTCGCAGCGGACTTCTCGTCTCGTGCGAGGACATGGAAAACGATTCGCGCATCGATCCGGAAATCGGTCGCACGCTGGGCATAGGCTCGCTCATGGCCGCTCCTGTCGTGTCCGATTTCCGGGTGGTCGGCCTGCTGGAGGTTTTCTCCCCGCATGCGCGCGGCTTCACGAAGGCCCACGGGACGGTCTTGGGGCAACTGGTCGAGATGATTCCCAAACCTCACCGTGAAAAGGCCCCGCCTGAAAACGCCGCGCACGAAAAGACTCAACTGGAAACGCCGGTTAAGCCAGAGGCCGTGTCGGGCGTGTCGCGGCCTCCGGCTTCGGAGCCAGGTTTGATCGAGTTCGATTCGATCCACGCGATTCGCGAGGCCTTGTGGGAACGGGACCCTGAAGTCCCCAGGCCAGTGTCACCGCAGGTTCGCGGAGAAATCTTCGCGGAGCAAATTCCGGAGCAGGCTCCCGGGCAGGTCCCCGAAACTGCGCCCGCAGCTCCACCTCGCTTGCATTATCGCCCACTGATCGGAATGGCCATTGCAGTGGTGGCGATGGTCCTCGGCTATTTGGTTGGTCCCATAGTCGAGAAGCGTTGGGCCGACGCACCGCAAGCGTCGCAGCGGCCATTAGCCGAGGGGGCCGAGACGGCGGCAATAGTTGTAGGGCAAAATGCGACCGATCAAGGTTCGGCCAATCAAGGTTCGGCCAATCAGCGCTCGGCCAATCAACTTGTGCACGCGAAGTCCCTGGAAGATTTGCGAAAGCTCGCCGATCAGGGAGACGCGGACGCGCAATGGCAGATGGGTGTGCGCTACCACAACGGAGAGGACGTTCCGCGGGATGATGTGCAGGCCATGCAATGGTTCCTGCGCGCCGCCGAACAGGGGCATGTCATCGCGCAGGCTACGCTCGGCGCCTACTATTGGGCGGGGCGTGGAGTTCCTCAAGATTTGTCCAAATCCTACTTCTGGTCTGCGATCGCGCTCGCCGAGGGTGACAAGAACAGCAAATCTCGACTCGAAGGGTTGGCTTCCCAAATGACCCGGGCGCAGGTCTCGGCTGCCCGCCAGCAGGCAGAAGTCTGGATCCGCTCCCATAACCAGCAGGCGAAATCCGGGGCGAACTGAAGCGGCAACTGACTTCCCGTAGAGACGCGGCTTGCCGCGTCTCCACTCGCGGCGAAAGACGGGGCGAGCCCCGTCTCTACAGGCGGCAGCCTTATTAACCACAGACAGACCCAGTCCCTCAGCCGTAGAATATACGTGTGGCCACGCTGCTCGACATCTTGATGGCCGACGAGCGCGTCCGCGAAGGCGACCCTGCTCTTTGGGAAAAGCTGGATCGCAATCGAGTGCGCTGCTATGCCTGCGGACACTGCTGCCCGATTCCCGAGGGACAACCTGGCGTCTGCAAGGTTCGCTTCAACCTCGGTGGCACGCTCTACGTTCCTTGGGGCTATGTCGCCGGGGCGCAGTGTGACCCGATCGAGAAGAAGCCGTTTTTCCACGCCTACCCCGGAGCCCTCGCTTACAGTTTCGGAATGCTGGGCTGCGATCTGCACTGCTCCTATTGCCAGAACTGGGTCACTTCGCAGGCGCTGCGCGACCCGGATGCCGTCTCACCGCCGATCGAGGCCGATCCGGAACTGCTGGTCAAAGAGGCGCTTGCCCAAGGCGCAAAAGTTGTGGTCAGCACCTATAACGAGCCGCTGATCACCAGCGAGTGGGCGGTTGCGGTTTTCCGCCAGGCCCGCCAGGCGGGCTTGCTGACCGCGTTTGTTTCGAATGGCAACGGAACTCCGCAGGTGCTCGAGTATCTCCATCCCTGGATCGATCTCTACAAGGTGGACCTCAAGAGCTTCGACGATCGCCACTATCGCCAGCTCGGCGGACGCCTGCAGCCTATCCTCGACACCATCCGTAGTTTGC
>JBKQPR010000241.1:0-18963 GCA_052144935.1 Bryobacteraceae bacterium
GCTGCAAAACGGGGTTATCCGGCCAATCCCGATGCCCGCGCACCGCTAACCCAAATCGACTCAACGAATTAGGGGCGCGTGCACAGATTGGACCGGATAAGCCCACAAAAACCGGCCAAACTGTTTGATTATAAGTCGCTTACGCTGAATATTTCGGTTCAAACAGTTTGGCCGGTTTTTGTTATCTTTTCGGAAACTCGCCTGCCCTTCACAGTGAATCCGCTTTTCGGTCTCGGTGGGTCGGCGACAAGAGCCGTCCGCCCCGCCCCGTGCGTTAAGTGAACCGTAATGCAGCTAGCCGGCAGTTAGCCGGGGCGCGAGCTACAGTGGGATCGCCCCCGGCATCCCGCGGGGACCTTTGCGTCAACCCGGTCGAGGTTGCCCGCGATCGATTTCCGATGAACCGGCCTGGCCCCGGGCACGCGGGCAGCGACGCCCCCGACTTTCAGGACCTCCGAGACCTGCCGCAGGAGTGCGGCGGCGATACGTACTCGATCCCGGTAAAATCGCAGAACAGTTCCAGGTCGCGCTTCCAATCGCCGTAGACCAAGGCCAGGTGATGCTCCACCGCCTCCCGCATCATCGTGGCTAGAAACGCCCGGGCGGAGGGCTCCGGCCGTACTGTCGCTACGCTTCCGCGCACGTCCTCTCCCGATGGGATCACCTCCCCGCCGGCGGCAAACAGCCTCAGCATACCGCCGATCGGACGCATCAATTTGGCCACGGTGACGGCCCCCTCTTTGAACGGGAATTCCACCGTGGCGCCGGTCGCCGTGCGCATGTGCACTCGGAGGAGCGCCTTTTCGGGACTGCCGGCCAGTGAAGGATCGGCCGCGCCGCAATGCGCCAGTTGGATGGCGTCTTCCTCGTCGAGATAACCGGTGATATCGAAGTTGAATGCCGGGGCGCCAGCCAGCCTGCTCAACAGCCAGGTGGTGATGAGCGCCGTCACGTCCACTTCGCAGGTGTTCGGAATACCCTCCTGGGCCATCAGCGCGTGGGCCGCGCACGGCGTGATCCCATGATGGTCGCGAAGTTCGGGCCAGCAGCGAACGCAGTAGGCGTCCAGCCGGTTCGTCCGCACCATCTCCTGGATTGCCACGTAGAGCCGAAGGTTGTCCGCCAGAGCCGCTTCGCTCACTTCCCTTCGGCCGCCGGTGGCCGCCATCAACCGCTCCGCCGCCCGCTCGGCCTCAGCGGGCGAGGCGGCTTGGGCCGCGCGCACCAGTTCGTCCAGTTCAAAGTGGACCGTGGTTACGCCCAGCGCCCTCTGAAGCTCGGTTTCGTCCACCGCCACATCGACCATGCCGGGGCACGGGTCGCCCACCACTCCCAACCTGGCGCGGCGCAGCGCCCTGGCTGCCGCTCCAGCCCCGGCCGCCCTGACCACCCGCTCAATGTTCGCTGCAGTCACGTTGCCGATCACATATGTGAATGGCTTTCCAGTCCTCCGGATATTCGAGCCGGATCCGGTAAGTCCGCTCATCGGGGACGGCATCGGAATATTCAGGTCCAGGTAGGGAAGGGCCCAAAGGAGCAAGGGAATGTCCCCAAGGCCGCGGGCCAGCGCCAGGGTGACATCTTCCGACACCCAGGAGCAAAAGAACAGCACCACGATATCGACCTCGCGCCCGGCCAAGTGCGCGGCGATCTCGACGGCGTCCGCGGGGGTTCGCGGAATCGCCGTCGCAATGACTTCGCTTCCGGACTTCCGCAACTCAGCAATGGCGTTCTCGCGCCAGGCTGTCACCGCCGGCAAATCGTACAGTGGATGGACACAGACAACGAATCCGATTCTCGCCCGATTCATCTGACTGCCCGTTCCCCTAACGGGAGAACCATAATATCCTGCCGTATTCGCGTAACATACAACGCTAGCACAGCCCCCACCAGGGCTGAAGCCGAAAGCAAGCCGCGCTGCTCCCCTCCGGCGGACGAAGGTGCTTGTGACGGTCGCGAGCCGGCATCGCTCTCCGGGCCTCCTAACGCGGGCCGAGCCAGTTCAGCGCCGGTCTCGGCCGGCGGGCGCCAGCCTCTCCTATCGCGACGCCACGCCACTGCCGGCTAGTGTGCATACTTCACACCTCTACGCGCGCCCGGCTGCTCTCGTGCGGCTGCGTCCAGGCGGCCCACCGCCGCCGAGAGCGTGGCGGCAGCCGGCATGATGTCGCCCCGCTGGCGGCTCTCTCCGGCCGGTTCGCTGTTCGAGCCGAATGCCCCGCCCCCGGTGTCCACTGGCTCGCCGCCGAGCTTGCCGTCCGCGGCGGGGCCATCTGCGCCTACGTCTTCAAGCCGTTCCAGCGAAAATGGAAAACGCAAACTGGTGCTGGCGATTGCGGACGGCGTTGAAATAGGAACGCCGAACCGGGAGGGTCCCGTTAGGGGACCTCGATCAATAAAAGGTTTCCAGGTATGGCTCACCGGTTATGGAGCTAGAATGGAGACGGAAGTTTCCTTTTCGGCTGCCAGGCGGAGGTTTCGGTATGGCACATGTCCTTCCGGTGCACTGTGACCGCCACGAGGAGTTTCCAGCCGCCTTGCTGGAACAGGCGCGTCCGGCTGTGAGACGCGCAGGTTGCTCCTCCTTTTCCCACTGCCTCGACGGAACCGTTACCCCTTGTCCGCCCGAAAGGATTGCCATTGGCGCCGCCGGGATGGCAAGACTCCTGGACGCGCCCCAGGCAAAAGGAGGTGAAGTATGGAATCTCGTTCCAGGCTCCTGACTATCGCAGTGCTGGCAATGGTCAGCGCATCCTGCAACTCCGGGCGTCACTCGGCGGCGGCCTTTCGCCTGCCTCCGGATGGCGACGCGGATAGGGGCAAAGCGGCCTTTGTGACCCTGGGGTGCAACTCCTGCCACGAAGTATCCGGCGCGGACCTGCCACGGCCCACGGTGCAGCCACCCGTTCCGGTGGTGCTGGGAGGCGCGGTCGACTCGAGGTTGAGCGACGCTTACCTGGTGACGTCGATCATCTATCCGTCCTACGAGCTTGCTCCGTATCCCAAGGACCAGATTACCAGCGGTGGCGAATCGCGGATGCCGCATTACGCCGACCGGCTGACGGTCCGCCAGTTGGCGGATATCGTCGCCTTTCTCCAGTCGCGCTATTTTGTTCCCCGGATGCCGGAGACGTTTCGCTGATTCTCTCGGGTGCCATGACCGCGGGATCCGGTGCGATTGGGACACCGCTTGCCGACGGATGGTTTCCAAGCAAGGGTACTACGTCACGCGGTCCGGGACCTGGTGGCCGTGGCGAGGTTTGAAGGCTTGTTTCGCGGGCTTCGCAGTGGACAACCCGCACGCAACCGCTCGATGGCTTCGAAGGGGTTGACCCTGCGCAGGCTGCGCCGGCTGTCGCAGATCGTGTTCCTCGCACTATTTGCCCTCCACGTGTGCAATACCGAATACCGGGGATCTCTGGCTTCGGGCGGGGTGGAGACGCGGTTGCCATTTCCGGTGCGCCTGTTGCTTGACTTCGACCCCCTGATCGCAATATCCAATGCCCTGGCCACGCGAGCCCTTTACCAGGGCTTGCTTTGGAGCCTGGCGATCCTCATCCCGACGCTGTTTCTCGGCCGATTCTTTTGCGGCTGGATGTGCCCACTGGGGACTTTGCACCACTTTTTCTCAAACGTCCGGTCGGAGAGGAAACGAGGCCGCCAGCTTATCGAATCGAACCGCTACCAGCGCTGGCAGACTCTCAAATACTATCTGCTGATTGCGTTGCTCGCCACCGCCTTGGGCGGCGGAGCGCTGGTTGGGATCATGGACCCGCTGGCGCTGTTCGTGCGTACGCTGGCCTTGTCGATCCATCCGGCGTTGAACTATGCGATGGCCGCGCTGCTGAACGTGTCCCTCATTCCCCGGCAGCCGCACTTCCGGCAGAGCTTTCCCCTCGGCCTGCTGTTTATCGCACTCCTGGCGCTGAACCTGCGCATTACGCGCTTCTGGTGCCGCGCGCTTTGCCCGCTGGGAGGGTTGCTGGGGATCGTCTCGCGCTGGTCCATCCTGGGGCTTGAGAAGCACGCCGGCCAATGCGGAGACTGCCACCGATGCCTGTTGCATTGCCAGGGCGGTGACGATCCGATTCCCGGCGCGCCGTGGCGCAAAGCCGAATGTCACCTCTGCATGAACTGTGTGGCCGATTGTCCGGAGGCGGCGATCGGATTCCGGCTTTTTCCGCGGACGGCCACCACTCGCGAGGACCTCGATCTCAAACGGCGGAGAATACTGACTAGCCTGGCGGTGGGCGCCGCCGCGCTGCCGCTCCTGCGGGCCAATACCAGTTTGGCCGCCGAGCCGGACGACCGGCTCATCCGGCCGCCGGCGGCACTGCCGGAAAAGGATTTTCTAGCACGCTGTGTCCGCTGCGGGGAGTGCATGAAGGTGTGCCCGAATAACGCCCTACATCCCGCATTTACCGAAGCTGGGTGGGAAGGCATTTGGACTCCGGTGTTGGCGCCGAGTGTGGGATATTGCGAGCCTAGTTGCAGCCTCTGCGGTCAGGTGTGCCCCACCGGCGCGATCTGGGAGTTCACGGCAAAGGAGAAAGGCTGGGACGGAGGGCCCGCCGGGACGCCCTCCGGGGTGCCCTCTGGGGTGCCCTCTGGACCCGGAACGGACGCCCGCCCCATCCGCATCGGCACGGCTTTCTACGACCGCGGGCGCTGCTTGCCATGGGCCATGGCCACCGACTGCATTGTGTGCGAGGAGTGGTGCCCGACCTCGCCGAAGGCCATTTATCTGCGAGCCGCCGAGGTCACCGATGCCGCCGGCGAGCGAAAGCAGGTTCGCCAGCCGTACATCGATCCCGAGCACTGCGTCGGCTGCGGCGCGTGCGAGTTTGCCTGCCCGGTGAAGGGCAGGCGCGCCGTTTACGTCACCAGCGCCGGTGAGAGCCGGTCGAAGACCAACCAGCTCCTGCTCCAGCGCACGGCCAAGCCCATCGCGTGGCTGCCGGAGACCGGCGATGCGCCGGGGTGGACGAAGTCGGGCGAAACGCGCGTGTTTGAAGCTGCCGATCTCTGGAAATACGTGGATGGCGACGCCGAGCGGTATCTGCGGGCCGGTGTCCGCCGCACCCTCACGGCGAACTACCACTATGGGGACACAGTGGAGGCCGTCGCGGACATCCACCTGATGGACGCGCCGCGGGGGGCTGCGTCGATCTTCGAATCCGAGCCGTCCGACGGAAGCCGGCCCGTGGCGCTCGGCGATGCGGGCAGGAGCTATGGCCAGAGCCTGACGTTTCACGAAGGCCCTTTCTTCGTTCGCCTGGTAGCTTATCAGGACACGCCGAGGACGGAGCGGGCGCTGGTAAGCCTGGGCAGGGCCATCGAGCGAAGGCTGGCGCGGGAATGACGCAGCCCTTTGTCCGTAACACCAGCGTCTTCGTCCAAGTGGCACACTACCGGAGCAGACATCGGCGCTTAGTAATCGGGCACTTCAAGTTGGAGGCCCTCGATCATCTGATAATGCTGAGCGGTACGACTGGGTACAGCGACAAGAAACCGTCAATCGTCGCAAGGTCCCGTTTGTCTCGGGCGCCGACGATGAGCTCCATGGCGGTTACCTGTGAAAGCGCCAAGGCTCCGCGAGACGATCAACGTAATTGATGGCGCCTGCGTTACCCCGTGAAACGTCGATCAGGATATTGCTGTCGATCAAGAACGGCATATGATCATTTTGTGCACGGATGGAATCAGCCGTGGAGTTCGCGGCGAAGGCGATTTATGTATTCGACACCGTCGGCCATGTCTTCACGATCTTTCCACATGCCGGCGAACGGCGAATCGCCAATCGGGCGCAGCCTCCCCGCGGGCGTTTCCACGGGCACGTACACCTCGACAACCGTGCCCTCCTTGATCGGCACGGCGCGAAGGGGTCGGAAGACGCCGTTCTCGTATTTCGCGGGGATGGTCATGCTTTTGTCCCCAGTATACTCTGCGGCGAACCCCACGTTCCAGGCGTTTCTCGATTGCAGGAAATGGCGCCGTCGCCGCCGGACCAGCCCGGCATCTTGCAGCAATGCGTGCAACGCCGGCGCCACACGCCTTTGGGGGCGGTCCTATGAACCCCTGGCTCCGATCCGCGGATAGTGATATAAAGGAATCGGAATACCTGAAATAGTCGAGGCCTCCCAGGGCAAGAGCTATGCGCATCGGCCCACAACACGGCATCACCCGCCGGGGTCTCCTCGAAGCCGGCCTGGCCAGCGCCTTGGTAGCCAAAGCGGCCGCTCCCGAGAAGTCCAAAGTGGTCATCGCGCGCGATCCGGCTCTCCGCGCCGCGGGAAACTCCCCCGATTCCGGGCGGGTGCTGAAGCTGCTCGATCGCGCCCTGCAGTCGTTCTACGGCGGCGATTCCCCGATGGATGCCTGGAAGAAAGTGGTGCGGCCCGGCGAAGTAGTCGGCCTGAAAGTGAACTGCCTGTCCGGCCGAGGCGCCGCTACCAGCCCGGTGCTGGTGGAGGCCATCTGCGAGCGCCTGCAGCAAGCCGGAATCCCGCAGAAGGACATCGTGATCTGGGACCGCCTGAACTCCGACCTGGAAAGCGCCGGTTACCGGGTGGCCTCCCGCAAGGATCGAATTCGTTGCATCGGCAACGATACCGCCGGCTACGGCACGGAACTGGCGGTCTATGGAAGCGCGGGCAGCCTGCTCGCGAGTACGCTGACACGCACCTGCGATGCCGTGATCAACTTGCCCGTGCTCAAGGACCACGGCATCGTGGGTGTGACGCTGGCGCTGAAAAACCTGTTCGGCGCGATTCACAATCCGAATAAGTACCACATCAATACGGGCGACCCCTACGTCGCGGACGTCAATATGTTCGAGCCGATTCGGCGTAAGGTGCGGCTGACTATCTGCGATGGCCTGACGGCCCAGTATGAAGGCGGACCGTCCTACATGCCGCAATGGTCGTGGCCGTACAACGGCCTGATCGTGGCGCGCGACCCGGTGGCGCTGGACTACACAGGCTGGCAGATCCTGGAGCGAAAGCGGGCGGAAAAGGGGATGAAGCCGCTACGGGAGCTGCACCGCGAGCCGCTCTACATCGCCACCGCGGCGGATGCCAGCCACCGGCTCGGGACCAACGATCCCAAGCTGATCGATCTTCTGGAGGTGTGACATGGATCGCAGGGTATTTATTCAGGCGCTTGCGGTTCCGTGTTTGGCGGCGCGCGCGGCGGATGCCGACGCCCGCTTCACCATCGAGGCGCGATTCTACGAGAAGCAGCCCTACAAGAAGATCAAGTGCAAACTTTGCCCCCGCGAGTGCGTGATCGACGACCGCGAGCGCGGCTATTGCGGCGTGCGCGAGAACCGTGGCGGCACGTACTACTCGCTGGTGTATTCGCGGGTCTGCGCCGCCCACGTCGATCCCATCGAAAAGAAGCCCCTGTTCCATTTCCTTCCGGGCACTATGGCGTTCTCGGTGGCCACGGCGGGCTGCAATGTCAATTGCAAGATGTGTCAGAACTGGGACATCTCCCAGGTTCGTCCGGAACAGGTCGACAGCACCTTCATGCCGCCCAGGGACGTGGCCGCCCTGGCCCGCCAGTATCAGTGCCCCTCCATCGCCTACACCTACAGCGAACCGGTGGTCTTTTGCGAATACGTTCTGGACTCCGCCGAGGCAGGGCGCGCCGCGGGTGTGAAAAGCGTAGTCATCAGCGGCGGCTACATCCAGGAAGAGCCGCTGAAACAGTTGTGCCGCCGCGTGGACGCCATCAAGATCGACCTCAAAGCCTTCTCCGAGAAGTACTACAAGGAGGTCGTGAACGGCGAGCTCAAGCCGGTGCTGAACGCCCTGGTGACCATCCGCAAGCTAGGCACGTGGAACGAAGTGGTCTACCTGGTCATACCGACCTTGAACGATTCCGACGAGGAGTTCCGGGGACTCGCCCGCTGGATCAAGGGGGAACTCGGCCCGGACGTTCCGCTGCACTTCTCGCGCTTCCATCCGGAGTACCTGTTGAAGAACCTTCCGCCCACCCCCTTGCCGACGCTGGAACGCGCCAAGGCCATCTGCGACGCCGAGGGTCTGCATTACGTTTATATCGGCAATGTTCCCGGCCATCCGGCCGAGAGTACCTGGTGCCCGAAATGCCGCCGCGTAGTGGTAGAGCGCGCCGGCTTCACCGTCAAAGCGCTGCACCTCGACGGGGGCAAGTGCCGGTTCTGCCAGCAAGTTATCCCAGGCATCTGGGACGGAGCACATCGCCCATGAAGATTCAGCCTTTCGGCATCCTCGCGTTGTCCACGCTAGCGGGTCTCCTTTTGATGGAAGGCGCTTCGGGCGGCGGACAAGCGCCCAAGATCAGGCAACCGGCGGTGGCAGGGTCATTCTATCCAGCCGACCCCAAGGATCTCGGGGCGATGATCGACGGCTTCCTTTCGAAAGCCGCGCCCCCGCCGCTCGAGAATGTGGTGGCGCTGGTGGCGCCGCACGCGGGCTATGTGTATTCGGGTCAAGTGGCCGCGTACTCCTATGCGCTAATGAAGGGGCGGAAATTCGACCGCGTGGTGGTGATTGCGCCCTCGCATTACGAAGGCTTCGATTTCTCGTCCGTGTATGATGGCGCGGCCTACCAGACCCCGTTCGGCCAGGTTCCCGTGGACCAGGACTTCGCCCGCAAACTCGCCAAGGCGAGCCCCCTGATCAAGCTTTCGGGAGCCGGCCATACCCCGACCGCGGATCGCCCGGAGCATTCCGTCGAGGTCCAACTCCCCTTCCTGCAGCGCGTGCTCGGACAGTTCCAGCTTGTGCCGGTGATCATGGGAGATCAAAGCTACGAGGCCTGCCGCGCCCTCGGCGTGGCGCTGGCCAAGCTGGTCCAGGGAACCAATACCCTGATCGTGGCCAGCTCCGACCTCTCCCACTATCACACCTACGATGAGGCGGCCAGCCTCGACCATAAGACGCTGAAGGCCATCGGAGAGTACGATTATTTCGACCTGTCGCGCAATCTGGAGCGGCGGGTCTGGGAGGCGTGCGGCGGAGGGCCGATCGTAGCCACCATGATCGCCGCCGAGCGCTTGGGAGCCACCCAGGCCAAGGTGCTCCATTACGCCAATACCGGCGACGTCACCGGCGACCACAGCCGCGTAGTAGGCTACGGCGCGGTTGCCCTGGTGAAAGCTGCCGGCGCTGCCAGGAGCGATGCGGCGCCGTTCTCCCTTACCCGGCCCGAGAAAGATACGCTGCTCAAGATCGCGCGCAAGTCGGTCGAAACCGCGGTCCGCGAGGGCAAGTCCTACGAATGCTCCACCGGAGGGCTGGAGTCGCTCGCGCAGGAGCGCGGGGCGTTCGTCACTTTAACCGAAAACGGACAGCTCCGTGGTTGCATCGGATACGTAGCGCCACTCGAGCCCCTGTACCTCACGGTCCGCGACGTGGCCGCGTTTGCGGCGCTCCGGGACACCCGCTTCCGCCCGGTCACCGCCAGCGAGCTGGGAGAGCTGCAGTACGAGATTTCCGTCCTGTCCCCGCTGCGCCGCGTGATGGACACCCAGGAGATCCGCATCGGGCAGCATGGCTTGCTGATCCACACCAGCGACCATGAGGGCTTGTTGCTGCCCCAGGTCGCCACCGAGGAAAGATGGGACCGGGCGACTTTCCTGGAGCAGGTTTGCTACAAGGCGGGCCTGCCGGGACGCGCATGGCAGGATGCCGGCGCCGATCTCTTCCGTTTCACCGCCCTGGTCTTCGGCGAGGGTAGGGCGGTTGAGTCGCTCATTCCCTTGGATCTGTTGCGGAAGCCTCAAGCATGGCCATCGCCGCCGACGCCAGGCTCACCATTGCCGACAGCAGCGCCGTTTTGAGAAAGCCGAATACCGGAACCAACCAGACGCTGAACAGAACCGCGCCCAGGCACGAGCCCGCCAGATCGAGTGCATAGAGCGTGCCGGGACCATGGACCACAGTTCGTGTTTCGGTTCCGCCGAAGAAGATCCGGCTGGCAACCGGAAACTCGTATCCACCCAACATGCCGGAAACCACCGCCAGTGCGGGAAATGCAATCTGGCTGGCGGCCAGACCGAAAGTGCCGTTCGCTCGCCCGATCGCCTCGAACAGCCCCAGCAGAACCAGCGGCGCCGCCGCGGCCAGCACCTGCGTGATCGCCAAGACGCGCATCCCGCCGCGCGTATCCCGCCGCATCGCCCGCCAACTCTCCAGCGCCATCCCGGCGCCCGCCGCCCGCCGTATCGCCCGCCAACTCCCCGGTGCCATACCGCCGCGCGCATCCCGCCGCATCGCCAGCCAACTCCCCAACGCCATCCCCGCCATGAAAGCCGCGATGACCACGGCCAGTTGCTGGTACACGTAGCCGTACACCGCCTGGAACGCCAGGAGCAACAGCATCTCCAGCCCGATCATGGTGAACCCCGTGGCAGCCGTCGAGAAGCCGGCCACGAGTTGCAGCCGGCGCCGCCCATCCTTTAAAGAGCGCCCTCCCATGGCCAGCGCCGCCAGCAGCACTACGAACGCGGCTGCCAGGGTTCGGAAACTAACACCAGCCATGGTTCGGAAAAGCCGGCGATAGCCTTGGTGGAATTGGCTGCTCCATAACGCCACGTCGAAGTAGTAAGCCACCGGCGCAAAATCGCGGTTGAGGGGCGTCGCCGGGGTGCCCGCTGGGGTGCCCTGAGGGCCCGGCCGGATCTGCATGTCCAGGTCGAGCAGGCGGTCCGGCGTCATGCGAAACGGGATGAAATATTCGCTCACATAACTGGTTTGGAGATTGCGCGCGTGAAGGCGCGCCAGCAGCTCGCCCGCGCCCGAGGCCAGGATGCCCGCCTGCCGCGCCGCGAAGAAGTGGACCGTCTCACCTGGAATTGCGGTGACTTCCGGGAACACCGCCCGCAAGCTCTGGTTGATGGAGCGCAGAAACTGCGCCAACTCCGCGCTGATGTAGTCTTCCGAGGACCTCAACTGGAAGGAGAGGATCCCCGTTGGGGTGAGCTTTCGCGACACCTCGCGGAAGAACTCGACCGTATAGAACCGGTTCAGTTGGGCGTTCTGCGGCTCCGGCAGGTTGACGATCACGACATCGAAGGTGGACGGCGTGGTTTTCAGAAACAGCCGCCCATCGGTGACGTGCACGTGTACGCGAGGGTCTGCCTGCAGGGCGCGCCACTCGCCCGGAAAGTACTCTCGCGCCAGGGCCAGAATGGCGGGGTCGAGTTCCACGTAATCCACCCGTTCCAGCGTGGGGTGCCGCAGAGCCTGGGCGATGCTCCCGTTGATCCCACCGCCAATGAGCAGCAGACTTCGGGGCGACGGATGCTCCAGCAACGCGTAGTGAACGGCCTCCTCGGCGGCGGCCGGATCGGGCACGTTGAACAGAACCACGCCGTTTTCGTAAACGCTGCGGCTTCCTTCCGTTCCCACCACGGCCAGGCTTCCGTAAACCGAGTTGCGCGTCGCGACCAGGTGTTGGCCGCGCCAGAAGCGTTGCTGGGAGATCGCTTCCAGCCGTTGGGGCCAGCCGGAAAACCCCAGCAGGGCGGCAATGCCAACCAGTCCGCCCATGGCGGCGTTTCGTAGCGGCCCGGCCGCGATGGCAAGGCTACATGCAGCCATCAGATTCAGCACGGCCAGCAAACCGGCGATTTCGAGCGAGCTCCAATAGCGGATCAGCACCAGCCCCGCCATAACGCCGCCTCCCGATGATCCCGCGGCTTCCCACAGATAGACCGAACCGGTAGCCTCAGTGGCGGGGCGCGTGGCCATGGTTGCGTAAACCCGGCTGCCTGCCGTGAACAGCGATCCCGAAAGAATACAGAGCGGGCCCAGCGTGGAAAACGAAGTGAGCAGCATGGCGCCCGGCCCCAGAACCTCGCCAGGCACCGTCTGGAGCAGTCCCTTCGCGGCTCGCACGGCCAGGATCGTCCAGGGCAGGATGGCGGCGATCAGCACCTGGATGCCGGCCATCAGGCGGCGCGGTTGTCGCGCGCGCGCGGCCAAGCGCCCAGCCATGCTGCTGCCCGCGGCCGTCCAGAAGAGCCAGCTTCCGAGCATCAGCCCGATGGAGCTCTCGTTGCCATAGAACACCACCATCAGCTCGCGCAGAAGCACGATCTGAGCAATGGCGGCCGTGAAGCCAATCAGGATAAGAACCGTCCGAACTCCGAATCCGGCCCTCATACTTCCACAATTAGACGTAAACTGGTCTTGAAGTCAAAGGTGCACCAGGCATGGATCCCCAAGCGACACCGGCGGGACGGCGCGAAGCGATGGTCCGGCTCCTGCGTCTGGGTGGAGGGGCCATCGCCGCAGCCGGGCTGGGCGTGTGGCTGAGCGAGCGCAGCCGGCGGCCCGAGGAACCGGCCGCGGCCACTGTGCGCCCGAATTTTCAGGTGCCGGCGGACGCAGCTCTGCCCGAAATGGCAGTCATCCAGGGCGACGACCCCGCGCGCATGGCGCGGCGGGCGATCCAGGAACTGGGAGGCATCCGCCGTTTCATCTCGCGCGGCGATGTTGTCGTTATCAAGCCCAACGCCGCCTGGGACCGCACCATGGAACAAGCCGCCAACACCAATCCGCTGGTGGTCGCCGAGGTGAGCCGGCTTTGCCTGGAGGCCGGCGCCCGGCGGGCCATTGTGACGGATGTGAGCATCAACAACCCGCCGTCCTGCTTCGCGCGCAGCGGTATTGCCGCGGCCGCCCGGGCGGCGGGCGCCGAAGTGATCCTCCCCGAGGACCGCCTGTTTCGGGAAGTCGATCTGCGCGGGCAGGTGCTGAACTCCTGGCCGGTGCTGGAGCCATTTCTGAACGCCGACAAGGTGATCAACATCCCGATTGCCAAGCACCACAGCCTGACCGGCGCCACCCTGGGAATGAAGAACTGGTACGGCATCCTGGGCGGCCCGCGCCAGCGGCTGCACCAGCAGATTCACGAAAGCCTGGTAGACCTCGCCGATTTTATGCGGCCCACGTTGACGCTCATCGATGCCTTTCGCGTGCTCTTGAAGAACGGGCCCGGCGGAGGGAATCCCGCGGACGTCGATTTGAAGAAGACCTTGATTGCCGGAACCGACCCGGTCGCGTTGGACGCGTACGCCGCTAAAGCCTACTGGGACCTGGACTGGCACACGCTGCGGTACTTGAAGCTGGCCAGCGAGCGCCACTTGGGAACGCTGAGTTTCGAGACAGTCCGCACCCGTTTTGTAGCGCTGTGAAGGCGAAATCGGCTAAGCGAGGCGCGCCTTGCTGCGCGGCGGGAGGATCTGGCCAAGTTCTGGAGGCGCTGCAGCGCGAAGTCAGAGGGTCGAGCGGCTTACGCCGCCGCGCGCTGCGCCCCTGCTTGGACTTCCTCCCACAGCCCCGTGTGGAACGATAACCACAGCGGCGCCTCGAATAATTCGGCGGGATCGAGGCCGGTGGCCGGGCGGCGAGCTTCCCAGCCGCCGAACTTCGCCGGGAACAACAGCCAGCCGGAATCGTCCGAGTAGACGACCCAGTGATACGGATGGGCGGCGCTGCGGTAGAGTCTCGGCATGGGACGGCTCCTTAGGCGGCTCGCTTGGTGCTGGGCGGCGGGACGGGTTTCGAGAAGCGGCAGTACGATACGCATGCCTTGTTTTTGCAGGTCAGGCAAACAGGTTTCTGAGTCATTTGAATTAAAAGTAGCGGAAAGGCGGATTTCTCTCAATCCGTTTTATGAGGGTGCTGGCCCCAACTTTGCGGGGGGGGCCAGTCACGTGGGGGTCGAGTTGCGCCCAAACCTGGAACACGGGATCATAGCGCGGAATGACGTACGCCCCGCCCAACCCAGCGTGACCGCCGGCGAGCCCGACTGCCAACCAGCCGGCAACCCCGGTGAAGTGGCATGTAGACATAAGTCACGGTTGGGCGAGGCCGAGAACCAGAAGAACCCCGAAAGCGCCGGCGAGGATCAGTTCGCGTTTCCCAAGGGCTTGAATCGCGAGCGGTTCAGGCGCGGCGACGAACCATGCGAAGCCGCGGAACAATACTGGTAGAAACGCCATCGCCGCGCACCAACGGAAGAGTCGATTGGCGCAGGCGATGGCAAGAAACGCGATCAGCGTGACCTGTCCGGCTGCGAACCACCAGCCGATTGACAGCTTCTCATTTAATTTACTGGCGTGCGCCGCCCGAATGCGGAGTTGTACGAACTGGATCTGGTTGGCGGCGAACACAAGGTTGGCTATCCAAAGGGACCAGGCGGCGCCATTCACGTGATCCGTCACGACGTAATACGCGGCGGGCGCAACCGCGGTCAATCCCGCCGCACCGATCATCTGTGCCGCCATCCGGGCGCTGCGCCAAGCCTGTCTCACGATGGCCTGAGCGATGAATGCGGTGGCCGCCGCGGCTCCGATCCACAGGAGCGCGCGATTTTGCCCGCCCCAAAACAGACAAATCAGCGCAGCGGCCGAAACCGCGGCTAAGGCAAGAGCGGCGCTTCGCACGAGCTTAAGTTCGCCGGCAGTGCGCGCCCTCGCCGGAGCCGTTCCAATCCAGCTTTCGACGGGCGTGCGCAGCCAAAACAGTGCGAGGACGGTGATGCCGAGTGGCGTCAGCGGCCATGCACGCCCTCCGGCCATCAGGCCCACCGCCGCGCCGGTGATCAAAGAGACCAGTAGAATTCCCCAGGCTCCGTGTTCGCGAGGGAAGATTAGCGACTGCCGCCGTCCCGCCGTCTTCATCAATTCATCTTGGCGCAATCCTGCAAGCGTCCGTTGTGACCCAGATCACGCCCGATCGAGTCCAAGTTGGGACTCCGCAGCGTGGCTCTACACGACCACCCTCAGCTTGATCCCATTTCGGCCGCCAGCCACTCCGTCATTTTCCTGTTCCCATAGAACGGCGTCCGGGTGTACTGCTCGTCCGGCAACCGCATCAAAAGAAGATTTTCTTCGCTCTCCCCCGCCGGCTCGTAATACAACCCCGAGCGGCTGACGCTCAGCAACTCACATTGCCGCCGCGCGCTGATCTCCAGGTTGGCCCCGCTCCACCAGCAGCCGGATCTCCTCAATCGAGTATGCCGACTTTTTCTTTAAGCCAGTCCAACTCGGACTTTCAGCCGCCCAATCTCTTCGTAGAGCGCATCACTGTTGGCTTCGCCGTTCCGCCCCTTGCGCGTCCGCGCGTCCACGATCACCACCCGCGCTTTGAACTTCGGATTGTACTGCTTTCTCGTCGTCGTCATCGATTTCTCCTTTATCAACGACTCCGCCGAAATCTTAGCTTCTTGCCTGGTCTGAAATCCGGGGACCACTGTACCCTGCGCGAGCCGGCGCCGATGTGGTATATTGGCTGCAAATCACCAACGGAGAGGTGGCTGAGCGGTCGAAAGCAGCGGTTTGCTAAACCGTCGTACTGGCCTAAACCGGTACCGGGGGTTCGAATCCCCCCCTCTCCGCCAGTTATGGGAAACCACTCGACTCCCCATATTGGGCGTGTGGTTTCTTGTACCTGCAGAGTTCGATAGTCGCAGTTGCTCAAATGGCGGCTGGAAGGACTCCGCAACTCCCCGGCTTGCCAAATCGCATCGCCCAAGACGAGCCGAAACAGCTTGCGCTGTTCCGGAACAGGACTTTCAGTCCGTTACAGTAGCCACCGCCTTCAGGCGGTGGGGCATTGACTCCGGATTTGTCACCCGTGCTGCCATTCCGCTGGAGGTCAACTCCTGGATGACGGCGCATCCGGAAACTATCCACTTGGCCAGGAAACGCCCAGACCCGTTGCTATGGCCGCCGGTGACCCTGAAGTGCTGATGATTGAACAGGTTATAGGTCGGGCCAGATTAGTACCGGGAAACGCGCTTGGCTCCGCCGATCCGGTTCCGGCCGATCCCCGACGCCCACCAAGTCGGGGGCCTCCCCATAATCACCACCGCGCCAGCTCGCCCTCGCGCCGGCATCGTCATGCGCGCCGCCGGGCGCACGCCAGGATCGGCCCGCCAGCAGCCCGCAGGCCGCGGAGCCGTCCACCAGCTTGCTACCGCACCAGCGCACAGGGCGGCGCCACCGCGCGGATGGACGCTCTCAGACCGCGCTCGCCTGGCCGCCGCCCCACCGCGCAACGGGCGGGACAGCCGAACTGAACCGGCGAGACTGGGTCGGCTTGGCGGCCGGCGGGCGACGGGCAGCGATCGGAGAAGGCAGCGCCGCGCGGATGGCCTCTCTCGGCCCGCGCGGTCGCATGCCCGCCGCCCACCGCGCCGCGAGCGGGACGTCGGCTCGGCGGCCGGCAGTGGCGCCGGGGAGCGAATCGCCCCGCGCCCTCGCGCCGGCATAATCACACACGCCGCCTCGCGCGCGTCGGGATCGGCCCGCGCAGCCGCGGGAGGCCGAGGAGCCGTTCCACCAGCTTGCTGCTGCGCAGATGGACGCTCTCGGCCGCGGTCGCATGCCCGCCGCCCACCGCGCGCCGGGTTCAAGCGGCGAGCCTGATTCGGCCTGGCGGCCGGCAGTGGCGCCGGGCAGCGAATCGCCCCGCGCCCTCGCGCCCGTGCCGCCGGGCGCACGCCGGGCCGGGTTCCGTCCGGCGAGACCCGCGGGTAACTTACGCCCGCACCGGCGCCGGGATGGGTTCCGCATGACCTTCGCGGTCGACCCAGACCAGCAACGCCCGCTCACCTGATGTGTACGTGCCCGGCCGGAAGGCCAGTGTGCCGCCGGACGAAATGGCATACTGTGCCGCCAGAGTGACCGAACTCTGGGTGACGTCGTCCACCAAAGAAACCGGCAGTCCGGTCACGGTGAGGCTGCCCGCACCGAACGGAACAGCCAGCAGCGTCCCCTCGTGAGCGTAGACAAGCTGTCCGGTGGGCAATACTCGGGGATCGGTGGCGCCACTGACCAGGGTCTTTCGGTCCTTGCCGTCCGCCGTCTGAACCACGATCTGGCCCTCGGTACTCTCAGGAACCGACGACAGAAACAGCAGATGCTTGCCGTCAGGCAGCAGTTGCGGGAAGGTTAAGTGTTCTTTACTCGGGTCTGCGGCAACCAGCGTGCGAACGGCGCCCCCCGACTCCGGCACGGCCAGAATTCCGCTGCCGCGCCCCGAATTGCCGCCCCAGGCAATCATGCCATTGCGCCACACGGCGCCAGTCGGCATGCCTGGAACCTCAGCAACCGTCACCGGCGAGCCGCCCGCGACGGCGACTTTCCGCAGTGCGAAGTTAGCGTTTGCACCTATCCCGCCCGTTGGCGCGAAATACGCGAGCCACTGTCCGTCGGGTGAAAAGAGCGGCTCCAGGGGATCTACTTCGGTGCCGCGAACCGGTTGGGCGGCGAGTTCGTTCATCGCTGCAACACCGTCTGGGTCGTCGGGAATGTGGGATAGGGCAGCGGTACCCCAGAAGCTTTTCCTAGAGCGCTGCCCATTGTCGAGGTGAGCGTGGCCTGGCCGGCCGCACTTAACCAACCGGCTCTGAAGATCGGGCCTGGCCGTGAAAAGATTGGACCCGGTATGACTCAATAGGCAAGCCATTGGTTCGACCACTGAGACTCGAAGGCGGAGGCTGGATACTGCAGGAGGACAGGTTGAATACATCGCAAGAGAGGTATTCCGGGGTAAACGTCATCGCCCTTGACTGTCAATCTCATCTGCCTTGACCGCCAGGTGACGCAGGTGTTTTCGCCGGGCGCCTTCGCCTGCCAGGTCTCCCGGATTTTGACCGTTTGGTGTAGTGTGGTGATGGGTTACCGTGAATCGACGCCATTTCATCGGAACTGTTGCGGCTGCAAGTTTGCTTCGGTCTTCACCGGGGCAGGTTAAGGTCGAAGTGGTTCGTCCGCGCAGCCCCTATGAGGCTTTGCTGCGGGATATCGAACCGGGGCACGATGGCTTCCCGCTCGAGAAAGCAGCCTTCGAGATCGCGGCGCGTCTCAAGGATTTGACGCTGGCGCGGTCGCTGCCGCTGGCGCCGGATTTCCGCGGCTCGTCTCCTCTTCCGGTACGTCACTTGCCGGTTGCGGAGGGCGTTTCCCGTGCTGAGTTCGATCCTTCCGACGCGGCGTTCGGTACCGGCCTGAAGAAGTGGCTTGATTCGCTCGGCGAAATCCGCGCCGCCCGCTTCTTTGTCCTGCCAAACGAGGTGGTGCGTTATGAGATCGCCACCGGCGGCCAGTACCGTGTCGGCTTGTGGAAGCAGACGTGGCAGAGCGGTTTGCTCGCCGGCTTTTCGCCAATCGAAGAGACGCTCGTATCCGCCCCCGCGCCGCTCTTTCGCGATATCACCGAGTATGCGTTTCGCGGGGTTCGTTCATTTAATGCGCAGCTCTCCCAGGGGACACCCTACTGGCGCGCGCGTCTGGATGCCGCGTCGGGAATCGACGTCCATGGCCACAACGGTATCGCAGTAGGCGACATCGACGGAGATGGTCAGGACGAGGTCTACGTCTGCCAGCCGGGCGGTCTCCCAAATCGCCTTTACCACAATCGGGGTGATGGAACATTCGAGGACATTACCGAACACGCGGGAGTTGGCGTTCTGGACCCGACCTCGTCCGCGCTGTTCGTGGATTTCCGGAATACCGGGCGGCAGGATTTGGCGGTGTTGCGGCCCGACGGCCCCCTGCTCTTTCTGAACGGGGGCGACAACCGCTTCCAATTTCAGCCGGGGTCGTTTCGTTTCCGCACGGAACCGCAAGGGAGCTTCACTGGAATGGCTGCTGCCGATTATGATCGCGATGGCCGCGTCGATCTGTACCTATGCACTTATTCCTTTTTCCGCGATGGAAGCCGCTACCGCTATCCGGTTCCGTATTACGATGCACGCAACGGCCCGCCCAATTTCCTGTTTCACAACGAACTCGATTCCGATGGGAGTGGCATGTTTCTGGACGTTACGGAATCCGTCGGGCTGAACCAGAACAACACCCGCTTCAGCTTTGCGCCCGCCTGGTGCGATTACGATGGCGATGGCTGGCCCGATCTGTTCGTAGCCAACGACTTCGGGCGAAAGAATCTGTATAAGAAC
>JBKQPR010000242.1:0-26798 GCA_052144935.1 Bryobacteraceae bacterium
CCGGTCGAACCCAGCACCAACATCTTGGCCCGCTCCACCAGCCGCGCCGCCAGCGTGCGGCTTCGCGCGAAGCGCCGCAGATCATCCTCCTGCTCCGAAGTCAACCGAATTTTGTGGGCAAGCCGCACGGAATGGGACCGGGTCGAACACAGGGAACCAAGGGTGTGGCTCTCATTCTGGACAAATCTTCGAAAATCTGATAGAACAAGCTGTCGAAGGTTGTCCAAAACGCGGGAGGAGCGGTGCCCAAAATGGTGATTGAAGTTCCGGAACGGTTTGTTGAGGTGGGAAAGGCGATGGCCGAGCACCTGGCTATGCTGCAGCGAACTGTAGATCGGCTGGGTAGGGGGAAGGCGGTGGATTATGCAGCGGTCGAAGCGGCGATCGCGGAAGGGGCGTCCAGGACAGAATTAGCAGCCCACAGAGCAATCTTGCAAAGTCTGGACATTGATGTTCCAGCCGTGGTGATCGGCGGGGTTCGGTACACGCGAGTGGGACGGTGTGAGGGGGCCTACCACACGATGGTGGGTTCGGTATCGGTGGAGCGATCGTTGTACCGGCAATCGGGAGAGCGGGGTGGGCAGCCTGGGGGCAGGGTGGTGGACGCGGTTAGCTTGCGCGCGGGAGTGGTGGGGGACGGGTGGTTGCCGCAGACCGCGCGGGCGATGAGCTATGCCGTACAGCAAGGCACCTCGCGGGAAGCGGAGAAGACGGCGCAAGAGTTTAGACGGCTGCCATATTCGCGTGCCAGCTTCGAGCGGGTCACGCACGTGGTGGGCGCACTGGCGGTAGCGGATCACCAAGATATCGAGGACGCTTTGATCGATGCCCTGGAAGTGCCGGTGGAGGCATACTCGGTAAGTGTGTCGCTAGACCGGGTTAGTGTGCCGATGGAAGAACCGCGGCCGCGACCCGCAGGGCGGCCCAAAAAGGGAGCGGCTAAGAGGCCGGTGGAACGTAATTTCCGAATGGCCTATTGCGGCACGGTGACGATGCATGACAAGACCGGAGCCGGCCGATATACCATCCGTTATGGATGCATGCCGGAGGGAGACATCGTGGGCCTGCGCGACCGCCTGGTGGCCGATGTGGCGACGTTGCGGAGTAAGCGGCCGGACCTGAAAATTGAGCTGCTGTGCGACGGGGCCCCGGAGATGTGGAATCTGCTGGAGGAAGGCTTCACGCCCAAATTCGGAAACGACCTCGAGCGTTTTGTAGATTTCTATCACACGGCGGAAAAGCTCAGCGCAGCAGCGCATGCGCTGGAGGATTCGGCGGCTGCGGCCGGCGAACGGCTGGGAGGCTGGAAGCAAGCCCTACTCCACCGCAGCAGCGCGGCGGCGGACATTCTCAAGGAACTGACCGTCTCGGGGCGCGATGAAGGTGTAGGCACAGACCATCCAGTCCATGAAGCGATCACCTATCTACAAAACCATGGCTGCGAAACGGATCGCATGAATTATGCCCGTGCGCGCCGACTTGGATTGGCGCTCGGTACCGGCAATGTCGAGGCAACCTGTAAGAGTCTGTTTGAAATGCGGATGAAGCGCTGTGGGGCGCGCTGGAAGGAGGACACGGGCCAACACATCGTGCAGCTCCGAGCTCTCGCACTCAGTGACCGTTGGGAGCCTGCTATAGAATTGACACTTCGTCCGCTACGGACGGCTGTTCGCGCAGCTTGAGGTCAATGTCCAGGATGAGAGCCACACCGGGGAACCAACCAGGGGTCAAAATTAGCCTAACCGATCCCACGCCATTTGTCCAGGGAAATCTTCGGGAAGCGCGTTACAAGACTTCTGACGCACCAGACTAGCTGCATATCCGTCACTGCGGGCCGAGGATCTGGTGAATGCATGGGCCTACGCACGCTCTCACACCGGGGAAATTGAGACTCAGATTCGCGAGAACGAGACCGCCTAGCCGATGGCCCGTTTCTACTCCAACGAAAACACTCCGTTGCCGGTCGTCGAGGAACTGCGGCGACTGGGCCACGACGTGATCACTTCGCTGGATGCCGGATCGCGAACTCCGCCGTGCCGGACTCCGACCTTCTGGCGTTCGCGGCCGCCGAGGGCCGGATTCTTCTGACTCACAATCGCCGTCACTTTCTGCGCCTTCATCATCACCGAACCGCCGCCCACGCAGGTATCGTTTTGTGCACCTTCGACCCTGATTTTTGTGGACAAGCGCAACGCGTTGACGCCGCCGTTGCGGGCCACTCCGAAATGACGAACAAGCTGGTCCGCGTGAGTCGGCCCGGCTAACGCCGACAGTGACCCACTGCCCGCCACCGTTACGCCGCATCGCGCGGCCGCACCTCGGATTCAATGCGGGATTCCCATTCGTCGCGCGCCGTTTCCAGATCGTAACGCGCCTGCATGTTCATTCAGTAGACGGGTGTCGTTCCAAAGTAACGTCCCAGGCGGAGAGCGGTTTCCCCGGCGATGCCGCGCTGTCCTCGGATGATGGCACTAATCCGATTCGCGGGAACGCGGATTTCCTGAGCCAGGCGGTTCAATGCTGAAACCGAGATCGTCCAATGTCTCCTTCAAGATTGCGCCGGGATGTGCGGGCGCCAGCTTCGCCGTCCTAACGAAACTATCATTCGTAGTGCTTGGTGATTTCGATGCCATACGCATTCTGTGAGAGCCTTGGCCCTGTCAAGCGCCTCGCGGCCTCCGTCCTCCCCCCTCAAAACCTCTTCTTCAAATAAAAGTCGATCCCGAACACCCCGTTCTCTTCCCGCAGCGCCACTACCGACCACTGCTTGCTGAGCGCCCATTCCACCCGCACTACCTGGGGGTTGCTGGTGGTTACGTTGGTGATATAGGTGAACGTGATCGCCGAGGTGACCTGTTGCTCCAGCGTGAGCCGCGCCTGCGGGTTGTTTTCCACTCCCGCCACTCCCGGCAGGGTGGGGTCGATGCGCACCTTGCTCACGCCGAAAAAGCGCTGCAGCCGCCCCTCCACCGGGCTGGCGATGGCTTGCCCCAGCAGCGCCGATGCCCCCATCTGCTGCCACGATTGCGGCGCCGTGCTCTGCTGCGCCAGCAGCGTCGGATCCGAGCTGGGCGCTTCCCCGGTGGCCAGCAGCGCCACAATCTCGCTGAATTGCAGCGGCGGGTCGGAATGCGGCGTCAGGTTGGGATGCGTCAGAGGCCCCGACACCGTCAGCGTGACGTCGATCCCGTTCGCCTTGGTCTCCAGGTCGACATCCAGAATCGGATCGACCTTCAGCGGATTGAAGAACGAGATCGACCCCTCGTTGATGTTGAACTTGGTGCCATAAAAAACCACCTGTCCCTGCGTGATGGTGATCCGTCCCAGCAGCGCCGGATTGCTCGGGCTGCCGCGGAGCGTCAGGTTGGCCTCCACTTGCAGGTCTTGCGTCAGCGAGCTTTGAAACTGGATGTCCGGCGCGGCGTTGATTTGTATGCCCAAGCTCATCCCGCCCAGCAGTCCGGTCTGCGCCGCCGGTGTGCGCACCGGCTCGGCCGAGCGCGTGATCAGCGAGCTGAAATCCGATTGCGGGTTGAAGCCCGTGCGCAACACCGTCACCGTGCCGGAGAGCATGCTCTGGTCGCGCGTGCCGGTCAGGCTGAGGCTGGCGTTGGCCACCGTGCTCACGCCTTCCGGATAGCGCACCCGCACCTGTTCGGCGCGCGCGTGCAGCCGGTAAACCGTGGAGCCGCCGGCATAGGTTGCGAAACCGGAGAGTTCCACCTTGCCGCCGCCGGTCTCTCCCGAGAAGCTCTGGATGGTGGCGCGGTCCTTGGTAAACAGGATCGCCCCGTTGGCGTTCGAAACGCCGTTGGGAAAATCCGCCAGGCTGAATGCCGCGTTCTGAAACTGCACCCGTCCCACGATTTGCGGATCGGCGAAACTGCCGCGCACGGTAGCGTCGGTGGCCAGCGTGCCGGAGGAGGTGAAGTCCCGGTCCAGATCGTGCAGAATCGCCAGATCCACCTGGCCATTCACTCGCAGATCGAGCGGATTGGGCTGGTCCAGGGCAATCTTCCCCGTAATCCCCAGGTCGGTCGACCGCCCCACCAGGTGTGCGCTTTCCACGGTCACCACCGAGTTCGCCATATGCGCCACCAGGGGGCCGGAGTTGCGTAGCGCAAGCGACAGGCCGGCCGGCGCTTTGTTATTCTCCGAGGGGCGAATCTCGAACGACGGAATGCGCAGTTCGGCGCGCCAATCGGCCCGCTTCAGAAGCGGTCCGTCGATCCGCAACTGGCCCTCCGCGAAGCCCGCCAAGGGCTGCTCCGCGGGGGCTTTCGCCTCCGGCTGGGAAGGCGCAATCCAGGCCCGCAACTGGGCGAAATCCAGCTTCGAAAAGTTTACCGTCGCGCTGCCCGGATCGTCCCCCTCCAGGCGCCATTCCCCATCCCCCAGCACGTGCGAATCGGCGAAATTCGATTCCAGGTGCGCCCGCAACACCTGCCCTTCCGAGTTCGCCGTAAGGGTCGCATCGCCCAGCGCCTGGCCCGTCAACTGCAGCCCGCGCCCATCCACCTCGGCATGCAGTTCGCTGAGGCGAAACCGGGAGGCGCCCACCGCCGCCTGGCCGCTCGCCGTCACTGTGACCGCGCCCCGCAAGCCCGGCCGCGACCTTTCCAGCGTGCGGATCTCCTCCAGCGGCATGGCGTTGGTGGACACCTGGAAGCCCAGCCGGCCCGAGTCGAACTGGCCCGCCGGATGGTCGAAGGTAGCCGCCAGCCGCACCTGTTTGCTTCCGGCGGCGAGTTGCCCGGACGTCACTTCGATGCGGTTCCCCGCCGAATGGAACTGCGCGGCGAGGCGGTCGAACGGCTCACCGCGAACTGCGCCCCTGGTCACGTCAAACGCGCCCGCCAGCACCGGATTGCCGATGGTTCCGCTCACCTGCACGGTCCCGTTGAACGTGCCGCTGGCTGCGGCTGCCGGCGCCTTGGCCAGCGCCAGCGCATCCGCCAGGCTGGCAGCGCCCAGCGAGCCGGTGGCGGTCACCGGACTGGTATCGTCGGTCTTCCATTGCCGCAGCCCCACCTCGCCCTGGAATTTCGCCCGCAGCGAGCCGAGCGCCGCGGAGCCGTTCGCCACGCCGAGGGCATCCGGCGCGGCCGTTACATCGCCCTCCAGGGCATCCATCACGCGGCCTTCGTAGGCTACTTTGGTCACCCGCAAATGGCCGGCAATCCGCGCCTGGTCCAGCTTGCCGGTCACCGTGCCGTCGAAAACCGCCGCGCCGTTTTCCAGCTTCACCGCGAGCGAAGCGGCGCTCTGGCCGGCCGCGGGCAGCAACTCTCCGAAATCGTGCGTCTCGAGATGCACGCGCAACTGGGTGCCCAGCGCGCCTGAGAAATCGGCGCGCGAAGAGGGCAGCGAGAGCGTCGAGCGGCCCAGGTCCAGCACGCCGCTTGCCACCACATAGCTGGCGGAGACGTGCCCGCGCACCGGAGCGCCTTCCGGAGCCGGCGTGATCTCCCACTGGCCCGATGCGCGCAGTTGCTCGCGGTGGCCCAGCGCGCCTTCCAGTTCGACCGCTCCCGATACCTGCCCGTCCCACGGCAGCGGTTCGATACTGTACAGAGCCACCACGCGGCGCACTCGAAACCCCGCCACCTGGCCTTCGACATGGTATTGCCGGAAATCCCGAAGCTGGGCCGCACCCTCGAAACTGCCGCCCAGCACCGCCAGCGCGACCCCGTCGAGATCCACGTCGCGCCCTCTGAGCGAAGCCCTGGCAATTCGCCCCTCCGCCGGCAGGTTCGCCAGGGCCGTGGAAGTCTGGCAGGTTGTGCACAGGCCCGCCAGCCGCACGCCGCCCATTTCGACGCCGCGCGCATTGGCTTGTACGGTTCCATCCACCCGGAAATCCCGCAGCCCCACGCTCGAGTCGCGGTAGGCCATGCCGGTTGCGTGCAGATTGCCCGCCAGCGAGGCGCCCGCCTGCTGGTTCCATGCCGCATTCCCGGTCACCTGCACCGTGCCGCTTCGCAATTCCGGAATGCCCGCCAGGCGCCGCGCTTCGGCCACCGAGAGGCGCGCATCGAATTGAAACTTCGCTTGGGGCGCGGTCAGGTTCTCGATGGCGCCGGAGAATTCCACCGCCGAGCCCGCCGAATCTGCCGTGTGAGCCGTGTGGACCGTGCGGACGCGCGCCGAGGTCACCGCGATGCGATTCCGCTCCAGCACCAGCGATGTTTGTACGGCAACCGCCGGGGCGCCCTCTGGGCCCGGCCAGCGGACTTCCAGCGGATCCATGCCCAGCTCCCCCCGATAGCGCGGCCCGGACCGGTCATAGAGGAACCGCGCCTGCAGGTTTTGCCCGCGCGCCGAGAAAGGCTGGCGCGCCTGCCCCTCCACTTCGAAGGCCCCGTGGTCCACTTGAAAACGCCCCACCCCCACGTCCAGAATGGTGTCGACAACCGGCCGCCGGGCCCGGAGGGCACCCCGGTTCGCGGTTTTCGGCTCCGGCACGTTGGTGCTGCCATCCCGATTCACGATCAGGTAGATGCGCGGTTCCGTCACCTCCAGATACTGCAAGTCCACATCCCGCCGGAACAGCGAAACGATTTTCAAGCCGATGCCGATGGAGGCGGCCTGAAACAGCGGCGGCTTGCCGGCCGGCTCGCTGCCGTGCAGAGTGAACGGAGCTACCCGCGCTCGCAGATTCCGCCAATCGAATTGGATCGCGCCCACCTCGGCGCGCCCTCCGGTGGCCGTTTCCACCACCGCCACCAGCTTGTCGCGCACCTGCCGGAGAAACCACCGGCTGCGCAGAACCAGGATGCCGCCGCCCACCGCCGCCATCATCAGCGCCACCGCCACACCGGCGCTCCACAGCACATGCCGGCGCTTCATTCGAGCGCCTCCTGGTGAAACACAATCTGGGTCCGCTTTTTCGCCTCGGTCAGCCAGGTATCCATGTCGCGGTCGGCCTGCTGGCCCGCCAGCGCCTGTTCGATCTGCGCGCGAAAATCTTCCAGCGCCACCGGCTGTCCCGGATGCGCGGCCCGCGCAGCGGGGACCACCACCCGGTCGAAGTAATCCTGAATCTCCTGGTCGCTCACCTGCACTCCCGGCCGGAAACGCAAGCTGATGAACTCCAGCAGCGTCCGCTGCCACACCAGCAGATCCTTCACGTCCTGGCCGGTAATGCCGTATTCCGCCAGCGCGTGCTGGTAATCCGTTTCGCTGGGGAAGGAATCCTTCTTGAATTTCTCCAGCGCCGGCTCCACGTCCGCCGCGGCGGGAACCGGAAAGCGGCTGGTCTCCATTTCCCGGCGGATGAGCTTCTGCTCCACCAGCCGCTCGGCCGTGGCGCGCTTGTTGGCTGTGCTCAAGTCCGGCTTGACCCCGTTGAGAAACGCCGCCACGCGGATCTCCCGCTCCACATCCCGCAGCGTGATCACCTGGTTCCCCACGGACACCGCGATGCGGTCGATAATGGCGCCCCACGCCACCGCAGCGAGCAGGAGCAGCCCTGTATTCACCGCGGAGACACGGAGAAAACGGAGGCTACGCGGAGAAAGACAAAGAGAGTTTTCTCTGCAAAGTCTCTGCGTACTCCGCGTCTCCGCGGTGAAAATAGGGCTGCTCTTCAAAACGTCTGTCCGATCGAAAAGAAAAATTGAAAATGGCTCACGTTCTGCACCGTACACTGGTAGGGAACCCCGGGCGGCGGTGGGCAAGGGGTGGGTCCGGCGTTGACCAATTCCTGCTCCGTCCCCTTGAATCCGAAAAAGTACGGCGGGTTGATGCTGTAGCCCAAATCGACGCGCAGCGGGCCGACCGGCGTGCGATACCGCACCCCGAAGCCCACCGCGTGAACCATGTAGTCGAAATCCTGCAAGTTCCGCTGCTTGACGCGGAACGAAATGTCGTCCACGCTCGAATAAATATTGCCCATATCGTGGTACAGCACCCCGCCGATATTGTCTCCAATCAGCGGAAAGCGCAGCTCCGTCTGGTTGAACAACAGCGCATTCCCGCCTAACGGGAAGCCCGTGGTGCCGTCGCGCGGCCCCGCCTGGTCCTCCGGAAAGCCGCGGTGCGAAGTGCCGCCGCCCCCGAAGAACCGCTCCGCCAGCGGAATGGCCTCCTCCGGGTCGCCGCTGTAGTGGAAAGCCGAGATGTCGCCGAACTCCGTGCTGCGCGCCAGCACCACCTTCCTGCCGATCGGGTAGTAACTGGCGTTGCGCGCAAGGAATCTGACGAAGTCGAAATGCGACCCCAGGAAATGTTCCGCCATTCCCAAATCCACGGTCGTATAAATGCCCTTGTGCGGGTCTACCGGATCGTCGCGCCGGTCATGCACCATAGTGATTGACGCCTCCCCCACCCGCACGGGTTGCGTAAGCAGCGGAATCAGGAACCGCGAGATTTTCACATCGCTTACGCTCACCCGCCGGTAGGCGAGACGGTAAAACACCGTCAGCGCCTTGTTGAAGCGCTGGGTAAGCTGCGCGGCCCCCTCCTCGCGCTTGTAATTGAAGGTGCGTATGTCGCGCGATTCGTCGTACAACCCGGTGAACGATACCGTGAGATTGTCGTGCTCCCGGAAGCGCGGCCAACTGTAGTTCAGCAGGGCGCGCTGCTCCAGGGTGGAAACGCGCGTCCTTAAGCTCAGCGAGTGCCCCAGCCCCCACAAGTTATTGCGCGCCACATCCAGCGACACGCGCGGCGCGAATCCGGTCGCTCCGGCCGGCGCGTCCAGACACGTTTCGCAGCCGCCGATCCGCCCGAGCTCCGCGCCAACCCCAAGATCCATGGAATACCGCCGGGCCTCATCCAGGTTATAGATCACGTACTTTTCATCGGTATCGCCATCCGGGTCCTGAATCGCCGCGTCCACCTTGGCGAACACTCCCAGGTCATAGAGCTTCCGCTGCGTGTCCGTCATCTCGGTGGGCGACAGCGGATCGCCCGGATTCAGCGTCAGCGTGCGGTCGATCAGCCGGTTCTGGGTCACCGTGTTGCCGCTGTACACCACCTGCCGCACGAATTGCCTTTGGCCTTCGTGAATCGCGTAGTGCAGATCCATCCGGTTCGGCTCGTCCCCCGGCTTGGAACTCCACTCGAAGGTGGCTTTGGGGAAGCCGTTCGAAAAGTACTGCGCCAGAATCGTATCGCGGTCCACGGCCACGTTGAACTCGCTGAACGGCTGCCCCCGGATGCTGCTCAGCCGCGAAAGGATGTCCTGCTGGTTCAGGTGCTCGATCCCCTCCACGGCCAAATTGCCGATGAGGTACTGCGGCCCTTCCTGGATCTCGATGAATACCGCCAGTTCTCCCGGCTTGCCGCCGTAATTGTCCTGGGTCCGGTCGGTCACCTTCACATCGCGGAAGCCGTTGGATTGATACAGATTCGAGATCGTATCCTCATCCCGCCGCAGCAGGTTTTCGCTGTACCGGCCGTGCGGGAATTCGAGGAAGGTGGCCGGCTGCAGGTACATCCGCTCGCGGATCGTCTCGCGGTTGAAGTAGTGGTTCCCCTCGATGAGGATGGCCGCCACTTTATGCCGCCCTCCCAGCACCACCAGGTAGTCGATGGAGGCCTTGTCGTTGATCACGCGCTGCTCTTTGAACTCCACATCGGCGTCGAAGTAGCCCTCCGACTGGAAGTAATCGCGCAGATTGCGCGCTCCCTCCGCCAGCAGATCGTGATCCACGGCGTGCTCTTCGAATACCGGGACGTACCGCCGCAGCTTCCTCTCCGGGATCTTCGCCCCGATAGTGTGTACCTCAATGCGCGGCCCGGAGTCGATCCGCAGCGTGGGCAGGGCGCGGTTGGTTTCCGGGTCGTACTTCAGCGATTCGAGGGTAACCCGCGACTCCAGCCGGTCCTCGTTCTCGTAGAGCGAGCGCACGCTCCGCAAAGCCTGCTGGACCCGCGTCTGAGTCACCGGCTTCCAGGTGTGGATCAGCCAGCGGCGCAGGTGCGTGGCCTTCATCACGCGCTCGGTGTCCATCTTCAGGTCGCCCGTCAGCACAGGTGTGGTGAAGCGCGCACGCAGGCCGCTGGTCGTCTCGAAGCGAATCTTAACCTGCTGGTAGTCCTTGCCGGTATCCCAGTCGAGCACCGGATCGACGCGCGCCAGGTATAGTCCGTTCTGCTCCAGCAGGCGGTTTTGGTTATCGATGGCCCGCTGGACCCCGGCTTCGGTGTAGGGCTGCCCCAAGTCCAGGCCGGCGGTGTTTTCCAGTTGCCCGGCGCTGGGCGGATTGGAAATGTGCCCGCGCGCCGCAATGTCCCCGATGAACCAGGCGTTCTTGGTCAGGAACGTGATCGCCACGCCGTCTTTGTAGGGTTCCGCGTCCACCTGGATATCGGCATAGCGGCCGGTCGAGAACAGCCGGTCGATGGCGGCGCGCACATCCGCCATGCGCAGCGGCTGATTCATTTTCAAGGGCAGGATCTCGTGCAGCTCGGAGGCCTCCAGCGGCTGCTCCGCCGGTGAGAAGCGGATATTCAGAATCGGCTTCCCCTCATAATCGGCGTCCACGGCGTCGCGCGCCGCGAGGCCGGGCGGCCAAACCACCGCCACGGCGAGGATCATCGACGGGAACCATGCCAGCAGCGGCCGCACGCTCAACATGATAGCGTAAGGCAATCGGAGCACGTTTGGGGCCAGGCAGGCCACTCCCGAATGCACCTAACGTGCCCCGAATCGCGTCGCGCTGCCATGGAGGCGGGCCGGAGTCCACCACTGTGTGTCCGGCAGTGATAAGGTTCTGCCCTGGCTGCTCCCGGAACCTATCCCGCCAGCGCCGCGTCCACGGTGGGATAGACCGGCAGAAGCTTGTCTACCCCGGTCATGGCGAGGATGCGCTGGATGCGCGGATTGGCGCCCGCCAGGCGCAATTCGCCGCCCGCCTTCTTGATCAGGGTGAGGCAGGAGATCAGTGCGCCCACCCCCGAGCTGTCCGTATAGTCCAGCGCGGAAACGTCGAACACGAACTTGCGTCCGCCCTGCGCGGACAGGTCTTTCACCAGGCTCTCCAGGCGCTCGGTTTCCCGGCCGAAGACCAGCCGCCCGGTAATGGTCACCACCGCCGTGGAATCGACTTGCCGATGTTCTATGGGCATTTGTTTCAGGATACACAAAGACCGGTTCTAATCGGAGTACCAGCGGATGCCCACCATCCCGGAGTACAGCGTGCCTCGCATGAAATAGTCGGCCGTGGGGGTGGTCTTGAAGTGAAACGCCTTGACCCCGGCTTTCAATTCCCAGTGGCCGAACCGCCAGTTGACCGAGGCGTCGCCATCCAAGGTGGTGCTGTGGTGCGGAATGGCGAAGGCGGTGGTATTGGTTTCGAAGCGGAGGCGCTTGGACTTCCAGTATTCCGTACCGATGCCGAACGTCGGCGTAATGTACGTCTTCGTCCCCGCCGTGGCGTAACTGATCGGATTCCCGCTCGAATCCAGGAGCGGATTGCCGTTAGAGTCGAACAGAGGCAGGGTCGGATTATCGAAGCCCGTGCGGACGACTATGTATTGCACCTGGTAGAGGGTCTTCAGCCGGAAGCGGCGGCTCTCCACCGGATACGGCCACGTCAGGTAATCGAAACTCATCTTGGCGTCTTGCAGGCGGTAGTTGGTGGAGAGCAGCGTGCCGTTGGGGTAGAGCAAGCCCCACAGGTACGTTTGGATGTTGGGCGTTTCGTCGCCGGCCGCCCGCGCTTCGAAGTAGGAAATCTTGAGCGCGTTGTGCAATCCCAACGCGATGCCGATATCCACGCCTTGCGAGAGCTTGGGATTGCCTTGCATGATCACCCGTGAGTAATACGAGTAATCCGAGTCATGGCCCTTGTCCATCGCCACTCCGCTCACCGGGAACCAACCGGTGAATCCAATCCAGATGCCCGTCTCGCCGGGCATGCGCACATCCGGCACCTTGGGCATCGGAGGAGGCAGGGGCCGGATATTGCTGGAGGTCTGCGGGGGTTGATCCTGCTGCGGTGGCGAAGGAACCGGCTGGGGCGGAGCGGCCTGCGCCGACGGAGCAGCCTGCGCCGGCGGAGCGGCCTGCGCCGGCAGAGCATCCTGCGCCGGCGGGGCGGCCTGCGGCGGCAGAGCGGCCTGCGTCTGCGGAGCATCCTGCGCCGGCGGAGCATCCTGCTGTGGCGGAGTGGTCTGCTGAGCCGCTCGGTCCGCGGAAGGCGTTGTGGGTAGAGGTGGCTGTTGCTGGGCCGCTCCCGGCGTCACCCAGCCGAACACTACCAGCGCTATGCACAACCAACCATTTTCGAAAGTCTTCACGTAAGCCTCATTCTTTTGAGTTCGGAGGCGCATCGGCCGCCGGCGGAATTACCTGGTTGCGCCAGTCTGCCCCAACACCCAACACGTTTGCAGCCCTTCTTATTTTGCCAAAACACGGCGTGCCTGCGCACATTGAAGAAGCCCTGTAGATTGTGGCGCTTTCGTCACAGGTGTGGATGCTGAGAAACTGTGGGGCAAGATGGGGCGGGCGCCCCCGGCATGTCCCCGCGCCCCTGGTCGCCCATCCGGTTGCGCCCCTCACCCGCTGCCGCGCATGGACGCGCCATAAGGCGCCCCCGGCCCGGCGCCGCGCATCCGCAAAGGCAGCGGTGGCGCTGGATCGGGGCGCGCGGCTGGATAGGGCCTCGATTTCCGCGTAGATCGGCCAGACCGGATCGAAGAGTGCCTCATGGGGGGAAATAGTCCTCCGCGTTTCCGGGGCCGGGCCCACAGGTGAGGCTGCCTAAGGAATCGCCGGCCTATTTCCCCGGGGAAATAGGTGACGCGGAAATACGGCGCACGCCGTGCGGCCGATCTGCAATTCCTGAAGTGCCGCCGGCAGGTACGCACGGATCAGCCCCATCGGTCCAAGCGCCGCTTAGCCCATCGTTCGCCCCCGCCCACCATCCCTGTCTTCCCTTCCCGCGAGCTCGCCGGGTGAACTCGCGCCGCCGCACTGCCGATACAGCCCCTAATTTGTTGGCGACAGCGATCGCGGCGCGCCGAGGGCGGCGGTTGTCCGAGGCACCGCGCCGCAGCAGCGTGGATGAACGGAACCCAGCGTTAAATGGGGAGTAATCTCCGATGAGGAGATCCCGCCGCCCGTTCAAACAGTTTGACCCGCATTTCGGTTGATTCTGCTGCTTCCACCGCGACGCTACCTGTCCAAGCGGGTTCGCAAGGCCCGCAATAATGGCTTGCGGCCGCTAGATCGGCATGAGGGAAGCGTCGCGAATTGTCGTCGCCACGGACCCTCAGGCCGCGTCCCGGATCTCTACGGTCATTTGCTTGCCCAGAGCCGCCAAGGCGGCTTGAATTTTTTCTGCCTTCGAAGCATGCTCGGGATCGAGCATACGGCGGATCACTCGCTCGTGGACTCCCAGGCGCCGCGCCAACTCGGAGTTGCTGACCCGCTGGTCGCGCATCGCCAGATAGAGCGCAAGTTTCGGCGCGAGCCAAAGCGGCACGGGCACTAGGCGATGACCGCGCTTCGCGGCTGAGGGTGCGGGAATCTCTTCCTTGCGCGACAACCGGATTGAGAGATCCGATCCGAGAGCATCTATGGCTTCTTCCATTGCCTCGCGATCGTCTTTGCCATCGGTGGCAACCCGTGGGAGATCGACGAACTCGACCAGAACACGGCCGTCGCTGCCGGCCTTGAATCTTGCGGGGTACGTAAAGGCGGACATGGTATCACCTCTCATAGGTCATGCGGATCGATCTTTAGATCCCGGTACATCTTCGCCAGTAGATCACGGCCGATTTCTTTCTTGCGGTCTTTAAGGGTGGTGAATTCTTCGCCGAAGTACAAGCGACTATGGCTACCCTTACCTTTGTCGGCCACAAATTGGCAAGTGAGCTTCTGGCGGCGCGCCAACTTCTGGACCCGCCGCTCGAACTCCGCACCCTTCACGGCTTCATTCTCGGACAGATGTGTCCGTACGTCAAGCGAAAATGATTGGGGCCCGCCACCGGCGGCACTGGAGCGCTCCGCGGGCGTTTGCGCCTTGGAAAGCGACGGAAGGCTGACTCAGCGATCGCGAAGTGTTGGCGGTTCCATCGGTTCGCGTTCGGACAGACGGCGCTTTCGCAGCCATGTGATCCCCAACCAGTGACGCATCCCGATTCCTTTCGCGAAATCCCCTTCTCACCCAAGAGCGCTCTCCTTCGAGGAAGTGGCCACCCGACAACCCAGCCTGGGCCGGAGACCGAGTCGCGGAAGATGTTCGTGCTTTAATTAACGCTTACGATCTTACCTAGAAGGCCCCCAGGCTAAAATTGGCGGCACCAGAATTTGTGCCGAATGGTCACCGGATGTAAAGTAACCGGCAGTGGGATCTCGGCCCGCCACCTCATCTCTCCAGTGCGAACGCCGTCAGCGTCGCGTCGCGTCCACTCCCCGACGCAACCACTACAAACTGACGCCCGGTGTGCGAGCGATACGTCATCGGAGTCCCCGTGGTGCGGCGACCCAGCGAGTAAGTCCACAAATCCGCGCCGTTGGCCGTGTCCACCGCGTGCAGCTCCGCATCGCCGCCGCCCACAAAAATCACGCCGCCCTTGGTCACGATGGCCCCGGGCGCGCCTTCCACGCCCAGTTTCTCCGGCAGTTTCACGTCCTTCAACGCCGCGTGGCTGCGCACGCGCGCGTTGTCGCCGAACGC
This sequence comes from Bryobacteraceae bacterium, assembly GCA_052144935.1. Classification (GTDB taxonomy): domain Bacteria; phylum Acidobacteriota; class Terriglobia; order Bryobacterales; family Bryobacteraceae; genus JOPF133. The sequence continues at coordinate 14,634 of JBKQPR010000242.1, forward strand.
CACCTGCCACCGGATCTCGCCCTTGTTCAGATCGATCGCCGTCAGATGGCCGTAGGGCGGCTTGAACAGCGGCAGGCCGTTGTGAAACATGGCGTTGCCGCCTCCCATCACGTAGTCCGCATCCACCTCGTCCGAGTGCACGGCCTTCATCACGCGGGCCAGCGCCGGCATATTGGTGGACTTCACATAGAGAATCCCGGCCTCGGGATCCCACGCGCCGCCCGCCCAATTGGCCCCGCCAATGACGCCCGGACGCATCAGGGTGCCTTCGAAACTCGGCGGCGTGAAGAGCGGCCCGATGCGGAATTTCTTCATCGCCTCCTGCGCTTCGGCCTTCAACTCGGGCGTCAGGTCGAAGGCGTCGTCCAGCGTCACGCCTTGCCGTTCGAACGCCGGCGGCCTGGTGGGGAACGGCTGGGTAGGCCACGCCTGCTCGCCCGGAACGCCGCTGGCAGGCACCGGCCGCTCTTCAATGGGCCACACCGGCTTGCCGGTAACGCGCTCGAAGACGAACGCCCATCCGGTTTTGGTGAGTTGCGCCACGGCGTCGATCCTCTTGCCGTTGACGTGAATCGTCACCAGCTCCGGCGGTCCCGGCAAATCGTAATCCCACAGGCCATGATGCACGATCTGGTAATGCCACTTGCGCTTGCCGGTGACCGCATCCAGGCACACCAGCGATTCGCCGAACAGGTTCTGGCCCGGCCGCGCTGCCCCGTAAAAGTCGTTGCTCGGCGTGCTCACCGGCAGGTACAGCAGCCCGCGCGATTCATCGAGCGTCATGGGCGCCCACACGTTGGTGTGTCCGGTAACCTTCTCCGAACCGTTGCCCCACGTATCGGCGCCGAATTCGCCGGCCATCGGAACGGTGTGGAAGGTCCACGCGAGCTTGCCGGTGTGCGCGTTGAATGCGCGGACGTCGCCCGGCGGATCCCGCTTGTAGACCAGGCGGTCGCCCACGCCGTTGCCCACAATCACCAGGTCCTTGTAGACCACCGGCGGCGACGTGTTGGTGTAGTGCTTCGGATTGGTCTCCCATCGCAGGCCCGCCACCAGGTTGGCGATTCCGTTATCGCCGAATTCGCCCACCGGCCGGCCGGTTTCCGCGTCGATCTCGATCAGCCGGTAGCGGCTGTTCATGAGGATGCGCAGTTTTCCGGTCTTGGCGTCGCGCCACGCCGCCACGCCGCGATGGACAAAGCCCGTGCCGTTCGGCGGCTGGCCATCGGCGTAGGCCTTCGGGTCGTAGGACCACAGCTCGCGCCCGCTTTCGGCGTCCAGCGCGACCACCCGATTGTACGGCGTACTCAGATATAGCACCCCGCCGATCATGATCGGCGTCACCTCGAAATTGCCCGGCGTAGTCTTGAATTCGGGTAGCGGCGCTTCCCCCGTCTTCCACTCCCACGCCACTTTGAGCCTGCTCACATTCGAGCGATTGATCTGCTCCAGCGGCGAATACTTCGAGCCGCCCTGATCGCCGCCGTAGTACGGCCAGTCCTGAGCGAGCGAGAGGGTCGAGCAGCACAGCGCGATAATGAGAAGTCGAGTCATATTGTTGAGTGTGCCCTGCGGAAAGCGGTGACAAAGACCGCTCCCAAACGGTCGCGGCTCTGATGCCCTTTCGGAGCCGGGCCCAGGGGGCGCCCCGTGAGGGAGCGGTCTTTGTGGCCGGTCCTAATGCAGCGCCTGCGCGATATTGGCCAGGTTTTGCTTGGCATACTTGGCTTCTTCCAGGTCCGCGTTGATCTCCAAGACCTCCTGGAAGTGAAGGCGGGCCGGACCCAGCTCGGCAATACTGCCGGTTTGGATGGCTTTGCGCATATAGGAGAGACCCAGGGCATAGTGCGCGTACGGGTCCTTTTCGTTGTAAGTGAGGGACTTCTGGCAGAAAGCGATGGCTGAGTCGAAGTTCTTGAGCTGGCGCTGGCAATCGCAGATGCCGAAGTAGGCCAGGCTGCGTAACTCCTTCCAGATATCCTGTTGGGCGGCGCGTTTGCGGCGGCCTAACCCGAAGAGAGACCCGAGCACATAGTAATTCAACTGGCCGGCCAGGTGGCTGTCGAAATCGCTCAGCTTCAGATAGCGGTCGTACTCGGCGGGGGCGTCGCTCAATTTACCGCTCAGCCGCAGGCTGTCGGCCAGCCACAGATGCGGCTCGGCGTTCGAAGGAGTCAACTGGATCGCCTTGCGGGCCGCCTCGATGGATTGCGGGTAAAGCGCCTTCACGCGGTAGGCCTGCGCCAGCATGGTGAGAGCCACGGCGTGATTGGGCTGGCGGCTGAGCACCGTGTTGATCTGGCGGATGGCTTCATCCGTGTCGCCTGTGTCGAGCAACATGCCGGCATAGTCGGCGTGCGCCTCCAGGTAGTCGGGATCGATGGCGATGGCCTTCTGATAGTACTGTTGTGACTTATCTTCGTCGAACAGCGCGTTGTAAGTGAGGCCCAAATAAAATGCCGCCTGGCTGTAAGTCGGATCGGCCTGGAAAGCCTTCTCGAATAGCGCAGCGGCCTTCTTGTAATTGTCCTCGTTACCTTTGTTATAGTACTCCAGCCCTTTGTCGAGATCGTCGAGAACCGCCTTGCTCCTGTGGCGGGCGATCATGACCTTGATGCTCACGGTGGACTCTTCGCCGGGATAGACCACCTCAGGGCGCGGGCCGACCGGCTCGTAGCCCATCTTGACGCCCTTGACCGTATGTTCTCCTGGAGTCAGGCCAGGCACTCTCAGGCTCTTGCCCTTGTCGAGCACACCAACGGACTTGCCGTCCACAAACACCTCTACGCCGTCCATGTTCGCCTCGAAGACCAACGTCCCGAACTTGGGCGCCGGCGCCGCGGCGGGCGCGGCAGTGGAGGGGACATAGGAGAGGCGCATGTCCGGATCGAAGCTGCCGCGGTCGGACGTCGGATTCTGGTCGCCATGAGTCGCCTCGCGCACCTGCGTGTGGACATACTCGGCCAGTTCGTCCGCGGTAACCCGGCCGTCGTGGGAAGTGTCGGCGGCGCCTTCCATCCCTTTGACCACATAGTAAGTGAACACGCCGTGGCCGCCTCCGAACGCGGAGCTTTCGTAGGAACGCTCGCGGTCGCGGCTGGCGGTGAGTGAGAACAGGGAGGTCTGCAAGCCCGACAGCGTATGGTTCAGGCTTTCGGTATCTTCGGGCGAGATGGCTCCGCTGTGGCAGGCGTCGGTGAGCAGGATCTTGGATTTGGCGTGGATCCTACCGCCGATCACGGCGCCCAGCTCGTCCATGGGATAGCCTGTGGCGGCGATACGGCTGGGGTCGAAATCGAAGGGAGCCAGGTATCCTTTCCCCTGATAGAGAAATCCGTGGCCGGCGAAGTAGATCAGCACGCGGTCGTCGTCTTTTGCCGCCGAGGGCAGCCAGTCGTCTATTTCATGGCGCACCGCGGCCAGGGTCGCCTTGGCGCCCGTGAGGACATGCACATTCTCGGCCTTGAAGTTGCCGCCCTCGGGGCTGATCAGGATGGTGTAGATCGACTGGGCGTCGGCTTCCGGATACTCGAGCTGTTGCTTTTGCTCCAGGTTCTGGTAGCGCGAGATGCCCACCACCACGGCATAGCTTCGGGGAATGGCTTCCGACTGGACGTCCGGAGTTTCGATCTTTTCCACTTTGAGGTCGCGCTTCTGCGGCGGGGCGCCCCCTGGGCCCTGCGGCGGCGGTGTCTGCCCGAGCGCCAGGGCAGCCGTGAGAAGAACGAAAGCCAATCGCGAGCGGATCATCGAATCACCGGTGGGCCAGGCGGAATTCGTAGACCACCGGCCCGGTGAGAGGCACGGGCGAGGCGATCACGGCGGTATTTTCCTGGCGCATAAGGAGCAGATCGGGATGGCTGGCGCCGGCGGCCTGGGCCAGCGCATCGGGCAGGGGCTCGCCGCGAGGCACCAGCCGTGGGCCGGCGGAAGAATCCACGCAATCGCCGCGGGCCCGCAGGATTGTGTCGTCGCAACGTGGATGCAGCGTCACAGGCCGGCTTTCCCGCGGCGGCGCGCCGGCCGCCAGAGGAGCGGGCGAAACCAGCCAATAAACCGTCTCGTAACCCGCCGGGCCGGCGATGCGAAAGAGTCCCGTCGTGGCCGGCACCTGGTATTCGTGGCCTGCCAGGATGCGGTTGTCCTGTCCCGTGTCCGCCCGCGGGAAAAGCTGCTCGTATTTGCCCGAAGAGCTGTGGTTGCTCACGTACATATAGCCATCGAAATTGGTGCGGAAACGGAAATGCACCCGATCGCCCGACGCCAGAATCAGGCCGGGATCGATCAGGTGCCAATCCGTGCCATCCAGGCGGTCGAGCAGGATCTCCATGCGGTACGCGCCCTGGGTGAGCGTCTGCGATTGCGGGAACGCGGCCGCAGCCAGCGCCAGCAGGGCGGGCGCGAGCGCGCGGGTCATCGGTGCACCAGGTGCAGATCGGCAACCAGGCGCGAATCCGCGCTTCCCGCCGGATTGACCACGTACACGGCCGTCTCCTTCTTGTCGCCCGGAGCGCCGGAGTTGGCGGGAGTGCCGGGGTCCACCTTTTCGACGATGAGATCGCGGGAAGCGGAGTTGCGCAGGCGCCCCACGGTAGCGTCATCGAGACTCGCCATCATGATCATCTTCTTGGGCGTGGCGGGAGCCGCGGGTTGCCCGGCGGGTTGAACCGGGTGGCCCTGTAGCGAATAGATCATTTCCTCGAAATCGGGCACCGGCTGGCGCGAGAAGACGATGGTGACGTTCTCGGTTCCGGTCTGCTCGTCGAAGATAATATGGTGTTCGGGCGACGGCAGAGTGTAGGTATGCCAGCCGTCCACGTAATTGTCGCCGTTGGCGATTTCGGGAGCGGGGAAGAGCGGCTTCCAGGCGCCGCTGGACCCCCGGTTGACAATGTAGAGATAGCCGGGGGTGTTGGTCTGGACGTTGAGTTGGATATGGTCGCCGGCGTGAAACGCGAAATCGGGGAGCGTCTCGACCGGCCTGCCGTTGACGAGCCTGACGATCGTGTATCGAAGGCCCAGCGCCGGACCGGTTTGCGCCGTCGCCGGAACGACGTGGCCCCCACCGGGAAGCGCGTTTCCGGGGGACGCCGGCGGCGCGGCGGACGGCGTGGTCATGACAGGTGGCGTGGTCGCGCCGGGCGGCGCAACCGGAGGCTGTTTGGGCCGGGTGACGGGCTTGGCGGGCTGCGCGGGTTTCGGGGCTGCCGGCACGGCCTCATAGAACAACTCACGCGCGCTGGGCTGTGGACTGGCCGTCTCCTGCGCGGGCGCCATCGCCGCGGCAAATAAGATCGCGAAACCTGCAGTGACACAGGAAGTACAGCGCATGGTAAGTAAGTTCCGGTTCCCCTTTGGACCGGCCCCCTTGTGGCTAGGATAACATTTGGCCTCCCAGGCCGGGATGCCGTGAAGCGTGCGGAACAGTACGATAGCCGGGCGAATGGGTACTTGGTACCGGGTTTTGCCGGCAAGGCGCCATGCCGCCATGGCCGTTGCGGCCCGCGGCCGGGATCCACTGCCGCGCCTAGTAGCGCTGCATCCCAAGCAACTGCCGCCAAGGCGGTTGCCGCCCGCGGCCGGGATCCGCCGCGGCGCCTCGCGGTTGCCGTGCGCGGCGGTGCGGAGCGGCTTGGTGATTTCCGCCATGGATGCAGTCTAATGAGCAGGCCGCTTATGATTCCGGCAGATCGTCTCCGGCCCGCGGCGGCTCACCGCTTTTGCGCCGCAGTATGCGGCGTTACCCGCTGAACCGGACCAAGACCTGGGGCGCCCCCTGGGTCCGGCCGCGGCCAGGATTAGCCGTGACACGGATGTTAGCATAAGCTCGTGCAGGGAACCATTCTCCAGGTGAATGTTTCGGGCGGAGGGTTGCCCAAGCGCGCCATCCCGTCCGGGGTCCTGACGGAATTGGGGATCGAAGGCGATGTGCAGGCGCACCCGGGGATTCATGGCGGGCCGCTGCAGGCGGTGCTGGTGGTCGCCGCGGAGGTGGTCGATGAACTCCGGGGGCGCGGGTATCCTCTGTTTTATGGAGCCATGGGAGAGAATCTCACCATCCGCGGCATTCCCATTCGCGATTTGCGCATCGGCGACCGGTTGCGCGCCGGCGCGGCCCGCATCGAGATCACCAAACCGCGCGGGCCTTGTTCGGCGCTGGATGTCTACGGCGAATCGCTCAAGGGCGAGATTTACGATCCGCGGGTGGGGAATCGCGATCCCTCGTCGCCGCGCTGGGGCATGAGCGGGCTGTACGCGCGCGTGATTGCGCCCGGGCCGGTGGCGCCGGGGGATATAATTGCTGTGGAGCCTAAACTGGCCTGACCATGCAGAGCTCGCTGGACGCAATCCGGCTCGCAACGGGATTGCCGGAACGCATCGCGGCGCGCATTCAATTGCTGCTGGCGGCGGCTCCGGAAGCGGAAACCTCGATCCGTTGCCTGGAGCGGCTGCGGCACGAATCAGGTTCGGCGTTCGACCGCATCGCCAGCTCGCCCGCCGCTTTGCGTTGCGCGGTGACCACGTTTTCCTACTCCAGTTTTCTTTCCGAGGCCGTGCTGCACAATCCGGAGCGCATCCTGCAGGTGGCCAACTCCGGCAGCTTCTACCGCGTTTTGACGGTCGAGGACTACGAGTTGCGGCTGTTCGACTTTCTGGGCAAGGAGCATCGCGGGGCGCCCTCGGCGGTGGACCTGGCGCGCTTCCGCCGCCGGCAATTGCTGCGTATCGTGCTGCGCGACGTGCTGGGCGCGGCCACCCTCTCCGATGTCACCGGCGAGCTGTCGAACCTGGCCGACGCCATCCTGAACGTGGCCTACCGGCGCATCCGCGAGGAGTTCGTGGCGCGCCACGGAGAGCCGCGCCTGGCCGACGGCCGGCTGTGCGGCTTTTCGGTGATCTCGCTGGGCAAGCTGGGCGGCGGCGAGCTGAATTACAGCTCGGACATCGACCTGATGTTCGTGTACGGCGGCCGGGGCGAAACCGATGGCGCGCACCCGGTGAGCAACAAGGAATTCTATAAGAAGGTCGCCAACGAGTACACCCTGCTGCTATCGAGTTACACGGCCGAGGGCCAATGTTATCGCGTGGATCTGCGGCTGCGGCCGGATGGGACACTGGGCGAGATCTGCATCTCCGAGGAGGGCGCGCGCGCTTACTACAGCGAGCGGGCGCGCGATTGGGAAAAGCAGATGCTTATCAAGGGCCGGGTGTCGGCGGGGGAGCCGGAACCGGGAAATGCGCTGCTGGAATTCGTGGAGCCGCTGATCTATCAAAGCTCGCTGGATTTTCGCGCGGTGGAGGCGGTTTCGGAAACGCGCCAGAGGATCGGCGAAAAAATGGCCGCCAAGCGCGGTGGGGCGGGCGGCCTGGATGTGAAGCTGACGCCGGGCGGCATTCGCGATATCGAGTTTCTGGTGCAGTGTCTGCAGCGGTTGCACGGCGGGCGCGAGCCGTGGGTGCGGCACGGCGGCACCATGATGGCGCTATTCCGCCTGCGCGATAAGGGGCTATTATCGCCCGCCGAATACGCGCGGCTGGCGGCGGCCTACCAATTCCTGCGCTACCTGGAGCACCGCCTGCAAATGGACGAGGACCGCCAGGTACACACGCTGCCCACGGACCCTGAGCGCGTGGAGGCGCTGGCGCGCAAGATGCCCGCGGATGGATCGGGGCAGACCCTGAACGCCGCCACGCTGATGGAGCGGCTGGAGGAACACCTGGCGGCGGTGCGCGAAATCTACGAGCGCGTGATCTACGCACAGAAGCCGATGTATTACACGTCGGCGCCGGAGACTCCCACGCTGGAAGACGAGGTGGAAACGATTGCCCCGGCCAGCAACCTGACGCGTTTTCTGGACCACCGCGCGCCGCAGCTTGCCGAGACCATCGCAGCATCGGGTTTGCACCGTGGGCGCGTGCGCTTCGAGCATTTTCTGGAGAAGGCCATGGCCAGTCCCGATCTGCTGGGGCAGTTGAACGCCGACCGCAAGCTGGCGGCGGAGGTGCTGGACGTGTTCGAGCACAGCCCGTACTTCGCGGATGAGCTGCTGCGCCAGCCGGACCTGCTGCTGGAACTGGGCGAGCCGTTCCAACTGGAGGGCGGTCCGCTGGACGATGGGGCCCTGCTGCGGCGCTTCTACCGCCGGCAGATGCTGCGCGTCGAGAGCGAGAGCATTCTGGGTCCGGCGCCGATTTTCGAGACCCTCGGCAAGACTTCGGTACTGGCGGACAGCGTGATTGCCGCGGCGTACGAGATTGCGCTGCGCGAAGCTCCACCGCCGGCGGGCATTTTCTACGAGCCCCGCGACCAGATGATGGTGATCGCGCTGGGGCGGCTGGGGATGCGCGAGTTCGATCTGGGGTCGGACGCCGACCTGGTGTTCGTGATTCCGGACGCGGACGCGCCGGAGCACGATTTCTGGACGGGAGTGGCGGAGCGCATGGTGGCCAACATCAGCTCGTACACCGGCGAGGGCGTGATGTTCGCCATCGATACGCGGCTGCGGCCCAATGGGCGGGAAGGCGACCTGGTGCAAACCGAAGCGTCGTACAAGACTTATTTCGCCGGCCAGGCGGAGGCGTGGGAAGGCATCGCGTATATGAAATCGCGCGGGGCGGCCGGCAACGTGGAGCGCGCCACGCGATTCCTGCACGAGCTGCAGCAGGTGGACTGGCGGCGCTACGGGCAGAGCATGCGGTCGCGGAGCGAGTTGGCCGAGATGCGCGCGCGGCTGGAGCGCGAGCAGGGGCCGCGCAATTCGCTGAAGGCCGGGGTGGGCGGCTATTACGATATCGACTTCGCGCTGATGTACCTGCGGCTGCGCGGGGCGGGCATCTTTTACAAGGTGCTGAACACGCCGGAGCGCATCGACGTGATCGAGAAGATGGGCCACCTGGACCGCGAGGACGCCGACTTCCTGCGCGAAGCGGCCACCTTCTACCGGGCGCTGGATCACGGGCAACGCATCGCCACGGGCCACTCCGAAGGCAGCCTGCCCACGGCGCAAGGGCAGTTCGAAATGCTCACCGGGCTGGTGCGCCGCTGGACGCCGGAGCATCTGCACCGGCAGCGCCTGGATGGCACGCTGCGCGAGATCCGGCAGCGCACGCGCGAGTTCTTCAACAGGCTGTTCGGAAAGTGAGCGCAGATCCATTCGCGTGGCGGACGGCGCTGCGCTATGTCGCGGCAGTGCTGCTGTCGGGAGCAATCTTGGAATTCTACCGTCTTGTGCCCGCCAACAACACGACCGTGGCGCTGAGCCTGCTGTTGGCCATTCTGGGCATTTCCACGTGGTGGGGACTGGGCGAAGCGACGGTGGCTTCGGTGGCGGCGATGCTAGGGTTCAATTTCTGGTTTCTGCCGCCGGTGGGAACGCTCACCATTCAAGACCCGGAGAACTGGGTGGCGCTGCTGGCGTTCATGGTGACAGCGGTGACGGCCAGCCAGCTTTCCGCGCGGGCGCGGCGGCGAACTGCGGAGGCCGAGGCGCGGCGGCTGGAGATCGAGCGTCTGTACGCGCTGCTGCAGGCCATGCTGTTCACCGGCCACGCCCGCAAGACTATCCGCGAGTTTGTGAACAAAGTGGTGCAGGTGTTCGGGTGCAGCGCCGCGGCGCTGTATTACCGCCCGGCCGAGGAAGTGGTGCGGTCGGGTCCGGAGAGCAAAATCGTTTCGGATCACGAATTGCGAGCCGTGGCGGAAACCGAGGGCGTGACCATCGAGGATGAACGCGGCGTGGCCACGGCGGCGGTGCGGCTGGGTGGCCGTCCGCTGGGAAGCCTGGCGCTGATGGGGCCGCTGCCCACGGCGCAGAGTGTGCGGGCCATGGCGAACCTGGTGGCTCTGGCGATCGAAAGAGCGCGGGCGTTGGAGGACGCCAGCCACGCCGAGGCAGCGCGCCAGAGCGAGGTGCTGAAATCGGCGCTGCTGGATTCGCTGGCGCACGATATCAAGACGCCCCTGACCTCCATCAAAGCGGCGGTGGGCAACCTGCTGGGAGGCAACACGCAGCGCGAGCTGCTCACGATCATCGACGAAGAGGCCGACCGGCTGAACGGACTGGCCGCGGAAGTGATCGCCATGGCGCGTATCGAAGCCGGGAAAATCCACCTGGATAAAGGGCCCGTGGAAGTGGCGGACCTGGTGGCGGCGGTGCTCAACGAATACGCCGCCGCTCTGAAGGGACGGGCCGTTACGGTGACGGTTCCCGAAGGGCTGCCGCCGGCCGAGGCGGATCGGGAGTTTGTGGAACAGGTGCTGAAACAGGTGGTGGAGAATGCCCTGAAATATTCGCCGGGGGGGGCGCCGGTGACGATTTCGGCGGAGCTGAAGGGTGGGAAAATCGTGATCGGGGTGGCCGACCGTGGGCCGGGCATCGAGGAGAACGAGCGCAGCCTGATTTTCGAGAGGTTCTTTCGCGGGCGGCAGCACCGCTTCTCGACCAAGGGTACCGGGATGGGGCTGGCGATCGCCAAAGGGATTGTAGAAGCGCACGGGGAGCGCATCTGGGTAGAGAGCGAGCCGGGGCACGGCTCGGTATTTTATTTCTCGCTGGCGGCGAGTGGAGACCGAAAACATTGAGCACGGGGAAGATTCTGGTGGTGGACGACGATCCGCAGATTCGGCGGGTGATGAAGGCCACGCTGGTTGGGCATGGCTATGAGGTGACCGAGGCGCGCACGGGCGAGGACGCCATGGAAGCGATTTCGGCGGAGCCGCCCAACCTGGTGCTGCTGGATATGAACCTGCCGGGCATGGGCGGATTGGAGACCTGCCAGGCGATTCGGGCGGGGTCGGATATCCCGGTGGTGATTCTTTCGGTGCGCAACAGCGAGAAGGACAAAGTGGCGGCGCTGGATGCGGGAGCCGACGATTACGTGACCAAGCCGTTCGGCATCGAGGAGCTGCTGGCGCGCATCCGGGCCACCCTGCGGCGCTCGCCGGCATCGCCCGAGGGCGGACCGAGCGCCTACGCATCGCCCGATCTGGAAATGGATTTCGCGGCGCGGCGGGTGCGTGTGCGGGGCGGAGATGTCCGGCTGACGCCCAAGGAGTTCGAGCTGCTGCGCTACCTGGTGCTGCACGCGGGCAAGCCGGTGACGCATCGCGAGGTACTGCAGGCGGTTTGGGGGCCGGATTACGGGGACGAGCCGGAGTACCTGAGGGTGTTCGTGAACCAGTTGCGGAAGAAGATCGAAGTGAATCCGTCGCGGCCTAAGTTTATTGTGACGGAGCCGTGGGTGGGGTATCGGTTCGTGGGGGAGTGAGAATAGTGCCGGGGCAGGGGTTCAACTCGTTCAGGGGCTGGGGCGTTACACTGCCAAGTGGATAACTTCCGGATGCGCCGTGATTCAGGCACAATCAGCTTCTTGATCGAGCTAAACTGGGTCGAAAAAGGAGATTCCAGCTAAACTCGATGCGAGCGAAATAAGGTTTCTTGCCGGAGGATAAGAGCCATGAGCGTCACTGCTGAAGAAGTCCAAGGGATGCTGGATGTAGCTTTGCTCACGCCCACCACCACGCCCACAGAAGTTGAAGCGGTGGCCCTGATAGTGCGCAATGAAGGGTATGGGCAGATGTGTGTAAATACGGCTCACATCCAGCGCGCGGCTGCCGCCCTGAAGGGCTCCCGCGTCAAGGTGGTTGCCCCTGTTGGTTTTCCTCTGGGAGCGGTGAAAACGGAAATCAAAGTATTCGAGGCTGAGCATGCCCTGGCCGACGGCGCCGCGGAGATTGATATGGTCCTGAATATAGGTGTGTTTCTCGATGGCGACTTCAAATCTGCGGAAGGCGATGTGCGCGCAGTCGTCAAGGCCGCCGGCGGAGCCGTGGTCAAAGTTATTATTGAAACTCCCTTCCTGACGGACAGACAGAAGGCCGACGCTTCCCGCGTGGTGCAGGCGGCGGGCGCGGCGTTTGTCAAAACCTGCACCGGATTCAGCCCCGATCCCTCCGCTCTGTACGAGGACATCCGCCTGATTCGCCGCACCGTAGGCCCCAACATGGGGGTCAAGGCTTCCGGCCGGGTTGGTAATTACTTGGGTGTGGCTATTTTGGAACCACGGTCCAGGAGGGGTATAGGCGGTGCTGGTCCTGATCGATGTGGAATTGCCAGTAGCGATCAAAGTCTCCTGAGAGGTAGATGGCCCGGAGTTGTACGATGG
>JBKQPR010000243.1:0-18168 GCA_052144935.1 Bryobacteraceae bacterium
GAGGCGACCTGGGTTTTCGGCTGAGGCGCGAGATGGCGGGGCTCGGAGCGAGCCGCATGAAATTCCCGTTGCAAATCGGTCAAAGCGATATCGAGGTACAACATGGTCATCTCGGGCGAGGCGTGACCGAGTAACTTCATGACGGAAAGAAACTCTACCCCGGAACGAAGCATCTCGCTGGCATAGGTGTGACGGAGTTGGTGCGGAACGATGCGTTTCGCAATGCCTGCCTCAGCACACACCGCGTGCAGGTATCGACGGAGTTGGCGAATCAAGGCTTCCCGGGTGCTGGGACGAGCCAGCAGCCTGCCGTCGGCGGGCAAGGGATCGAAGGAGCGGAAGAAGCGAAGACGTTGGACCAGTCCGCATACGAAAGAGTCGACGGGGACCATCCGTTCCGTCTTCAACTTTCCGAGAGGCACCTGAATGGCCCATTGATCGGGGTCGGAGGCGTGGAGGCAATCGAGGGAAAGGTCGGCCGCTTCGCCGATGCGCATACCGGTGTGGCGAAGCAACAAGAAGAGATTGGCGCCCAGATCGTTGCGGCGCAGCAGCTCTTGCTGGAGCCGTTGATCCTGCTCCATGGTGAGCGCGCGCGGCAAACGTCTAGGAGCGCGGGGAACGTCTTGGCGACGGAGTAGTTGGGCGAGTTCGGGGAGCTGTGCGCTCGAAGCCAGTTCCGCCAGAATGCCGCGTAAGAAAATGAGCCGGGTGATGTAAGTGACCGGCGCCAGAGGAGGGAACTGCGAACGCATCCTGGTCATCCAACCCAGGATGTGTGGGTCGCGACGCAACTGATCGAGAGAGACAACCTGGGGATGGTCGGCGCCGAGATACAGGAGGAGGTTGCGGGCCGTGGCACGGTATTGACGCACCGAGCCGGGAGCCAAGGCGGCGCCCAGGGAATCGATGGCGCTTGCGAACCGATCGGCCAAGGGATGCTGGAGGGGAGCCTGGCGGGAAAGGTTCACGACGGGATCACCGGAATCGGCCGTATGTGCTGGGCGACGGCGCGGGCATACTGCTGGTAGACCTCGAGTGGAGTAACGTGCACGTAAATGAGCGTGGTTTGAATGTGGGCGTGGCCCATGAGCCGCATGAGGGCCGGCAGGCTGACGCCGCCGCGCAGCATATCGGAGGCGAAAGTGTGGCGGAAACGGTGCGGGTTGGCGAGTTTCACGCCGGTGGTGTGGCGATGGTAGCGGAACAGAGAGCGTAGGCCCGCCGGTGTCATACGAGTTCCTCGTGCAGGGCCTTTGAGAGAGACGAACAAGGCGGCCGTGCGTGCATCGGGGCGCTCCAACCGCAGATAGTGATCCAGCAGTTGGACGGCTTCGGGAGCCAGGGGCAGCATGCGCGGCTTGTCGCCCTTGCCTGGCACGCGGATCTCTGCTTCCGGCACTCGCAGATCGTCGCGGTTCAGATCCCTCACTTCTTGCGATCGCAGACCCTGCAGGAGCATCAAGCCGACGATGGCCAAATCGCGTGAGGTACGGAAGCTGGACCAGAAACGCGCCACATCGTCTACGGACAATGGCACGATGGTCCGTTTGGGCTCTCTCACCCGCAATCGGCTCACTGCGGGCATGGGCCTGCCAAGGCCCATGGGCGCACGCCGCCAGTAGTTTAGTTGAAACTCGGGAGCAATCTGACGGGGAGCACGCCGAACGCTGAGATCCGGATGATCCCGATCCACCAGCGCGCGCAGTTCGTCAGTCGAGCACACCAACTTTTTCTTTGAGCCAGTCCAGCTCTACTTTCAGCCGGCCGATCTCTTGATAAAGCGCATCGTTGTCCGCCTCAGTGTCGGCCGCCCTACGAGTCCGGCCATCCACGAAAAGATCCGGCAGTTGCTCGATCGCCGCCTTCCGCCACTTCGCGATCTGCATAGGATGCACCTTGAACTGTGACCCCAACTGGCTCAGCGTCTTCTCGCCCCGGATCGCCTCCATCGCTACCCGCGCCTTGAATTGTGGACTGTACTGTTTTCCTCGTCGTTGTCATCTCCCTCTCCTATCAATGACCCCGCCGGAATTTTAGCTTATTGCCTAGTCTGAAATCCTGGGACCACTATACGTCAAGGGGCCCTGCCCTTTCGATGCCTTCTAACGTTAGCCAAGTAAATGCGTCAATCTCCGTCGTCATCACCGCTGTCGGCGTCCGGGATGCCCGGAAGGCCGCCAGGATCAGAATCAGGGATCAACGAGTCCCACCACCGCTCACCTCTTCTCGCAATCTCATCGAGAGAAGACTGTGGTTTTAGCCGACCGATGTCAAGGCAGACTCCAAGGTATATGGCCTTGACGCGTTCGCTCCTAAAGTCAGAAACATCGCTCCTCAGAACGACCGCCCTCATCATGAGGGCCTGTTCACGGGCGTTAACCTCTCCGATCTCATTCAGCCTTTGCCCCAAGCGATCAAAAAATGACTTGATCGGCCCTTTATTTCTATTTAATTCTATTTATTTCTATCCTGATCGCCGCGAGATGCTGCTTGACGGTCGGGGCCGACTGCCTGCCCTGCAATTGTTCGATGTAGGCGGCCACGTGCACAGGCAGCACTCTGGTGAGGCTGGCAATGCCATGAGGCCCGTGTGTTCGGGTTGCGGATGTTGAGGGGTGAAGAACTCGACGAAGCGCCAGGCGGCCCGCTCCCCTGCCCCGGCAATCAGCGCCGGAAGTCCGTCTGCGATGGTTGCGGAGGGAACGAGTGATTGAACTGCATTCATGCCGTATCCCAGGGGTTGAGAAGAACGACACCGAGACCGGCGAAGTCCCTCATGTTCCGCGTCACAAGTGTAAGATCGTGTTCAAGGGCCGTGGCGGTGACGTGCTCGGGCCGGATCTACCGCAGCCCTTGGCTATGCTTAGAATCGGCGGCGCTGGCCACGACAGCGAACGCCGCGACCAGCAGCGCGGCGGAACGGATGGACATCTTCCCACCTTAGCAAAGCCGGAAGAAAAGGCTGAAACCGGCCGACGGATTTGGCGGGCGGGCAAGTGCCGTGTTAGCATCAGAATATCTGCGTGACATCGCGGGGACGTAGTTCAGTTTGGTTAGAACGCCGGCCTGTCACGTCGGAGGTCGCGGGTTCGAGCCCCGTCGTCCCCGCCATCTAACCTCCTTTCCTTTCAACAAAACTAACTTCCCGGGCGGCCTCCGTGCAACCATGTGCAACCGTCCGCAAGGCCCCAGCTTTTTTTCCGACCTCGATCACGTCCCCAAGCGCGTCGTCCCAGATCTTCGCTGCCGCGCGGCTGTCGGTGGGGATCGCGTGGCTGTAGATCGCTAGCGTGATGTTCTGGTCGGCGTGCCCAAGGCGGCGGCTGACCTCCGCGAGCGGGGCCCCGTTGCGCAATAATTCCGTGGCGTTCGTGTGCCGGAGCGAATCCAGGCTGACGCCTTCCAGGCCAACCTTGCGCATCAATTCCTTCACGGGGCGCCCAGGCGATCCGGCGAGTAGTAGGCCCCGTTCGGCTGGCAGAATATCAAATTGTGATCCTGGTAGTCGGCACCGAAAAGCCGCTTATCCTCGTACTGCTCGGCCCGGTGGTCGGCCAGCACGGGCAGTGCCGACTCCGGCACCACGAAATGCCGTGGCTTCTGCAGGTGGTCCCGTTCAAGCCCACCGTGATCGTCTACACTGGCGGCGGCATTCAGCCCTACTGGTTGTTCATGGGATGTTGGGAGCTGGATTCCGACAAAGAACGCAAGAAGGCGAAGGCGCTCTCGAAGGCTTTCCAGAAATACCTACAACACCTCGCGCTGGACCGCGGCTGGGCCATGGACGGGACTGCCGATCTTTGCCGCCTGCTCGGGCTGCCTGGCGCGTACAACAGGAAGCAGGCTGAACCAGTACTGGTGCGCTACGAAGTAATCGGCGATGGCCACCGTTACAATCCTTCGGACTTCGAGGACTTCCTCACCGTTGAAGCCGACCCGGAACTGAAGGCGCATGTGCAAGGTCCGGCGCCCGAGCAGCCTAGCTCGGCTAGGGCTGAATTTCTACGAGTGCGCGCTGGATGCCCGTGGATTCGCCACTGTAAAGATGATGCAGCTTCCCTTCCGGAGCCGGAATGGTATAGGCTGCTCGGCATCGTTGGCCGGTGCAAAGATGGAGAGCATCTCACCCACGAACTCAGCCGCCCTTATCCGAAGTACTCCGAGGTTGAGACCACCGAAAAATTGAAACAGGCCATGGGCGCGGGCCGGCCACCTGCGCGTTCATCGGTGGCGACCTGGGATGCGGCCGCTACTGCGCCGAATGCAACTACCGGGGCAAGATCGCGATCCCCGTGGTGCTGGGCATTCCAAAGCGTTCCAAGCGCGGCAAGGACGAAACCACTGATGGTGGCCCCCGCCGTCTTCCCGATCTGCCCAATATCCAGGCAAACGACCGCCAGTTACGCGACGTGACGCGCGACAGTCTGGCGGCATTGGCATTCAACTATCCGCCCTCCATCTTCGTCCGGGCTGGCAGGCCGGTGTGCATTCACAAGGGGGAGAACGGCCGTCACTGCCCACCGCCGGTGGACATGGTGAAGGATATCCTGGCAATGCCACCCATGGAGTGGGGCTTCCCCGCGCTCCAGGGCGTCATCGAAGCCCCGGCGTTGCGCGAGGAACGGCACCATCATCACGGTACCCGGCTACGACGAACAGAGCCGCCTGTTTTATGCGCAACAGGACGGCCTGAACATGCCGGATATCCAGGAGCATCCGACAGCCGACCACATCAATGTAGCCGTAGATCTGGTGCTCGATGTCATCTCTGATTTTCCGTTTGTAGATGTGCCGAGCCGGACCAACGCCATGGCGGCGATGCTCACGCCCGTGGTGCGGCCTGCCATTCCCGGCCCGACGCCGTTGGCGCTGTTCGACGCCACCACGCAAGGAACCGGCAAAACGCTGTTGTCGGAGGCGGTGTCGATCATCACCAGCGGCCGCGAAGCCGCGATGTTCTCCGCGCCCAGCGATGCGGAGGAATGGAGGAAGACGTTGACCTCCGTCCTACGCGAGGGATCCGCAGTGGTGGTGATCGACAAGGTCAATTACCGGCTGGACAACGGGGATTTCTGCAAGGCGCTGACGGAAACTACCCACGGTGATCGTGTCCTCGGAAAATCGCAGACGATCAACCTACCCGTCCGCTGCGCCTGGATTGCCACCGGCAACAACATCCAGTTGGGCGGCGATATGCCCCGACGCTGTTACTGGATTCGAATGGACGCCAAGTGCTCGAAGCCGTTCCACCGCACCGGATTCAAACACAAGCGCCTGAAGGAATATGTTCTGAAACATCGTGGTGAGCTCCTGACGGCGCTGCTCACGATGGCGCGGGCCTGGTTCGAAGCCGGGCGGCCCGAGCCGAACATCCCTCCGGTCGGCAGCTTCGAGGACTGGTCCGTCATCGTCGGCGGAATCCTGGAGGACGCCGGCATCGAGAAGTCAACAGGAGTCAACAAAACCATGAAACAGCCGCCCCCCGGATTTATGACGATGGCGGAGTACAGCCGCCACCGCAAGGTCAACCGCTCGCATATCATGCGCCTGGCGCAACGAGGCATTCTCGTGATGCGCGGAAAACTCGTGGATGTAGCCGCCAGCGATGCTGTTCTCGACGATCGGCCCGTCGATGTCGAGCCACTGCAAGCGACACCACCGTCTCAATTTCGGCCGGCGGCCGATTCGCTTGGCGGTCAGACGGGCGCCAGTTTCGCGCAGGCGCGCACCGTCGAAATGGTTTTCCGGGCAAAGCTGCGGAAGCTGGAGTATGAGGTCCGCCAGGGAAAGGTGATCGAGGCCGAAGTGGTTCGGAAATCGATGGCCGATGCCGGCAGGGCTCTCCGCGATGGCATCCTCGGCTTGCCGGACCGGCTGGCGACAGTCCTGGCGGCGGAAAGCGACCCGAAGAAGATCCATGTGACCCTGAAGACCGAACTCTCACGCGAACTGGAGGCGCTGGCCAATGCAATCGACGCCATCTGATCAGCAGCAATCCTGGGAGGGGTTCGCAACGCGCTAACGACTGCTGCGGCCCGATCCCGACCTTACCATCAGCCAATGGAGCGACCAGTACCGAATCTTGTCGCGTGTCTCGGCCGGCGAGCCTGGCCGGTGGCGTACTTTGCGGACGCCTTTCCTGCGGGAGATCATGGACTGCCTCAGCCCGTCCTCGCCGTACTCGCGCGTGGTATTCATGAAGCCGGCGCAGATCGGCGGCTCCGAGGTGCTGCTGAATATGCTGGGGTACATCATCCACTACGTGCCCGCCCCGACGATGCTGGTGGAGCCAACTGTCGAGCTCGCCAAACGGTTTTCCCGCCAAAGGATTGCTTCGCTGATTGAGAACACGTCCGTGCTGGCCGAACGGGTTTCCGACCCGCGTGAGCGCGATTCCGGCAACACGATCCTGGCGAAGGAATTTCCGGGCGGCGTGCTGGTGGTGACGGGCGCCAACAGCTCCGTGGGCCTGCGGTCCATGCCGGCGCGGTTCCTGCTGATGGACGAAGTCGATGCCTATCCGCCGTCAGCATCCACCGGCGCGGCCGGCACGGAGGAAGGCGATCCGGTCGATCTTGCGATCCGGCGCACCAGCACCTTTGCGAACCGCCAAATCGCCATGATCTCGACCCCGACGATTGCGGAGGTGAGCCGCATCGAGCAGGCATATTTGGAGTCGGATCAGCGGAAGTACTACGTGCCATGCCCGCACTGCGGCACGTTCCAGATTCTGCGCTGGAGCGGAGTGAAGTTGGCGGACCGTAAACCCGGCGCCGCACTGTACGAATGTGAGCGCTGCCACGGCCTCATCGCGGATCACCACAAGCCGGCAATGCTGGAACGCGGAGAGTGGCGGGCAGAGGCAGCCGGCGACGGCGGCACAGCCGGGTTTTGGCTGAACGGGTTGTACTCGCCGTCGACAACCTGGGGCCAGCTTGCGAAGGACTTTCTCCGCGCCCGCAAGTCGCCGGAGCGGATGCAGACGTTCACGAACACGGTTCTGGCCGAGACGTCCCAGCAGGCGGGCGCGACCAAGACGGAAGCTCATGAGCTGTTGGCACGGCGCGAACCATACCGTGCGGACGAGATCCTGCCAGTGGGCATCGTGCTGATTACCGCTGGGGCAGATTTGCAGGCCGACCGGATCGAGATGGAAATCGTGGGCTGGGGCCGGGACGAGGAAAGCTGGAGCCTCGCATACGTGGTGCTGCCGGGCGATCCGGCGGAGCGGGAACTGTGGGATATGCTCGACTAGGCGCTCTCGCTGACATTCGAGCACCCGTGCAGCCGCGAGTTGAAGATCGCGGCGGCGTGTGTGGACTCGGGATTCCATCAGCCGACCGTGCAGCAGTTCTGTAACGGGCGAGCACACCGCAGCGTGTATCCGATCAAAGGCATGGCGGGGCAGCGTCCGATTTGGCCGCGCATGCACGGGCAAAGCGCCGACCGGAGGCCGCTGTGGATGGTGGGTGTGGACGCCGCCAAGGAAGCACTTTACGCGAGGTTGAAGATCAGGGAGCCTGGGCCGGGATTCTGCCACTTTCCGATTACCAACCGATACGATTTGTGCTACTTCGAGCAGCTCACGGCTGAGACGTGCCGGGTGCGCTATTCTAAGGGCTTCGCACATCGCGAATGGACAAAAAAGGTCGGCGCACGGAACGAAGCGTTGGACGCGCGCAACTATGCTTACGCCGCGCTGCAATCGCTGGTTGCGGGAGGCTTCCGCTTGGGTAGACAGGCACAGCAATCAGACGCCGCAGCCGGCACGTGATCGCCGGGGGCATCAACCATGGATCGAACCGCAACATTGGTTCAATCGCCAATCTGATTGAGATTGAGGGGGAAGAATGGAACCGTGCGTTCAGTCGGGAGCCTTGAGTGGCCCGTGCCTATTGTGTGGCGGTCGGGCCCAGAACATGCACCGCCCGTTGTCCCGTCGTGGCTCGTTCTGCCCGCGTTGTTGCCCAGTGTGCGCGGGCCATCCGGCGTCCGCGCTTGTCACCCCAACGAAAGCCCATGCGCCAGCGCAGGACGCTAGCGAACGGAAGGAAGGCCGGTGGGGTCCACATCCCAATGATCCCTGGTATCGCGACGAGAGGCGCTATCCTCCCCCGTGGATACCGCGACGGCCCCATTGGTTCAAGTAGATCGTCTGAGTACCATCTCCGACTACGGACCAGCCCAGGCTTTGGGCATCGCCTTCTGATCGCCTGTTTCTGACCGTCAGTGGTTTTTCCACTTGAGGTTCCGGCCCACGCGATCAATGAATTGAAGGGCTTGAATCTCGATTACACCAAGCCTACTTCAATATGAGCATCGCCGCCTGCCGGGCCGCGGGTGCCCGTGGCGGCCATCGATCGGCGCTCAACCGCCGGCGCCGACCACCTGCCCAACCGCCCGTTCCGAATGCGAGCCACGAGGAGCCAGAGTTGGAAACTGCGCATCAGGCCAGCATGTTATTGGATGAGCGATTCCCGCACCTGCGGAACTCCTGGGATCGAACCGCGCGGCGGGCCTGAGAGGTACTAGCGCACGTACGTGTATTCCCTGTCAGAACCGCCGTACCCCGTGCCCGCGGCACTGACCAGATGTTCTTCAGCGCTATCGGGTATCCAACGTTCCACTCCAGGCTGAGCTGGCGGCGTTTCGTTCTGCGCGGCGGGGAACTTCGCAAGACCAAGTCTCTGCATCCTGGCGATCAGGGTAGTTCTGGGCACCCCGAGTCTGGCCGCCGCGCCAGTCCGTCCGCCAACAACCCATTGGTCTCCCGAAGCGTCGCTACGATGTGTGCGCGTTCGGCATCGGCCAAAGTCCGGACTTCATTGCAACCTGTCTGCATCCGCAGTTCTGCCACGCGCGGCCGCAGTGCCGGACCCATTGTCAGGATTGCCGGGTGCCTGGGTCAAGTGACTGAGGGGAAAGGGGTTGTCGGTTGACGAGATCGGTGATCGGCGAGCGACTCCGGCGACGCGGGCGAGCAGCCTGGGGTCATCCGCCGGATCTTCAGTTGGTCCCGGCAGCTGAAGAAGTTGTCGTAGATCCGGCTCACTTGTCTGCCGGCGCGGCGGCTTGCGGTTGCGGTTTCAGGCTCGAGCGCACGTCAATGACCTTGTTCAGCATATCGAACCAGAAGGGAGCGCCGAGCGAAACGGCAGCAGCGGTCAACAGACAACCCAGCAGCTTCAGCAACCAGCCCCATCCGGTGGGGATGCGGCCGGGAACGGTTTCGATGTCGCGAGGGTCCCAGCCGATGGGCAGCCCGAGGCCGGAGAACGTATTCAAGAAAGGCTTTAGCACGGCATCTGGCTTGACAGTTGCTGCCGGGCCCGAGGGGTTCTCCCGGGCATAAAGCTGGGCCGCGGCGACGACCGAATCGCGCATTGGTCTATCATTCGCCAGACCGCTGGCGATGGTAATGGAATCTCCATTGACCAGCAGAGCCACAGTCAAACCGATGCAGAAAATCATCACATTCGACCGCCGCTTGTACCAGCCGGAAACGCGCTCCATGGAGTCGTTGAACCAACCCTCCACATTCGCGCGAGCCTTGTCTTCGTTCTCACCCGCAGCGCGGAACAGCGCCGTGACGGCTTTCCTTACCTGATCCGGCACAGCGATGGCAGCCGGTTCCGGCTCCGGAGCCGGAACCGGAGCCGGAACCGGCTTCGGTTTGGCCTCGCCGCCGGCCGGGGCCGCTCCCGGGGCAGCCTCGCCGCCAGCCGGAGCCGCCACTGGCTCGGCCGGCCGGACGAGGTCCAGCAGGACCAGCGCAAAAATTCGCGCCGGTATGTATGAGGGCAGGTTCTTCTTATTGTTGGGATCGTACGGGCCCAGAAACAGGCCATCGACTAGCGGGTGCTCGTAGAACGCTTTTACCAGACCGGTGCCATGGGGGTCTTGCAGAAGCTCGCGCAAGCCCTTTTCGAGATTGCTGCCGCGGTATTTGAGCCAACCTTCCAGCAGCTCATTGACAGCCGAACAAATCAGACTGAGCAGCAGGTAAAAGAAGACCATGCCTATGGCAATGTCGAGAATGTTGGAGCCAAACACAATTCACACCTTCTTCCCGCGTAGGAGTATACGTTGACGCGAGGCTCAGGTCAATGTGCCTAGCGTTCGCGCATTCGCGGTGGCACTGGTCTGTGAGTTGTCCGGTCCAATTCGCGGCGGTCCGCTTGGCCAGGCCGCCCGAAAGGCGGCTGCAGCCAGGATTGGCTGCCCCACGGCCTACCGCACGTCTTCTTTGGGAAGGGCGCTGGACAGGAACTCGCCGAAATCGTGCTTCAGCTTGGAGTGCGAGTCGCTGTCGATGTACAACATGTGCCCGGATTGGTAGAAATCCCAGGTGATGTTCTTGTGCATGTCGGGATTCAGACCCATGTGGTTGAAGGTGTATTCCACCGCGAAGTAGGGCGTGGCCAGATCGAAGTAGCCCGCCGCCACCATCACCTTCATGTAGGGGTTCTTGGCCATGGCGTTGCGCAGCAGGCTGGTGGTGTCGCCGAAGCCGTTCTGCACGCCGTAGTCCCAGGGCTGAACGCCGCCGCTGGGGTAGTAGTACATGTCAGTCTTGTATCCCAGCTCGCCGCGGATGTAGTTCGTGAACATGGCGGTGAATGGCGGCGTGATCAGCGTGCTGGAAGGATCGAACTCGGAGGTTTCGCCGGTGTTCAAGGAGGCCGGCGCAGTGAGCCGCCCATCGTAGCGGCCGATCGAGAGTTCTTTGTCGCGCAGCAGTTGGCGTGCGAAGTGGCCGACGTCCCAGCGCAGGTTGCTTTCCTCGATGTAGTGGGCGTCGATTCCGGTGTAACGCACCAGCTTTTCGGTCACCGCCTTGCGCTCGGCCGCGGGCAGGTCGTCGCCCTTGGCCAGGGCGGTGGCGTATTCGCCCATGCTGAAGCCTTCCACTTCCTTGAGGAACGACTTGAGATCCTTGCGCTGCAATTCCGCCGCGACTTTCTTGTGGTAATAGGCGTCGGCCGCGTAGGTGGGCAGCTCCAGCTCGTAGACCAGGTCGTCGCTACGGCTCCAGATGGTCTCGAGATTGAGGGTGGTGCCGATCAGCACGATGCCGTTGAAGGCGATGCCGCGATCGATCAGGTAGCCCCCCAGGCCGGCCGCGCGGAAGGTGCCGTAGCTTTCGCCGGCGATGAACAGCGGCGAAATCTCGCGGTTGTTGCGCACGATGTACATGCGCATGAATTCGCCCACCGACTGGATATCGCCCTGCACGCCGTTCATGCGCCGCGCCACTTCCAGGTTTTTGGCGCGGCTGTAGCCGGTGCCCACGGGGTCGATGAACACCAGGTCGGTTCTATCCAGCCAGGTGTCCTGGTTGTCCTTCAATTGATAGGGCGGCGGCGGCATGCTGCCATTGGGCATCAGTTTGGGGCTGCGCGGTCCCATGCCGCCCATGTGCACCCACATGGAGGCCGAGCCGGGGCCTCCGTTGAAGCAGAAGGTCAGCGGGCGTTTGGAAGGCTCGGCGCCGTCGAGGGTGTAGGCCATGTAGAAGATGTGCGCTTCGGTTTCGCCGGAGGCGTCCTTCAGCGGCATCTGCGCGACGGTGGCGGTGTAGTTGATGGTCTTGCCATCGACCGTGATGGAGTGTTTGGTGACGACGGGGGTTTCATCGATCTCGCCTCCGATGGCCGGCCCAGGACCGGCGATGCCGCCGCGTCCGCGCCCGCCTCCGGGGGTGGGCTGGGGGGCGGTTTGGGGTACGGCAGGGGCCGTGGTGGTGGTGGTTTGGGCGGCTCGGCCCTGAGCTTGGGCCGGCCGGGAAGAATGCGCCAGAAGCAAAAAGAGGAGTGGTGTAATCATGACGGTCGTATCTTGATATTAAACACGGGGTCGAAGGAGCTTTGCAAACGGCGCCGCATTGTGCTAGATGTGTGTGCCTGGGTCGATGAGTGATGGCTTGCCGCGAGAGAGGGAAACCTGCGGCGCTTGATAGACGATCGCGTTCGAGATGACGGATTTCGGATTCTGTATCCCGAACGTGTGCGTTCTTCCGCCTTGACCTTCTTTCGCTTTGCTCCCTTCGTACTTCCAATCCGTTGCCTGGAGGAAGGGCAGATCTACCCGCCAAATCAACACCGGCCTGCCACGCTTCATTTTCTTGGTGGGGTCCACTGCGTAGCGCCATACCACGTACCAGCCAGGGTGATTGTAGTGCGACTGTATCGCCCACGATCTGGTGCTTCCCTTCGATTCCAGGGCCTCCATTGGCGGCGGATTCAGTTTTCCACGTAGGGACAGGTCAGGGAACCGCTGTTGGGCGACATCAGGGTGCTTATGGCGCTTGTACGGGCTGAGAGAGTCAAGCGCACGAACTCCAAGGATGCCGACGACTCCGCTGAAAATGTTGGCCTGCTCGAAGTAAAGCTCGATCAGTTCCTCGGCTTTCTCTTCCACAAATTCGATGGCATTCTTGATATGCGCGATCGTCAGGCCCGGAGGAAGCGCTACCGTTCTATCGAAGCCATCAGGCGAGAGAGCCAAGTCCGTTCTTGCCTCGTCCGGCTAAGGATACAATATCGTTCGTCCGGATAATACGGGTCGTCCCGTTCACGGACAGCGCAGCCAGGGCAGGTACACCCTTTACGGCGATGTCGAAGAATGCGGGATCGGATTCGACTCCGACGCTCCGATATCCCACTGCTACGGCCGCTGCAATGGTTGAGCCAGCACCCATGAAAGGGTCGAATACGATGCCATGTCCTAGTGGGAGAGACGCGCGAACAATTTGCCGCATGAATGCCTGGGGCTTCAGGGAGGGATGCGGGGCTACTCCCCGTTCTTCGGATCGAGTCGGAGCCGAAGCGATAACGTCGGTGAAAGGCGCATCGGTCGAAATCCGTCGCAGGCCGCCCGTTTCCCATTTACGAAGATTATCTTGCACACGACCTTCGCACGGCTTGCGAAAGATGCCCCACGGTTCCCAACAGGAGCGAGGCATAACGGTTACGTCCGGAAACTCTTTGTGCGCATTCTTCGGCCGGTCACCGCCACGCAGCGTCTGAACGAGCCGGATCAGCTCTCCCCGTTTCTCGAATCCAGCTTCCATGAGCGGCAGGTAGACAAGGTGCGACAGCAATGGACTACTCGCGATAAACAGATGTCCGCCTGGGGCGAGAATTCTGAGTGCCTTTTCAGCAAACGTTGCAAAGAACGTTCTCAATTGGGCCCGGTCCGCCTCGGTTAGCACGGTGAAGCGAGGGACTGGACTGCGCTGGCAGCCGTCGTAAGATGGCGGAATTCTCCAAATGCCGCCGCGCCTGCTTCTCAGCTTCTTTTTCTCTTCCCCGGTGTATTCCTTGAGCCCGTAAGGTGGATCAGTGACAATCGCATGTACGTGATTCGTTGGGCGGAGATCCATCCACTCCAGGCAATCCCTCTGGTACAGGGAATATTCGACGCCCGCAATCTGGCGTCGAACTGAGCGGCCTTCTTCCACTCCAGAGGCGGCGTTCATCTCCCTCATAGAATACACCCAGTCTTCCTGTAAACACATTTGAAAATTCTTCATGCCGCCTCCAATGGTTCACGCCGACGAACGACCATGCCTCGTCGGCTTCCGCATCGCGCACTTCCACCTTACAGATCTTATCGGCCATGATGCGTTCACACTCCAGCCGACGAGCAACGGGAGTTCTTGAATCGTTCCGTGGTGAATTTCCTTCGCGCGCTCCAGGCTCGAAACGCCGAGGAGAGGGGATCTGATGAGACCGTTTTGCCATGAAAGCCCAGACCCGTTATTGCAATCTGCGATCAACCGACCTTGGGCTCACCGCCTGCTAGACGGCGGGGACGCACTTTTAGCGCATTACGCGCTGCCGATTCGCCTCCCCTGCAGAATGCCAGCTTGTCCGGGCGGACAAGTTCTCCATTTCCCGGGATGGCACAAGGCATGCCGATGATGCCGCGGCCCGGCGGATATCCATTGGAGGGCAAGCTCATGCTGGCCAAAGCGCCAGAGCAGGCCCCATTCCTCACCGGCGCGGCCAAATCCGCCTCTCGATGGTCGCAATCGCGAGCATCGGCGGGATCAGCGCGGCGGGCAGCAACAGGAGCATGGGGACCAGCGCCAGGACGCGCCAAAAATGGCTCGCGATCCGGCTCCACGCCAGCAGGGTCAGCATGCCCCAGACCACGAAGACCATGCAGAAGGCCAGGATTCGAGCCAAGGCCGCGGCGAGGGCTACCAGCCCCCCCAAGAAACCGAGGCTGGGGTTGAACTGGTGCGGCACGGAGAACCCGGAGAATACCGGCGCGGCGGGCGCGGGGCGCTCGGGAAACATCCGGGCGGTGAGGTTGCGCCATCTAGCATTTTCCAATCGAAAAATGATCATGAAATCGGAGGGGAAGCAGGTGGTCCAGCGGCACTCCTTTCTGTGACGTTTAGAACTCTCGCGGCCGACCAACGGGAGGCCCACCGGCGACCACACCGGCTTTGGTTTTTCCTCTTTTTTCTTTATTAGGAAGGTTTTGGTTTTTGCTTCGTACTCCCGAGTCGGCTGCGCTGCCGACCAGCGGGAGGCAAGCCGCGTGCCCCCGTGTTCCCCCCACGTCGAGCGCCGTTGAGGAGACCGGCGACGCTGGCTCGGGCGGCGGGGCCGTTGGCTTCCATCCCTACCGCCCCACGGATCACTGGAACCGCGGCGGTATCGGCGATTCGCTCTTTACCTTTCGCAGCAGCGCGGCTCTGGCGTGGGCCAGCTTTTTCGCGCACTCGGTATCGCTCATGCGGCCCGCTTGTGGATCCAGCCCGGCGAAGCTGACACCCTCTTTGAGGTAGCTGGCCGCTTCGGGTAGAGCCTTGAGCTTCTCGTACGGCGTGGCGTAATCCTCGGCCTTGTACACCCGCTTGCGTTTGCCTCGTTGGTCGTAGCTCACCGTCGCAAACCCGCACGGACGGTGAAAGTTCAGATACGGATTCAACTGTGCCGTGTAGAACTTCTGCAGCGCTTCGGCGTGCTCGCCGGCGATGTGTCCGTAGCCCATCAGCTTGCGGATCACCGCGCCGTTCTTGCCTTCTACCAGAGCGTTGTCCTGACTGCGGTTGGCGCGGCTTTTGGTGAACTCGATCAGCAGCTTCTCCAGCAGCCTGGCGACTGCTTGGTTGATGAATTCCGATCCGTTGTCGCAGTGGAAGCCCAGAATCCGGAAGGGGAACTGGTGCAGGATGGCCTCCAGGACCGGCAGCAAATAGGCCTCGCTGATCCGCTCCGCGCACCCCACCACCTGCCATTGCGTGACCGCATCCACCGCATTGATGTGGTACACCCCCTTGGCGCCATCCCAGTCTCCCTGATGCACCGTGTCCACCCGCAGATACCCCGGCCGGCCCTCCGGTTCCGGGCGTCTCCGCTCCGCGATGCTCACCGCCGTCGCCTGCGTGGGTTGGTACTCGGCCGCCAACCTCCGATACCCGGCACTGGCCCGCAGGTTGTACAGGTGGCCGTTGGAAATCTGCGCCAGGCGGGCATATTCCTCTTTGCCGAAGCGGGTGTATTCGCGCTCCAAAATATGCCGCGTGGCCGGCCCGCTCAACCTCTCGTGCGCTCGATCCACCTCCGCCAGCAGGGCGATGTCCCTGCCGGTGTAGATCCGCTTGAACATCCGCCGCCGGTAGGCCTTCGCCTCCACGCCCCCCGTGTTCCGGAACAGCCGGATCAGCCGCGTCACCTGCGCGCCGCTCAGCCCGGTCACCTTCTCTACATAGGCCCGGATGGCTCCCCGCTGCTTCTTGTCCTGCTGCAAGAACTCCTGGGCCGTCAGCGTCTTTTCGACCCAGGCGTACACCTCCTCCTTCCTTTGCCCTACAAAGCTGACTCCTTCGGTTCCCCGCAAGAAGTCGTTGATTTGCTCTGCCGTCAAGGCTTCGCTGTTCTGCATGTGCAATTGCATTCAGCCGCAGAACACCCGCCCCGTTCCTCCCATCTTCATGATCATCTTGTATTGGAATCAAGCCCGGTTTCATGATCATCTTGTATTGGACAATTCAGCGCGCGGTCTGCACGGTTACTACGTTATCATGGGAAGAATTATCCTATGATTCAAGACGTGCTGACCGAAGGTCTTACTTTCGACGATGTCTTGCTCGAACCGGCCTGGAGCGAAGTGCTGCCTGCCGAAGTCGAGACCCGCACCTGCCTGACGCGCCAGATCGGGCTGAACATTCCCATCGTTTCGGCCGCCATGGACACGGTGACGGAATCGCACCTGGCCATCGCGCTGGCGCAGCAGGGCGGCATCGGCATTATTCATCGCAACATGTCCCTGGAGCGGCAGGCGGAAGAAGTGGACCGCGTGAAACGCAGCGAGAGCGGGATGATCGTGGACCCCATCACCATCGGGCCGGACCAGTCGATCGCCGACGCGCAACGGCTGATGAACCGGTATCGCATCTCGGGCGTTCCCGTGACCAAGGACGGCCGCCTGGTGGGAATCCTCACCAACCGCGACCTGCGCTTCGAGAACCGTTTCGACCTGCCGATTTCGGAAGTGATGACCAAGGAGAATCTGATCACCGTCCCGGTGGGCACCACGCTGGAGCAGGCCGAAGCGATCCTGCACCGGCATCGCGTGGAGAAGCTGCTGGTGGTGGACGACAACTTCAACCTCAAAGGCCTCATCACGGTCAAAGACATTCAGAAAAAGCTGAAGTATCCGAACTCGGCCAAGGACAGCCAGGGCCGCTTGCGGGTGGGCGCGGCCATCGGCGCCACGGGCGATTTTCTGGAGCGCGCACAGGAGCTGGTGGCGCGGAAAGTGGACGTGTTGGCCATCGACACGGCGCACGGCCACAGCGGGCGGGTGATGAGCGCGGTGAAGACCATCAAGTGCAAACTGCCGGAGGTGCAACTGATCACCGGCAACGTGGCCACCTATGAAGGCGCCCGGGAGCTGATCTCCTTGGGAGTGGATGGCATCAAGGTGGGGATCGGGCCGGGGTCCATCTGCACCACGCGGGTCGTGTCGGGGGCCGGCGTGCCGCAGATCACCGCCATTTCGGAGTGCTCGCGGGCCGCGCGCGACGCGGGTGTGCCGCTGATCGCCGATGGCGGCATCAAGTATTCGGGCGACATCACCAAGGCGATCGCGGCGGGCGCGGACACGGTGATGATCGGCAGCCTGCTGGCGGGCACCGACGAGAGTCCCGGCGAAACCATTCTGTTTCAGGGCCGCACTTTCAAGACCTATCGCGGCATGGGATCGATGGGCGCGATGGCGCAGGGCAGCAGTGACCGTTACGCGCAGGACCCCAATGGGAAGCTGGTGCCGGAAGGGATCGAAGGGCGCGTGGCGGCCAAAGGGCCTCTCTCGGAGCTGGTGTACCAGCTTGTGGGCGGGCTGCGGTCCGGCATGGGCTATTGCGGCGCCCACGACATCGGCGAGTTGCAAGAAAAGGCGCGCTTCCTGCGGATTTCGCCGGCGGGCCTGCGCGAGAGCCACGTGCACGATGTGATCATTACCAAGGAAGCGCCCAACTATAGAGTGGAGTAATTCGACGCGGAGGCGGTGGAAGCGAAGTTGGAAGAGCGTCGACGGCGAGAGGAAGAGCGAGGCGAGGCAAGGAGTTCGGAGGGCGCCCGCCGCAAGTTCCCGATCCGGAGCAAGCCCGGCCGGAGTTGAAGGCGCAACGGAACTCACGGACCCGGATTCGCGCATCATGATGGATGGGGCGACGAAGAGTTTCACCCAGGCCTACAACAGCCAGGCGGCGGTGGCCAGCCATGAGCAGATCATTGTGGCAGCAGCGCTGACGCAGGAGGCCAACGATAAGAAGCAGTTGGTGCCGATGCTGGAGCAGGTGGCTCTGGCGTCCGGCTACCGCGCCGGGAATGGCTCCCTCTTATCGCGCCGCTAAGAGCGACGGACGAGAAGGTGGCAGGGATCGAACGGCTGGTGCCGCCGGAGGCGAGTACTTTATACCATGAAGCGAGGCAATTTCCGCCCTTCCGGCCGCTTCGGCGCTTCGGGTCGCCAAAGAAATCCTGTTCATTCCGACAGGCCCCTAGCTAGCTTAGCTAGCTAGTTTCTGTCGCGAAACGGGTGGAGATCAACTTATTGAGACATGGCCTATAGGCAAGCTACCGCCACCTGGTTTTACTGATAATTTTAAAGCGACAATTAGGACGTGTCAAGCTCTTCCAA
>JBKQPR010000244.1:0-14455 GCA_052144935.1 Bryobacteraceae bacterium
GTTTCGATCAGCCCCGTTACCAGGACTCACCGCTCGCCAGCTATCGAATCTAACCATCAACTATTCGAGTGGGTCCTTCCCCCACTGGTAATCAGCCCCATTGGGGCACACGCGAAAGCGCCTGCCCTCAAGGGCGAAGCCCTTGGCTAGTTGGTCGAGGACCGTACGAGCTTCACCGGTCCCAGAAGCCCGGAGGGCAACAGGGGCGAGTTGGCCCGATAGAACTGCTGCGCGGTGTAGGTGTACTTCTTGGCGACGCCGGGCTGCTGGTCGCCAATCAGCCGGTTGACCCACAAGTCGGTCACCTTGATTTCCACGCTGTTCGCGCCCGGCTTCAACGCGCCGGTCACATTCGCACGGAACGGCGGCTTCCAGACAATGCCGAGGGGCTTGCCGTTCACCGAGACTTCCGCGAGGTTCTTGACATCGCCGAGGTCCAGCCACAGTTGCGCGCCGGTCTTGAACCAACCGGCGGGTGCCTGGATACTCTTCGAGTAGGTTCCAGTGCCGGAGAAATACTTCACGCCGGCATCCGCGTTTTCCGACCACGAACTCAGCTTGTCGAGGCCGATCTTGGCGGGCGCGCCGCGATTGGGCGGGAAGCTGACCTCCCATGGCCCTTCCACGGTGGTAATGGTGGTTTCGACCGGCTCGGGTAGCACCCGTGAAGGCGCGGCGGACGCCTTGCGGAACACCACGAAAACGGCCTCGTAGGAATCCAGCCGCAGCGGCACCACGGTGTGTCCGTTGGCCACGAGGTAAGAAGCGGGCTCGATCTCCCCAGTGTCGGCATGCCACAACTCGGGAGCCTTGCCGGTCACGCGGAAAGTCGCGTCCACGGTCTCGGCGCTCTTATTGCGGCTGTCAACCCAGTAGATTTCGCCATCGGCCACCTTGCGGTGTACGAACAGCAGGTTGGTATCGGCTTCCGGCCTGGTGAATTCGAAGTCCGGCGCTACTCCCAGGGCAGGCAGCGCCTGGGCCAGCGTCTGGCCGGCATAGACCTTGCCCTTGCCCACGGTGCGCTCGCCCGTGCCGGAGCTAAAGACTTGGTCGGCGATCGTCTGGAACTCCACCTGGTCGTCGCTCAGGCTGGGGCTGCCGACAGGTTTGGGTCCCACCACCACGGCTCCGGCATTCACCAGATCGCGGATCTTCTTCAGGACCGGCAGGGACATATGCTCGCTATACGGATCGAGAGCCAGAACGCGATAGCTCATTCCGGTGGCCGTCACAATTCGGCCATTCTCCACCGAAAGACGGTTCTTCAGCGCGTCGGCGTTGACGTAATCGAAATTATACCCGGCGGGCACGTCCGGCGATTTGGCCGCGAATATGGCCGTGACGTTGGAGTCCTCACCATAGTAGTAGATGACGTCGGCCACAAACTTGCCTTGCTGCAGCATGTAGGAGCTGCGGGCAAGATAAGTGGTCCAGGGCTTGGCCAGCTCCGCCCAAGTCTCGTGACGCGTGAACCATTGGCCGAACGGCCCAAGACCGAGGCCGGGGATCTTGTCATTGACCGGCTGGTGGACCGAGGTATGGATCACGAAGCGGTTGAGGCCCATCGCCAGTTCCTTGTCGGCGGTCGGCTTTAGTGTCTCGGGCGACCAGGACCAGGCGCCGAAGCTGGCGGTGAGAGATTCGGCGGCGACCAGGTTCTGGCCGTAAATGTGCGCCACGGAGGCCGATTCGCGGATGTCGGCGTTGTAGCCGTACTGCTCGTTATTGACGCCCGGCAACTGGGTCCACATCGCGCTCATCGGAACTGCGGCGCTCCGCTTGACTTCCATGCCATCCGCAATAATGGCCCGGCCCGACTCGTGCGATTCGCTGTAACGGGCCATGCCGCGCTCTTTCAGCGACGCCGTGATCTGGTCGTAGTGATTCTCGGCAATGAGATCGGCGATGGTCCTGCGGAAGTCCCACAAGAAGCGGTCGCTGGCCTCGGCGCTCTCCACTACGTGACCGGTGAGGACCGGCAGCCAGGGATGCGGATCGTAGCCGCGGCGCTTGGTGAACTCGGCGATCATGTCGTCGGTCCAGTTCTCGGCGCCGGCTTCCCAACTGTCGGTAACGATGTACTGCAGGCCGCGCTTGCCCATGAGCGGGCCGACCGTGTCTTTGTATTGGCCCAGATAATTGTCGAGGTACGCCTTGACGTAGGCGCGGTTGAGCTTGTCCACCTCGAGCCCGGTCGCCTCCGGCGAAGCCGGGTGGTTGGTAATGCCGAGCAAGGAATATCCGAGGCGAACCACCATCCAGGTTCCGGCCGGTGGGGTCCAGTCGAGTGTGCCATCCGGGCGCATCTTGGAAGTCAAGTCAATCACATCCGCCTTGCGGACGGCATCCTGGGCGGAGACCGCGGGGGTCGCAAAACCGTACAGGTCGGGGGTGGGCACGAAGGCGGCTTTTTCTTCGAACCGGTTCACGCGCGCTCCGGTCTGGAGCACGAGCTCGGCGATTTGGACTCCGGCGGGAGCCGTGGGTGCGGCGCGGCCGCCCATCGGCGGCATGCCTCCGAAACCGGCCCGGCCCGCCGGCGGCGGCTGGGTGATGAAACTGACCCGGAAGAATTTGGCGGTCACGGGCGGGAAGGCGAGGGTGTGCTCGGCCGCCCCGCCAAGCGGGAGCGCCACGACGTCGGAGAACTGCCGGCCGTCGTCGCTGGATTGGAGGACCTGGCCGCTATTACCGCCGCCCCTGCCGCCTCGCCCTCCACCGCCGCCCAATGCAATAGTGAGGCCGTGAATGGTCTGGGGTGCGGCGAATTCGAACTGGATCCACGATTTCTCGCCGACTGGAGCCGCCGGCAGGAGACTGGCCTTGACGAGGTCGCCATCCGTCAGCGCGGCGAGGTCGAAGGCGCCGCCGCTGGACGTCACCTTGGGCTGCAGCCGCGCCATCGGCACGTCGCCCGCGGGCACCCGATAAGCCACCACCGCGGCGTCGGCGTAAAATTCCCTGGGAGGCGGCGGAGCGGCCTCCCCGTTCATGCCCCCACGACCCGCGAGGGGCATGTTCTGGAAGGGTCCCGTAGCGGCAGGCGGTTTGGGCAGCGTCCCGCTGAAGGGACGGCCGCCTTCTACACGGGTCTCGCTCCACACGTATTTCTTCATTCCCTGGGCCGGGGGCACCCACGGCCCGCCGCTCTCGCTCCATCCGGGCGATCCCGCGATGGCCATCTCGAGCCCCAACTGGTCCGCCAGAGTGGCTGTGTATTTGAAGGCGTCCTTCCACTCCGGCGTCATATAGACCAACCGCTTTTCGACAATCTGCGGGGTGTTCAACGCGGCGTCGAAATTCTGGAAGCCGCCGATTCCGACCCGCTTCATCCATTCCAGGTCGCCCTTGATGCCTTCTTTGGTGATGTTGCCGTTCATCCAATGCCACCAGACCCGCGGTTTTGCGCTGTCCGGAGGGTTCTGAAACCCGCGTTCGAGGGCCTCGCCCGAATTCTGCGCCGAAACGATCCACGCCCCTAACAGGGCGGCGACCGCCGCAGCCAGGCCGAGCTGCTTTGTGGTCTTCATGTTTCCCATACTTTTGGCTCTCTTTCTCTTGATAGACCAATTAAGGTATCAGCCTGCATACGGAAGCGCCAGCGGACGTGATGCGGCACACTGGGGCGGGGACTGTTCCCAGGTCGCAATGCACGACCTCTGTCTGCCCGTGCAACGTGGAAATGATCGTTGTCGATAATGCGAGCCGCGGCGGGCAGGCCGCTGGAGGAAACGGCAAGACTGGTTCCGCCTGGCGGCCGGCAGTGGCGCCGGGCAGCGATCGGAGAAGTCGGCGGCGCCTTCTGGCCCGCATTGCCTTATTGCGTCCCCAGCCGCACGGCATCGCGGGACCGAAAGGGCGCCTAAGCGACCGGAGCGTTCTTCGTTTTCGCCTGGCGCCGCCGCGCGGATAGACGCTCTCGGCCCGCGGGCGCAGGGCTGCGGCGCGGGCTGGAAGCTGCACGGTTTCTGCCACTGGCGGATTTCCCCCCTGGACCGGTTCGCGCTTGGCGAGCGGCTGGATTCGCCTAGACCCCGCCCCTCCGCCCCACACCCGTCCGTCATCCGGTTCCCCGGAAGGTGGCATCGTGGCGGGGATCGCCGCCTACCGGTTGGCCCGTTCCAACCGCAGTGGTGGTATTCAGCCAAACGCCGACCCTCCAAACGAATCATAAGCTCTTGCATTCAACAATTTATGTTCGGGCCTTGGTTTGCATTGTTCAGGGTGCACCCGGTAGTCGGAGGGTGCAAGGCGGTGCCTATGAAACGTATATGGAGTGAGACGGCAATTCGCTGGGCAGTGGCGGGCAGCCTGGCGCTGTTGATCGCTTTGCCCGCGAGTTTCGCCCAAGCGCCGGCGGAACCGGATTCGGGGATGCCCGCCACACAACCGGCGACGCTTCTCTCGCCGGCTCAGTTGGACGACCTGGTCGCGCCCATCGCATTGTATCCCGATCCCTTGCTGAGCCAGGTTCTGGTGGCCAGCACCTACCCGCTGGAGATTGTGGAAGCGCAACAATGGCTGACGCAAAACCGGGGACTTCAGGGCCAAGCCCTGATGGATGCGGCGCGGCAGCAGAATTGGGATCCCAGCGTTCAGGCCATGGTGGCCTTTCCCAACGTGCTGGCGACCATGACCCAGGACGTCCAATGGACGACCGCGTTGGGCAATGCGTTTCTGGCGCAGCAGTCCGACGTGATGGCGGCTGTGCAGCGGATGCGCGCGCGGGCGCAGGCCAACGGCAAGCTCAATTCGACCCCGCAGCAGACGGTCACCAGCCAAACGCAGGACGGGCAGACGGCCATTGACGTGGTACCAACCGATCCGCAGGTCATTTACGTGCCGCAATACAACCCCGTTTATGTGTGGGGACCGCCGGTGTGGGGATATTATCCGCCGCTGGCTTACTACGGATACGGATTTGGATTTTATCCCGGCATCAACATCGGTTTGTGCTTCGCCGGTTGGGGCGGCTGGGGCTGGGGCGGCTGGGGTTGGGGCTGGGGTTTGAACTGGTTCCACGGCGGCGTGTTCGTCAACGGCGGCTTCTTCGCCCACTACGGCTTCCATAGTGGATATCTGGCGGCCGGATTTGCCGGCAGAGCGGCCTGGCAACACGATCCCAGTCACCGTTTGGGAGTCTCCTATCCGAACCACCAACTCGCGTCGCGGTACGGGGCCGCATCGATGGCCTCGCGGAGCGCGATGACCAGGTCGAACTTCAGCTCGGCCCGTGGCGCAGGCACAGGGAATTGGAACCGGTTTGGCGCCGCGACCGGCTCGACGTTCGCGAACCGCTCGGCCGGAACCCAGGGTGAACGTGGCGCGGCAACGGCTAACAACGGGGCACGCTCGAACATGGCGCGGTCGCCGCAATTCCAGGGCGGGCAACGCTTCTCGCAGGGAGACACCGGGCGATCGTCCGCTCCGGCGCAGCATTTTTCGGCGCCCAACAACAATGGCGCCCGTGGTAACAGCGTCAGCAGCGCTTCCCGCAGTTTTAGCAGCAATACCGCACACAACTCCGGCGGCGGCGGGTCGCACAGCTTTGGTGGCGGTCACTCCGGTGGCGGGCACTCCAGTGGGGGCCACAGATAGACTGGCTGAAAGACGGCGCTAACAGCGGCCGGCTCGCGGCAACGTCCGTGGGCCGGCCACTTTCGTTTTGCGAACACCTCCCAGGCGTTCCAGGGAAGACGCGTTCGGCCGAAACCAGCGCGAAAGTGCGGCACCGGCGTGCCGGCGCGTCCGGCGCAGGGGGCTGGCGACACCCCGGCGATTCGGCTCAATGCCCCGCACCCGGAGCACGACGCCCAAGGCGTCGCGCCCGGTGCCCGGTGCGGGGATGGACGCTCTCGGCCTGCGGTCGTAGGGCGCCGCGCAACTCGCGCCGTCTGGCGCGCGTCGGGATCGGCCCCGCCGGCTACAGCAGGAGGCCGAGGGGCCGTCTACCAACTTGCTACCGCACCAGCGCAACGGGCGCCGTCGTGCGGATGGACGCTCTCGGCCCGCGCTCGCAGGGCCGCCGCCCACCGCGCAGCGGGCGGCGCAGCCGGGCGGGAACGAACAGGCTGGTTCGCCCTGGCGGCCAGGCAGGGGGCGCCGGGCAGCGATAAGAGAAGCCAGCGCCGCGTAAGCCACCGAAGGCGTCCCTCGGACGGCGCCGCCGCGCCGATGGACGCTCTCGGCCCGCTTTCGCAGGGCCGCCGCTGACCGCGCAGCGGGCGAGGGGCAGTGGGGCCGGGCAACGATTAGCCGTTCGCCCCCACGCCGGCATCGTCATGGGCGCCGCCTGGGCGCACTTCGGGATCGGCCCGCCCGCGACCGCAGGAGACCGAGGGGGCCGTCCGCCAGGCTTGCTGCCGCGTACAAGGCCCTTGGTGCCGCAATCGCAGATCGTGGGCCAGTGGGCGTGCCCGCCGCGCGCATCGACGCTCTCGGCCCGCGCGGTCGCATGGCGCCGCCCACCGCGCAGCGGGTGGACGCCGGGCTGAAGGGGCGAGACTGGCTCGGCCCGGCGGCCGGCAGGGGCGCCGGCAGCGATCGGAGAAGCCCGCGCCAAGCGTCGCACCAGGTGCCGCTGCCGCGCGGATGGCCGCTCTCGGCCCACGGTCGCATGGCCGCCGCCCACGGCGCGGGGCGGGTGGACGAGCCGATTCGAGAGTTTAAGGTCTCTTGTTGAATTTCTCATCAACCTGTGGAGAAAAAGTGTTGAGGAAAACATTGACAGGCAGGACGAGTCGTGAAATAGTTTTAATCAGGTTAACCTTTGACCGGGGTAATTGCTTTACCCGGAACCCGGGGTGGGCCGGCACTGCGGGACCTTATGGGACCTGAGAGGAGCGAAAGCTCATGGCGCAGCCGGTCATTGCTGGGGAACTCTCTTTTCTCGCCCACCTGCGAACCGTCTCCCCCAAAGCCTATTTCCAAATTAACCGCTGCACGGCAGGATGTCCACTAGCGCGGGCCATGGACCTCACTCCTGCGCAAGTCGTACATTACCTGCTGCTGGGTGACTGGGAACCGGCTCTCCTTAACCATAACCATCGCACGGGCCAGATATGACAGAAACGTCTGATCCCTCGCTGATATCCGAAGTCCGCAAATACGGTGTCTTCAACGCACGCGGTTGCTTCAATTGCGGTAGCTGCACAATTGTTTGCGACCTGGCGACCGCTTCAGCTTCGTTTCCTCGCAGAACCATGCAATCGGTGGTGTTGGGATTGAAAGACTCCGTGCTCCAGGGTCTCGACCCATGGCTCTGTCATGACTGCGGAGATTGCTCCGACACCTGTCCGAGAGAGGCAAAACCCCGAGAGTCGATGATGACGCTCAGGCGTTATCTGACGGCGCAGTACCAGTGGATGGGTTTGTCATCGAGAATCTACCGCTCGGCGGCGTGGGAAATAGGGGCTCTTTCCTTTGTGGCAGCCCTGGTGCTGCTTCTCATCGTTCTCTATCACCTGTATGTGGTGCGGCTGGCGCCTTCGGCGTTTACCACCATGTCCATGGGAATGGAGCACATGTTTAGCAGGATCACCTATTTTACGCTGGCCGTTTTTCTGATACCGGCATTGATCATTACATTCCACGCGGCCCGCATGTTCGTACTGACCATGCGTTGCGGCCCCAACGCGGCCATACCTCTGAAGTTCTATCTGGCCGAAGCTAAGACCATCTTTCTGCAGATGGTCACACACAAACAGATCCTGAAGTGTCCCGCAACCATCCACAGGCGGCGATGGCTCATGCACTGGCTTCTGGCCTTTGGCTGCGTCCTCATGTTCGTCATCAAGTTTTTCTTTCTGAGATGGTTCCAGACGGACAACATCTACCCTATCTATCACCCGCAAAGGTGGGTCGGCTACCTGGGAGCTGCTTGTCTGGTCATCGGCTCACTGGATATGCTGATCGGGCGGTTCAGGAAACGGGAGCCGATGCGCAGGCAGTCCGGGTGTAGCGATCTGATTCTGCCGGTGCTCTTCCTGCTGACGGCGCTGAGCGGGATGGCGGTCCATGTTCTCAGGTATACGGGGATGGCGTTAGGCGCCCATTACACCTATGCCGTTCACCTCATGATTGCGGTTCCGATGCTGGTAGTAGAGGTGCCGTTCGGAAAGTGGTCGCACATGATCTATCGTCCTCTGGCGCTCTACTTTACAGCGGTCAAGCAAAGGGCATTAGAGGCCCGGATGGCCGAGGGGGCCAAGGCGGCATGAGTGCCATGGAGCAGAACGGCACGGTTGGCGCCGCCCTGGTGGTGGGCGGTGGAATCGGGGGCATGCAGGCCGCGCTCGATCTGGCAGGCGCAGGCATCAAGGTCTACCTGGTCGAAACCAAAGCCTCGATCGGCGGGGCCATGGCGCAACTGGACAAGACGTTTCCGACCAACGATTGCGCCATGTGTACCATGGCCCCCCGGCTGGTGGAGATCGGCAGGCAGACGGACGTCGAAATCCTCACCTTGAGCGAGGTGGAACGCCTCCAGGGCCGGCCGGGCAACTTCACCGTCACCGTCCGGAAACGTCCACGCTTTGTGGACGAGGCCAAATGCACTGGCTGCGGGACCTGTGTGTCGAACTGTCCGACGCGCAATCAGGTACGGCCTTTGGAGAGCGCGCCGGTCGAGCTGGAGCCTGACCGCAGGCAGGCAGTGACCGATATCCTCACCCGGCACAGGAACCGCGACGGCCCGCTGATGCCGATCCTGCAGGAGATCAACGCAGCCTTCAACTACTTTCCCGAAACTGTGTTGCGGTACGTGGCCGAACAAACCGGCTATCCCCTCTCCCACATTTACCGAATCGCAACTTTCTACAGCACCTTCAGCGTCGTGCCCCGAGGCAAGTACGTGATTAACGTCTGCATGGGGACGACCTGCTATGTCCGAGGAAGCCAGCGCCTGATGGAGAAGATCGGCGAGACGCTCGCCATGAAGCAGGACGAAACCACGGCCGACCTGAAGTTCACCCTGAAAAGCGTCCGCTGCATCGGCTGCTGCGGGCTGGCTCCTGCCGTCATGGTGGGCAGCGAGGTTTACGGGAAGCTGACGCGCAAGGACGTCGCGGGCATCGTGCGGAAATACCAGGAGGCGTCCTAGCATGCCGAGGCTGACCATCCGGGGTCTCCGCGAGAAAAGGGAAGACGCCAAAAGGGAGGCCGCCGCCCGGCAAGCCCATCACAAGGGGAAGATCGCCATTCACATGGGAACGTGTGGAAATGCCGCCGGGGCGCGCGGCGTCCGGGCGGCGATTATCGAGGAGTTGGACCGGAGAGGCATCCGGGACGTGATGCTCACCGCCACCGGCTGTGGCGGCCTGTGCTCGCGGGAACCCATGATCACCGTCAAGCTGCGGAATTCGCCTGCCGTGAAATACGGCGACCTCTCCCCAGAGAAAACCCGGAAGATCGTCGCTGAGCACATCGTCGCTGGAAACATCGTCGAGGAATACACGATCGGCATTGGCTCGGCGAACGGCGCGCCGGACATTCCGTTTTTCAAGAAGCAGGTGCCACTAGTCCTGAGAAACGGCGGGATCCTCGATCCCGAGAGGATTGAAGACTACATAGCCAGCGACGGCTATGCGGCGCTGGAAACGGTCCTCCTATCGCTTACCCCGGAGGAAGTGATCGATGAGGTGACGCGTGCGGGGCTGCGAGGCCGCGGGGGCGCCGGCTTCCCCACCGGCGTGAAGTGGAAAGTGTGCCGGGGCGAGAAAAAGAATCCCAAATACATCGTCGGAAACTGCGACGAGGGAGATCCGGGCGCGTACATGGACCGCAGCCTGTTGGAATCGGATCCCCATTCCATCGTAGAGGGGACGATCATTGCCGCCTATGCCATCGGGGCGCGCCGCGGCTATGTCTACGTGCGGACTGAATATCCGTTGGCCATCGAGCGCCTGCGAAGGGCGATCGAACAGGCGCGCGAGTACGGCCTGCTGGGAAACCTGATCCTCGGATGTCATTTCGACTTCGACATGGAGATCCGGGAAGGATCGGGCGCCTTCGTGTGCGGCGAAGAGACCTCCCTGCTCCATTCCATCGAGGGCCAAAACCCCGAGCCGCGGCAGCGGCCTCCCTTCCCCGCCCAGGTTGGCCTCTGGGGCTGCCCTACGGTCATCAACAACGTGGAGACGCTGGCCAATATCCCGGTGATCATGACGCGTGGTGCGGACTGGTATTCCACCATCGGGACGCCGACCAGCAAGGGGACGAAGATTTTCTCTCTGGTGGGAAAGATCAACAACACCGGCCTGATCGAAGTCCCCATGGGCATCACCCTCCGCGAGGTCATCTACGAGATCGGCGGCGGGATCCCGGGCAACAAGAAGTTCAAAGCGGTGCAGACGGGGGGGCCGTCGGGTGGATGCATCCCCGCCGGCCTGATCGACCTCCCGCTGGACTACGAGAGCTTGAAGCAGGCCGGCGCCATGATGGGGTCGGGGGGAATGATTGTCATGGATGAAGACACCTGCATGGTTGACGTGTCGAAGTTCTTCGTCCAATTCACCAACGACGAGTCCTGCGGGAAGTGCACCGCATGCCGGGACGGAAGCGAAGCGCTCCTCGAGGTCCTGACCAGGATCGCCGACGGGCAGGGGCAAACAGGAGATGTCGAGTTCCTGGAAGAGCTCGGGCAGGCGGTCAAGGATGCGTCCATGTGCGGGCTCGGCCAAACCCTCCCCAATCCGGTCCTGTCCACGCTCAGATACTTCCGGGACGAATACGTTTCTCATGT
The DNA here is from genome assembly GCA_052144935.1 of Bryobacteraceae bacterium. Classification (GTDB taxonomy): domain Bacteria; phylum Acidobacteriota; class Terriglobia; order Bryobacterales; family Bryobacteraceae; genus JOPF133. The sequence goes on from JBKQPR010000244.1 coordinate 10,745, forward strand.
GGCCGACGGGAACTGCCCCGGCAAGGTGTGCAAGGCGCTCATCAAGTACTACATCGATCCGGACAAGTGCCCCGGGTGCGCCCTGTGTCTCAAGAACTGCCCTGCCGGCGCCATCAAGGGAGCGGCCAAGCATATTCACATCATCGACCAGGCGATCTGCACAAAGTGCGGAGAGTGTCTCGATGTATGCCCGCCCAAAGTTTCGGCGGTGGTCAAGCTGTCGGGAAAGCAAGCTCGGGAAGTGCGCTCGCTGGATGCGCCGATACCCGCGAGCGAATGGAAAAAACGGCGCTCCGGGCAGGCTGGAACGGGGGCCGTGCAATAACACCTTTGCGAGACCGAAAAATGCCGAGCCTCACGATCGACAATACGCCGGTGGAAGTGGAGGAGGGGACGCATCTCCTCGCCGCCATAGAAAGGGTTGGGGCCAAGGTCCCGACACTGTGTCACCACAAGGCCTTGACCCCCTACGGCGCCTGCCGGCTTTGCATCGTGGAAGTCCACGCTCCCAACCGGCCGCCCGCCATTCAGGCCTCCTGTTCGTACCCCGCCCTGGACGGGATCGGCGTTTTCACACAGACCGACCGGGTGATCCGGGCCAGGCGCATCGTCGCCGAGCTTCTTCTGGCGCGGTGCCCTGACGCCGAGCCGATCCGGCGGGTCGCGGCCGAACTGGGCGTCCAGGGCACGCGCGTAAAGAAGAAGTACGACGACTGCATCTACTGCGGCCTGTGCGTCAGGATGTGCCAGCAGCGCATGGGACGGGCGGCCATCGACTTCTCGGGCAGGGGGTCGAGAAAAAGGCTCGCGCCGCCCTTCGGCAAGCACAATCCCATCTGCTGGACCTGCGGGGCCTGCGATTTCATCTGCCCGACCGGCAAAAAGATCTCATCGCAGGCCAGCGCCAACGCCCTCTTGCCGATCCCCAATCCTCACAACCTCGGGCTGGACGGCCGGCCCGCCGTTTCCATCCTCTATCCGCAGGCTGTCCCCAACAAGGCCGCGATCGATCCGGACTATTGCGTCCATCTGAAATACGGGAATTGCGGAATCTGCCAGGAGGTCTGCGGAGCGAAGGCCATCGATTACGAACAGAAGGACCAGGTGTCTGAACTCAATGTGGGCGCTATCGTGCTCTCCCCTGGTTATGAGATTTTTGACGCCAAGCTCAAGCCCAATCTGGGTTACGGAAGATTTCGCAACGTCCTTACCGCGCTCGAGTTTGAAAGAATCCTGTCCGCTTCGGGACCTTTTCAGGGCAAGGTTCTGAGACCCTCCGACCAAAAAACACCCAAGCGCATCGCGTTCATTCAGTGCGTTGGATCGAGAGAGGCGGAGCGAGACTACTGCTCGGGCGTCTGCTGCATGTACGCCACCAAAGAGGCGCTGATTGCCAAAGAACATGTCGGCGGAGATTTGGAATGCGACATCTTCTTCATGGATCTGCGCGCATTCGGCAAGGGGTTTGAGGCGTACTATGAGCGGGCCAAAGCCCAGGGAGTGAATTACATCAGATCCAGGCCGCCGTCCATAGAGGAGGTATCCGAGACAGGAAATCTCATTATCGAATACCTCGCCGAAGGGGACCGGAAGACGGCCCGCGAATACGAGCTGGTCGTCTTGTCCACCGGCATGCTGCCGCCCCGCGGCTCCCGGCGGCTGGCCGGCGTGTTCGGCATTGAGCTGAACGAATTCAACTTCTGCCAGACCTCCGCTTTCTCCCCGGTGCAGTCGTCCCGCGAGGGAATCTACGTTGGGGGGCCTTTCGCCGAACCCAAGGACATCCCGGAGACTGTGATGCAAGCGTCCGCGGCTGCGGCCAAGGTGCTGGCGCTCCTGAGAGACACGAGAGGCTCGTTGATCGCCGCCAAGGAATATCCCCCCGAAATGGACGTGAGCGGGCAGCCACCCCGAATCGGAGTTTTTGTCTGCCACTGCGGAAGCAATATCGCCGGTGTGGTGGACGTGCCCAGCGTGGTGGAATATGCCAGGACGCTGGAGAACGTCGTGTATGCGGAGAACAATCTATACACCTGTTCGAACGACACCCAGGAGCGGATCAAACAACAGATGCGCGACCACGATCTGAATCGGGTGATCGTGGCATCCTGCTCGCCGCGAACGCATGAGCCGTTGTTCAGAAACACCTGCCGCGAGGGCGGGCTTAACTCCTATCTGTTCGAGATGGCCAACATCCGCGACCAGTGCTCCTGGGTGCACATGCAGGAGCACGAGAAGGCCACCCAGAAGGCCAAGGACCTCGTCCGCATGGCGGTCGCGAAAGCCCGATTGCTCGAGCCTCTGCGGAAAGGGCGTGTACCCGTCAAGAAAGCTGCGCTTGTGATCGGCGCCGGGCTGGCCGGCATGGTCGCCGCCACGGAACTATCCTCGCAGGGCTTCCCCGTGTACCTCGTTGAACGAGAAAAAGAGCTGGGCGGCAACCTGAAGCGCATCCGCTACCTGCTGGACGGCGAGGACTCGCAGGAACACCTGAAACTCCTAATAAAGAAAGTGGAGCAGGATGAACATATTCATCTGCTCACCAACGCCACGGTAACAGCCATCGAAGGATCCTTTGGCAACTTCAAGACAAGAATTCTGGCGGACCACGACGTCCATTATACGGTCCAGCATGCGGTTGTAATCGTCGCCACCGGTGCGGCCGAGCACATACCCAAGGAATATTCATACGGAAGAGACTGCCCGGACGTCATCACCCAGTTGGAGCTTGAGTCTCGACTGAGCGATCCCGGCGGCAGCACGATTTCAGGCACCGTCGTCATGATCCAGTGCGTCGGCTCACGCGACCAGGAAAGGCCTTACTGCTCGCGCGTCTGCTGCAGTGAGGCGATCAAGAATGCCCTAAAGATCAAGCAGAAGAATCCGAATGCGAATGTCTATGTTTTGTACAGGGACATACGCACCTACGGTTTTCGGGAGGCATATTACTCCAAAGCGCGCGAACAAGGGGTCGTTTTCCTGCGATATGAGGAAGAACGAAAGCCGGAAGTGGCAAGAAACGGCCGGCGCCTCGAAGTGACAGTCTACTCGCCGCTTCTCGAGCGGGAAATCCTGATTTCCGCCGATCTGCTGGTGCTCTCGGCCGGCATTGTGCCGGACCGCGGAAATAAGGATATCGCTCAACTCCTGAAGATTCCGCTGAATCAGGACGGCTTCTTTCTGGAAGCCCATATGAAGCTCCGGCCCGTGGACTTCGCCACGGACGGCGTTTTCGTTTGCGGCCTGGCGCACGCAGCGAAGTCGATCGAGGAAAGCATCATCCAGGCCCAGGCCGCGGCAGCCAGGGCAAGCGCGATTCTGAGCAAGGACTATGTGGAACTGGAGGGCACGATATCGTCCGTCGTGGACGAAAACTGCGACGGCTGCGCCTACTGCGTCGATCCCTGCCCTTACAAGGCACTGACCCTGATCGAATACATCAGAGCCGGATCCTTCAAGAAGACCATAGAAGTGAACGAGAGCCTGTGTAAGGGCTGCGGCACGTGCCAGGCTACCTGCCCCAAGGGGGGCATTGTCGTGAGAGGCTTCAAGCCGGAGCAACTGGCGGCGCAAGTGGCTGCCGCGCTGGAGGTGGCATGAGCACGGGTTTGGCGGTAGAGCAGGAGTTTGAGCCGGTCATTCTGGCGCTGGCTTGCAACTGGTGTTCCTATGCGGGTGCGGACCTGGCGGGAATATCACGCTGCCAGTACC
>JBKQPR010000245.1:0-4144 GCA_052144935.1 Bryobacteraceae bacterium
TTGGTTTTCTCCGCGCTTCCTCCGTTTCCTCCGCGCCTCCGCGGTGAATACGGCGCTACCTACTTCCACGTGAAGTCGTGAAGATGATGCATGACCGCGCAACTGAGATGGCCTAGAACAAACCAGACCACCGCTTCGAGCACCCTCTTGTATCTTGGCTTCATATCGAACCCTCCTCGTGCCGCCTGAGGACCTCGCGGACTTCCTCGCTGGCTTCCGGATCGTCGGCGAGTTTCGGCGCCTTGGCGCCCGCGCCGAGCAGCGCCTCCACCGTGGCGGCATAGTCTCCCGTCTGCCGGTGCCAACTGTTTTCCGAGCCGTGCAGCGCGGACCCCAGGGCGGTTATTTCATGGCAATCGCGCCGTTCGAGTTGCGGATGATACCGCAGAATCTCGCGGACCATTTCCGCGTTGCCGTGCCACGCCGCCCACGCCAGGGGTGTCAGGCCGTACTCGCCGGTTTCGTCGACCGGCCAGCCCGCGGCAAGCATGAGCCGCACGGCGCCGGTATTGTTGCTTTGCGCGGCATCCGGGAGTTGGCGGCGGTCGTCATCCGATAGCGTCTCAATCAGATTCGGACGGCTGGCCAGCAAGGCGCGGAAGATCTCCGCGTCACCCAGCTCGCATGCCTGCGCCAGTTTCACATCCTCCGGGCTGCGCTCCATGAGGAATTGGAAAACCTCCTCATGGCCGAAGTCGCGGGCCACCAGGTGCGGGGTTTTCCGGGGACCGAAGGTCAGAATGTAAATGGTGCCCTCGCTGCGGGCATCCTGCTTCGGAAAAAACGCTTCGGACACGCGCGTTCGGATCGAGGCCGGACCGGCGTCCAGGTGGCGGCGCACCAACTGCAGATCGCCGAGAGCGGCCGCCATGAGGATGTCCGTCCGGCAACCGCGAGCCACCAAATGGCGCGCGATGTCCTGGCGGTCCCGGGGATAATGCCGCGCCTGAACCACGCGCAGCATGTGCTCGGCCGGTGTGGATTCGTGTAGGATGTCGCGAGCATCGATGTCTGCGCCGTTTTCGAGCAGGTAATCCGCGATCTCTAGGGTTGTGGCGAAATGCAGCGGGGTCTGCCCGTTGGCGCCCCGTGCGCCGGCCACGCCGGCATCCGCGGTCACAAGCTCCCGCAACTTCTCGAACATCCCCAGGCGCGCCGCCGCGTGCGCATCCACCACGGCGCCGCGCTCGATCAGAAACGCGGCCATCTCGGGCGCGCACTCGTCCAGAACGCCGACGCCGCCGGCCCACCATCGGCTTCGCGCGTTGATATCCGCGCCGGCCTGGAGCAGCACATCGATGGTCCGCCGGTCGCTTCTCTGCACGGCGGCAAGAAGGGCCTGCATGCCGGCGCCATAATTGGCCAGGGGCTCGTTGACCCGGGCCTTCAATTCGGGGTGGTCTTGTAGCACTCGGGCGGTCTTTTCCGCGTCGCTGGCGCGGACCGCCGCGGCAAGCATCTCGGCGGGCTCGATCGCGCGCGCCAGGGATTCCACGTGCTCCTTCAGCTTCGTCCAACTGGCAAAGCCGTAGTCGCGGGCAATCAGGTGTTGTGCGTCGGCGAGTTTCAAGCTCCCCGGCGCGGAGAATGAAGCCAGAGAACCGAATCGCTCGATCGCAGCGGCGTCGCCTTGCTGACACTTGCTCAGCAACTCTTTGGCTTGTTTTTTGAGATGTTCGAGATTCGGTTTGGCGGGTAATTCGAGAGACATCACTCCTCCTTCTTGTCGCCCGGTGTCCGCTATGACGGGCAGAAGTGATGTGAAGGTTTGGTACTACCCAACGGCCCAGGTGGGATCGTCCCTTCCCGCGGACGGGATGCACCCTGGATGGCAGCATTCAGTATAGTCAAACAGCCGCGCGTACGCAAACGGCGTTTCTGGCTGCGTTTCTGACGTGTTCCGGCCGCCCGGCAACGGGCCGCAGAGGCAGCTACGGCTTCGGCCGGGCCTCCGGGGATTCGAACTCTTCGTTCATCCAGCGTTGGAAGGCCGTCAGACTCTGTGCGCGGCCCACGAAATGCCCCACCAGGTCGTTGGCGGAGACGGAGCCGCCTGGCTCCAGAACCACGCGGCGGTAGCGCATGGGCGCCTCTCCGGCCAGCAGGTTTTGCTGGTTGAACTGGGTGAAGAAATCCTCGGCGATCACCTTGTCCCAAAGATACGTATAGTAGGCGGAAGAGTAGCCCGCCAGGTGGCCGAACGAGGCGTAGAAATGTGTGCCGGGTAAGCGAGTCACGTGAGCGTAGCGGCGCACGTCGAGATCGTCGATCGCGTCCGGGTCGGCATCCTTTGGGTTGCCCTTGTAGAGATCGTAAGAGATCGCCGTGTAGGCCAATTGCTGAGCCACCCAACCCGCTCTGCCGAATGCGGAAGCGCGGTTCATGCGGGCCACCAGGCCGGCCGGAATGGTCTCTCCGGTCTGGTAATGGCGGGCGAAGGAGGCCAGCACCTGCGGGCTGTGCATCCACTCTTCCAGCATTTGCGAAGGCGCTTCCACGAAGTCGGTCTCCATGCTGATGCCGCTGATGCCAGCCCAGGGTTGCCGGCCCGCGAGGATCCAATGCACCAGGTGGCCGAACTCGTGAAAGAACGCCACCACGTCGTCGTATTCCATCAGACCGGGGTCGCTCGCGGTGGGAGCGGGGAAGTTGCAGACGAGAATGGCCTCCGGCAATTGCTTTCCACGAATCCCATCCAGCACGGGAGACATCTCGTCGTGGCTGTATTTGCCAGGGCGGGGATGCATATCCAGGTAGAATCGGCCGATGGCCTCGCCACCGTCGATTACGTCCCAGGTTTCAACCGGGGAGTCCCAGGCGGGAGCGTTGGGTTCCTGGCGGAATGTCAGATGGAAGAGCGTGGCGGCGGTGTCTAGGATCCCCTGCTTGACGCGCGCGTAGGGCAGGTACGGCCGCGCCGCCTGAGAATCGAAATCGTACTGCGCGCGGCGGACCTGTTCGGAAAGGTAGCCGACCTCGTAGTCCGCGATGTCTCGCCCTTCCGGGTTGGCGCGCCGCTTCTCCGCAAGCAGCATCTGCCATTCCCGGTCCCTTCCGGGCTGCGCCGCGGCCTCCATGCTCCGGATGAAAGCGGCGATGTTCCCGCCTTTGGCCACCATTTTATCGGCGGCATTGTAGTCGGCCCAGGAACGGTAGCCGAGCAGCGAAGCGATCTCATATCGCGTCTCGAGCATCTTCTTCAGCACGGCGAGGTTCTTGGGATAGGCACGGGTCTGGAAGGCCACAAACATGCGGCGGCGCAGTGCGTCGCTGGTGGCGAATTTCATTACCGGGAGAGCGTCCGGATACTCGGTGGTGAGGTCGAACGACCCGTCGGCGGCCGGTTTGTGGCGATCGATGTAGTCCCGCGGCAGGCCCTCCAGTTCGGCGCGAACGGCGCGGACGGTGTTCCGGCCGTCGGAAATATTGCGATCGAACATCGATTGCTCATCGGTAAGTTCCTGGTTCAGTTGCTTGAGGCGGCTGCGGGTGGCTTCGTCCTTGTCCACGCCGGCAAGGCGAAATTCCAGCAACTGCCGCTGGATGTAGTAGCGGGTGGCCGCATCGGCGTGGGAGACGTCGAGTGCGGATAAGGCGTCGTAGACGGAGCGGTTCAAGGAAAGTCCGGTAATCGCGGCGCCGGCCTTGGTGGTCATGGCGGTAGCGCGGTCGCGGAAGGCGCTGTCGGGATGCACCTGCTGCATCAGGCCGGCCAGGTAGTTGGCAGTGTTGAGCTGGCGGACGGCCTCATCGTAGGGGGCGAGCGTGTTTGCGATCGTGCGCGGACCGTGGACAGCCGTGATCCGGGCGATGGATTGCTGCGCCCCTTGGAGCCGCTGGTTTTCCAGTTTTTCGAATGCCTCAACGTCAGGCCGGGCGCTCCACAGGGGCGGCTGCGAAGCGGGGATCGCCTGGGCGGAGAGAGTGCCGATCAAGGCGTTGAACAGCGTTGCGGCAATGCCGACAGCGGCAATTTTCATAGGATCAGTATATCGGCCAGCGCCCCGGCCCTACTTCGCGGCCGTGCCAGGAATGTCGTAGATGTAGAACGCGTGCCCGACGATGGCGACCGGGCGGACGGTGCGCAGCCAGGCGCCGCCCCCGCCGGCGTACCGCGCGCCGAACGGCGGCGCGGTAGCCACGA
>JBKQPR010000246.1:0-49451 GCA_052144935.1 Bryobacteraceae bacterium
CGAGAGCCTGAACGCGGAAATCGAAGAGGGCGCGGCGTCCACCGTGCTGGTGCACCTGGCCAACATTTCCTACCGGGTGGGCCGGACCATCAATTTCGACTCGAAGACCATGACCTGCACCGGCGACGCCGAAGCCAACAAGCTGCTGACGCGCAATTACCGCAAGCCGTTTGTGGTGCCGGAAAAGGTGTAGGGGCGGGCCGTCTCCCTGGACTGCGGCCACCGAGGGCGACCGCAAAGCCAGCGGGACCCGAGGGGCGCGATTTCTTCCATAACGAACCCATTCCGGACACACATGTCCGGGAAATTCGGAAGGCTTCGTTGAAAACAAGAGAGTTAACCGAGGGTGAGCCGGACATGCACGTCCGGACCCGCTTTTCTCGGGGCAAATTCGCTTTCGCGAAACCCTCCCGAAGCCATATTGTATCCGGCGGGCCGGCGGCGGGCGGCGGGAAGAAAACGGCGCGGCGTGGTAAGTGGTTGAAGCGATGCGAGTTGGAGGGAAGAAAAAAGTTCGCGAAGTTTGCGAACGGGTTGGGCGAGGGTGGCCGGTTCGCCAAGGTGGCCGGTTTTCCGGAGGCGCTGGCCGGGTTGGGACTTCGGCCGCGTGCCGGTTCCGTTCGGTAGGGTCCTCAACACAAAACATTGGCCGGTAAACGTGGCGTATCTCGGAAACTATCCGTCGCCGACGATCCGAAAAAAACCGACTTCCGGATGGACGACGACAACATCCACGACACCCGGCTGAATCGTCACGCCACCTCGATTTCGCAAGGAGCCCGCCGCTTACGTCGTCGCCGTCAGCGGGGCTCTGGAACCTGCGAGCAGATCCTTGATGATTATGCCGATCTTCATGAATTGATCCAGACCGCAAGGCTTGGTGATGAAGCGGACAACTCCAAGACGCTGGAGCAGAGATTGGTCTGTCTGGGACTGAGAAGAACTCCACACGCAAACCGGGACGCTGACGAGGTGTTTCGCTGTCCGAATCTCGCGCGAGATCTCTTCGCCAGTGTACTTGGGGAGGTTTAAGTCCACGAGGATCAGGTCTGGTATGGCCGCCTCGTGGTAGGTCCCCTGCCGGCGAATAAAGGCGAGGGCTTCACCGCCGTCCTGCAAATGAATCAGTTCAAATCGGAGGTCTTGCTTCTTCAGTGCCCGATCGAGAAGGAAGACGTCCGATTGGTTGTCTTCAATAACAAGAATCCGGGCTGCCGGAACAACCGCAGCGTGTTTCAAGCTCGCTCTCCCTCCGATAGCCATCGACGGCTGGTCTTCGTATTCCACAGTTGATGACACCACCGCCTGCCTTGCCATCCTGCCTCGCTATTGATGCACACAGACGAAGTGCCCTCGGCTCCAATCGGCGTTTCGGTTACAGCGGACCCGAACAGAGATGACGCCCTCGCCATAGCACGAAAATGGCCATAATAAGAATCCTTGCTATTTGAAGGCTGAGGGCGCTCAGCCAGCGTGGCGTTCGCCCGAATTTCACCGGAGCCTGGATGCAAAAAATGCGCCTGAAAATGCGAGATTTGCCGAGCCGCGTTCTGCGAATGCCGGTCCTACAGCAGTCTGTTCTCGGGCACCGCCGCGAAACGAACCGCGGTTACGGCTGCCAGGCGGACTTGGCATTCGAATCCAAGTTGTTGCGTTTTTCTGCACCAGCAACGGATGTAAAGGGCTTCAAGCGCCTACCGGAGTCAGACAGGGAATGGATCGCTAAAATTTACCGGCCAAACTGTTTGAACCTCAGCTTTCAGCGTAAGCGCCCAAAAATCAAGCAGTTTGGCCGGTAAATTTCCGTTTCACCGGTCCAATCTGTGCACGCGCCCCTAACTTATAGTCTCGGTAAGAGTTAAACTCGCGCGGGCATCATGATTGGCCGGTGAAACGGGGCATCCGGAAGTTATCTTACAGTTCCGGGCCAGAAGTCTTTTTGTACCGGCCAATCCTTCAATGAGGTCCTCCGTTGGACGAAGCGCTCAGCGTCCCGTGGAGGAGCTTCATTTCTTCTTCTCGTTCGAGCTGTCTTGCCTGAGAGTGCCCAAACGAGCCCCGTCTGGCCGGAGCCCGGAGGTTGGCACTCAGTTGGCAGAAAAACCTCTTGCTGTCCGCAGGTTTATTGTGCAGAATGGTCCTTCGTGGTCTTGAGTGCCTCGCCGCGCCGCCGCACCGGATTGGGCACAAATTAGCCGGTTAAGCCGGGATCCGGAAGTGTGCCAGCCTTGCGCCGGGATTTCTCCCGTGAAACGCCGCTCGCGCCGGCATGCGTGGGCACCAGCACGCGTCTGCTGGCGCCACCGAGGAGGAAGCCCGCGCAAACATCCGAGAAGCCATCGAGCTCGATCTGGCGCCAGGCGACCTCGAACTGCCTGACAATGCCAGGCTGGTCGAGGTGACAGTTGGGTGATCGCGGTACGTCGCGGCTCACTCGGACCAGGCGATCAGGAATTCTTCAGCACCACGGCTTTCTGCGCGTTGGACAGTCCGGGAGTCATCGGAAATGGCGGAATCCGGCCACCGCGAAGCAGGTCATGGTGGCCCACCACCGTGGTCATGTTCTTCCGCCTGGCACCATGAAGTCGATCATCGAAGGCAGCGGCATTGCGCCTTCCGAATGGTTCAAGTGAGTTGAAAAGGTGCGCACGAACGATCACTCCTGGTAAACGGTATGGCTCAATCGGAAGTGCCCCGGCGCACGAGCCTCGGGCAGAGCCGAACGATTCGGGCCGGGGCACTTTCGATTGGGGCGTTTGAACGAAGCCGCTGGCGTTTGCGGCGAACGCGGCACCTATGGATATTGAATCGAGTTTGAGCCTTCGGGCACCGGCGGTTGGCGGACGGCGCGAGTGCCGAGGCCGCTGTCCCGATGCCACAACGGCGGCATGCACAGAGGTGGAAGATTTGGATGGGGTGCATGGTTTGCCGGGTCGTGAAAGTGGCGGTGACGGGATTAGGAAGGACAAGTCAACTGCAGTCCAGGGATCTGCTTTCCAGGTGGCAGTTGGCCGTAAACCGCCCCGCAGCCCGTTCGGCCTGGTTTATACTAATTCGTTAGTATGATTCGCGATCTCGAATGGGCCTTGCGCTGGCTGCGCAAGAATCCCCGCTTCACGGCCACCATCACCTTGATCCTGGCGCTGGGCATCGGCGCCAACACCGCGGTATTCAGCATCGTCGACGCGGTGCTTCTGCGCGCCCGTCCGTACGAAACTTCCGGGCGGCTGGTGCGCGTCGACGAGACCAAGACCCAGCGGCCGATCTCGGGCGTGGACGCGAAGGACTATCTGCGCTGGCGGGAGCGCACCGACCTGTTCGCCAGTTCCGCCGGAATTCAGCGCGACAGCCTGACGGTCACCGGAGCCGGCGAACCCGATCAGGTGGTCGCGCAACGCGTCTCGCCCGGACTGTTCGCCATGCTCGGAGTTCGCGCCCAGTTGGGCCGCACGCTGCTCGCGTCCGACGAACGGAATTCTGTCAATGCCGCGGTGCTCAGCGACCGGCTGTGGCGGCGCATGTTCCACGCCGATCCCGCTGCCATCGGCCGCTCCCTGACCGTCGACCCGGACGTCTACACGGTGGCCGGGGTGATGCCGCCGGAGTTCGAGTTTCCGGATGCCAATACCGAGATGTGGGTTCCGCTCCGGCTCAACGCCGGCTCGGGCGGCTTGATGCAGGTGGCGGCGCTGCTCGAGCCGGGAGTGCCGCCGGATCGGGCCCGCGGCGCCCTGACCATCGTGGCGCAACAGTTGCAGCAGGAAGATCCCAAGGGCAACGCGGGCCTTAAATTCACGGTTGCGCCGTGGCGCGATGAGCCGGCCCGCAACTACGAACTCACCCTGCTGTTCATCCTGGCAGCCGTGGGCCTGGTTCTGCTGATCGCCTGCGCGGATACCGGCGGTCTGCTGCTGGGCCGCGCGGTGGAGCGGCAAAAGGAGATGGCCATCCGCGCCTCCCTCGGCGCCGGATTCTGGCGCGTGATGCGGCAGCTTCTGGCCGAGAGCCTGGTGCTGGCGGTGGCCGGAAGCGCCGCCGGGATCGCGCTGGCGCACTTCGCCTTGCAGTTTCTGGTGAAGCGGCTGGCCGCGCTGCCCATCGTGCTTCCGCATATGCGCGGCGCGGCGCTGAATGGCCGCGTGCTGGCCTTCAACGGCGCACTATGCCTGCTGCTGGCCTGCCTGTTCAGCCTGGCGCCGGTTTGGCTGCTCTTCCGCACAGACCTGCAGGCGGTGCTGCGCGGGGGGCAGACGGGCGGCGGACCCAGACTTTCCACGCGCCTGTTCGCCATCCTGATCGCCTGCGAAGCGGCCTTTGCCTTTCTGCTGCTGGTGGGATCGGGGCTGATGGTTCGCAGCCTCATACGCCTCGAGCAATCCGATCATGGCTTTCACCCCGACCACGTGCTCACCCTGCGCGTGCCCATCGGCAACATGCGGGGGCTGCCGGCCGGCAAATACACTACCAAGCCACGGCAGATGGCCTATCTGCGCGACCTGGTCCAGCGGCTGGAGCGCGTGCCCGGGATACGGGCGGCCGCGGTGGTCAATAACCTGCCTCTTTCGGGCGTCAATACGTCGATCGACTTCAAGGGTGTGGATGGCCAGCGCCGGCTCCTCGCCACGCGCACCATCAGCCCGCGGTATTTCGCCGCTATGGGGATTCCGCTGCTCGCCGGCCGCGCGTTCACGGAGGGCGACCAGGCAGGCGCTCCGGGCGTGGTGATCGTCAACCAGTACCTGGCCCGCCAGTTGTTTGGGAACCGCAGCCCACTGGGACTGCCTCTGCCCGAGGACCGTCCGGGGCCGAAACCGGCCGTGGTGGGGGTGGTCAAAGACTCCGCACAGATGAGTTACGACCAGCCGGCCAAAGGCGAGCTATACATCCCTTACCAGCAGTATGTCTTCGGCGCCTTTATGTCGACCGTGGTGGTGCGGACCTCGGGCGATCCGCTGGCTCTGGCGAACGCGCTCCGCAAAGCGGTGTGGGAGGTGGACGCCAACCAGCCCGTGGTCAAGGTGGAAAGCATGGAGGATGTGGTCGCGGATTCCATCTGGCGGCCGCGTTTTTCGGCCTGGGTCCTCTCGGTACTGGGTGGCCTGGCCTTACTGCTGACGGCCACGGGGGTCTACGGCGTGGTGGCCTACACCACCGCGCGGCGGGCCCGCGAGGTGGGTATCCGGGTGGCGCTGGGGGCTCGGCCGGCCCAGGTGGCCGCGCTGGTGTTGCGGGATGCCATGAAGCCCCTGGCGATCGGACTGGCCCTCAGCCTGATTGCCGCGCTGATGCTGTCGCGCTGGCTGGGAAGCCTGCTGTATGAGATCGGCGCCTCGGATCCGGCAACCTACCTGGGCGTGGCGATCCTCTTATTGGGGATTGGCGTAGCGGCCAGCTTGGGACCGGCCTGGCGGGCTGCGTCGGGAGATCCCATGCAAGCGTTGCGCGCCGAGTAACCGGCTACGTCATTTGACGCTGGACCGCTTTTGGATCGCCAACCCGGCGTCGGGAGCGGGGCTGGCATGCTTGGGTGGGCGGCCGCGGCGCTTCACTTCAGCCGGCGACTCGGCCTGGCTTCGTTGTTTCTGCGCCGCCAGCCGCTCCAGGCTGGCAATGGCCACATCGATGTTCTCCAACTCCAGACGCAATTGGGCTAGCACTCTCGTGAGATCCACGGCAACTCCTGACTCTCACCCACTCGCAGACAGCCTACGCAACCAAGCCGAAAAAAGCTAGACGGCCCGGCTAAAAAGCCCGTCCTCCGCGACGTCGGAAGATTCCGAATACGTTTGCAGCGAATCCAGCGACTCCAGCACCCTTTCCAGTAGACTGTCCGTCTGCGAAACCGTGGTTTTCAACACTTCGATCGTGTGCGCTTGAGTGGTGAGGCGATCATCCAGCGACGCCATGGTCTTGGAGAGCAGTTGTTCCATGGCCGAAACGATCTGCGAAGTGGAGGGGACTTCCGCGAGTTTGGCGGTGTGCTCGTCAAGGCGCGCTTCAAGCTGGCCGAACCGCGCTGCCGCGGCGGTTTCCTGGGCTGCCAGGCGGCTTTCCAGATTGCCAACCAAGCGCTGCAATTCCTGGGCGACTGCGGGGTCCGGTACCGTACCGGCCAGCCTGCCGCCACGGCCCAAGGCCGCGGCGGTTCCCGCCTGTTCACGCGACTGACGTGTACCGCTCAGAACTCCCACCGCTACTCCCGCCAAAAAAAGGGCCATGCCCGGAACGTAATCAATGGCTTTGCGCATCAATGGCTTTCCGCATCGGTCTCTTACTTATAATACTTTGGGTAAGTCGATGCAAGGGCAACGTTGCCGGTACGGCCTATGCCAAGCGTACTAGGTACGTACCGCGATTGCCGATGCGTCAAGAATACTGCCATTCTGGCTAAGAAAGTTCCTCGGTCATAGGAGACATCTGATTGCAGCGGGGATCTGAAGCCGGGAATGTTCCCCCGCAAATTTCAACACCAGGAGATCCGGGTAGCGGAGCTGGCAGCAAAACCTGGCGGCCTGCCCCCCTCGCGGCGGGCAGCATGGAACCCTCTCTCGGTGGGGGTGCGCTTGCCGGGGCGCCCGCCGGTCGGGGCGATGTGACGGCCCTGGTCAATCTTCAGAACCGCTTCATTCAACGTTACTTCCGGCTGCAGCAGGTGGAGCGCAAACTGCTCCTGCGGGCGCAGCGCAAGAAACCCGAGGCCGGCCGCAAGGCGATCGAGCAGATCGAGCTCGAGCGCCAGCGCCTGGGGCGCGATCTGCATACCGGGGTGGGCCAGATGCTGGCGGCCACGCGCTTGCAGTTGGAGATCATCGACTCGCAGATGCCCACGCCGCCGCCGGCGGTGCGGCAGGCGCTGGACCGGGTCTCGGCGCTGGCCAGCCAGGCGCTCGACCAGGTGCGATCGGTTTCGCGGCGCCTGCATCCCCCCGAATGGCAGCGCTTCAGCCTGGCCGAGGCGGTGCGCCAGCTTTGGGATCTCAGCGGCTTGCCCCAGCGCACCCAGGCCAGCATCGCTATCGCTCCCGGGTTGCGCGAACCCGATCTGGAAGCCAAGATCCTGATCTACCGTGCCGTGCAGGAGGCGCTATCCAACATCGCCAGTCACTCCCGCGCCACCAAGGTCGCGCTGTCGCTTGAGCCGCGCGGGAAGCGCCTGGTTCTGACGGTGCGCGACAATGGCGTGGGGTTCGATGCGCCCGGCTTGCTGAGCGCACCGGCCAACCTGAGCGGCGGAATCGGACTGCGCACGATCCGCGAGCAGGCCGCCGCGATCGGAGGCGAATTAATCGTGCGCAGCGGCCCGGATGGCACTACACTGGAGGTCTCCGTCCCAAGAGAAGAATCGCCTACCACTTCGGCCTGAAGGAGCATGCATGCAGGAATCGCGCGAAAGTACGGTTGTGACGGTTGTGCTGGCCGACGATCAAGCCATTGTGCGGGAAGGCTTTGCGGCGCTATGTGCGGGAGCGGGCATGCGGGTCGTCGGAGAATGCCCCGACGGCGCTTCGGCCTTGCAGACGATCACCACCCTGCAGCCCGATTTCGCCATTCTCGATCTGCACATGCCGGTGATGACGGGCGTGGACGTGGTGCGCCACCTGCGCGCCGCGGGATGCGCCACCAAGCTGCTGATCCTTTCGATCAGCCGGGAAGAGAATTGCGTGCTCGAATCCTTGCGCGCGGGCGCCGATGCCTACCTGCTGAAGGACGGTCCCTTTCGCCATCTGCTGGACGCGCTCAGCTTCATTCGGGACGGCGGCGTGTATGTTTCCCCCCTGTTACGGGGGGCCGGCATGTTCACCAAGCCGGAGCGCGCCGCCGAAGATCCGCTGGCGGCCCTCAGCCCACGCGAAATGGAGGTGTTCTCCTACCTGGTCGGCGGGCTGCGCGCCAAGGATATCGCCGACCGGCTGGAAATCAGCCCCAAAACGGTGGATACCTACCGCGCCAGCCTGATGCGCAAGTTGAATGTGCATGACCTGGTGGGTCTTGTGAAATTCGCCATCGAGCGCAATCTCACGAGCACTTCCGCGCCTCGCTGAAAGGGATGCAGGGAGCTATGGCTCGCTGCGCCGTCTGGTAGGTCTCCAAAGAGTGGATCAGTTCGTCCACCGCGGCCTTGCGGAGGTAAAGACGCTCCAAGGCCCGCCGGCGTATGTCATGCCTGTCCTGCTTACGGCCAAACGTATCCGGCTGGCCGTCAAACACCACCTCATGGATCGGCATTCAGTTTTTTCCTATAATGTAGGATATCCCCGGAATTGAAAAGTACAGAATACCACTTAAGGTTTACAAATCAAGTAAAAAAGATGTTCAAGTGTGTTTTTCGATGAAAAAGAGGCCCAGACTCTATTTTTGCAGTGCGGGCCAAGCCGTCGGCACCCACCCCTCACCACAGAAATATCGTGATGCGATACAATTAAGGCATGCCAGACAGTCAAGACCTGACCGACTCCGACTACCGTTCTCTGGGCGCATTCCGCTATCAGATCCACCGGTTCCTGCACTTCAGCGAAGAGGCCGCCAAGGCCGAGGGTCTGGAACCTCAACAACATCAAATGCTGCTTGCGATCCGCGCCTTGGAGGAACCTACCACCACACCCACCATCGGGCAATTGGCCGAACACCTCTTCATCCGCCATCACAGCGCCGTTGGAATGATCGACCGCCTGGCCGAGCGCGGACTGGTAGAGCGCGCCAGGGGCGAGGAAGACCGCCGCCAGGTGCGCGTGCGGCTCACCGCCAGCGGCTGCCAAATACTGCGCCAGTTGTCGTGCATCCACCGCGAGGAGTTGCGGCAAAGCGGACCGGCCCTGGTGGAGACCCTCCGGGGCCTTCTGGAGCAAGCGGCATGACTCCGGGCAGCGTGGCTAACCCGCCGGAAAAACTGGGGGATTTCACCACCACGGGGCGGGTCCTGTGGATTGCCCCTCTGGCGGTTGGGATCGGCTTCGCGAGCGCCTTCATCGCTCTCGCGCTGCTCCGCCTGATCGGATTGTTCACCAACCTGTTCTTCTTCCAGCGCTGGAGCACCGCTCTGGTTTCGCCCGCGGCCAGCCAGCTTGGTCCGTGGGAAGTGGCTGTTCCGGTGGTGGGCGCGCTGATCGTCGGTCTGATGGCGCGCTACGGCTCGGAGCGCATCCGCGGCCACGGCATTCCGGAGGCCATCGAAGCCATCCTCATCAACGGCAGCAAGGTGGATCCCAGGGTCGCGATTCTAAAGCCGTTGTCGAGCGCGATTTCCATCGGATCGGGCGGGCCTTTCGGCGCCGAAGGGCCGATCATCATGACCGGCGGCGCTTTCGGCTCCCTGATCGCGCAACTCTTCCATTTGTCCAGCGCCGAACGCAAAACGCTGCTGGTGGCGGGCGCCGCGGGGGGCATGTCGGCCACCTTCGCTTCGCCCCTGGCGGCGGTGCTGCTGGCGGTCGAACTGCTGCTGTTCGAGTGGAAGCCGCGCAGCCTCATTCCGGTGGCTCTGGCCAGCGTCACCGCGGGCGCCGCGCGCCGGTATCTGCTGGGCCTGGGGCCGCTGTTCCCGGTTCCCCCGCACCCGGCGTTTATCGGCCCGCAGGGCCTCCTCGGGTGCGTGGTGGCCGGGGTGCTCGCCGGCGCCCTATCGGCTCTGCTGACCCTGGCTGTGTATGCGGCCGAGGACGCCTTCCGCCTGCTGCCGATCCACTGGATGTGGTGGCCGGCGTTGGGCGGACTGGCGATCGGCCTGGGCGGACTGGTGTTTCCGCAGGCTTTGGGCGTTGGATACGGCACCATCGGAGCGCTGCTTCAGGGCGAAGTGCCGCGCGCCACGATCCTGGGCATTCTGCTGGTGAAGTCGGCCATTTGGGCCATTTCGCTGGGGTCGGGCACTTCGGGCGGCGTACTGGCGCCATTGCTCATGATGGGCGGAGCGCTGGGGGGCATGGAAGCCATGTTCCTTCCCCACGAGGGAACCGGCTTTTGGCCTCTGGTGAGCATGGGCGCCATCCTCGGCGGAACCATGCGTTCGCCGTTCACCGGCGTAGTCTTCGCTCTGGAGCTGACCCACGACGTCAACATGCTGGTTCCCCTGCTGCTGGCCGTCACCATGGCTCACGGGTTTACCGTGCTCACCCTGCGGCGCTCGATCCTCACCGAAAAGGTAGCCCGCCGCGGCTATCACCTGAGCCGCGAATATGCGGTGGACCCGTTGGAGATCCTCTTCGTCCGGGACGTGATGCGCGAGAATATCGTGGCGCTGCCCGCCTCGATGACCAGCGCGGATCTGACGGACGCCCCAACCGGCGCCACACTCGATGACGGCCCTGCGGGCCAGTTGCTGTACCCCGTGGTGGATGGCGCGCGGCGGCTGGTGGGAGTGATTACTCGCGGCAGCCTGCGAAAGCAGTTGCAGGCTTGGCCGTCGCCGAATCGTCCGCTGGGTGAAATGGTACGACAAGATCCCGTGGTGGCCTACGCCGATGAGCCTTTGCGCGTGGTGGTCTACCGCATGGCTGAAACCGGGCTGACCCGCTTCCCGGTGGTCGAGCGATCCGACGCGCGCCGGTTGGCAGGCATGATTTCGCTCGACGACCTGCTGCGCGCCCGCGCCCGCACGCTGGAACAAGAGCACCGCCGCGAGCGCGTGCTGCGCATCCGGCTGCCGTTCCGGGCGCGGCCAACCGCGTAAAGCACGCGAGTGGTGGGGCAGGCGGGCCCAGGGGGCGCCCCGCCTGTTTAGCCGGCTTTCCCCGCCGCAGACGTCTAAGGAACCGCGCAAGAACGACTTTGCATTTGACTGAGTGGCAGACGTGGCGCAGGCTTTCAGCCGGGGTGCCCTCTGGGCCCGTCGGCACTCGTGCCGACGCCGGGCCCCAGGCCGCAAAGGCGTCGAGTGGAGACTCGACGCTGCAGGCTGAGAGCCGGCTGAGAGCCTGCGCCACAGCGGCAGCCTGTGAAGTTATTCTTGCGCGGTTCCTAAGCGCCGGCAAGCGCTCACACGACTGTGGCCGCGTCCGCCAAGAGCGCCTGCGCCACGCGTATGCGGGGCCGGACCACACAAGGCGGGGCGCCCTCTGGCCCTGCCCCACGGGTGGCCTCGCCCGGCGCGCTTCGCGCGGCCGTGGGCAGGCGGGCCCAAGGGGGCGCCCCGCCTGCGCTACCTGCCTAATTCGCCATCGTAATGCCGGCGCTTGAGAGCGTGTTGAAGATGATGTTCATCGGATTCAGCGAGGCGCTCTGGGCCGCATCGTTGGCGAACGCCCCGAACAGTTGGCTCAAGCTTTGAGTGGCCGTGCTGCCGCTTGTCGTCGTGCTTGGGGAACTGGTGGAGCTGCCGTTCGAATCGCTGGACGACGAGTTGCTCTGGGAATAATGGTGATGATGGTGGTGGTGTCCGCCCATGGCCTCCGCCAGATCGGAGACGTTGGGAAGCTGGCCGCTGGTGGACGCGCTCTGGAAATCGGTGGAGAGGGTGTTGAGCTGCTGGGCCTGGGTGGTGTTCCCGTTCGCCAGCGCGGTCTGCGACGCCGATTGCAGGTTCGCGGCAATCTGCTGCGTCACTTGCGAGTATTGCGACGGGTTGTTCTGCTGAAGCTGTTGCAGCGTGCTCATCAGTTGCGCGAAGGGCGAAAGCTGCGGCGACCCATCCTGCGGAATGGCTGGCGTCCCGGATGTGCCGACGGCGCGGATCCTGGGTTGAAGCGAGTTTAGCGCCGACATGGCTGCGTTGGTTAGCGACTGGATGTAAGGGTTGGCAATGTTGGAAAGAGCATTGACGTTCATGCCCTCCTGATCGCATTTTCGCGGCCAACAGCGAAACCGTTCAAAACAAAGACCAATCATCCGGGCCGGGGAGCCAAGTTCCTGCCGCCGTGACAGATTCCTGGCGCCTCCGTGGTACCCTGTATTTCTGCCAGGATTAAGATGCGAAACGTCGTCATTATAGGGTCCGGCTGCGCCGGCAACACGGCCGCTATCTACGCCGCGCGCGCCAATCTGAAGCCGCTCGTAATCGGCGGCCACGAAGCCGGCGGCCAGCTTTCCATGACCACCATGGTGGAGAACTTCCCAGGCTTCCCGGAGGGCATCAACGGCCCCGACCTGGTGGAGAACATGAAGAAGCAGGCCGAGAACTTCGGCGCCGAGTATCTGCACGGCGCCGTCCTCGACACCGATTTTTCGGTTCGCCCGCTGCGCCTGAATGTGGAAGGCGAATGGATCGAGACGCGCACCGTGATCATCGCTTCCGGCGCTTCGGCGCGCTGGCTGGGGCTGGAATCCGAGCAAAAGCTCATCGGCCGCGGGGTAAGCTCCTGCGCCACCTGCGACGGGTTTTTCCATCGCGAGAAGAAGATCATGGTGGTCGGCGGCGGCGATTCGGCCATGGAAGAGGCCAACTTTCTCACCCGCTTCGGCCGCGAAGTCACGCTGGTGCATCGCCGGGAAGAGTTTCGCGCCTCCAAAATCATGCTCGACCGCGCGCGCCGCAACCCCAAGATCAAGTTCCTCCTCAACACCGTGGTGGAAGAAGTCTTCAACGTCTCGCAAGGCACGGTCACGGGCGCGCGCCTGCGCAACCTGAAGACCGGCGAGGTCTGGGAGCAGGCGGTGGACGGCTTTTTCGTGGCCATCGGCCACATCCCCAACACCAAAATCTTCAAGGGCCAGATCGAGACCGACCCGGACGGCTACATCCTCTCGAAAGGCGGCGCGCGCACCAATATCCCCGGCGTTTTCCATGCCGGCGACGTGCAGGACCGCGTCTACCGCCAGGCCATCACGGCCTCCGGCGCCGGTTGCATGGCGGCTATTGAAGCCGAACGTTATCTGGAAGCGGAAGGACACTAAACGCATGATTGAGCGCATTTTTCCTCCCGGAGCGCCGCAGCCGCGGGGTCCCTATTCCCCGGCGGTGCGAGCCGGCGACACCATCTATGTGGCGGGGCAGGTCCCCATCGACCCGGTGACCGGCCAAGTCGTACTGGGCGACGTGCAGACCGAAACGCGCCAGGTGCTCACCAACATCAAGAACATCCTGGACGGCTGCGGCGCCTCGCTGGCCGATGTGGTCCGCTGCGGCGTGTATCTCACCAACGCCGGAGATTTCCAGGCCATGAACGAGGTCTACGCCGAGTTTTTCGGCGTGGCCAAGCCGGCGCGCACCACCATTATCGTGGCCGCTCTGCCGCTCAAGGACGCCAAGATCGAGATCGACGCGCTGGCTTACAAGCCGCGGTAGGGCAGGCGGCCCCGTGCTAAATACCGGCGGCGGTCGTTGTTCGACCTCCGGCGGTACCACCGCGGGCCCCGGCGGCAACCCGGCTTGGCGGTTGGCCTTGCGGGGGCCCGCCCGGCGAGATGCGGGGCGCCTTGGGGTCCGGTCACGCCGCTCCCAACCTCGATAGTGCTCCGAGATCGATCACCGTCGCGCCACGGCCTTCCGCCAGCCGGTGCTCGGCGATGACCTGGGTGTCTCCGATCTCGATCTTGCCGCTGGCGACCGGTTCCCGCACCGGCACCGTTTTCCTGCCGCGATGAGAGCGATCTCAACCAGCACTTCCTGCTGCCGGCGGCTGCCTTGGATTTCTGCTATAAGGGGGTCCGGTTGGCTGGCTCGGCGACCGGGGCGGTGACGGCCATTGGCGCGGTGCCCGGCGCCGGCCAAACGATTGAGGGACGAATTGCGCGGTAAGGGGTAACGCTACTGGGAATACGGACCACAAGCTGTCGATTTTATGGTGGGCCCGGCAGAACTCGAATCTGCGACCTCTACCGTGTCAAGGTAGCGCTCTAACCAACTGAGCTACGGGCCCGCGCGGTGGGGAACTCCAATCATATCATGCGGTGCTCCGCCTCCTGCCGCACCCGCGCCGCCCGCTAGGGCTGCGCCGCCGCGGAAGGCTGCGCACCGCCTGCTCTCAAGCGATCGGCGGCCTGCTCCACCGTCTCCGACAGCGGCATAATCTCGTCCAATCCGGTGAGCCGCAACAGGGCCCTGACGCGGCCTTCGCCGGCCACCAGCGCCAACCGTCCGCCAGCCTGTTTCAGTTGGCCCGCCGCCATCGCCAGCACGCCGATGCCGGCGCTGTCGATGTAATCGACTCGCGTCAGGTCCAGCATCACGCGCAGGCGGCCGTCCGCCACATAGCCGGCCACCAGCCCTTCAAGACCCTGGCCCGCGCGCCCCAGCGCCAACCGTCCCGATAACTGCACTACCGTGATGTCCGGTTCCATCCGGCTCTCTTTGATCTCCAGCACCATGCTCGTCAGCATATCGCAGCCGCTAGGGTTCCACAACCGAGAGAATCGTCATCGGCGCATTCCCTTCCAGGCGGTTGTTCACGAACAGAAACAGGAATTGCTTCTCTTCGCGCGCGCGGCCGATCAGCACGCGCATGGATTCGCGCGCCTGAGGGTTGGGGTCCTGCACCGCCGTGTACGGTGCAAACGTGGAGACCGCCTCTTCGTACACACGGCCCCTCCGCAACAGCGCCCGGCACACCAGGAAATCGGCGGTCGCCGAATCCGGAATCGCCATCTGGTGCCGCAGCTCCGGCATCCGCGACCAGGCATTGTATACGTGCGCCACGCGGTGGCCGCGCAGACACGCGAAGTAGTCCTTCTCCAGAAAATCCGGGTTGCGGATTTCCACGGCGTAGCGGAACTGTGGCGGCAGCCCGGCCAGGAACGGGTCCAGGCGGTCCAGGAATTCGCCCAGCTCCGCGAAGCTGCGCTTGCCGAACGTGCCGAATTCGAAGATCAGCACGGCGGTCTTCTCCCGGTACGGCCACAGCGGGCGCAGAAACATCTCGCGCAGCATCCCCACGTCGAGAAACGCCTCGTTCTCCTTGCCCGCCTGCGGCCCGTAGCGCGCGTGCGCCGGAAACACTTTGCAGGTGATTTGTTCCGGCACTTTGAAGGCGAACTGGAAGCCCGCGGGAGTCTTCTCGAACAACGCGCGCCAGAAATCCGCCGTGGGGAACTGGTAAAAGGCGAAATCGCCGCACACTGCCGGGAAGGTCTCCGCGTATTCCCGCAGGCATTCGGCTTCGAAGAGGCGCTTCGAAAACCGGCCGCGCGCCAGGTACCGCTCGCGCCGGTAAATCTGCCCCAGCCAGCCCTCGTACTTCCAGGAGCTTCCGCCGATGTAAATATGCTCCGTCGCCAGCGCGCGCAACCGGGTCGCCAGAGCCTCGCGGTCGAAACCGCCAGGCTCGTCGAACAGCGGTCCTACCACGCGTGCGCCGAGCGGAAGAAGTACGGGTCGGCGCCGGCTGCCAGGGCGCCGGTGGGGTCCAGCCGCACGATCACCGGCGCGGCGCCCGAGCCGGTGCGCGGGCGGATCTCCACCCGGTGGCCGCGCCGTTTGAGTTCCTCGATCACCTGCGGCGGGATGCGCTCGTCCACCAGCAGGCTGCCGGGACTCATGGCGTGATTGTCGAAACTGTCTACCAGGTGCTCGGTCTGAAAGCGCGGATATTCCACGGCCCACTCGGGGCCCAAGTGGAACAGGATATTGTAGAAGAGCACCTCCAGCAGCGCCTGCTCCTGGTTGTCGCCGCCCGGCGTGGATAGAGCGATCACGGTGCCCGCGGGATTTACCACAATCGTGGGACTCAGGGTGACGCGCGGGCGTTTGCCGCCTTCCAGTACATTGGGATGGCCCGACACCAGCAGGAATTGCTGGGCGCGCTCCGTCAGCGGGATTCCCGTGTCGCCGGCGATCACCGAAGGCAGCCATGCGCCCGAGGGCGTGATCGAAATCGCCACCCCGTCCTTGTCGATGGCGTCCACGCAGGTGGTGTCCTTGGCGCGTGAAGCCTCGTCGATCTTGTATCGCGGAATGTCGTCGTAAAACGGATGCTTGGGCGGATTCGGTTCCAGCCCCTCCCCAGGCCGGAAATCCAGCGAGGCCTGCGTGGCGGAGATCAGCTTGGCCCGTTCCAGGCCGTACCCCTTCGAAAGCAGCTTCTCGGTGGGAATCTGGTTGAACTTGGGGTCGCCGTAATATGTATCGCGGTCGGCGTAAGCCAGCTTGAACGCCTCGGTCATGGTGTGGATGTAGTTGGCCGAGTTCATCCCCATGTTGGCCAGGTTGAAGCCTTCCAGGATGTTCAGCGCTTCGATCATGGTCGGCCCCTGGCTCCAGAAGCCGGGCTTGTAAACCGTGTACCCTTGAAACGTCGTGGATAGGGCCTCTGCGGGCTCCACATGGAAGGCCGCCATATCCTCATAGCGCAAGAGGCCGCCGTCGGCCTTCGAGAACGCGTCGATGCGGTGCGCGACGTCGCCGCGGTAGAAGAAGTCGCGCACCGCATCCATGGCTTTGGCGCGGCTGGCGCCCGCCGCCAGCGCCTTCTTCTCCGCCTCCGCCATCGAGCGCAGCGTCCGCGCCAGGTCGGGCTGGCGGAAGATCTCGCCCGGGAACGGCGGGCGCCCCTGTTGCAGGAAGACTCTCTTGGACGTGGGCCATTTCTCGAAATACGCTTTGTCGGCATTGATGAACATCGCGCCCAGCTCGTCCATGGGATACCCGTCGGCCAGTTCGATGGCCGGCTCCACGGCCTCGGAGAAGCTCTTGGTGCCGAATTCCCGCAGCGTCACCAGCGCGCCCTCCACCATGCCAGGCACCAGCGCCCCCAGAATGCCCGCCGTCGGCACCCAGTCCCGCATGCCCTTGTCGCTGGGCGGATCTCTAATCTCAAGCGGCACGTTCTTGCGGTTGCGGAAGAAATCCGCGGTGGCCAGCATCGGCATGGTGCCCACGCCGGCGACCTCGTAGACCTTGCCCGCCTTGGTCCGCACCAGGATAGGCGATTCTCCTCCCATCCCGAAGTGATGGAACTCCGTCACTGCGGCCGCCAGCATGGTGGCAATCCCCGCATCCACCGCGTTGCCGCCCGCATAATACATGCGCATCCCGGCTTCGGTGGCGTACTCGCTGCCCGCCGCCACCGCGCCGTGCGTCCCTCGCGAGGCCAGCTTAACCGGCGCGCCTGGCGGCTGCGCCTGCGCCCACGCGCCCACTACCACCGTAGTTAATAGAACCGCCAGTTTGAGCTTCATGTGAATGTTTTCATTTTATGGGATTTGCAGAGCCGCCGGGGGCGGTATAATTCCCTCACGTGAAGGAATCCGAGACCGGCCAGGACACCCCGCGCGCAGTGACCGAGCAAACCGCGCCGGAGGACGTGGAACCCATGCTCTACTGCCCGGTCTGCTCCACGCGGCTCACCGATCGCAAGTGTAAGCTCTTCTGCGCGCAGTGCGGTTATTACTTGAGCTGCGCCGATTACTACTAACACCATGCCCGATATGCCCGCTTTGCTGGAACGGTTCCGCCGCGGCCCCGAGTTGCTGGCCGTGGTGCTCACCGGCGTATTTGGAGAGGAAGAGGATTTTGCCCTGCCCGGCAAGTGGACCATCCGCCAGATTGTGGCCCACCTGGCCGATGCCGAGCTGGTGGGCGCGCACCGCTTCCGCCAGGTGATCGCCGAGGACAACCCCACCCTGATCGCCTTCGATCAGGACGCCTGGGTCGATCGCCTGGACTACGCGCACCGCAAGCCCAAGCAGTCGCTCGAAACCTTCCGCCGCATCCGCGCCGAGAACCACGAGCTGCTGAAATCCCTGCCGCCCGAGGCGTTCGCGCGCGCCGGCAACCACAGCCAGAACGGGCGCGTCACGCTCGCCCAAATGCTGGAGGGCTACGCGCAACATGCCGAAAGCCACGCCCGCCAGTTGCAGGAAACCCGCGAAGAGTACAAGCGGGTGAAGGGGAGGAAATGAGAAACGCGCTGGCCCTGTGTCTGAGCGTGGCCGTGAGCCTGGCCTCCCGGCTCGCTGCCCAAACCAGCCCGCTGGACTTTCTGAATCGCAATCGCCCCGTGGCCGACGCCCACAACTGCTATCCCGAGGACGGCCGCTGGAACGACCGCATCGAGCGCGCGCTCGGCGCCGGCTTCCCCATCGCCATCGAGCAGGACTTGGCCTGGTACGTGCCGGCGGGCGGCGGGCCCTCTGGGCCAGCCGGCGGGGTGCCCCATGGACCTGCAGCCGGGGCGCCTGGGCCCGGCGGCAGGGCGCCTGAGCCCGGCCGCGGGGTGTCCTCTGGGGTGCCCTCTGGGCCCGGCCGCGTGGTGGTTTCCCACTCCGCCAAAACCACCGGCGCCGAGCCCACCCTGCGCGCCTATTTCTTCGAGCGCGTGCGGCCCATCGTGGAAGCCGCGCTGGTCAAAAACTAGCTCGCAACCTGGCCCATCATCGTGCTGCACTTCGATTTCAAGGACACCCAGACGCCGCTGCTGGAAGCCGTGTGGAGCCTGCTCGGCGAATATCGGAGCTGGATTACCACCGCCGTGAAATCGCGCGACCCGCACGAGCTGGCCCCCTTCGACCGCAAGCCTCTGCTGGTGCTCACCGAGGATTCCGACGAGCAGGAAAAGGTCTTCTTCGATGCGGTTCCGGTGGGCGCCCGCCTGCGCGTTTTCGGCTCGGCCCACACCGCGCCGGTCGACGAGAAGCGCACCGCCGAGCGCAATCGCCTGCTGGCCACTCTGCCGCCCGAGCGCCTGCTCACCGAACATCCCACCAACTACCGCCGCTGGTGGAACAACGGCTGGTCCGTGGTAGAGGAAGGTGGCCAGCGCCAGGCGGGCGACTGGACCGCCGCGGCCGACCAGCGCTTGCGGGCGCTGGTGAACCATGCTCACCGCATGGGATTCTGGATACGCTTCTACACCCTGGATGGCTACCCGCCGGGCGAAGGCCAAGGTTGGGGCGCGAGTTACAATTTCGGCTCGCGCGAAGCCGTCGAGGCGCGCTGGAAAGCCGCCATCGCCGCGGGGGTGAATTTGATTGCCACGGATCAGTACGAGGACTTGGTCAAGCTGGTAAGACAGGCACACTAGCCAGAGATGGTTATGGGTGACCGTCCGGCGAGCAGGGATGCTCGACAGCCAGGATCTGCGCCGGATCCCAAACGGACTGAATGACAGCCAGCCGTCTGCGGAAGGCCGCTGCGTGGCGCTCTTGAGATCCCAACAAGAACAAACAAGAACAGAACGTGCGGGGTTCTGAACGAGAAGACCGTCGCCGCGCAGGTTCGCTCTCGCAGCCCGTCTGTCGTCCGGGCAATGTATCCTGCGCGCTTCTCGCGCTTGAAGTGCTGGTAGATTAGCACCGACGATCCCGCCATGAACGCATTGCAGACCTCATCCCAATACGGATACCGCCGAGACCCCTTGCTCCCACGCAACACCGACCCGACCTCAAGGCCGGTGTCCGGATCAAAGAATACAAGGTCGCAGCCGGCAAACCGAGTGGTGCACTCCGAGAAGTACTTCCTTCGCTCACTTTCGCGATCAGTCAGGATGCTGGCCTGGAAGGACGTGGATCCCAACAGACACGATTTCTCAATTCGGGCAGTCCTGCGATCTTGCTCAACATTGATGACGCGCTTCAGCCAGTCGAAAAGCTCGGGATCACCGTGACGATATGTCCTCGGCTTGCCGAGATAAGCCAGGAAGTTACCGTCGGTCCCACCATCTGGCTCGGTCAGCATCCAGCAGACACCCAGTCGCAAGTGATCCAGAAGGACCAACGCACGCAGCAAACCGTATTTGCGGAAGTCATTAACGTCGCCAAAATGCTGATCCTTCATGGACGTCCAGCATCATTATCATTGGCGCCGCAGAACCCGTCCACGATTCCAGTGGGCCACTGAGCCACCGCCTCAGCGTTGCGGAGTCTCCGATGATGTTCTCGAGGCGGTCACGGATCTGGCGAAGGCAGTCAGGGTGGATCTGGTCCTCTGCGTAACCCGTCGGCCAACCACGCCCTGGTCCACTCGCGGCCACGATCCAAGAATACCTGTGACTTCTTAGGTGTTGACGGCCAGCCATCACCTCGATCGGCTGAACGCCGAGGATACCGGCGACCGCACCGTAAGTGGCCCGCTGCCTGCCATCGTTGAGTTCAGTAACGATTCTTCGAGGTCCACTCCGTCCTCCCCTTGAGCCTCATTCCAGTGGCTCCAGCCATTGCTGGTTCGGGCCGATTATCCTTAGATAACATAAACGCCACGCAGGTGAGGCGGGCGAGACCGCCTTTGATCCCATGACATCGCCCGCGATATGATACTGGTATATGTGTGAGGATGGTCCTCGACACGGATGTCGTAGTCGCGGCTATGCGCAGCCCGCGGGGCGCGTCGGCGGCGCTGCTGCGGCTTCTCGACGAAGGAGGCGGAACGCTGCTGTTGAGTGTCGCGTTGGCTCTCGAATATGAAGCTGTTTGCGGGCGCGCCGAGCACCGGCTGGCCTCGGGCCTGAACGCCATGCAGACCGAAACGTTCGTCAATGGAGTGATCGGCCTGGCGGAACCCGTGCACACCTATTTTATATGGCGCCCGCAACTTCACGATGCGGACGATGAGATGGTGTTGGAGGTGGCTGTGAACGGCCATGCGGATGCAATTGTAACCTTTAATCGGAAGGATTATGGGGATGCGCCCGCAGCGTTTGGGATCGCGATCCTGTTGCCGGGCGAGGCGCTTAAGAGGATGAAGATATGAAGACGAAGACAGGGGCTTACTCGTTGCGGCTTCCGCTGTCGCTCAAGGCGGCAGTGGAAAAGCTGGCCAAGCAGGACGGCACCAGTGTGAACCAGTTTGTGGTGATGGCGGTAGCGGAGAAAATCTGCGCTATGCAGACGGCCACGTTCTTTGAGGAGCGCCGGGGAAAGGTGGACCGCAAGGCGTTCCGCCGGATTCTGCAGCGCAAGGGCGGGGAGCCGCCGCGGCCCGGAGACGAACTGGCGAAATCATAAGCGGCAAACAAAGCGTAGTTGCCCTGGAGGCGCCTCCGCGTCAAGCGCTCTCCGCCCTCCCCAGCCCCTCCAGCGTCTCCCAGAACTCGGGAAACGAAACCGAGGCCGCCTCGGCGCCGTCGACGATCGACTCCCCATCGGCGGCCAGCGCGGCCACCGCGAACGCCATGGCGATGCGGTGATCGCCGAACGAATCGAATTCGGCGGCGCGGAACTTCTGCCGGCCGGGAATGGCCATGCCGTCGGGCAGTTCTTCGGCCTCGACGCCCAGGCGGCGCAGATTCTCCACCACCGTGCGGATGCGGTCGGACTCCTTGATGCGCAGCTCGGAGGCGTCGCGCACGGTGAGTCCGCGCCGGCTGGCCGCGCCCAGCACGGCCAGCACGGGGATCTCGTCGATCAGCGCGGCCGTCAGCGGTCCGTCGATGGTGCCGCCTTCCAGCTCCGAGTATTCCACCTCGATCTCTCCCACCAGCTCCCCATGGCGGCTCTCCAGATCGGGAATCCGCAGGCGCGCGCCCATGCCGCGCAGGAAATCGAGCAGCGCCGCGCGCGTCGGGTTGATGCCTACGCCGCGGATGGCGAGGCGCGATCCGGGCACCAACAGCGCCGCCGCCAGGAAGAAGGCCGCCGAGGAAAGATCGGAGGGAACGTCCAACTCCAGCGCGGTCAGCTTGGGGCGTCCCGCGATGGCGATGCGGTGCGGCGCCACCGTGACATCGGCGCCAAACTCGCGCAGCGCCACCTCGGTGTGATCCCGGGAGGCCACCGGGCCGGTGACGGCCGTCTCGCCCTCCGCATACAGGCCGGCGAACAGGATGCACGTCTTCACCTGGGCGCTGGCCACCGGCAGCGCGTATTCGATGGCGCGGAGCGGGCCGCCGTGGATTTCGAGCGGCGGAAAGCGGCCTTCGCGGGCGCGGATGTGCGCGCCCATTTCGGCCAGCGGCTGGATGATGCGCTGCATGGGCCGCCGCGAAAGCGATTCATCGCCGAAAATGCGGCTGGTGAAGGGCTGCGCCGCCAGAATGCCGGAGAGCATCCGGATGGTCGAGCCGGAGTTGCCCGCGTCCAGATCGGCCGCCGGTGCGCGCAGTCCGTCGAGGCCCCTGCCGTGGATGACGAACTCCGTGCCCGCGCCTTCCACCTCGATCCCCAGCGCGCGCACGCATCCCAGCGTGGAGTGGCAATCGGCGCCGGTCGAGTAATTGCGGATGCGCGTGGCGCCCTCGGCAATCGAGGCGATCAGGGCGTAACGGTGGGAAATCGACTTATCGCCCGGCAACGACAGAGAGCCGCGCAGGGGGCCGGCCGGGGAGACGCGCTTTTGCATGTCGGAAACTTTTATCCTACCGCGGCACGGCGAACGCGCGGGCGGCTGCGGACCA
The DNA here is from genome assembly GCA_052144935.1 of Bryobacteraceae bacterium. GTDB lineage: Bacteria > Acidobacteriota > Terriglobia > Bryobacterales > Bryobacteraceae > JOPF133. The sequence goes on from JBKQPR010000246.1 coordinate 22,194, forward strand.
AGCCGGCGCCGACCGCAGAGCGCCGGCCACCTCCTCGGGCTGGCTGACCACCGACCACATGGCGGCGTGCCTCTCGTCCATGAAGCGCTCGGCGATGGAACGCGCCAGCAGGTCTGCCAGCGGATCGTAGAAGCCGTTCACGTTGACGATCGCGATCGGCCCCAGGAACAAGCCGAGCCGCTTCCAGGTGATGGCTTCGAGCAGTTCTTCGAAAGTGCCGCAGCCGCCGGGCAGCGCCACCGCGGCATCCGAAAGCTCCAGCATCAGGCGCTTGCGCTGGTGCATGTCGTCCACCACATGGAGTTCGCTCAGCGACCGGTGGCCCCATTCCAGGTCGTCCATGAAGCGCGGCACGACGCCGGTGACCTTGCCCCCGGCCGCCAGCGCGGCGTTGGCCACACGGCCCATGGAACCGGTCGCGCCTCCGCCATAGACAATGCCGAAGCCTTCGCCGGCCAGATGGCGGCCGAGCCGCGTGGCAGCGTCGTGGTAGAGGGCCGGCGTCCGTTCGCTCGAAGCGCAGTACACGCAGACTGTGCGCAGTGGATTGGGCATGGAAACTACAGCATGACACAAAGGCCCGTGCACGGCGCTAAACTAGTTGTGCAAGCGCCGTCTCATGCATGACGAAGCCGCTTGGCCGTGTGCGCCGGGCGGCAACCCGCGACCGGCCGGAAGCCTGCGGCGCGCTGGCGGACCGCTTGGTGGGGCATGCTCTGGCGCTTTGGCCAGCATCTGGCGCCTTGGCCAGCATCTGGCGGTTTGGCCAGCATCTGGCGGTTTGGCCAGCATCTGGCGCTTTTGGCCAGCATTTGGCGCTTTGGCCAGCATCTGGCGGTTTGGCCAGCATTAGCTTGCCCGGCCGTTTCGTGCCGGCCCGCAACCCGCGTAGCCGTGCTAAAGGGTGCTAAAGGAGATTGAACGGATGACGAACAACATGTGGGCGGCCGGACTGGCGCTCGTGGCAGCATCCGCGGCTTGCGCCCAGACGCCGGCAGCCCCACCCGCGGCCCCGCCGGCAGCACCGCCGGCCTTCGACGTGGCTTCCGTGAAGGCCAGCGACATGGCGCAAGGCCGCGAGGGCGGCGGGCGCGGGTTCGGCGGGCGCGGGATGGGTGGCGGGCGCGGCAACATCCAGGTTTCCCCCGACACCCTCACGATGCGCAATGTGACCCTCAAAAACGCCATTCGATGGGCCTACCAAGTCACCGAATACCAGGTCTCCGGGCCCGATTGGCTGGATTCGGCGCGCTTCAACATCGTGGCCAAGTCCGCCGGCCCGGCCAATGAAGACCAGCTTCAGCTCATGATGCAGGCGCTGCTGGCGGATCGTTTCAAGCTGGCGCTGCACCGCCAGACCAAGGAATTCCAGGTCTACGTGCTGGCGCCTGGCAAGAACGGCACCAAGCTTCAGGAATCCAGGGGCGAGGGCGAGAGCAACATCCAACCCCAGTTGGATCGCATGACCGTGTCGGTCCAGCGAACCCCCATATCCCAGATGATCGATATGCTGACGCCGGTACTGGGCGCCCCGGTGATCGATATGACCGGACTCAAAGGCAGGTACGACATCACCGTCAACCTGGCCAAATATATGGCCGACATGCAGCCCGGCGGGGGCGCCCCGGCCGACCCGCTTTCCCTCGTCCTAGCCGCGCTGGAGGGGGAGCTGGGGTTGAAACTGGAGAGCAAGAAAATGCTCCTCGACCTGCTGGTGGTGGACCACGCCGAGAAGATACCCACCGAGAACTAGAGAATAAGCACCGCTCCTCTGAAGACGCGGTCCAAGTTACCGATTCATGGGCGCTCCCTTGCGGTCGCGGCTCTGAAGGCGCGTCGGAGCCGCGACCGTCAGGGAGCGTGCTTTCACTTACCGCCCAGCATTCCCCGCCCTCGCGCTACTGTAGATGTATGGCAGCCGAATCCACCATGCTCGGGCTGGGCACCCCGGCCCCCGATTTTGCTTTGCCGGACACGGTCTCCGGCCGCACCATCCGCCTCGCCGATTTCGCCGGAAAACAGGGATTGCTGGTCATGTTTTTGTGCCCGCACTGTCCCTACGTGAAGCATATCCAGCGGGGCCTGGCCGCGCTTCTCAAGGAATACCGGGCCAAGCCGCTGGGCGTCGTGGCGATCTCCTCCAACGACGTGGAGCAATTCCCCGAGGATTCTCCCGAAGGCCTGCGCCGATCGGCCCTGGACCTGGGCTTCGACTTCCCCTACTGCTACGACGAGAGCCAGCAAGTGGCCCGAGCCTATCAGGCGGCCTGCACACCGGACCTCTTCCTGTTCGATTCCCACCAGCGCCTGGCTTATCGCGGCCAGTTCGATAGCAGCCGTCCCAAGAACAGCGAGCCGGTGACCGGCGCGGACCTCCGGGCGGCGCTCGACGCGGTGCTGGCCGGCCGGCCGGTGAGCGCGGAGCAGCGGCCCAGCATCGGATGCAACATCAAGTGGAAGCCGGGGAACGAGCCGGAATACTACCGCTGAGCGCGAACGCCACCATCGTTTCGCCGCCGGCTTCTTCCATCGCATCGGCATCCAGTTCCACGCGGCATGCCGCGATCTCCTCGTCGCTGGCGCCCCGGTAGCACAGTTCGCACACGCCCAGCGCTTCACCCCCGCAGCTCACCGCGGGGCCAAAAGTGCGGCAGGTGACGGGACGGGCCTCGTAGAGGTCGCAGGTCCCGGTCTCGGGATCGAGCGCCGGGCAGGGTTCGTCGTCCTCGGCATCATCCATCGCCAGCACGGCCAGCGGATCGCCCGGAAACTGGCGGAAGTTGCGGACCGCGGACTCGCGGGCGCGCTGCTCCACGCGGGTGGCGCGTTCGGGATCGGTGGAGGCCAGGGCGGCCAGTCCCGTTCGCAGGCGCTCGGCATCCGATTGCGTGATGGGGAACGCCCCGAGGCAGCACTCGAAGCACCCCGGGCGGCAGGCCAGCCATGCGCCGCTGCGGCGAACGGCCTCGGCCATGGCGGCGTCGACAATCCGGATCAGCTCGCCGATCATGTCCTACACGGCCACCAACAGGCTTTCGGCGAACGGCCACACGCGGTCCGTCCACTGCGCCTCCACGCGGTACCCGGCGGCGCGCGCCATTCCGCGGATCTGCTCGGGATGGAACTTGTGGCAGACCTCCGTGAGGATGGTTTCGCCGGGGGCGAAGTTTAAAATCAGCTCGGCGCCGCGAATGATCGCCGTTTGCTCCCGCTTCGAGCGCAGATGCATCTCGATGCGCTGCGCCTCTCCGTTGTAGCGCACGTGGTGCTCGAACTGGCGCAGGTCGAAATCGGCGTCGAGTTCGCGGTTGATGCGCCCCAGCAGGTTCAGGTTGAATGCCGCGGTGACGCCGGCGGGGTCGTCGTAGGCGGCCAGCATGAGGCGCTCCTGCTTCACCAGGTCGGTGCCCAGCAGCAGGGCGTCGCCGGGCTCCAGGCACATCCGGATGGCGTACAGGAAATCGATAGCCGCCGCAGGTTCGAAATTGCCGATGGTGCTGCCCAGGAAGAGCACCAGCAGCGTCTGGCCGCGAGCGCGCCGCCCGGCCACCGCGCGCATGCCCACCAGATAGCTCATCTGCAGCGGGCGCACGTCGCCAATGGGAGCCAGTTCCTGGGCGCACTGCGCGAGCGGCGGCAGCGAGACGTCGATCGGGTAGTAGACCACCATCTGGCGGCGGCCCAGTTCCTCCAGCACCAACCGCGTTTTCGCGCCCGTTCCGCTGCCCAGCTCCGCCACCACCAGGTTACCGGGCAGAGCCTCCACAAGCTGGCCGGCGCAGGATTCCAGGATGCGCGCATCGGCCTTCGACAGCCCGTACTCCGGCAGCCGGGTGATGGCTTCGAATAGCGCCGAGCCGATATCGTCGTAGAAGTACCGGCAAGGCAGCGTCTTCTGGCCGGCGCGCGTGAGGCCGGCCAGCACCTCGCGCGCGAATTCGTCATCGAGGGCTGGTGCGTACATCAGGATTCGACCAGCCGGAAGGTGGCGTAGACGTAAGGATACGCCGGCCGGAACCAGTTGCGGAAGCTAGGCCGCAGGAAACAGGCCGCCGTGCGCGGAGAAGCTCCTTTCAGAACGTAGTGCTGGCCATCGAAAAAGGGGGCCGAATAGTTCCGGTAGAACGGAAACGGCTCAAAGCCGGGGAAAGGCTCGAACACACTGGAAGTCCACTCCCAACCGTTGCCCGCCATCTGAATGGGCGCCGGACCGCGGTCGTCGCCCGCCTCCACCGGAAGCGGGTCCCAGTAGCGGAAATCTACGTTGGCGCAAGGCGGCGCGTCGAGGGCGGCGCGATGCCATTCCGGCTCGCTGGGCAGGCGCATACCGCGCCAGCGTGCATAGGCATCGGCCTGCTGCCAGGTGACGTACACCGGCCAATCGAGCGGCAGCGGCACTTCGGCGAACATGCCGCGGTAAAACCATCGGCCGTCGCGCCCGGCCCAGAAAAACGGCGCCTCCGCCCCGGCGCGGACATATTCCAGGTAATCCCCGTTGGTCACTTTATACCGGCCGATCGAAAACCCCGGCACGTCCACGGTGTGGGACTGGAACTCGTTGTCCCACCCGAAGCCTTCCTCGGCACACCGGCCCAGGCGCGCCGTGCCGGCCGGAATCTGGCACCACGCGTGGCCCGAGTCCTGGCGCCAGGCCGGCGCGTGCGACAACCGGCCTTCCCCGGCATCCGGCGCGCGCGGCGGCCGGCTATCCGCGGCATCCGGCACGTCCGGCGTCCGGCCATCCGCGGCACCCGGCGCGTGCGACAACCGGCCTTCCCCGGCACCCGGCTCGTCCGGCGTCCGGCCATCCGCGGCACCCGGCGCGTGCGACAACCGGCCATCCGCGGCATCCGGCACGTCCGGCGTCCGGCCATCCGCGGCACCCGGCGGGCTCGCCGGCGCCAGCGCTTTACGTTCGTAAGGCAACTGGTGGAGGATGTAGGCGAAGGTTTCGGCATGCATGAGGCGGTGCTCGATGGCTGCGTGCAGCAACTGCTCGGGCACTTCCGCCAACAGTTCGTCGATTTCGTCGCGAGTGCGCTGGTTATAGCGCTCGATTTCGGCCAGCGACGGCCAGTCGGACGGCTGATCGCAGGGCAATTGGCCCGGCGGCGGGTCGATGCCGAAGGCGAAAAGCCGGTCAAAGGTAGGGTGGAAAGAGGGCCGGTCCAAGCGATCGCGCGCCATCAGGTTCCAATCGAACGCCTCCAGATGGCCCACATAGAAAACCATGCGGTGACGCTCCGCAATGGGGCGCTGGTAAAGCGAATCGGGCCGCACCAACCCGAACAGCGCGTCTGTCTGTGCCCGGGCGGCGGCCAGCGTACAGGCCAACTCGGTTTGTGTCCGCAGCATGCGTCTTTACAGTTTACTCGAATTGGACAGGTACGAATGTGAGAAGGGCCACAAGTTGTAAGCGGGGGGCCGGCATTCCGGGCTGCCAGCGCCTATTCCCGATCTGACAATACGCCCAACTGCAGCGACGGTGCTTTCGCAAGCGCACGTTTTTGACAGATGCTCCGGATACATTCCAAAGTAGCTTGCACAACCGACTGGCGGCCTTCATCGCTGGCAGCGTTACACTGTTATTCTTCGGAAGCCGCACCGCTTTGGATTAGGCGTATGATTTTAAGCGGGGGTAGCTTGGATGAGCTCAATTCACACCTCGTGCCCGATCCGTAATCGGAGAAACTTCCTGAAAGCCATCGCCGCGGCCGGAGCGCCGCTCGCCGTAGCCCCGAGGACTTCCGCTCTGCAAGTGCCGGAGAGGCAGATGACGGCGAACGGCGGCAGCGAGCCCTACCCGATTCCGTGGCTGGATAAGAACGGCAGCCACAATCAGCCGGCTGGGCCGAATCTGGAGCCTTCGCATATCTACCACTTCAAAGGACGAGTCGCCCGGTGCAGCACCTTCATCGGCATGGGCACCGACAACAAGGGAAATCGGATCGCGTTTGGTAGTCCGACGACGGACTATGGTGCGATGCAGGGTGAGTACTGGGCCGCGCGCGCAGCGCAGCACGGGACCTTCACTCACATATGACTCACCTTGTTCCGGGGACCGGCGGTCCCCGCCAACCAGATTCACGACTTCCACCCCCCGATTGCACCTTCCGGACTTTACTGGGTTGTCGCGGTACCAACCGGAGGTCTGAATATCAGTCCCGATGGGAACACTGTCACGCTGGAGATGAAGAATGTGCCGGTGGTCGATCAGCCGCGGTGGCCGGCGCTGGATTCGATCGCCACGCCCGCCCGGATGGCATTCAAGATGGTTTGGAAATCGACCGGCGAACCAGTGCTCTACGAGAACGCCTCCGAGCAATTCCGATTCAGGGGTACTCGGGCTGAATGTCAACTGGAGGCGCAGGTGGAGGCGCCTTCGATCGGATATTCGTGGAAGTCCGATGCGCTCGAGACATCGCGTGCGGATTTCGCTGTGATTGGCGAGGAGATGAACGGACGCTACTATGGATGACGAGAAGGACCTGGTAAATCGACGCGCAAAACACCACCAGGCGTGCCGGAAAGAAGCTAGCCCCGATTCGCCCGTAGGAAATCGAAGGCGTTGTTATCGGTGGCCAGGATCACGTCGAACTGGCGCAGCCGAAACTTGCGGCAGTAGATTTCGGGAAATTCATCCAGCGACCCGCGTGTGTAGACCGCCTGGTATCCATGTACTCGATGTAGAGATTGGCCGCCCAATTCTGGGGCGCAGGACCGCGAGCAGCAGGCCTGCGCAAATCCAACCTGCTTGACAAGCCAACATCAGAATGAAAAGGGGAAACGGATCGGACGGCGCGGCCTGGTTCTCACGCCGGGAAGACGGTCAGGTATACCTCAGATGGGAGCACACGGAAGCGGTAGAGGGACTGATTAGACTGATTATAGGATTGCAGAGAAAGGACCATACCCCGCGTATACTGAAAGTATGTCTACAAATGACGCCAGGGGGGAAACTACGACGATCAGCGAGTATATCGAGGAGCGCAACGGCGGCTACTACGTCGCGGGAACCCGCATCTCGTTGGATTCCGTAGTTTACTGCTTCAACGACGGCAACGCGCCGGAGGAGATTCAGAAGCATTTCACGCTTCTCGACCTGCACCAGATCTACGGCGCCATCGCGTTTTACCTGAGCCACAAGGAAGAGGTTAACCGCTACCTGGAAGACAAGGAGAAAGATCTCGACGCCTGCGCCATTCCGATGGAACAGGAGAATCCCGAACTCTGGGCCCGACTGCAGCGTGCCCGTGAGGCCATGAGTAAACGCGAGCGATGAGCATCCGCCTTCTTGCGGATTCCGACTTGGATGAAGCCATCGTAACCGGTCTGCGGGCGCAGGAGCCGGCCATCGACTTCATGTCCGCCAACGAGGCAAACCTTGAGGGCCGTAAAGATCCGTTTGTACTCGAGTTTGCGGCGAATCGGGGACGCATTCTCGTTTCACACGACACGAGCACGATGCCCGTACACTTTTCCGCTCGATTGCGATCGGGACGAACAAGCCCAGGCGTCTTGCTCGTCCGTCAACATTCCCACGTGGGTCGGGTCATTGAGGCGCTCCTGTTGATCTGGTCGGCTTCCTCGCCTGAAGAGTGGACCGGCCAGATTCGCTATTTGCCATCGCTCGACCGGTACATCTTCCGCCGCTGAGCGAAACCCGCTTACCGCGCCGCTGCGCGGCCCTTCGCGGGCGGCTTGTGGCTGCCGGGAGGCTTGCGCCTGGGCGTGGCGCTCATCAGGCGCTTCACCGCCCGCACCAGGTGCGCGCCTTCCCGCGAGCTCTTCATCAGCACTATATCCGCTCCGGTATTCTCCTCAGTCAGCCCCATGCCTTCGACGAAACCCGACAATAGAATCACCCGCGCGTGGGGATTCACTGCACGAATGCGCCGAATCAGTTCGGCGCCATCCATGCGCGGCATACGGTGGTCGGTGACCACCACATCGAAATCTCCCACTCCCAAGAGGTGCAGGGCGGCATCGCCGCCTTCCGCAATTTCGACGCTGTAGCCGAATTCTTCGAGCAGCGCGCGCCGGACCACCAGCCCGTCGCGATTGTCGTCCACTAGCAGAATCTTACAGGGATCCCGAGGAGTAATCTTCATTGCAGAAACTGACGGAGCGTAACAAACATTTCAACGCTGTGTCAAACTTTTTGCATCGTCTTGAAAAGCTGCCAGATTCAGTGCTTGACAAATCCGTGACAGCAGCGCAAGGCTTCGTCACGGGCGCATGGAGCTATCCCCTCGCAATTTCTTCCAGCACGCGTAGCGCCTCGGCAGCCGGATCGGGGGACCGGGTGATCTGGCGTCCCATCACCAGGTAATCGGCGCCGGCGCGCATGGCTTCGGCCGGCGTGGCCACACGCCGCTGGTCGCCTTTGGAACTGCCCGCGGAACGCACTCCCGGCGTGACGACGATCGCCCCCGGCCCCGCGATGCGCCGCACGGTGGCGGCTTCGAGCGGCGAGGTGACCACACCCTGGACACCCGCTTCCATGGCCTGCCGGGTGCGCACCGCGACCAGCTCGGAAATCTCGCAGGAGTAACCCAGCTCCGCCAAATCCGAGGGGCCGAAGCTGGTGAGCACCGTCACCGCCAGAAGCTGCAGCCCGCCGGCGCCCTTGCCCTCCACGGCCGCCCGCATCACCGAACCCACCGCGTGCACCGTGAGGAAACGCACGTCCGTCCGGGCCACCTGCGACACAGTCCGCTTCACGGTTTCGGGAATATCGTAGAGCTTCAGATCGAGGAAGACGTCCTTGCCGCGGTCGTGCAGCTCTTCGACGATGGTCATACCCGCGCTGGTGTAAAGCTCCATCCCCACCTTGTAAAACCCGATGTGCGGGCCCAGCCGATCCACCAGTGCGCGAGCCTCGGCGGCGGTTTCCACATCAAGGGCGACGATGAGGGGATTGTATGTCATAGAAGGCGAATAGGTTTCCGCTGCCGCTCGGTGACGCGCCCGATGCCGTAGGCGCCGTCGAGCGCGGCGATCAGATCGGCCGCCTGGTTCTCCGGAAGCGTAATCAGCAGCCCGCCGGAGGTTTGCGGGTCGTAGAGCAGCGATTCTGTTTCACGTGAAACAGTTGTTTCACGTGAAACAAGAAAAGTGTTGGATTTTTCAACAGTACAAGAGGCAAACTCGAAATTATTCTTCAAGCCGCCGGGCAGCGCGCCGCGCGCGGCATAATCCAGCGCACCCGGCAGAAATCGCACCGCGGCCACTTCAATCTCCAGCGTCACGCCGCTGGCCAGGGCCATCTCGCGGGCATGCCCGATGAGGCCGAAACCGGTGACATCGGTGCAACCGTGCACATCGAATCGCAGCATAGTTTCGCAAGCGCGGCGGTTTAACTCGAGCATCTGGCGGATGGATTCGGCGACGTGCTCCTCGGCGGCCATGCCGCGCTTCAGAGCCGTCGAAATCACGCCCGTGCCCAGACGCTTGGTGAACACCAGCGCATCGCCGGGCAGGGCCCCGGCGTTGGCCTTCACGCGCGCCGGATGCACGGTGCCGGTGACCGCGTAGCCGAATTTGATCTCTTCGTCCGCCACGCTGTGGCCGCCCAGAATGGAGCAGCCGGCCTCGCGCATTTTGTCCGCGCCACCGGCCAGGATCTGTGCGAGATCGGCGGGATCTTCCTTGGGAGGCCAGGCCAGAATGGAGAGCGCCGAGATGGGGCGCCCGCCCATGGCATACACGTCGCTCAGCGCGTTGGCCGCGGCGATGGCGCCGAAGGTGTACGGGTCGTCCACGATGGGGGTGAAAAAGTCGACCGTCTGCACCAGGGCAAGCTCCGCCGTCAGCCTGTACACGCCGGCATCGTCGGCCGTGTCAAACCCGATCAGCACGTTCTCGTCCGGCCAGCGCGGTACGCCGGCCAGCACCTGGTCCAATAACTTTGGACTCAGCTTGGACGCTCAACCCGCGGCCTTCACGTGAGCCGTCAGTTTGCGGAGTTGGGTGGTATCTTCCATGGCGTGGCGCGCCGGGCGCCCACAGGGCCCCGCGCATTCACTATAATAGCGGGGATGCGACGTACGTCTGTGTTTTCCGCTCTTTTGCTTTTCGGGGTGGCGTTTACCCTGGTATCCCGCCAGCCCACGACCGACCCGCGCTTGAAGAAGGCTTATCGCCTGCCCGAGCAACACGGCTGGATCCAGGTACACCTGGAGGGCACGCCCGAACAGATCGGCTTTCAACATGGGTACCTGCTGGCGCCCGAAATCAAGGACGACTACCTGGCCATCTCGACCGAGATGACCCACGAAGAGAAGAAGGACTGGGCCTACTTCCGCAAGCTTTCCCAGGAAATGTTCTGGCCGCGCGTCGAGCAGGAATACCGCGACGAGCTGAACGGCATCGCCGCGGGGCTGAAGGCCCGCGACATCAAGCTGGACATCTGGGACGTGGTGGCGATGAACGCCTGGCTGGAGCTGCCGTATTACGACAAGTGGCACGACAAGGACACCCTCCACATCACCGGCGCTGGGGCGGCCGCCGGGGCGCCCCGTGGGCCCGGGGACCATTGCAGCGGGTTTGTGGCCACCGGCAGTTACACCAAGGATGGCCGCGTGGTGATCGGTCACAATAACTGGACCAGTTACTCCTCGGGCGAGCGCTGGAACATTATCTTCGATATGGCGCCCGCCAATGGCAACCGCATCCTCATGGACGGCGCCGCGGGACTGATCCACAGCGGCGACGATTTCGGATTGAACTCGGCGGGCATCATCATCACCGAGACTACCATCAGCAACTTCACCGGCTTCGACCCCGCCGGGATTCCCGAATTCGTGCGCGCGCGCAAGGCCATGCAGTACGCCGCCTCGATCGACGATTTCGCCCGCATCATGTCGGAGGGCAACAACGGCGGCTATGCCAACAACTGGCTGGTGGCCGACCGCAAGAACAACGAAGCCGCCAGCCTGGAATTGGGCTTGAAGAACGTGATCCTGCTGCGGACCAAAGACGGCTTCTTCGTGGGCTCGAATTTCCCGGCCAACCCGAAGCTGATCAAAGAGGAAACCGATTTCGACCCCAACGACAAGAGCAAAAGCGAGAACGCGCGGCACATCCGCTGGCTGGATCTGATGGAACAGAACAAAGGCAAGATCGACGTGGCCGCCGGGCAGCGTTTCCTCGCCGACCACTTCGACACCTTCGAAGGCAAGGTCGATGCGAGCGAACGCTCGCTATGCGGGCACATCGAAATCTCCCCGCGCGGCATGGGCACCTGGCAGGCCCCCTATGCGCCGGCCGGGGCGGTGCAGAACAAAGTGACCGACGCGGCGGGCGCGGAGAAGATGTCGATGACGGCCGCGCTGGGCCACGCCTGCGGGATTAGTTATAGGTCGCAGGAACACCTGGCCAGGCATCCGGAGTTCGCGTGGATGAAGGACATTCTGCACGATATGCCGGCACGGGGATGGACGCGGTTCACAGCTAAGTGAGGCCGCTGCGGGCCGTCGTTCTAATGCCTGGCGTATAGCCTTGTGCACTTGTGGCGCGGCCAATCGATGCCGTCCGGCTGACAACCCGGTTTTACGTCCCGTACAAGTGGCCCAGTTCTTTCGGGTCCGGAATCTTTTCGAGCAGTTCCTTATCGGCCGGCGAGATGCCCGGCGACAAAAGGGGGGAGGATCTCAGTTCGTCCGGAAATCGCTTCGGGCGCCAGCAGGTGCCGTTTACGCAGACGAGACCGGGCCCCCAAAGCATGCGGAGCCGCTTGATAAGTAGCCTTTCTGATGGTTCCAGCGTGTCCAGGTTCGCCACGCCCCAAACAGCATAATGGAAGCGCATGCTGTCGAGTCGCCCCCTGAAAGCCGACGGAGGTTGTCTCTCTTAATCCTTGTCCTGCAGGGCACTAAAGAGCTGGTCGTTGCTGCCGTCTTCCAGGAAATACCCCCATCTTCGTTGATTACCGAGCCGCAACCGCCCGCGGCGTCCACCAGATGAGTGTACAGTCGTCGATGAAACTGCTGCTGTATTTAGCAAGACATACGATGCACTGGCGTCGCGCGGCCGGCGCCCTGACCCCGCAATGGGCGCAATGGGATGGGCAATGGGACGGGCCGGATGGGCCACTCCGCTTGACCTCGCCTCTCCCCTTGCTGTAGCATTGCGGCCATGAACCGCAGAAGTCTTTTCCAATTCGCTGCCGCGGCTGCCGCGGCGGCTTTCCAGGATCACGCCATCCCGCGCGTCTCCGCGGCCGCCGCCGCCACCAAGGGCCGCAGCGCCGAAGAGGTGGCCGGCGACGAGGATTTCTGGAGCGAAGTGCGCAGCGCCTTCAGCGTGGACCACAACATCATCAACCTGAATAACGGCTATTGCAGCCCTTCGCCGCGCAACGTGCAGGACGCCATGCGCCGCTATCTCGATTACTCCGACATGGGTCCGTACCACACCATGGTGGCCGTCCTGGAGCGGCAGGTGGAGATTGTCCGCGCCCGCCTGGCCGCCGCCGCCGGATGCGATCCCGAAGAGATCGCCATCACCCGCAATTCCAGCGAAGCGCTGGAAAACGCGCAGTACGGGATCGACCTCAAACCCGGCGACGAGGTGCTCACCACCAACCAGGATTACCCGCGCATGCTCACCACCTTCCGGCAGCGCGAGCGCCGCGAAGGCATCGTCCTCAAGACCATCTCCTTCCCCGTCCCCACCATCGGGATGGACGATCTCTACCAGCGCTTCGAGCGCGCCGTCACGCCCAAAACCAAGCTGATCCTGGTCTGCCACATCACCAACCGCACCGGCCAGATCTTCCCCGTGCGGCGCATCTGCGAGATGGCGCACGCGCGCAATATTCCCGTGATCTGCGACGGGGCCCACGCCTTCAGCCAGTTCCCGTTCAAGATTTCCGACCTGGATTGCGACTACTACGGCGTGAGCCTGCATAAGTGGACTTACGCGCCCGTGGGCACCGGCTTTTTGTATGTGAAAAAGTCGCGCATCGCGAGCACCTGGTCGCTGATGGCGTCCGGCGAAAGGCAGGCCGGCGATATCCGCAAGTTCGAGGAGATCGGCACCCACCCGGCGGCCAACCACAACGCCATCACCGAGGCGCTGGTGTTCAACGAAAACCTGGGCATCGACCGCAAGGCCGAGCGCCTGCGCTATCTGCGTGACCGCTGGGCTCACCGTTTGGCGCAGCATCCCAAGTGCCGCATCCTGCACAGCTCCGACCCCGCGCAAGGCTGCGGCATCGGCTTTCTGGCGTTCCAGGGCGTCGAGCCGGGAAAGATCCAGGCAGCGCTGTGGAGCAAGTATGCTATCCTCACGGCCACCATGGCGCATGAGGAGTACACCGGCCTGCGCATCACGCCGAACGTCTACACGTCTCTCCGCGACATCGACACCTTCTGCGACATGGTGGAGCGGGAACTGGCGGCGTAGAAAAACGCGGTTGGCAGGCGGAAGCGCCTGCCCCACTGTCAGCCTCTGGCGCACCCACTTACAAATAAATGCCGTCGCCGACATACCCCGGATGATCGCGCTCCAACTGCGTCTGCAGGTCGGTGCGCAGGCGGCTCATGGCGTCCAGCGCCTTTTGGAAGCTGAACGAGACGCGGTGGTGGGGACCGTAAACGGCGCTTGCCAGGTCGCACAACTCGCGCAATCGCGCTTCGGTATCACGCAGCTCGCGGCCGAGTTCCCGGTGCTCCTCCTGGGTTAACGGCAGGGAATTATCGGGCATTCCGATCTGTCCAATTCGATGTCACCCCGGAAACTCGATGGCGCTCAGGGAATACAGCCTGAAGTCTAACATAGGCGGGAGCGGCTTACGGCGCCAACCGCTTCGGCGATTCGACTAGTACTGTCTTTTGTAAATATTGGAACGCCGCGGGACCCAGCGTACTCTGAATAACAGGGCCCGTGCGAGGTACGGCGCGGCCCCCGGAGGAGGATAGGTTGTTTCAAAGAATCGGAAGGGCGGCGCTCGCCCTATCGCTCGGGACCGGCGCCCTGGTTTATTTCGCGGCCAGCGCGCAGACATCGCGGCGCTCGCCGGCCATCGCCCAGGCGGTGGATGAATCCAGGCTGGTGAGCCTCAATGGCAACGTGCGCCCGGAAGCCAATGCGGAGAACGACCGCGGGCTGGTAGACGACAACCTGCGGCTCGATCATCTCTTGTTGCAGTTGAAGCGGCCGCCGGAAACGGAAGCGGCGGCGCGGAAATTCCTCGACAGCCAGCAGGACCCGCAATCGCCCAATTACCACCAATGGCTGACCGCGGCCGAGTTCGGCAAGCGCTTCGGGACCGTGGAGCAGGACCTCGGAACCGTCACCGGGTGGCTCGGCTCGCATGGGTTCGGCGTCAATCAGGTGCATCCCAACGGGATGCTGATCGACTTTTCGGGGACTGCCGGGCAGGTGCGCGAGGCGTTCCACACGGAAATCCATAATCTGGAGGTCGACGGGACGAGCCACATCGCCAACATGAGCGATCCGCGGATTCCGGCGGCGCTCGCGCCGGTGGTCGAAGGAGTCGTTTCGCTGCACGATTTCATGCCGCATGCTTTGGCCGCGCCGCGTGGTAATTACACCTTCACCTCCGGCGGGAGCACCTATCAGGCGGTGGTGCCGGGCGATCTGGCGACCATTTACAATTTCACCCCGGCGTACACGGCGGGCTACACCGGCTTGGGGCAGACGATCGTGGTGCTCGAAGACTCGGACGTTTACAACAAGGCCAACGACTTCGCCACGTTCCGGTCGACGTTCGGCCTCCCATCGGCAACGTTGACCGAGGTGCATCCCACGGGTGGGCCGGGCGGCTCCTGCTCCGATCCAGGCGTGAACTCGGACGATGTGGAGGCCGAGATCGACGCCGAGTGGGCGGGCGCGGCGGCTCCCAACGCGACCATCGAGCTGGCCTCGTGCAAGGACACGACCAATTTCGGCGGATTTATCGCCCTGCAGAACTTGCTGGCTGTCTGGAGTCCAGTTACGCCGCATCCATCCATCGTCAGCATCAGCTTTGGCGAGTCGGAAGCCCAGAACGGCGCCACCGGCAATGCGTACATCAATGGCCTGTACCAGACCGCCGTGGCCGAAGGCGTTTCGGTGTTCGTATCGGCCGGCGACGAGGGGGCGGCCAGCTCGGATGCGGGGGCAACCACCGCAACTCACGGAATCACCGTCAGCGCGTACGCAACTACCGAGTACAACGTGGCCACCGGCGGGACGGATTTCGCCGATACCTACGATGGCACGACCGCCACCTATTGGAACTCGACCAACGCAACGTACTACAACTCCGCCAAATCGTATATCCCCGAGATCCCCTGGAACGATTCGTGCGCCGGCCAGTTGATCACGACCGCGCTCGGCTTCACGACACCCTACGGAACAGCCGGGTTATGCGCCAGCAGCACGGCGCGGCAGGACGGTCTGTTGGCGGTGGCGGCCGGCAGCGGCGGCCCGAGCAACTGCTTTACCGGAGTGCCCTCCCAGCCCGGAGTCGCCTCGGGAACCTGCAAAGGCTATGCGAAGCCGTCCTGGCAGAGCGTGTACGGGAATCCCGCCGACGGCGTCCGCGACATCCCCGATGTCTCGCTGTTCGCCTCGAATGGAATGTGGGGGCACTATTATGTGGTGTGCTACTCGGATCCAGGCAAAGGCCGCGGGGGATCGCCCTGCACCGGCGCGCCCAGCACTTGGGCCGGTTTCGGTGGAACGTCGCTCACGGCGCCGGCGATGGCGGGCGTTCAAGCGCTGATCAACCAGAGAATGGGCGCGGCGCAGGGAAATCCCAATCCCAACCTGTACCAGTTGGCGAGAACCGCGTACGGAGCGGCGGGCAACAGCGCGTGCAATTCCTCATTGGGGACGGAAAGCTGCGTGTTTCACGACGTCACGTTCGGCGACATGGACGTGAATTGCAGCGCCAATTCGGCGAATTGCTACGATCCGGGCGCGACCGGGACCGGCGGCGGGGGCGGAGGGTTCGGCGGCAGAGGGGGATTTGGGGGAGGAGGCGGCGGGGGGAACGGCGGTGGCGGCGTGCTTTCCACGTCGACGTCCTCTTACGCCAGGGCCTACGGCACGGCGCCGGGCTGGGATTTCGCTACGGGCATCGGCAGCGTCAACGTGTATCTGCTGGTGATTAGCTGGCCATAGCGGCCGGAAATCTCACACGCCATGCATCGAGACGAGTCCCGATGCGGCAGGCTGAGAGCCCCATGCCGCTTACTTTGCGTCTCCTGGCGACCGTTCTGCACAGATCGTGGGGCAGCCAAGCTTGGCTATAGCCGGGCCAGAGGGCACCCCCAGCCGGCGCTTGCCGCGCGCGCAGACTCGCGCGTGGCTCGAAAGAGCCGCCTGAAAGGCGTCCCCAGAGGGGACCCCAGGGCAGGATTGCCCACCCCACTATAATGTCTCTGCCGGCCGGCGATTGTGCCTCGATTCTGCTGTGAGACGATGCAGTTAGGAACCGCGCAAGAATAACTTTGCATTTGACTGAGTGGCAGACGTGGCGCAGGCTTTCAGCCTGCTGCGTCAGCACTCGTGCCGGCGCCGTGGCCCCAGGCCGCAAAGGCGTCGAGTGGAGACTCGACGCTGCAGGCTGAGAGCCCGGCTGAGAGCCTGCGCCACAGCGGCAGCCTGTGAAGTTATTCTTGCGCGGTTCCTTAGCGGCCGGTCGAAGCTGTCAGCCGTCAGCGATTAGCGATCCGCCACACAAGGAGCGAAATGTGGCGGATAGCCGATCGCTGATGGCTGACAGCTTCGACGCTAAGCCAGTTGCCGCTGCCGGGGAAGGTCGTTGATGCTCACCACGGCTTTGTCGAACACCGTCATGTCCTGCACCAGGCGGTCGACGTCGGCGCCGTCTTCCACCACGATTTCGTGCTCGATCCAGTCCGACAGCGGGATGTTGCGGAAGTACATGCGCTCCTGCAGCACCAGGCTCTTGCGGCTGTGCGTGAGCAGGCGGTTCTCGCGGGTGTAGTGGCGCTGTTCCACGGTAATCTCGCTCAGAAAGTTGTCGAACGCCTGGCGGCGCGCGCGTTCCTCGGCCGCCCGCAGCGCCGTCTCGAGCGACCCTGCCAGCGCGGCCTTCTCGGCGGACAGCGCTCCGCGCGTTTCGGCCAGGCACTCGCGCTGTTCGGCCAGCTTCACCTCCATGCGCGATTGGGTGACGAACCAGGCCAACATACCGGCCGCCACGGCCACGAAACCAGGCAGAAGAATGAACAGCAATGCTTCCATGGGGTTAATGTTATCGATATCGGTTGGGAATTAACAGATTCCAAAAGGTAAACAACTGCTCATAACCATTGGCTACGTATGGCCTGCATGGCCGATGCCAGCGCCGGCGGACGCCCCGTCGCGCGCCCTCAGGCTTTGGTGCCGTCGATCTTCTGCCCCGGCAGGGTATACTTCAACTCTCCCAACCGCAGCCCCGCGAGCGGACCCAGAATGGCCCCCGCGCGCGCCTTCAGGCCGGCTGCGAAGCCGTGGTATTTGCCCAGAAACACCGCCCGCCCAAGCAGGAAATCGGCCTGCTCCTCGGAGGTGTAGCCATCCTGCCCGTGATGCCGCACGCGCGCCTCGGGCGCCAGCAGAATCTTCTTGGACGCCCGCCGTATCTGCTCGGCCAAGTCAGCATCGCTGCCGAACTGCCCGTAGCGCTCGTCGATCTGGCGAATCGCCTTGATCACATGCACCCGCACCATCAACGCCGCGCCGCGCGGGTACTCCACCGCAAACGGTTCCGCGCCCGCCGGCCCGGCAGCCTTCCAGGAGCCATCCGGAGGCAGGCCGCCAAGCTGCGGCGCCGGGCGGCCCTGCTCATCCACCAGCAGCGGGCACACCGCGGCCGCCTCGGGATGCCGATCCAGCACATCGGCCAGCCGCCGCGCTGCGTCCGGCGCCACTTCGGTGTCCTCATGCAGAAAGAACACGTAGGGCGTATCGGCCGCGCGCCAGCCCAGGTTCAGCGCCTTGGTCAACCCGAAGTTCTTGGGCAGCTTGATGAACTGGGCGTTGGGAAACTCGGCGTCCAGTTGCGCGCTGCCATCCCACGACCCGTTGTCCACCACGATCACCTGCATACGGTCGCGTTCCTCGGAGTTTTCCACCGCCTGCAGGCAGCGCCGCAGCCACTCCACGCGGTTGAACGACACCACTGCCACCGAGGCGCGCGGCGGCGGCGGCTCCTGCTTCTCCGCCACCTGCGGAGCCGGCTCCGGCTTTGCCAGCGTGCGCGTCACCGGCTCCCTTACCTTTTTCGACTGGATGGGCAAGCCAATAGCATAACCCGCGGCGCCGCACCGGTGGTATGATTGCGGCTGATTGCGGGCGACCGCTCCCTCACGGGGCGCCCCGTGGGCCCGGCTCTGTATGAAACCAATCCCGATCTGCGCGTTGCTGGCGGCGGCGTGGGGCCTGGCGCATGCCCAAACCGCGCGCCCCATCGTGCTCCACGCCGCCCGCCTCCTGGATGTGGAAACCGGAAAAATCCTGGCTCCCGGGGAGGTGCTGGTGGAAGGCCAGCGCATCGCCGCGGCCGGCGCGCCGGTGGCGCATCCCGCCGGCGCCGAAGTCATCGACCTGGGCGACCGCACCCTGCTGCCCGGCCTCATCGACGCCCATGTCCACCTGTTCCTGCACCCCGGCGCCGAGGACCTGCAGACCGTCGAGGAATCCGTCCCGCAGCGCACCATCATCGCCACGCTGGCCGCCCGCGCCGACCTGATGGCCGGCTTCACCGCCGAGCGCGACATGGGCACCGAGGGCGCCGGCTCGGCCGATACCGCCGTGCGCAATGCCATCGACCAGGGCCTCATCCCCGGCCCGCGCCTGCGCATCAGCGGCAACGCCGTGGATATCCTGGGCGGCCACGAAGACGCCAACCATTTCAATCCCGAGCAGCGCGTGCTTTCGAACGCCACCCGCGCCAACAATGCCGCCGAGCTGGTGGCGGCGATTCGCCAGCAGCTCAAAGAGGGCGCCGATTTCATCAAGGTCTACGAAACCGGCCCCGATGCGGTGGTGGAGGGCCGCCTGGCGACCAATTACCAGTACACCGAGGCCGAGCTGGCGGCGGCGGTGGCCGAGACCGCGCGCGTGGGCCGGCGCGTGGCCGTACACGCCACCGGCGAACCCGGAACCCTGTGGGCCGCGCGCGCCGGGGTGGTCACCATCGACCACGCCTTGCAGCTCTCCGACGAGACCATGCGGACGATGCACGAGAAGCAGATCTTCGCCGTGCCTACGTTCACGATTTACGAGTATTTCGCCGAGCATCCCGAGACGCCCGAGGAAGGCGAGCGCGAGCGCGCCCTGAACCGCCTGCACGCCGCCGAGTTCCGCAAGCAACTGGCCGCCGGCGTGCCCATCGCCGTGGGCAGCGACGTGGGTCCGTTCCCTCATGGCACGCAGGCCGCGGAATTCGGATGGCTGGTGAAGTATGGGATGACGGCGCTGGGAGCGATCCAGGCGGGGACGCTGAATGGGGCGAAGGTGCTGGGCTGGCAGGGGCAGATTGGGGCGCTGAAGGCGGGATACTTTGCGGATGTGATTGCGGTGCCGGGCGATCCTCTGGCGGATATTACCGCGCTGCAGAGGGTGGAGTTTGTGATGAAGGGCGGGGTGGTTTATAAGAGGTGAGGCGGGCGGGACGGGACGCCTCCAGCGAGAGGATGTAGGCGCGGCCGGCTTCGTCGCCGGCAACGATGCGGCGGTCATCCGCGAACACGCAGCAAAGTGCCGGCGCGTCGCAATGGAAGGTGGCAATGGGCCGGCCTGCGTCCCACCGGATCATTGTTGCCGCCCCGCTCCGAGCCGCTGAACGACGGGCGAAGTTACCGCTCGGATTCGCGGATCAGTTGCCGGTAGACGTCGCGGGCATGGTCATATGCCTTGCGCGCTTCGTCCAATTCGGACGGGGCGATGCGCGGAGCCTTCTGGGTCCAGCACTGGTTCACCGCGTGGAGGCACCACTCGGCGCTGGCGCGGGAGGCGCGCACGGGCTTGCCGCCCACCAGCACGAACACGGGGTTGGTGTGGGCCGCGGGAAGGGTGCGCGCCGCGATCCAACTGCTCTCCTTCACGGCGGCCTCGAACTTCAGCTCGTGCACTTTTCCATCGGCCAACAGGTTCTGCCGCGCCACGGCCTGCCCATTGACCACGATCTCCACAGGCACCTCGCGAGTGTCGCCGATCCGCGCGCGCTCCACGTCCCAATAGGGCTTCTGGTCGTACGGGAGCTTGCGAATGGCATCGTTCGGCACTTCGGGCAGGTAGGCCGCCGCGCTGAGCGTCACGATGGCGTTCAGCGGGCCCGCCGAGCGAATCTCTCCTCCGCCGCTCCCCGCGCTGGCGCCGTTGACGCGGAAGTTCATCAGGTGGGTCTTGCCGTCCGACACGTAGCTGTAGCCGGATTGCAGGCCTTTCAGCCAACCGAGGTAGCTCATCGGCCCGTCGATCTTGGAGTACGTCCGGCCCATCCCCACGCGGCCGTCATAGATGCACGGGAAATCGGTCTCTCCGGCGATGCGGGTCCGGAAGCCCACGTTCAGCGTGTGGTACCAGATGTTCAGCTCCCACACGTACGGCGTGTCGACGGCGGAGATGAAGTCCACCGTGCCCGGATGGGTCACATCGACGATGTACTCGTTGGCGCCAATGCCGTCGAAGCCGGGCATTTCGAGCGACGGAAGCTCCTTGCCGGAAACCTGGAGGCCCCAGCCCGAATGCGCGAAGCCCACCACCGCGCCTTGGGACTTGGCCCAGCGCAGGATGAGCAGGTCCCACGTGGGCCAGTCCTCGATGCGCCTGGCGCCCGGATAGTCCTGCTCCTTGAGGTTCAGCAAGACGAGGTGGCCCGCGTGGCTGGAGGGAAAGCCGGAAACCTCCAGATCGTAGTGCATGATGCGGTCCGGCTTGGAAAGCGGATGGTCGCTGCCGGAGAAGAACTGCTTCTGGTAATAGTAGTCGGGACCCCAGGTGAGCACGCTGGCGGTGTTCAGAGTCTCGCCCAGGATCTGGCGGATCATATCCGCCGGCTCCACGCCCTCAGTGGGATTCATGTAGTGCGAGCAGCCCGCGGCGTGGATGTGGTGATCGCCGGAATACCAGCCGTATTGCGAAGGGTCGATCCAGCGATCGAGCTGGAACGAGAGCTCGTTGGGACCGTCCGCGCCGGCATCGAATTCCCGCGTGTGCGGAATATACTCGGGGCCGCCCGAGTACTGCACGGTGTAATAGCCGGTGGGCAACTGGACGGTTTCTCCATCGGCCCGGTAGATCTGCGGCTGGAAGAAGAAGTCGGGCGCCAGGCGCTTGGCGGGCAGCGGGTAGATGCGGTCCAGGCGGTCGCGAATCACAAATGACGCCATGGTGGGCCGTCCCTTCTCGTCCTTGACCCGCATGGTGACGCGGCGCGCCGGAAGGGCGGTGAAGACGATCATGACGTCGTTGCGGAACCCGATATCCTGGGTTCCTTGCCCCACGTTGAAGGCGATCTTGGCGGAACGCTGGCCGGCGTCGCGGCTATAGATTTCCAGGATCGCGTACTCCAGCGCCAGCCCGGTGAGGCGCCGGCGCATGGGCGGCTGCTGGTAGAGCGAGATATCGGCCCAGCGCTCGGCCGAATCGCGCGCGGTGAGCTGCATGGGCGGGGCCGGGTCGCCGCTCGAGCGGATGTAGACGCTCCCGCTGTTGGGGCTCTCCACATTGAGCGGAGCCGTCACGTGGCCGTTGTTGGCCACTTTGACCAGGAACAGGCGCGTGCCCGCTTCCACCAGTTCCGGCCTGGCGGCGCCCTGCTCCACTTTCACGCGGCTTTCCGGATTGATGTCCACCGACAGGAGGACGTACGGGTCCAGGACGGCCTGGAGCTGGGCGGCCGCCGCGGCTTCATCGGCATTGCCGATGGCCTCGTTGATGCGCCGCTGGCCGGCGGCAGGCAGGGCCTGGCCCAGGTAATTCAGCGCGTCTTCCAACTGGCGCACCTGCTGCGCCAGGGGCTGCAAAGGGATGGGCGCGGCCGCGGGCGCGGGATGCTGATGCGCAGCTTCCTGCGCGGCCGCGATTCCGGAGAGAATTAACGCGATGGTTAGCTTCATAACGGCTCCGTGGATGCGATACCGGCAAGCATACAGCAAAACGCCTGGCCTGCGCAGCATACAGCGCTCAACCGGCTTGCGGCAACTGGGCGATGGCGCGCCAACCGTCGGTAGTGGGCCAGTTTGAGGCGACAGGCAGGCGGTCCGCGAACACGACCCGGTTCCCTATTTCTGTAGACGGCGGGTAATGGCGGGGAATCTGGGCCGGACCGTCAAGCTTCCCACAACGGGACATATGGCTCGCGACGCTCGAATCCGAGCAATCTCCGAGTGGCGCGTGATACGCCCCGAACAGTCGATGGCGCTTGGGAGTCGCCGGTAAATCCTTCGCGACTAGGGAGGATCTATTGCTCCGAGGGCCGGATTCCGGACCGCCGGCCGGGCCAAAGTACTTCGGCGCTTGGGAAAAGTGACCCGCGTCTGCTTTCCAAGACCGACCCAGGCGATCTGGCTGGATTTCGGGGAACAGGTAGCTGTATCAGTTTTCGGACGGTCTTCCACGTGATCGATGACCAGGACCTCGCGGGGACGCTTGGCCCGCTCGAGTCTCAGCCGAGTTTTCCCAGCACGGATCGATCGATGGCGGGGTAAGTTCATCCGAGAGGCCGGTTCCATCGGGCGCGTACTCCACTTGGAAGTCAAACTGTTCCGTGATTCCCGTCTTGTCAATCACCATGCGGCCAGACAGGCCGAGAGCTTGGGCAAACTGCGCCATGGTCCCCCCAGGGCAGGTCGGTCTTGGCCACACCAAGGTCTCTCGCCCGGCGGCAATGAGGCCTGCGACAGATCCCTGGGAGTGCAACTCCCTCCGCTCGACGGTTGGAGTTTGAGGCCGCTCTTGGCCACAGTCAGCGCGTGTATCGGGACTTCTCTGGTTTCGCGATGGAACTTCAGCCGAAACCGCTCTTCAAGGAGTGCTCGCAGCATGGGCCCGTTGATCATCTCCTTGCTGACGGCATCTCCCGCCTTCGCGCTGATCTGGTAACGGTCGGAATCGATCCAGGCCGGGCCCCCTTCGAGCACCGCGGTCGGGCCCACGGAGTCGCGGTTTCTCTATTGACAATTTAATTTGTCAATGTTCTAATATTCTCGTGCTGGATGTCGAGGTCATACAGTCTCCGCAGGCCGCCGCCGCCGCGCTCGACCCGGTCCGCGCGCGGCTGCTGGCCGAATTGTCGGAGCCCGCGTCGGCGGCCACCCTGGCCGCGCGTCTCTCCCTTCCACGCCAAAAAGTGAACTACCACCTGCGCGCCCTGGAGAGCCACCACCTTGTGCGCCCTACCAGCGAACGCAAGTGGGGCGGCATCACCGAGCGCCTGGTGGAAGCCACCGCGTCGTCTTACGTAGTGTCGCCCGCCGCCATGGGCCCCGCGGCGTCCGACCCTGGGCGCAGCCGCGACCGCCTGTCGGCGGGCTATCTGATCGCGCTGGCGGCCCGTGTCGTCCGTGAAGTCAGCGAACTCGCCACCCGCGCGCGCGAAACCGGCAAGCGCCTCGCCACGCTCTCGATCGACACCGAGATCCGCTTCCGCTCGGCCGCCGAGCGCGCGCAATTCAGCAGCGAACTCACCGCCGCGATCACTCAGCTCGCGGCACGTTATCATGACGCTTCCGCCCTGGGCGGACGCACGCACCGCCTCGTTCTGGTGGCGCACCCGTTACCCCAAAAAAACAAGGAGACCGCAGTATGAGCGTAAAGAAAGAAGCGAACGGACGCCGTTCGGTGCAGGTGGAAGTGGAAGTACCGGGCACTCCCGAACAGGTGTGGCAAGCAATCGCCACCGGTCCGGGCGTGGACGCATGGTTTGTGCCCACCGAGATCGATGGCCGCATCGGCGGCACCGAAACTACCCACTTCGGAGGGGGCATGGACTCCGTCGCCACGATCACCGAATGGGACGCGCCGCGCCGCTACGTGAAGGAAGGGTCCTGGGGGCCGAACGCGCCCACCGTGGCCACCGAATGGATTGTGGAGGCCCGCGGCGGTGGCACATGCATAGTGCGCGTGGTGCACAGCCTCTTCGCCGAAACCGATGATTGGGACGATCAACTCACCGGTATCGAATCCGGCTGGCCCTCATTCTTCCGCATTCTGCGGCTGTATCTGGAGCACTTCGCCGGCCAGCCGAGTTCGCAAATCCAACTCTTAGCCATGCCCGCGGCCTCGGGCGCATGGGAGAAGCTCGCGGGGGCCCTGAATCTCGCGGGGGCAGCGCCGGGCGAGCGGCGCGATGCGGGCGATGGCGCCCCTCCATTGAGCGGCATCGTGGAGTCAGTCAATGCTGCCGGGAATCCACACACGCTGTTACGCGTCGATCTGCCCGCTCCGGGTGCGGTGTTTGCCACCGTGTGCCCCGCCGGCGAGAAAGCATTCGTCACAGTGAGCCTCTATCTCTACGGCGACACGGCAGCGGCCGTCGTGGCGCGCGACCAGTCCGCCTGGACTGCGTGGATGACGAATCTCTTCCCGGCGTAAACCCGGAGGGTCCTCCTTTGGCTGAGCTTTGCACGCCTTATGGTGCGGAGCTTCAGGCCCCACGGCGTCGGGTTGAAAATTCGAGATGACGTATGCAAGATTGATGAAAAACCTCACCGGCATACAAGGCAGGTTGCACGTAACCGGACAGAAATATCTCCGCCAGAAGCTCGAACGGGTCGCGTCAAAACCGTAGGAGTCGCCCCCATCTCACGATGCGCACCTTTGGTGCGGATGGAAAACCACCCCGGACGCCTATGGCGTGGATGATATCGCCTGCTCTTCCACTCCCACCAAAGAACCGGCCTTCGGCGTGGATGATGACCCTCTGCACCGCATTCCCGCTCCCAGTCCCGTTCTCGGCGCGGGTCAGTTCCGTCAACCGCTACTGGGTCACTTTTGCCAAGCACCGAAGCCAAAGTACGAGTCGGCGACGTCCCGCTCATGTGGATTGCTTCCGGGTTGGCGACAATCCTGGAATGATCGGTAAAGGCTACGCCGATTTGCGTGATCTACCCCTCTAGGAGTAGCCTGGATCGGGATCATTCGGAAATTGCCCTGTCATAGCTTCGGATCTCGAAGTCGACCCCTGCCAGCGATATGATTTAGAAGGGCAGGATGGGTGGCCACCAATTTGAGACTTCGGCCGCAGCAGATCGGCAGATGAACTGGTGGGTCGCCGATACGGACCGACGCAAAGACCGCGGCCTTCGCCCCGATCGAGCACAAGGAGCACACGAACATGAAGCCAAAGAACACGATCTGCCTTTGGTTCGACAAAGACGCGCAGGAGGCGGCGCGCTTCTACGCCGTCACCTTCCCGGATAGTAAAGTAACCGCTGTTCACGAGGCTCCCGGTGACTATCCGGGCGGCAAGAAGGGCGATGTGCTGACGGTGGAGTTCACCGTCCTGGGCATTCCCTGTCTCGGTCTCAACGGCGGCCCGGCGTTCAGGCACACCGAGGCCTTTTCCTTCCAGATCGCGACGGAGAATCAGGAAGAGACGGACCGTTACTGGAACGCGATCGTCGGCAATGGCGGCACGGAAAGCCAGTGCGGTTGGTGCAAGGACCGCTGGGGCCTCTCCTGGCAGATCACCCCGCGCGCGCTAACCGATGGGCTTGCGGCTGGTGGCGGTGAGGCAAAGCGTGCCTTCGAAGCGATGATGACGATGAAGAAGATCGACATCGCCGCCATCGAGGCAGCGCGGCGAGGCTGACGTTAACACGCCGAAACGTCCTTATTTGTCAGATCACGCGCCATCCGGAACTCGGGCAAGCCGCGCGATTCCGTAGTTCAAGTTGACCGGAAACGCCCGTTGCTGACATTGCTGGCTGCACAGCGGAATAGATCCTCCCTGACGGCGTAGCGTTTACCGGCGCCGGGCAAATCGTCGGGCCACTCGTACAAAAGCTGGGACGCACATCCCGCGGAGGGATCTTCCGAATCGCGTTTCCCGGTTGCGCCGTCCGTCGACCGGACTCTGCCGGTCAACCTCCCAGAAGGGGACTTCCGGCCCGGGTTTCCGTCTACCGCACCGCAAGGCGCCGCCTTCGGATGTCGCGTGAACTAATTCCTTATCCAAAACGCGGTGTCCGCCGCGACATGGCCAATGACGGCACGGGCAGTACGCCGGCAAGTCCCAGGTCGATGGAGGGCCAATGCCGAAAGGCCCATTGAAAGCGCGCGTGCTTCAGAAACCTGATAGCCTATTGGCAATGTACCGGTTCTTCATCGTCCTCGCGACATCGGCGTGCGCGCTGTTCGCTCAGCTTCCCGCCCCCAACCAGAGTGGGGTCTCCTTGGGGCACGTCCACCTCTTGGTGGCCGACCCGGAAGCCCAAAAGAAGATCTGGGTGGAAGCGCTCGGCGCAGAGGCGACCCACACGGGAACGCTCGAACTGCTCCGTCTCCCCGGCATCTACATCATCGTGGGCAAAGCGCGGACGGCGCCTGCGGAGGGTACGGACGGCTCGACCGTCAATCACCTCGGCTTCGCCGTCAAGGATCTGGCGGCGGTGAAAGGAAAACTCGGCGCGCTCCACGTCGAAAGCACGCCGGTGAACGGCAACGCCAAACAGATCATGGCGAAGTTTCCCGATAAGGTGACAGTGGAACTGACCGAGGACCCTGCGCTCCCCACTGCGGTGGCCATGCACCACATCCACATGGCGACGCCGGATCCGGAAAAGCTGCGAGCCTGGTACGTGAAGACGTTCGGCGCCCGCCCCGGCACGCGTGGCAATTTCCTGGCCGCCTTCATTCCCGGTGGCGAGGTGGACACGCGCAAGACGCAGGACCCGCAAGCGCCGACTAAAGGCCGATCGCTCGATCACATCGGCTTCGAGGTCAGGAATCTGGATTCCTTCTGCAAGCAGCTCTCGGCCGACGGCGTGCAATTCGAGTCACCCTACCGCGACATTCCGGCGATCGGCCTGAAGATCGCCTTCCTCATCGACCCGGAAGGCACACGCATCGAACTCACCGAGGGACTGGCGGGCAAGTAACTAGTACGATCATCATCGGTCGCGCCAGCCTTCCAACGAAACCGCTGCGGGGCCAGTGGGACTTGAGCTATGCGCCTGTACGGCCGGTGGGGTGAGGGCGGAGGCGCAGTGAACCATTTGGGGACCCCAAGAACATTGGGGTAAAACAGTAGTTCTGCCAAGATCGCAACTTCGCAGACCGACCCCA
>JBKQPR010000247.1:0-22796 GCA_052144935.1 Bryobacteraceae bacterium
GGGGTCGGTCTGCGAAGTTGCGATCTTGGCAGAACTACTGTTTTACCCCAATGTTCTTGGGGTCCCCAAATGGTTCACTGCGCCTCCGCCCTCACCCCACCGGCCGTACAGGCGCATAGCTCAAGTGCTAAGTTCGGGGCCGGGGGAGCCGCTTTTCGGCCACCGTGACAAAGTTCGCACGGGCGCTCCGCAGAATGATCTCCGAAGCTAAAGCCCTCATCGATACCTCTCCAAAGATCCCGAAGGACGGACCAAACGTGCCCAAGAACTGCTTGGAGATGCGATTGTGCTAGCGGACTATCTGGTCACCCTTCCCCCTACCGTCACCCTCGGAAAAGCCGGGCCGGAAAGTAACCGCCAAAAAAGGTCCGGAGTATTTCCGAAAGATCGCGGGAATGAGGAAGACCCGTGCCGGCGGAAGGCCCCGCAAGGAAGCCTAGAATCGGAACGATGCAGGCCACCTTAGCGCCTGAGCAATACCAGCCCGCACCTTCCGTTTGGGACGGCGAGAACGCCGGACCGATCGAGCGGATGCTGGAGTTTTATCCTCACGGGCTAAAAACTTCGCTGCCGTTGGTTCCCTAATTTGCAGAGTCCGAGAAACGCAATTCCCACGCCCAGAAGAGCTAGAGTCGAAGGCTCCGGGCTGCTGGAGACTGCAGCCGTAAAAGTGCCGGGCGTGACGGTCGTTAATGTGAGCGCGCCCAGTGTGGTCGCTTCAGAGATAAAGTCCATGCTTACGCCTGAAATAGGCCCAATCGACGTGCTCAGGTTGTATGTTGCGAACACTGGGTTGCCGGTATCCGAATTGTCAGATTCGATGCCGAAGCCAGCCAGCGTCTCGGTCTGGTTATCAAAGACGTAACCGTTGGCGAGAGGACCGTACCCATCAATGTACCCCGAGCCGGTGAAGTTGGCCGTACCAACTCCAGAGATGCTCACACTTACTTGAGTGGGGTCGAAGAAAGTATCGGGGCTAAACGGCGGCGACACGGCTTCAAAAATTGTGCTGGTGTCTCCGATCGCGGTAACCGTCACCGAAGCGTCAGTGAAGTTGGTGGTGCCGATCGTTCCGCTGCCAGTGGCGGTAAAGGTATAGGTAACGGCGCTTGCCCTTGCGGTTGGCGCCGCAACACCACACAGAAACACAACACTAAAAACCAACGCGAAGGCTGTTCGAGAAACACACATGGTCGATTTGCCCCTTTCAATCCGAGAGCCGCATCACGTTCTCGACTGGGGTATGACTGTATCACGTCCGTAAACCAAAAGCTAGCATGGAGACAGCAAAATGTAAGTACTGGAACGTTTGCCGCCTAAGCGCCCTTATTGAGCGAATCAAATTGCTCTGGAGACAGGCTGGATTCTCGTGGGAGCGGTTTCTTTTGCCTGCCGCATTCCCCCTTGACGCCACCCCTCGGAATGTGTGATTATTCATTCAGGTGAATAAACATTCAAAAGCGAGGATCGCCATGACGGGGCCGCTCGTTACCCAACCGACGATTATGAAAGCCTCCGGAAAAGACCTGCTCCACGACCTCGACCTCACCGGCGACGAGCTGGTCTACCTGCTCGATCTCGCCCGCGCCATCAAACACGCGCCCCGCGAGTATGCCGCCGCCCTGGACGGCAAGTCCATCGCGCTGCTTTTCGAGAAACCCTCCCTGCGCACCAAGCTCACTTTCGAGCTGGCCATCCGCCAGTTGGGCGGCAGTTCCGTCTTCGTGGAAGGTCCCATCGGCGTCCGCGAGCCTCTGCAGGATGTCGCCCGCAACCTGGACCGCTGGGTGAACGGCATCGTGGCCCGCGTGTTTTCCCAGGCCACCGTCGAGGGACTGGCCCACTGGTCCTCCGTGCCGGTCATCAACGCGCTCACCGACCTTTATCATCCCTGCCAGGCGCTGGCCGATGTCGAAACCATCGCGGAGCGCTTCGGACGCCTGGAGGGCCTCAAGCTGGCCTTCGTCGGAGATGGCAACAACGTGGCGCACTCGCTCATGCTGACGTCGCTGCGCCTGGGCATGGATTTCTCGATCGGCTGCCCCGAAGGCTACAACCCCAACCCCGACATTGTGGCGCAGGCCGAAGGGCTGGCCGCCGCTTCGAGAGCTTCCCTGGCGATCACCCACGACCCCGCGGCCGCCGTTGCGGGCGCCCACGCCGTGTATACCGACGTGTGGGCCAGCATGGGCCAGGAGGCCGAAGCGCACCAGCGCAAACGCGCCTTCCAGTCTTTCCAGGTGAACGAAGCGCTCTTCTCCCAGGCGCGCCCCGACGCCATTTTCATGCATTGCCTGCCCGCCCGCCGCGGCGAGGAGGTGACCGGCGAGGTGATGGAGCACGCCCGCTCGGCCATTTTCGATCAGGCCGAAAACCGCCTGCACGCGCAGAAAGCGCTGCTCCTCATGATGCTTTCATAGGGGGAGCGGTGCTTTTCGCCCCTCTGTTACCTTAGATCTTTATGAGCAAACCAAAGAAAGTAGCTCTCGCCTATTCGGGCGGGTTGGACACCTCTGTCATCATCCCGTGGCTGAAGGAAAACTACGGCTGCGAAGTTGTCGCGGTATGCGGCGACATCGGCCAGGGCGCCGATGAGCTTACCGGCCTCGAAGAGAAGGCCCGTAAGACCGGCGCGGCCGAAGTCTACATCGAGGATATGCGCGAGGAGTTCGTCTCCCAATACCTCTGGAAGCTGGTGCGCTCGGGCGGCGTCTACGAGCACAAGTATCTCCTCGGAACTTCCATCGCCCGCCCGTTGCTGGCCTCCAAGCAGGTGGAAGTGGCGCTGGCCACGGGTTGCGACGCCCTCGCTCACGGATGCACCGGCAAGGGCAATGACCAGGTCCGCTTCGAGCTCACCTATAAGGCGCTCGCCCCGCACCTCGCCGTGATCGCCCCCTGGCGCGAATGGGACATCGTCTCCCGCGAGGACGCCATCGAGTACGCCCGCCGCCACAACGTGCCCATCTCCGCCTCCGCCACCAAGATCTACAGCCGCGACCGCAACATCTGGCACATCTCCCACGAGGGCGGCGCGCTCGAAAACCCCGCCAACGCGGCCCCCGACGATATATGGATGCTCACCAAGAGCCCGGCCGAAGCCCCCGGCGATCCCGGCGAAGTCACCATCGGCTTCGAGCGCGGCGAACCGGTTACCGTCGATGGCCGGCGCATGAAGGCCTTCGAGCTGCTCGAAACCCTCAACGCCATCGGCGCCGAACACGGCATCGGCCGCATCGACCTGGTGGAAAACCGCTTCGTGGGGATGAAATCGCGCGGCTGCTATGAGACCCCCGGCGGTACCCTCATCATGTTCGCCATGCGCGAGCTGGAAGCCCTCACGCTCGACAGGAACACGCTGCACTACAAACAGCAACGGGCCCTCGAATACGCCGAGATGGTCTACAACGGCCTCTGGTTCACGCCCCTCCGCGAGGCGCTCGACGCCTTCTTCGCCAAGACCGCCGAGACCACTACGGGCGAAGTCAAGCTGCGGCTTTACAAGGGCAACATCGAGCCGCTCAGCCGCAAATCGCCGTACTCGCTCTACTCGCTGGATATCGCCAGCTTCACCATGGGCGCCAGCTACGACCAGAAGGATGCCCTGGGCTTCATCAACCTGATCGGGCTGCCCATCAAGGTGCGCTCGCTCTTGAAACCGAGCCGCGACAGTTCCTTACCGAGCCGCGACCGTCAGGGAGCGGAATCAGCGCAATGAAGCTCTGGGGCGGCCGATTCGAAACCGGGCCGTCGGAGGTCTTCGAGCGCTTTTCCGGTTCGCTCGATTTCGACCGGCGGCTTCTCGAGGCCGATATTCTCGGCTCGCAGGCCTTTGCCCGCGCCCTGGAGCAGGTCGGCATTCTGACCTCTGAGGAGCGCGCCCAAATCGTGGCGGCCTTCGACCAGATCCTCCGCGACTCGGCCGCGCCGGCGTTTTACGAAGGCGCCACCGACGAAGACGTCCACACGCTGGTCATCCGCAAGCTCAAGGAAACCGCGGGCCCGGTGGCCGATAAGATCCACACCGGCCGCAGCCGCAACGAGCAGGTTTCGCTCGACACGCGCATGTGGCTGCGGGCCGAGTGCGATAGGGTCCGGCAACTGCTGTGCAACGTGATGGAAGCGCTGCTGGATCTCGCCGAGGCTTATCCCGGCGCTGTCATCCCCGGCTACACGCATATGCGCCGCGCCCAAGCCGTCCTTTGGCCGCACTATCTGCTGGCGTATTTTGAAATGTTCGCACGCGATTGGGAGCGCTTCGGCGAGGCTCGCCGGCGCGCCAACCTCTTGCCGCTGGGCTCCGGCGCGCTGGCCGGCAGCGGATTCCCCTTCGACCGCGAAGCCATGGCCCGCGATCTCGGCTTCGACGGCATCACCCGCAACAGCATGGACGTCTCCGCCGACCGCGACTTCGCCCTCGATTTCCTGTACGCCGCCAGCGTCACCATGATCCACCTCAGCCGCCTGGCCGAAGACTGGATTCTCTATTCCAGCGAAGAGTTCGGTTGGCTGGAGCTGGGCGATGGCGTCACCAGCGGCTCCAGCCTCATGCCCCAGAAGAAAAACCCCGATTCTCTGGAGCTGATCCGAGGCAAGTGCGGGCGCGTCATGGGCTGCCTGACATCCCTCATGGTTACCATGAAGGGACTGCCCATGACTTACAATCGCGACATGCAGGAGGACAAGGTTCCGTTATTTGACGCCGCCGACCAGTTGGCCGGCGCGCTCAAAATGGCTGAGGGCGTGATTGACTCCGCGAAGTTGAATGTCGCCCGCCCGGCCGCCGCCGCCGAAGAAAGCTGGGTGGTGGCCACCGACTTAGCCGAAGCTCTGGCGCGCGCCGGCACCCCCTTCCATCAGGCGCACCAGGTGGTCGGCCGCTTCGTGTTGGAAAGCGTGCGCAACGGCAAGAAGCCCGCGGATTGGACGGCCGAGGAGATGCAAAGCTTTGCGCCCGAATTCACCGCGGAAATGGCGGCGCTGCTCGGTCCGCAGAAGGGCATGCAATCGCGCGAGATCCCAGGAGGCACCGGACCGGAATCGGTGGCCGCCGCACTGGCTCGCGCCAGACAAGGGCTGGGTCAGATGAACGTATGACGAAAACTTACCGGCAAGGACAGATCCTCAAACTGATCCGCGGCAAGCGCATCCACACGCAGGATGAGTTGTCGCAGGAGTTGAAGAACCAGGGCATCGCCGCCACGCAGGTGACCCTGTCGCGCGATCTGCGCGACCTGCGCCTGGTGAAGACGCGCGACGGCTACCAGGAGGTGGCCCCCGAAGAAACCGGCCCAGCCTTCACCCTGCTGGCGGCGGAGTTCTTGAAGGATGTGCTCCGCGCGCAGAACCTGGTGGTGCTGAAGACCTCGCCGGGCCACGCCAACTCCGTGGCCGTAGCGCTGGACAACGAAGAATGGCCGCAGATCGTCGGCACCATCGCCGGCGACGACACCATCCTGGTGATCGCGCCCGATAACCCCACCGCCGAGGCGGTGCAGGAGAAACTACTGGATCTGCTGGAGCGCTCGTGACACCATATTCACCGCAGAGTGGGAGACCAAACCTGACGGCTTGGTCAATGACGGAAGTAAACGATGTAGCGGCAATGCCTTTGTTTTCAGTGGGCGCATAATCGTTTACTTAGCAGACGCGGAGAACAACACAGACTACGCAGAGAAATCCACAGGTTATCTCGAGATTTTCTCTGCGCTTCCCGATTACTATGTGTGGGCCTTCGACCGCGTCGACCTGAATGCCCTGTCGGACGCCGATTTTGTGCGCAATCTGGTTTCGCTCGCCGAGACCCTGCGTGTCGCGCGGGGTGAGGTCGCGGCGGCGCCCAACCTGAAAGTCACGCCGTGGCCGGAATAAAGCTCGGCGGTGCAAGGGGCGTTTGACGCTGAGGCGCGATCTCTCCGGAAACCCCCTCCAGGCGCCATTTTGACGCACAGATGTAGGGGGTGCCCACTGGGCCCGGAGAAGACCCTCGGTACCGTTTTCCTCCAGGCCCAAATGGGCGCCCGCCGCGTCTCCGCTGGGCCCCCCGCCTTCGCTGGGCCCCCCGTCTCCGCTGGGCCCCCCCGCCTTCGCTGGGCCCCCCGCCTCCGCGTCCAGAGTTTTCCTCGTCCATGAACGACGACGTCCGTCGGCGCTGGGTCTCCGCGTTTTCCTCTGCGCCTCCGGGTCTCTGCGTCGTATGCCCGCCAGCCCTATTTCGCCTTGGCTGCCATCTTCTTTTCGAGCGCCCGCATCAGCCGCTCTTCTACATCGGGGGGGACGGGATACCTGTCCATCCCCTTGTAGATCTGGATGGTCCTGCGAGTGGTGTCGGCAATCACCCAGCAGTTCGGGCATTCGGTGATATGCCGCTCCAGCTTGGCCCGCACTTCGGCGTCGAGGCTCTCGTCCAGGTACTCGCTGAGCTCTTTGAGAAAGTCCTTACAGGTAAGCAAAGGCGTCTTCTCCCTTGCGCTTGAATTGGCGGGTCAGCTTTTCGCGCAGTTGCAGCCGAGCCCGCAGGAGCCGGCTTTTGACGGCGGGAATGGAGAGGCCCAGCGCGTCGGCGGTCTCCTCGGTCGAAAGCTCTTCGATATCGCGCAGCACGAAAACCGAGCGGTACGGCGGCTCCAGGCTCTGGATCGCCGAATCCAGGATCTCGCCCAGCTCCTCGCGGGAGAAGCGCTGCTCGGGGTTTTCGTCCCAGGCCGCGATCTCGCGCACCACGGTGTCCTCGCCCGTGTCGATGGTCTCGTCGAGAGACACCGTCTTGCCGGTCTTCCTGCGCCGCAGTTTCATGAGCGCCTGGTTCACCGCGATGCGCACGATCCAGGTGTAAAACTTCGAGTTGCCCTGAAACTGGTCGAGGTGCTCGTAGGCCTTCATGAAGGTCTCTTGCAGCACATCTTCAGCGTCCTCGCGATTCTGCGTGACGTGCTGCGCCAGGCGGAAAATCTTGCCCTCGTAGCGCCGCACCAGCT
Source organism: Bryobacteraceae bacterium (assembly GCA_052144935.1). Lineage (GTDB taxonomy): Bacteria > Acidobacteriota > Terriglobia > Bryobacterales > Bryobacteraceae > JOPF133. The sequence goes on from JBKQPR010000247.1 coordinate 6,978, forward strand.
CGGCGAAGGCGGCCGTATTCCCGTCGCGCGATTGCGCAACCAGAGTGGATTCGTCAATGCCGGCTTGGCTGGGTACGGCCATAGGAAGGTGGTAGTTCCATGATAACGCAGGTGGGAAAGGGCCACCCGTGGAAACGGGCAGAGCCACGCAGCGGGCGCACCGTTTGGTGCATAATAACCCGGTATGCCGCTTGCGCCTGGCAGCCGTCTGGGTCCCTATGAAATCGTTGCGCAGATCGGCGCTGGCGGAATGGGCGAAGTCTACCGCGCCCGCGACACGCGCCTGAACCGGGCCGTGGCGATCAAGATTCTTCCGCCGGCCTTCGCCGAAGATGCCGACCGTTTGCGTCGCTTCGAGCAGGAGGCCCAGGCAGCCGGCAGCCTGAACCACCCCAATATCGTCGCCATCTACGACCTCGGCCGGCATGAGGGCGCGGTCTACGTGGTGAGCGAGTTGCTGGAAGGCGAGACGCTGCGCGCCAAGCTCGCCGGTGGGGCGCTGCCCATTCGCAAAGCGGTCGAGTACGCGGCGCAGTGTGCGCGCGGCCTCGCCGCCGCCCACGCCAAAGGGATCACCCATCGCGACATCAAGCCCGAGAACCTGTTCGTCACCAGCGAAGGCTTCGTCAAAATTCTGGATTTCGGCCTCGCTAAGATGGCAGCTCCCAGCGCCGGCGACAAGACCAGCGCGCCCACCGCGGCGCTGGAGACTGATCCGGGCGTAGTGATGCCGGAAAGTCTCGCAACATGTCCGGCGGCGCACCTTCAGCGTCGCGGCCTTGCAGAATGGCATCTCACTGCCGGCGTTGCGGCGGCTACTGGGGCACGAGCACCTTTGAAACCATGGCCTACTATCCATTGCAATTCAGTTCGAACACCCCCAAGCGCGTGAGGGACCATATCGAGCGATATTGGCTGGGTGCCTGGCTTCAAGAAGCTCACTGGCTGCTCCTGCACAGAGAAACAGAACCAGGCGTTTTTCTCATGCCTTTCACGTTCGTGACCGCGCTTCTTTTGCTGGAAATGATAGGAGGGATTTCCAAAGTGTACTACGGCCATTCGAGCCAAGAACCCGGAGAGCGATTCAAGGCATTGCTGAAGAACTACTATCCGTGGGATTTGGAGCCGGCCGCCGGTGCGGACGCTACCAGCGGTCCGCGCTTGCTCTATGAGGCTTTCCGAAATCCGTTTGCCCATACGCTTGGCGTTCCGGACCAGACGATAGGCGGCACCGGCCTATGTGCGTATTCCTTTTCGGAAGCTGACCTTGAGGCACTTGAACGGTCCGCTACGAGACCGCTTTTCGCGGAAAAAACGCTCGGTATTTATCCTGACGGAAGGCTAAGCCTGCATATCCCGGGTCTGTATTGGGGCCTTCGCAAAATGATCTGCCGCCTCACCGATGACGCAGCCATGATGACAAGAGTCGTGGAAGGGCTTGACAATTTCTGACAGTCAGATAGTCTGAAGGCATGAGCACGAAGTCCCCAACATCGGTACGGGAAAGAATCGGGCGCGTCGGACAGCGCCGCCAGGTCGTCATCCCCCGCGAGATTTTCGAAAAGCTCCACATGCGCGAGGGTGACTTTGTGGCGTTCTCCCAAAAAGATAATGGAGTACTCCTGAAACCCAAACGTCTGGTCGACCCTGACCACGTGCTCACGCCTGAAGAAGCAAAAATCGTGCGCCGCGGCGAAGCGCAGCTCAAGCGCGGACAGTCGAAGCCCTGGCAAGCCGTAAAGCCCGCGTTGGCGCGCTGAACTCTCCAAAGAAGCCCAAGAGCAGATCGCACAGTTCCCGCAGAAGGTGCAGGACCGGATCGGCCCCGCGATTGACGACTTCGAGGGAAAGGATGACTCCCAGTGGAGCAACATCAAGGCCTTGCAGGGGCCTGAGTGGAAAGGACGGTTTCGGAAACGCGTCGGCTCGTGCCGGATCATTTTCCGGAAGTTTCCTGACCGCGGCACCGTGGAAATCTCGGCTGTCCTCCTAAAATCCAAGCCACCTATCGGTAGGCTTCCCATGTTGAAATCAGTCGTTTGCCTCATTATTCTCAGAATTCTGAGAATGCCGGGCGCAGCCCATCGTCCCTCGATTGGAGGTCGTACAGCGGCTGCATCGCTTCACGAGGCTGTATAATTGAGATGGCAGTGCTCGGCTGTTTCCAAGCCGCGTCACATGGTGAAAACCATTGTGTGTGCCTCACTCTTTTGTGGAGATTTGTCTATTATACAGGCACGCGAAGGGCGGAACCGATTCATCGGGGAGGCGCGGGGAAGAGCAGGTCACTGACGCCTACCGCACGAGTGTCCGGAGCAGGGCGCTAACCCCATTCCACAGAATCTGGACTCCGATGCAGACCAGAATGAACGACGACAGGCGGATGATGACGTTCATGGCCGAGTCGCCCAGCGTGCGCCCGATCCGCTCGGCGAACCGGTAGCTCAAGTAGATGGACACGGCAATCAGAACCGAGCCGAGCACCATGCCGGCGATCAGCGGCCAGCGCCACTGGGAGCCTTCCGGCCGGTTGGCGCCGACCGCAATCGCCACCGAGATGGAGCCGGGCCCCACGGTCAGGGGCAGCGTCAATGGATAGAACGCCTGGCGGGCATAGTCGGCTTCGTGGCACTCCCGTCCGCCCTTTTCACCGGTCACGTCGTCATCCGGCCGGCGCAGGAGGGACCAGCCGGTGGAAATCACCACCAGCCCTCCGCCCACCTGCACCACGGGCAGCGAGATGCCGAAAAAGGCCAGGATATAGGTGCCGATGAAGATCGAGGCCAGGATCAGCACCAGGCCGTTCAGGGCGATCATCCGGGCCAGCGCGGTCCGCCCGCTGCCGGACAGGCCGCGCGTCAACGACAGGAAGATGGGAGTATTGCCGATCGGGTTGACGATCGGAAACAGCGCCCCGACCACCAGAAGAGTGTTCTTTACGAGATCGCTCAGCGCGTCCGGCATCATGGCCCACTGTACATGAATTGGCCGCGAAGGTACTACCCGGAAGCGGGGGGCAAGGCGAAAGGAAAGCCCGGCGGGTGGGGCCGCAACGGCGGGATAACCGTTGCCCCGGCTCGCGTTACACTGTTTTCCATGGAGTCGCAGTCCGTCCCGGCGCATATCCGCTGTCCGATTTGCGGACGGGCGGTGGCGCGCTACTCCCTTCAGCATGGGATTTGGGACGCTTTCCTCAAGCTTTTCGGACGCGTAGCGTTCCGCTGTATGAGCTGCCAGGCGCGCTTTCACGCGTCGCTCGAGCCGCCGCCATCCAAGGGCGGGTAGGGCGCCAATGAATCAGGTCCGATTGCCCCGCTGGGTGAGCTAATTAGGATGTGCGGTCATTCGCAATTCGACCTGGATGGCGCCATTCACTGGCGTTAGTTGGACATGGATATCGAACCTCGGTCCGGGCTTGCCGCCGAAGAAATGCCGGCCCTCTACCACCGCCGTTTTGTCCCGCGGGGTGAGCTTCGAGCTCCGCACCCAGACCGGATAATCGTGGGCATTCAGCAGATCCGCATAGAATTCCTCGATGGCGTCACGGTCCTGCAGCGAGGTGAATTCCACCTTGAGAAATCGCAGCTTGAACTGGTCGACGCCCTTCTGGATTTCGGGAGCGGCGTCGGGCTCGCAGGTGGTCAGCCAATCGGGCCAGACCAGCGGCGGGGTGCCCGCTGGGCCCGGCACCCTGGGCTGCGGGTAAACCGGCCGATCGAATTTCGCCTGAGCCTGCAGGTGTTCGCTCTGACTGGCCCAGGCTGAGCAAGTGACCTGGACGGACGTTCGCGCTCCCAACCCCTGGATGACGATTTCCAGGGAGCACTCGGGCGCGGCCCCGCGAATGGTGGTGGTGAGCGCATTGGCGACCGGGTGAAAGGTCAGGCCGGCTCCGTCGAATAAGCCGTGGTAGTATTCGACCACTTCCGCCAGCGACGCCTTGGCGAGATAACTCGACCATACGCGCGTAGCCTGGGTCCCGGTGCGCTCGCTGGCGCCGGGATAGGGCGTCATCCAGGAGGGCATGGCGGGCGTGTCACTGCCGGCCAGCGGACCGGCACAGGCAAGCAGAAGGATGGAAGGCAGAAGTTTCGGCACCCTCACAGCAGGCTCACCTTTTGGGCGCCTTGTAGGCATAGGTGGTGAATGTCAAATTGACGGTGATGGGCTGGTTGAGTTGGGAACGGGTGAAGCGCACCTTGATCTCCGACCAAGGGCCGGGGAAACCGTTGGGATAGTTAATGCCTTCCACGTCGCCGTAAGCGTTCTGCTGGATGCCCGTCTGGGTGTGGCCGGACATTAATTGACCGGTATGAACCGGATACTCGTGGGCGGTCAACAGATCCTTATAAAAGGCGAAGATCGACGTCATGGGCGCGGACGTGACATACCTGCCGTGCATGAACTGGTTCCCCGCCTTGTCGACGCCCGCCTGAGGGGACAGCCTGGCGCCCTGGACATGCACCAGCCATTCCGGCCAGACCAGTGGTGGGGCATCCGCATCCTCGCGCTGCTTATGGATCCCCAGCTCAGCCACGAGCTGATGGTGGCGATCGATGGCCGATGCGGCCGGTGTGAGCGCGCGGTAACCATCGGTGGACTGGCTCTTCGCCGCGCAACCGACCCGCACGGATGTGCCGGCGGGGCGCCCTATGGGCCCTGCCCGGATCGAGATCAGCAGGTCGCACTCGGCGGCGACGCCGCGAAACGTGACGCCGATGCCATCCGAGTTGGGCTGGAACGCCAGGTTCTGGGTCTCAAACAGCTTGCGATAGTGCTCGGTGACCAAGTCGGGAGCGGCGTCGGTGGTGTAGGTGGCTTCGATGAGAGCCGGGAAAGTCTTCAGCGTAGCCGTGGCGCCGGGATAGTTCGACAGCCAGGATGGCATGGTGGGCTGGCCGAAGAGCGCCTGGGAGAAGCTCAGGCACACAGCGGCAGAGATCGGGAGTTTCATCCTACAGCGATGTTGGCAGTGTGTGGGTGTCGGATTCAATATGCCGGTGGATAACAGAGATGGATGCTGATGGGTAACCCAAGCATTCACCGCGGAGACACGGAGAAAGCGGAGGAAGCGCGGAGAAAACAATTCTCTTCTTGCCCTTCTCCGCGCTTCCTCCGCTTTCTCCGTGTCTCCGCGGTGAGAAAGTGCCCGCGCCCTTAAGCCAAACTCTCACCGTGCCGCTCATTCACGCCTGTTACCGCGCACGCCCATAGGCGGGCCCGCTACAATCGAGAGAGTGCCCGGAGTCTATTTGTCATATCCCTTCTGCGCCCAGAAGTGCACCTACTGCAACTTCGCGTCGGGCGTGTTCCCGCAGGAGCGGGAAGGGCGCTACCTGGCGGCGCTGGAGCGGGAAATCCGTGGCCACCGGTGGGAATGGCGGCCTGAAACGGTTTACCTGGGCGGCGGGACCCCTTCCAACCTTGCTCCGGAAGCGCTGCGGGCGCTGCTGGAGGCCATTCCGGGCCGGCCCTGGCTGGAGGCCACCATGGAGGCCGCGCCGGGGTCCATCACGGCGGAAAAGGCGCGTGCCTGGGCGAGCCTGGGAATCGGGCGGGTCAGCCTGGGCGTGCAGTCGTTTGTGGAAGCCGAAATTCGCCGCACCGGGCGCAAGCATACGGCCGAAACGGTGGTCCGGGAAATGCAGATCCTCAGCCAACAGGGAATCGTGAACTGCAACCTCGACCTGATCGCCGGCCTGCCCGGCCAGACGGCCCGCACGTGGCGCGAATCGCTGGACTGGATCGAGCGCCTGGAGCCAGCCCACGTGTCGGTCTACATGCTGGAGGTGGATGAAGACAGCCGGCTCGGCAAGGAAATCCTGCGGGGCGGCAGCCGCTACGGCGCCGCCGAGATTCCCACCGACGACCGGATCGCCGATTTCTACGAAGAGGCCGTGGAGCGGCTGGCTGGGCTCGGGATTCGGCGCTACGAGATCTCCAACTTCGCGCGGCCGGGTTTCGAATCGCGCCACAATTTGAAATATTGGAAGCTGCAGCCGTATGTGGGTTTCGGCGCGGACGCTCATTCGTTCGATGGCCGCGTGCGCCGGCAGAACCCGGAGACGGTGGAGGAGTATTTGAGCGGCGATCGCCCCCTGAGGAGCGGTTGGCAGGCGGGGCGCCCTCCGGGCCCGCCTGCGCCACCTGCCCTGCAGGTGCCTCGGCAGCAAGGTGGGACAGGCGCTTCCGCCTGTCAACCGGCTCCTTTACACCTTCTTGCCGGGAGCCTTCTGGACCCGCCTGCCCCACCTGCACTGCAGGTCCTTCGGCAGCAAAGTGGGTCAGGCGGCGCGCCCTCCGGGCCCGCCTGTCAACCGGTTCCTTCACACCTTTCAGCCTTGAGCCCTCTCAGCCCGGCCCCGAAAGCCGGTCCCGACCGTCAGGAAGCGGCGGGCGCCGCCCTTCCGGAGCCAGCCGACCCCGGCGAGCGCTTCTATGTGGGCCTGCGGCTGATGGAAGGCATCCGCCCGACGGCCGAGGATTGGGCGCGCTTCGACGGGCCGATCCGCAGGTTTGTGGAGGCCGGCCTGCTGGAAAGCACCGCGGGCGCGCTGCGGCTTACGGGGCGCGGCGTGCTGCTCTCGAACGAGGTGTTTCAGGAGTTTCTCACGGTATGATCGATTTGCGAAGCGACACCGTCACCAAGCCGACCGCCGCGATGCGGCGCGCCATGATGGAGGCCGAGGTGGGCGACGATGTCTACGGTGAAGACCCCACCGTCAACCGGCTGGAGAGCCGCGCGGCGGAGATCGCCGGTAAAGAGGCGGCCCTGTTCGTGCCCACCGGGACCATGGGCAACACCATCGCGGTGAAGCTGCTGACGGAGCATGGCCAGGAAGTGATCTGCGATTCGCGCGCCCACCTGCTGGACTACGAGCTTTCCATGGTGGCATGGTTTTCGGGCTGCGTGATTCGCGCCATTCCGACCGCGGACGGGGTGCTCTCCTGGGACGAGGTGCGGCGGCTGATCAAGCCGGTGAACCCCTACTCGGCGCCCACCGGTCTGGTGGAGATCGAGAACACGCACAACATGGCGGGCGGCACGGTGTATCCGATGAGGACCGTCCGGGAAATCTGCGAAGGCGCGCACGAGCGCGGGCTGAAGGTCCACATGGACGGCGCCAGGATCTTCAATGCGGCGGCGGCGCTGGGGATGCCTGTAAAGGAAATCGCCGCGCCCGCCGATACAGTAATGTTCTGCCTCTCGAAGGGGCTGGGCGCGCCGGCCGGATCGATTCTGGCGGGGCCGGCCGGGCTGATGGCGAAGGGCCGGCTGTACCGCAAACGCCTGGGCGGCGGGATGCGGCAGGTGGGAGTATTGGCGGCGGCCTGCCTGGTGGCGCTGGAGGAAAGTCCGCGGCTCATCGAGAGCGATCACCGCAACGCGCGGTTCCTGGCGGAGCGCCTGGCGCGGATGGCGGGCGTGCGGATCGACCCGGCCAGCGTGGCGACCAACATCGTGGTCTTCGATGTCTCCGCCGCCGGCCTCGCGCCGGCCGAAATCAGCGCCCGGCTGAAGGAGCGCGGGGTGCTGCTGAACGCCATCAACGACCGCCAGTTGCGGGCCGTGACGCACTACGATGTGAGCCGCGAAGATTGCGCGCGGGCGGTGGAGGCGGTGGCTGAAGTTCTTCGGCCGGTGGCCGTAGGAGAGGCCAACGGATGAATTCGACGATTCTTAAACTGGCGGTGCTGAAACTGCCGATCTTAAAACTGGATGCCCACATGTTGAAATTCCTTTTGCTCGCGGCCGCGGGGGCTTCGCTCGCGTCCGGCCAGCAATATACCATTACGACCGCGGCCGGAGGAGCGCCGCCCGCTACGCCGGCGACGGGCACGAATGTGGCGGTCGGCCAGCCACAGCACGCCACTTCGGACAAGTCGGGGAATATTTATTTCAGCAGCTCCAACAACTGCGTGTTCAAGCTCAGCACCAGCGGGGTGCTCACGCTGGTGGCGGGAAACTCGCGCGCGGGTTTTTCGGGCGATGGCGGCCCGGCCGTGAATGCCCAGTTGAACTCGCCGCAGGGCGTGGCGTTTGACCCCGCGGGCAATCTGTACATTGCGGATTCGCTGAATAACCGCGTGCGCATGGTAACGCCGCAGGGCATCATCTCGACCTTCGCGGGGAATGGCCTATCCAGCCCGGATTCGGTGCCCGGCTCGTTCAACGACGGCGGCCCGGCCACCCAGGGACTGCTCAAGCGGCCTCAGGGTGTGGCCACAGATGGGGCGGGAAATGTGTACATTGCCGATACCGGCGACAACCTGATTCGCGAGGTCACCAACGCGACCGGCCTCATTTCATCGATCGCCGGTGACGGATACCCCAGTTACTACGGGGAAGACGGCCCGGCGGTGAACTCGGAGCTGCATACGCCGTCGGACGTGGCGGTGGATTCATCGGACAACGTCTGGATCGCGGATACGGTGAACGAGTATATCCGCGAAGTCGTCGCCAGCACCGGGTATATTCACCACATGGTGGGCAACAACGGCACTCCAAACCCCGGGCCTGGCACCGAGGGCTACACAGGCGACGGCGCCGCCGCCCAGTTGGCGACCCTGTACTCTCCGGTGGGGGTGGCGCTCGATTCGACCGGCAACCTGTACATCGTGGAACAGGGGGACAGCCGCATCCGCGAAGTGAACAACGGGACGAGCACGGTGACGTTTCCGGGAACCAACATCAAGGTTCAAGCGGGGTGGATCGAGACGGTAGTGGGAACCGACATCGTCGGATTCAACGCTTCCAACACGACCGCCAACGCAACGCCGCTCAACTACCCCACCTCGGTGACTTTGGATCCTTCCGGCAACATGTTTGTCGCCGACACGCTGAACCTGCGCCTGCGTAAGGTGGCCAACAACTCCATCAGCACCGTGGCGGGCAACGGGCTGTTCAGCTATGGGGGCGACGGCGGGGCGGCCGCCGGCGCGCAGCTCAACGCACCGAAGGGCGTGGCGGCGGATCCGGCCGGCAACCTCTACATCGCCGATACCGGCAACAACGCGATCCGCAAAGTGGCGTCGAATGGGAGCATTTCCACGGTGGCGGGCAGCGGGATCGCGGGCGGCGGCGCGGCGGGCAATGGGACCAACCAGTTCAGCGGACCCCAGGGGCTGGCGGCGGATTCCAGCGGCAACATTTATATCGCCGATTCCCAGAACGCGCGGGTGGTGAAGCTCACGAGCGGCGGGGCGCAGACGACCGTGGCGGGCAGCGGGACGCAGGGTTACGGAGGCGATGGCGCGGCGGCCACCAGCGCGCAGCTCAACACCCCGACCGCCGTGGCGGTAGACAGCTCGGGCAACCTGTACATCGCGGATTTCGGCAACAACCGCATCCGCAAGGTGTCGGCATCCGGAACGATCTCGACGATCGCCGGCAACGGCAACAGCGGGTATTCCGGCGACGGTGGATTGGCCACCAGAGCGCTGATCAATCTGGCGCAGGGAGTGGCCGTGGATGGCGCCGGCAACGTGTACATCGCCGATACCGGAAACAACGCCATCCGGCAGGTGACGCCCGCGGGGATCATCCACACGATTGCGCCGATCGTCAATCCGGTGGGCATCACCACGGATTCTCTGGGCAACCTCTACGTAAGCGACGGCGGCTCGCTGGTGTATGAGATTTATCCGTTCTCGAACCCGATCGTGGTGACCATCGGGGGCAACGGGTCGAGCGGATATACGGGGGATGGGGGCCTCGGAACCAGCGCGCAGCTCAATGGTCCCACGGGCGTAGCGGTGGACGCCAACGGCAACGTTTATGTTGCGGACACCAATAACAACGCGATGCGCGAGCTGCAATTCTCGGGATCGGGGGCGACGGTTTCGGCGCTGGTGAGTGCGGCCAGCGGCTTGCCCGGAGTAGTCTCGCCCGGGGAGATGGTGGTGCTGTACGGCTCGGGCCTGGGCCCGGCCACCCTGACGGAGGCCCAGCCGTCGAACGGCGTCTATAGCGCCAACCTGGCGGGAACCGGGGTGTTCTTCAACGGCGTGCCGGCACCGCTCTACTATACCTCCGCCACGCAGGTGGCGGCGGTGGCCCCGTTCGAGCTGAGCGGATCGCAAGCGCAGATCCTGGTGCAGTACCAGGGGCAGACTTCCAGTTCGTTTACGGCGTCGGTGGCGGCGGTGAGCCCGGCGATATTTACATTGAATGGCTCGGGGACCGGGCAGGCGGTGGCCATCAACTCGACCGACAATTCGGTAAACGGCGGGAACCACCCGGCCAGCGCGGGAAGTTACGTTTCGCTGTTCCTGACGGGCGCCGGACAGACCAGCCCGGGCGGGCAGGACGGCCTGGAGAACGGGTACAATGGCGGGGCGCTCCCCAAGCCGGTGGCCAGCGTGAGCATGACGATCGGCGGAATTACCACCACGGCCAACTATATTGGCGCGGCTCCCTTTGCGATCGCCGGCGTGATGCAGATCAATGCGCTGGTGCCGGCGGGGCTGAGCGCGGGGAATGTGCCGGTGGTGATCCAGGTGGGGGGCGTATCCACGCAGCCGGGCGTCACCATCGCGGTGTCGGGGAACTGAGGCCCGCGGTACGAATCTGCTCGCCGGCAGTCAGCGGGTGCTTTCGTACTGCTCCCGATGTTCCGTGCATAGGCACTGGCCGATCCGCGGGCTCCGCGCCGAAGTTATCTTACCGAAAAAGGGCGGTGCGCGGTCCACCGGTGGCACCTGATCCGGGCGCGAGGCTGGATGCGGCCTCCGCCGCGACGATCTCCCACAAATGAACAGGCTGCCCGGCCCGCGGTCGCATGACCAACGCCAACGGCGGTCAACGATAAGATCGGGCTGGAGCCGTTAGAGCCTCACTTGGGTAGATTTACTCGGAGGCCCTGGAAAGTGCCTTTACCAGTTCGTATAAGAATGTTTGGCCTTCGAAGAACGACGCGACGCCCATCCGCTCGTCACGCCCGTGAAAGCGGATGTCATCCCGGTCCATAAAGAAGCCCTGGACACCGTAAGTCGGAATTCCAGCCGCACGAAGGTACTGGCCGTCAGTCGCTCCCATGACCATAATCGGGACCGTAGGCACACCGGGCCACAATGTGTCGGTGAGACGGCTGACCGCTCTAAGAACGTCCTCGCGCATCGGTGACGCCGGACCCTTGCTGACCTCGCCGGCGATCATGACGCTCACCTGGTCATCTGCCATTACCCGCTTCAGAGTGCTCTGGACGTATTCGACGGAATCCTCGGAGAGCACTCGGCAGTTCACGTTCGCCGCCGCCAGTTGTGGCAACGCGTTCCTGGCGTGCCCGCCCTCGATCTGCGTCGCCACACAGGTCGTACGCAGCGTCGCATTCCAAGCGGTAGTCGCTCGCGCGACCTTCTGCATCGCCTCGACGGAGCCGCCAGCCGCCGCCGCGAGATCGTCCTTCACCGGCCCGGTCTCAATCTTCGACATCGCCTCGAAGTACGCCCGCGTGACCTCATTGGTCTTCAGCGGGAAACCGAATCTGGACAGCCGGTCGAGAGCGGCTGCCAAGTGGTAAATCGCGTTGTCCGCAACTGGCAGCGAGCTGTGCCCGCCCTTATTGCGGACTTCCAATCGAAAATCGATCACGTACTTTTCGCTGACCTGGATGTCATTCGAGATCTTCTTGCCGCCGGCCATTTCGCCCCAGCCGCCTTCGTTCAGAGCGAACTCCGCGTCAATCAAGTCGCGCTTGTTCTTGAGCAGCCACTGGACACCGTTGTAGGGACCACCTCCCTCTTCATCCGCCGTGAGGGCCACGATGATGTCCCGGTCCGGTCTGACGCCTTCGCGCTTATAACGGATGAGGTTCGCGATCCAGACGGCGGCCTGAGCCTTATCGTCAGCGGTGCCACGCCCATAGAAGTAGCCGTCACGCTCAATGAATTGGAATGGATCCATGCTCCAGTCCTCCCGTCTGGCTTCTACGACATCGGTATGCGCCAGCAGCAGAATCGGTTTGCGCCGGCCGCTACCCTTATACCGGACGACCAGATTGGCTTTTGTGGGAATGGCTCCGCCCACAAAAATGTCGCTTTCGGAGAAGCCGGCGGCTCTCAGCCGGGCTGCCACGGCTTCCGCTACTGGAGTGGTTGCACCGGTCGTATAGCCCGACTTGATCTCGACCAGTTCTTTGTAGATGCCGCGAGCCAATTCCCGCTCCGGCTCTGGCGGCATGGTCTGGCCGATCACGGACACTACAACCAGTGAGGGCAAGATGAGGAATCTGAGCATGTCCAATTGTGCCATACACCTTCGCCGTCATGGTCCCAGAAGCATGCCGCCAAAGGCGTCGCATCGGGCGGCGCCGCCGCGCGCATGGACGCTCTCGACCCGCGGTTGCATGGCCGCCTCCCACCGCGGGGCGGGACGCCGGGCTGAGACGGCAAGAGTGGTTCGGCCTGGCGGCCGGCAGTGGCGCCGGGCAGCGAGGCCGGCGGTGCGGGCACCTGCCTTGACGCGCCTCCGTGCAGCTTTGGATTGTACCGCGCCAGCCGGGCCGCCACTTTGGCCGAACACATCGCGCCGCCGCTCCCAAAGTATCAGAAAGGGCGGTGAACCCGGATACGTCACCATCCGCGTGCCCCTCGCGGCCAGCGCTTCGAAGAACTCGCGCCCTTGGAACGTTGGCACCCGCGGCCGGCGTCCCCGTGCAGAATCAGAATCGGCGTGGTCACGCGGCTGGCGTGGGCCGTGGCGGAAAACTGCGCGAATGCAGAAGGATCCGCCTCCGGCCAGCGGCCATCGTAGTCGAACTTGCAGCACGCCGCTGGTCCACAGGAATGAGGCCCAGCCGGTGATGCCTGCGCCTTCGATCGCAGCCGGTAACGGTTCGTTTGGGTGACGGTCCAGGAGGTCATGAATCCAGCGGCGCTCCAGCCCAAGATGGCAAGCCGGTTCGAGTCGGCCCATCCCTGTACGATTGCGAAGTCCGTGGCACGGGGCATCCGTCACGGGCACGCATATTTGGCCGGGCCGGGGGACCGCAACCACAGTGGAACAGCGCCAGTCCCCCGGCAACCAGGCTGCCCGCGTGGAGGCTTTCCGCCCGCGCGCGACGCGGTGTCGAACGGGGGCAGGCTACCCACGACGAAGCTGGGGCGAGAGTGGCCTTACCGCCGGCGTCGCCCTGTTCCGTGGCGACAATCGTACGGTCCCCGTGGCTACGGGGGACAATGATTACGGTGGTGACGATGGTTGATTCCTACCGCTTTCTGGACGGTATCGCGAAAAGGATGATGAAACGCTGGGCGGGCCTGCCCGGGGAAACCCAGATTCCATGGACTCCTCTCGCCAGGCCGCTTTCCAAATGCACCGTGTCCCTGGTAAGTTCAGCGGCGATCGCCTTGAAGACCGATCACCCGTTTGACCCGGAAATCGAGCGGCGGGATCCGTGGTTCGCCGACCCCTCTTATCGCGTATTGCCGCGGACGGCACGGACCGGCGACATTCAGGTGGGCCACCTTCACATCAATCCGTGGTTCGCTGAGCAAGATTTGAACTCGGTACTGCCGGCTGAGCGACTGGACCAACTCGCAGAACTGGGCGAGATTGGCGCGGCGGCGCCATCCCACTACTCGTACATGGGCTACACACTCCGGCCGAGGCGGCTCCTGCGGGAGAGCCTGCCCGAAATGGTGCGGCAACTTAGCGAGGAGCATGTCGACGTAGTGGTGCTGATCCCGGTTTGACCGGTGTGCTGCTGGTCCGTGGGACTGGTACAACGTGAGATCGAAGCGGCGGGGTTCAGCACCATCTCGCTGTCCATGGTCCCGGAGCTGACGGCGAGCGCGGGGGCGCCGAGGATAGCGGCGATCGAGCATCCGTTTGGCATGACGCTGGGCCGGCCTGGGGACGCGGCGGGTCAACTGGCAGTCCTGCGCGCGACGCTACGAGCGATGGAAGCGCTGGCGGAGCCGGGCGGGGTGGTGGACCTGCCGTTCAAGTGGACATCCACGGAAAAGCTCGCGCTCGGTCCGCCGGTGGCGCCGCCGATCGCGCGGTACCTGTTGCGGCACCCCTGGGATCTGCCGCGGTTCCTGAATCGGACGCCGCCCGTGAGCGGTGGCTGATCGGCGGGCTACCGGCCATTTTGACGGCTTGGCACAGGCATGGCGGGGCGCCCGCTGACCGATGTGGCCGCCCAACGGCCAATCGAACTCTTTCTACCTGGAATTCAACTTGGAATTCTTACGGGCTGCTTCAGAGACCGTAACGCTGGTAGAATGGGCAACCATGTTACGAGGAATTCTAATGGCAGCATTGCTGCCGTCTCTTATGGGGGCTGCCGATTTCACGGTTGGCTCGGCGACCGCGCGCAGCGGCCAGAAGGCCACCGGCTATATCGCCGTGCCGGCGGGCGTGGATGCGGCGGCAAGCATCCCTGTGATCGTGGTCAACGGCGCCAGGCCGGGGCCGGTGCTCGCCCTGGTGGCCGGATCTCACGGCACCGAGTACGCGTCCATCCTCGCGCTGCAGAAACTGGCCCAGGCTGCCGATCCGGCGGAGCTTTCGGGAACCCTGATCGTTCTGCCGCTGGTCAACGTGCCATCGTTCGCGCAAAAGGTCCCGCACTTGAATCCGGTGGATGGCAAGAATATGAACCGCTTCTATCCGGGCAGGCCGGACGGCACGCAGACCGAGCGCGTATCGTGGGCCATCGCCAGGCAGGTGGTGGAGAAGTGCGATTACCTGATCGACCTGCATGGCGGCGATCTGGATGAGAACCTGCGGCGGTACGCCTACTGGGCCGCCACCGGGAAAGAGGCGCAGGACGCGGCGTCACGCGCCTTGGTGCTGGCCTTCGGGCTCGATCACATCATCCTGCAGGACTTCCGGACGCCGGTTGCGCCGGGCGGCGCCGTGACCATCACGCGCTTCGCGGCGGCGCTCGGCAAACCTTGTGTCACAGCGGAAGCCGGCCATGCCGGCATCAGCGATGCGGACGATGTCGATTCATTGATTCAGGGCTGCTGGAAGGTGGCGCGGCACCTGAAGATGCTGTCCGGTGCGGTCTCCCCGGTAGAGCATCCACTGTGGCTCTCGCGGGTTTCCATTGTGACCAGCGAAATGGATGGCGTCTTCTATCCGCTGGTGGTCCCGGAGGCGTACGTGTCGCAGGGCATGAAGATCGGCTACGTCACCGACTATTTCGGCAAGAAGGTGTGGGACGCGACGTCCCCGATCGCAGGCGTCGTGCTTTACATCGGCGCAGTGCCGTCGCTAAAGAACGGCGACACGATCGCGCACATCGGGGAAATTGGGAAGTAGGAGGACAGCCTGGGTTGTTTCCAGCGTTATCCTGCCGGTTTTATGAGCGGTCGGCGAAACGCAGTCTTCATCATTAGGGCGGACGGATAGAACGGCCAGGACAGCGGTCTCAAATCCGGGCAGCTTCCTTATACTATTGTTCTTTGCTGTCAGCAAGCACAGCGTTTCGTTAATGCCGTTCCGTCAATTACGGACCGGGCGCCTTGGGGTTCCCGGCCCCATTCTTTTAACGCCCGCGATCGTGATCCTTACCTAGTTCACGGACTTTGTAGTGGTTGCGAAAGTTGCCATGGTCGCCATATTCCCAAACGTCGCCAGTGTTGGCATTGAAGAACGCGTGGTTCCCCCCGCTATACGAGAATTGGATACCGGCGTAGGTCCCCTGCGCCATGGCGGTTTGGGGTTGAAAGATTGGTTGCAATGCGATCACCGCAAGAAGCAGTGCGATGAGCGTGACGATCGTCTTCATGTAAAGGTCAATACGCACGTGAGCACCTCCAAGTTATCCGCAGATTGCGGACTCCCCAAACATGGCATCTCTTCCC
>JBKQPR010000248.1:0-9007 GCA_052144935.1 Bryobacteraceae bacterium
TCGATGGCGCAAACGCTATCATCGCCCTGCGCTGCTGCAAACTCAGTGGACGCTACGAGGACTTCTGGGAGCGCCGCTCCGCCCGGCGTGCTGCCTGATCCCTTCCCTCAAATCTGACGTGCACCCATGTGCCACTTGCCCTTGGGGATCGGCCCTACATCGTGCACATCTTGCATGGCCGGATTGTTCTTGCCCGGTCCCATTCCGGAATAGCCCGTGCCGGCCGGTTGGGCGTTGTGCGAGAGAGCGCCGGTAAGTTGGTTATAAGTCCACATAAGTCACTTATCGTTATCCTTTGCAGCCAGTAACCCGGAGCCGGTAATCGCCACCCCCGTGGCGACGATGCGGGCCTGGTACTCAGGCGGCGCCCAGATGGTTGCCAGCGCCACCAGCACGCCGGCTACCCCTAAAATGGTGGTCTTCCAGTTCGCCAGCATGAGTTACCTCCGGGCGGCCAGCGCCGCCTGATTGGCCTGCGCCTCGGCTTGCACCCGTAGGGTCGCCAGGCGCGCCGCTTCCGCCGCCGATAGCTTGAAGTTGGTGGAACGCGCAGCCGCCACCAGGCGTGCGTGTCCGGCCGTTCCCGCCAGCGGAAACAGCGCGGCCACGGCTCTGGCCGCATTCGCCACAGCGCCCACTTCGGCGACCAATTGAGGAGGAGAATTGGGCGGAAGGATTTGGCTAGGATCCTGCCCAACCAGCGTGGCGATTGCGCCGGCGATGGAGACCGCCTTCTGCTGGCTGGAAATCTTGCTGGCGGCAATCTGGGCGATTTCGCCAAACACCTGGTTGGCCACCGCCAGGTAAGCGCTGACCGGCGCGGCCACCGCCGGCGCGAAGGCCGCCAGCACCAGCGGCGCGGCCACCGAAGCGGCGTCCACGCCGATTTGCAGATCGGCGATGACCTCGTCGATCTGATTGGCCGTGCAGGCCGTTTGCGCTACCAGCAGAGCTAACAGCGCGAAGACTGTGAGAGCTTTTGAGATACGTTTCATTTGTGTTTTTCCTTTTCTAAGAGCATTTACAACCGCTGGGAGAAAGAAATTGGCCACAGATAAACACAGATAACTCAATCTCGTTTTATCTGTGTTCATCTGTGTTTATCTGTGGCCAATCACTCTTTCTTCTAAGCCAACAACCTGGAACTGGGCCCCAGGTTCAGATCCATCTCGTTGCGGGCGCGAAAGTAGTGCCGGAGGTCGTCGCGCAGGCGCGGCTTGTTGCCGGTGAGCTGCCAAAGGCCCTGCCAATCGCGCTTGAGATCTACGTACGGATCGAAAGCGTTGTCCGTCAGGATGCGCTCCCGTTCCCGGTAAAAGCGATTCCCCTTCGGCCCGTGCCAAAAGTGGGTGATGGTGTTGTCGAGGTACCCGATGTTGGCCTTGAGCACTCGCGCCCCCTGCTGCCAGCGCTTCACGGCCTGGTAATACGGTGCGCATTGCGGGATGTGGTCGAGGCCGTCCGCCAGGCCGGCCATCCCATATGCCATGATCCAATCCGCCGAGCCTAAGATGGCCTGATCGAAAAGGCCGCCCATGTCGTTCCACGTGGAGCGGCGGAATGCCCAGCCAAGCCCGGTAGCGCCCCACCATTGTCTTTGGGCGGCGGTCTGGCGATCCGCCGCGGGCCCAGAGGGCGCCCCGGCGCACGGCTTCATGTATGAGTTGGCATCCGCGGCTTTCGACACCCGGGTTTGGAGGGCCGCGCTGTCCATGAAGATCTCCGGCGTGATGCTGTGGGAGTAGGAGTAGGCGAAACTATTGGTCACGCAATACGGCCGGTGGCGGTAATCCACGTCGATGAACTGGTGGAACAACTGGACTGCGCCGTAGTGCTGCAACTGGTGAATGGCCTCGAGCGCCCAGTCGTAGCGGGAGCACTGCACGTCGCCGTCGAGATAGGCTATGTACTGCGCGTCCGGCGGCATCCGCTGCACGACCAGGTTGAGCACGTTCTCTTTCAGCCACAATTCGTGCTCGGTGCGGAATTGGAACTCTCTGGGATTGCCCGCCTCCGTGACTTCGAAGGGCCGGTCTCCAAACGCCACTTCGCCCACGTAAAGTAATACATTGGGATCTCGCTCCATCCGCTTGCGGAAGTCGTTCATCAACTCCCGGCGCACGGGCCATCGTTGCGGATTCGAGTACATGCAGGCGACGTGCAAGACCCGATTTTCGGACCAAAGGGAGAAGGCCTGGTGGACGTTTGGATGCAACATCAGTAGTCGTCTCCAACAAGAATGTGGCGCAGTTGCTCGGCGGTGATCCGTGCCGGTAGCGGATGCGGGTCCGGGCTGGTGAGCCTCATCTCCCCGAACCGGCGCACGGTCGCGTCAATGGCACGCTCTAGCGCATCCGGCGGGAGCGGTGTCCGCAAATCGGCGGGACGCTCGAAGTAGACGCTCATAGCGCCGCCAGATCGGCCTGGAGGGCCCCCCAGTCGAAACCGCTGGGAGCTTGGCCATTCTGCTCCATCCATGCGGTGGAGAGCACTGCGTAGGCCTCATCGCAGTAATCGGCCACGAAATTGTGGGACGCCGGCATCAGTTCTCCCCAGGTGATGGCCTGGAAGCCGCCGGAGCCGTCCTCGGCCGCCAGCGGAGCGCAATGGCCGCCCCATGATCCCGGTTTGCCTTTGCCGTGCAGACCGCACGCGGGAACCGTCCAACTGCTGGTGTTCTCGGCGCTCTCCGGCATCGCGAAACCGGTGAACAGGCCGCCGAAGAGCCACAGCGCGGCCTTCACCTCGGCATCGTTGGTCAGGTCCACTTCGGCGAAAGCCGCGATCTGGTTGGTCTGTCCGCCGATCGAGATGCCCGTGTTCCGCCAGTAATTCAGGGCATTGAGCATGTTGCATCCCTGATCGGTGGACGGGTTGGAAGGATCGTACCCGCCGATGGCCGAGTAGGCTGCGATCACTTCGGCTTCCGAGGGTTGCACAATGGGGCTGCCGGCGTTGGCCTGCCACGTCATGGCCTCGTGCATCATGCCTGCGATCACGCAGTCGCTGAGCTGATCGTTCAGCAGCATTCCGTACTGCGGGACTGCCTTGGTCCAATCGACCGCCGGCGGCGCGGCGGGAAGCTCCGACATCTTCAGATACTTGGAGAGTTTGAATGTGCGCTGATCGGAGCGCTTGGGTTGTCTTCCTAGTTTTCCGGTTTTCATAATTACTGTTGACTCTGTACTTTCACGGTGTTGACGACCTCGACGCGTGGCTTCCAAAGGTGCTCCACCAGAGTGCCCGCCACGGGGCCGGCCGCGTGGCTGATAATCTCTCCGGCCAGGGTCTTCCAGAAGCTCGCCTTGGTTGGCTTGAACATGTCGCGGATGTACCCGACGGCCTGCTCGGTATTGGCGGCGGCCCCGTCCAGGTGCCCGGAAGCGCTGCCCAGGTTGCGCGCGGCGCGAGACCAGGATTCGTCGCCCAGCAGGGTGGCCGCCCGGTCGATCGCGGTGGTGGACGAAGCCAACATTTGATGGCCGTCCGCGGTGAGCGTGACCAGCGAGGCCTGCACCTGCCCCAAGTCCGCCGTGAGCGAGGGCAGCACGCCCTCGTTCAAGTTATGGTTGGCTCCGGCGATCAGCGTGTTGGCCGAGTGCAGGGTAGCCAGGGTTTCCTCGGAAATCGCCCGCAGCGATTCGCGCTGCTCGCTGGAGGCCAGCCGCGCCACGTTGCTGGCGCGCCCGATTTGGGCGGTCACGGTGTTCACATTGCGCAACGTGCGGGCCACGCCGCTGCGCGGGTCGGCCAGCGCGGCACTGACGGTATGCAGATCGCGGCCGGCCTGGGCCAGTTGCCAGGTGGCATCCCGCAGGTTCCAGGAGGCATCCACCACATTGCGCTGCAGGCGGCCGTCCACGCGCGCCGGCAAGGTCAGCATCAGCCAGACCAGGGCGGAGGTGACGGCCAGCAGGCACACCGAGGCTGTCACCGCAAGCAGAACCCGTTCGAGGGACCGAGGTAACGGGAGCATTGCTTCGCGGGGCCTCCGCGCGCCTCAGGACGCGGAAGGTTCTCCTCATCCCCGGTTTAGCACGCTGGCCAGCGCTGGCCTCTAGGAGGGATTTGGCAGGAGGGCGGTAAGTGGTTCAATCGGTTGGCAAAATAGAGTTCCCAGAAAATTCCGAGTTTTGTGAACGGCCTTCCCCAGATCCGCGGAATGCCGTGTTCAAACCGGTGAGGCCGGCGGATTCGCCGCTCCCCACGTCATCGGGCTGGATACCCCAGTCTGTCGTCCGGGTGCCACGAAGCTGTCAGCTACCAGCCGTCAGCTCGCGGCCATGCCAGAGTGGCTGATGGCTGATAGCGTTTACCCGCCTTGCGAATCGTGCTCGCCGGTGCCCCCGGTGTCTTCCAGCTTGGTGCCCTTCCTGTCGACGTGCTGGGCCACCGTGCCGGCCATGTTCATCTGGCTTTCGGTGGCGCCGGTGGAGCGGTCGGTCACCGAGGAGTGCCCTCCAGCCGCGGTGTGGCCCCCCGCCGCGGCGGGCCGTGCAGCCGGGGCGGCGCGCTCTACCACCACATCGAAATGGGAAACTACCGTGGCGATGGCGGCGACCGCCGCCAGAATGGGCGCCAGAACCACGCCTACGGTTGCCACGGAGAGGGGGATCTCCACAAATGTATGGCCGCCCTCGTCCTTGATGATGATTCTGCGCACGTTGCCTTCGTGGATAAGTTCCTTCACCTTATCGGCGAGGTCTCCCGCGTGTACTTTGACTTGCTCGAAGATTCGGCCCAATTGATCCATGTGGGAAGTGTAGCGCGAAGCGCCGGGCCGTGCTGTTTATTTTAGGACATAGAAGACATCGGTGCGGCGCTGGGCCGGATCGTCGTTCCAATGCCCGTAAACTTCCCAAAACGGTCCGGCGGCCTGGCGTTCATTCTCCCGAAGCCACCGCTGGATGGCGTTGTGCGCCTCGCCCAACCGATCATATGGACCCAGATACGCCACCGTAGCCGCGGTCCCGCCCGGAGTGGAGACAGCCATCACCTCCCCGGTGGGATCGAAGGGACCGAAAACCTGGACCCCCACGTCGATGGGGGTTCCCGCGCCGGCCGGATCGCCGTGATAGAGGACCACGTTAAGCCCGCGCGCGACCGGCGGCGGGTTCCTGTAGAAGCGGTCGAACAGCTCCCGGATGGTGCGGCTGAGGTTCGCGAGGCTGGCGTGCCCCCGCAGGGCGGCAAGGGGGCAGGGCGGAACTTCCACCAGTTGAACGGGAGAGATCATCCGTTCGAGTGTAGCGCGGCTGGAGGTGTGCGGAGCGGCCCTATGATCGGCCATGGCCGGAGGATTCGCGGCGCGGCTCCACAAATTGCCCGGCTGGTATATTCAAAGAGGAAGGCACTCCGGTGAAGGCTATTGAATTAATCGGCGACATCGATGACCAGCATCGCCTTCAGGCCCGCATGCCCAAGGATCTGCCGCCCGGGCCCGTGCGGTTGATCGTGCTGTTACCGGATGAAGACGAAGCGGGAGCGGTTTGGGCGCACGGGATCGGCAGAGAATGGGCCACCGAACTATTGGATTCCCGTCAAGACATTTACACCCTTGACGATGGACAGCCGGTGAATGCGTCCCGGTGAAATCTATCTAGCCCAATTTCCATTCGGGGACATTCCCGGCATGAAAATTCCTCCCGTACTGCTTTTTACCGGCCCTGTCGGTTCCGTCCCGGGAGTTTTGGTAGCGTACATCTCCTCGGTGGCGCCGGCCCGATTATTGCCCTCCGACATCGTTTTGGATCCCGCCACAGCCGAATTGAAGAATACTCACCTCAAGACGCTATCCGTCTTACGTCTGCATAAGCTCGCTACGATCCATTGCTCCAGCCTCGCCCGGCGCCTCGGCGAGATCGGCGACGCCACGCACGGCAAGGCCGCGGAGAACCTCAGAACCCTTTTGGGGCTGGGCAAATGCTGGCCAAAGCGCCAATTAGCAGCCGCCTTCCGCGCACTCCACCCGGCGAACAATCGGCTAGCCCGTCCACGAATAGACGCGTACCCTTCCCGCACCGCGGAGGCAGTGCGGGAGGGCACGGTTTGAGCTGCGTTATTCGGCAGCGAAGGTGGACAACTGTGCGTCAAGATCCGCCAGGGCCTTCTTCAAAACTACCCTGTAACGCGGATTTTGCGCGGTATTCAAATCCCGGACCACCCTGGTTCGGGAGAGAAGGATGTTCTCCTTCTTGCGAATCGACTCGAGTTCATCGGGAGCCGGCGAGTTTAGCAGAACGGCGCTTTTGCGATCTTCGGCCGCGTCGATCTGCGCCTCGACCGACTTACTTTCCCAACCTCTGGCCATGCTTTCATTTTACGCTTGTCGGAGGCCGAATGGGAAGCTACGTACATTTTTGGGCAGAAAAATGAGCCGGCTAGTACGATTCCTCCCTGGGATCGGCCCTACCCGAACCTCCGTTTGAGCATCTCGCGCGCGCAATTGTAGCCGGGCGCGCCCATCACCCCGCCGCCCGGATGCGCCCCCGAGCCGCACAGGTACAGTCCATCCAGCGGCGTCCGGTAGCGCGCCCACCCCGCCACGGGACGCATCACGAACATCTGGTCCAGACTCATTTCCCCGTGGAAGATGTTGCCCCCGGTGATGCCGAAGCGCCGTTCCAGGTCGAGGGGCGTGAGCACCTGCCGGTGCTCGATGATGCGCCGGATGTTGGGCGCGTACTCTTCGACGAGGCCGATCACGCGGTCGCCGAACGGCTCGCGCAGCTCGTCCCAAGTGCCCTGGCGCAGGGTGTACGGCGCATATTGCAGGAAGATCCCCATGATGTGCTTGCCGGCGGGCGCCAGCGACGGGTCGTAAATCGTGGGCACGGTCAGCTCCAGCAGCGGCCGCTCGGAGGGCCTTCCGTACTTGGCGTCGTCCCAGGCGCGCTCCACGTAATCGATGTCGGGGCAAATGTGCATGGTGGCCCCGTGGTGCGGCCCGCGCGCGCCCGGATAGGCCGTGAATTCCGGCAGGCCGTTGAGCGCCAGGTTGATCTTGCAGCTTGTCCCTTCGATGCGGAAATGCCGGATGGCGGCCACGAAATCCGGATCGAGTTCGCGCTCGTCCACGAGCTTCAGAAACGTCAGCTTGGGGTCGAGATTGGAAGCCACCGCCGCGCCCTCGATCTCTTCGCCCGATTCCAACACCACGCCCGAGGCGCGCCCGCCGCGCACCACCACGCGGGCCACCGCGGCATTGGTGCGGATCTCCGCGCCCTTGGCGCGCGCCGCGGCGGCGATGGCCTCCGAAACGGCTCCCATGCCGCCGCGCACGAAGCCCCACAGCCCGCGATGTCCGGCCACGCCGCCCATGCAATGGTGCAGCAGTATGTAAGCCGTCCCCGGCGATCGCGGCCCGCCGTTGGCGCCGATCACGCCATCGGTGGCCAGCGTCACCTTCACCTGCGGGCTTTCGAACCACTCGTCCAGAAACTCGGCCGCGCTTTGGGTGAAGATCTTGACCAGCGCGACCATCTCGCCGGCGCACAGGCCGCGCAACCGTCCCGCCAGTTTCAGATACTCGACCAAGCTGCCGATACCGCGCGGCGGAAAGGGCGGCGGCGTAACCATGAGCAGCCCTTCCACCACCTGGGAAAGCCGCTCCAGGCGATCTTCGTAAGCCGGGTAAACCTCGGCGTCGCGCTTCGAGAATTTGGCGATTTCGGCCAGCGTGCGGGCGCGGTCCTGCCACATGAAGAAGTGGCGCCCGTCGGGGAAAACGGAGAAGAAGGCGGGGTCCTTGGCGTCCACGCGATATCCGAAGCGCACCAGCTCCAGTTCGCGGACGATGCGCTCCTGCATCAGGCTGGTGAGATAAGCGCCGGTGGAGACGCGGTACCCCGGCCAGATCTCCTCGGTGACCGCGCAGCCGCCCACCATCGGCCTCCGCTCCAGCACCAGCACGCGGCGGCCGGCGCGGGCCAGATAGGCGGCGGTTACCAGGCCGTTGTGGCCGCCGCCGATAATGATTGCGTCGTATTTGGGCATTTCTTTTTACGAATGGGTCCTCCCGGATTCGGAACGGTCCGCGCCGGAAGCATTCCATTCTATAATGCTCTAGGAACCCCAGCGATGGAAGAAGTCCTGACAATGGCTCAGATTGAGGCGAGATTCGAGTCCGAGTGGGTGCTGATCGAAGACCCACGGACGGATGACGCCCTGGAGGTTCGCGGTGGAACGGTACTCCGCCATGGCAAGGATCGCGAGGAGGTCTACCGCCGGGCCGTCGAGGTCCGTCCCAAACGGTTTGCGGTCGTGTACACGGGTAAGATGCCTCCGGATACAGAGATCGCGGTGTGAGCGTCTCTTTCGATCAGCGCCGGAGCCTGATCGTCATCCAGGCTGAAATCTCGGGGACCGAGCGGCAGCGGCATCGTTCAATTGGCTCTTGATACTGGAGCCACCAGCACATTGGGTCAACGTCGCAATCCTTGTGGCGGTGGGCTACGACCCAGGGCTGGCTGCGGCTCGGGTTCAAGTCACCACCGGAAGCGGGGTCGAGTTTGCGCCCCGCGTCGAATTGCAAAAACTGAGCACCCTCGGGCAGGAACGCGTCAAGTTTCCGGTTCTGGGCCACACTTTACCGCCGAGCGCTGGAGTCGACGGGCTGCTGGGGTTGGACTTTTTTCGTGGCCTGCGCTTGACCATCGACTTTCAATCGGCGCAACTGCACCTCGCTTGACTAAAGGATCCACAGATTGCGCCGCGCGATT
Organism: Bryobacteraceae bacterium; assembly: GCA_052144935.1. Classification (GTDB taxonomy): domain Bacteria; phylum Acidobacteriota; class Terriglobia; order Bryobacterales; family Bryobacteraceae; genus JOPF133. Next base: position 8,721 of record JBKQPR010000248.1, read on the forward strand.
CGCCCAAGATTGTCGCGAAGGAGCCGACACCACCTGGAGTCACGATCACCTTCTTCACAACACCGCCGAGTTCGACCGCCTCCGCCACCACGTCCGCCCAATCCTCTTGTAACCCGCCGCCTCCAGCACACTCCGCTCCGAAAACGTCACGTACGGAAATACCTCCGGGATGTGCGAATCGTAGTGCCCGTGCCGGTTCCAGGTCCAGCCCACGCATGGGTCCAGCGCCTCGCGCTGCCGTCCGATCTTCTCGAACCGCGAGCAGTCGATCCGCCACACGTCGCCGT
>JBKQPR010000249.1:0-7693 GCA_052144935.1 Bryobacteraceae bacterium
TGGACGATCCGAGCCAGAGACCCCTAAGCTCGGAGCGGGCCAACTGCTGAACCCGGATGCCACAGGAGCAAGTAAGCCTCAACGCATCAGTAGCTTACGGGTTTCGCGACAGAAACTAGCTAGCTAGGGCCACCACCGTGGCGGTGGGGCGCGTGCTCGCATCGGCGTTGGCCGGGTTATGGCACAGCACGCAGCAAGTGACGTTGTTGCGCAGATCGCCGTGGACTTCCAGGCAAGAGTGGCAGGCATTGCAATTCGCGAGCGCCACCACGGTGCGGCGGGGCGTAACGGGCGAACTGTCCACCAAGGAGTAGACGACCTGGTTGACTCGGCCGCAATTGGTGGCCGTCGCGGAGGTAGTGCGCCGAGCGTCTGTTGACCTCCTCGACCGAAAAATCCGCCGGTCGACCCCCACTCGGATCTTTACCCACTTTGCATCGACGCTGTCTTTTCTCTACTATCGGAAACATGAATGACTCGACCATCATCGTGGCGGGAGCTACCGGTAATCTCGGCGGACGCATCGTGAGAGCTTTGCTCGAACGGGGAGCCTGCTTAAGAGCGCTTGTTCGCCACGGCACTGCGCGAGACAAGCTCGAGCGACTGCAGAAGCCCGGCGTAACGATTGCCAGTGTCGACTTCAGCAGCACTTCCCAGATGACTCCGGCATGCTCGTGTGGGTCCTGCGTGGTGTCCGCGCTGCAAGGATTACGGGACGCGATCGTGGAAACGCAAACGGTTCTGCTCGACGCTGCGATCAAGGCTGACGTGCCACGTTTCATTCCGTCCGACTACTCGATCGATTTCACCAAGTTTCCACCGGGAGAGAATCGCAATCTCGATCTGCGCCGAGACTTCCACAAGCGCCTCGATAAGACTTCGATTTCAGCGACCACCATCTTTAACGGTGCGTTTGCCGATATGCTGACCGGTCAGATGCCGCTCATTCTCTTCAAACTGAAGCGAGTCCTCTATTGGGGCGACGCGGACCAGCGCATGGACTTCACGACGATGGACGACACGGCCGCATTCACGGCGAGCGCGGCTCTTGATCCGTCCACTCCTCGCTTTCTGCGAATAGCCGGCGATCGGCTCAGCGCCCGGGAACTGACGGCGGTCGTAAGTGAAGTGACCGGAAAGGAGTTCCGTCTGTTCCGCGCCGGAGGTCTGGGAATGCTCGGCACGCTGATCAAGGTCGCGCGCACAGTCGCTCCCGGAGAGAAGGAACTTTACCCGGCATGGCAGGGCATGCAGTACATGCGTAACATGTTCGAGGGCCGGGCCAAGCCAGAGCCGCTCGACAACGATCGCTATCCTCGCATTCGTTGGACGACTGCGCGGGATGTGCTCACAGCGCGTCAAGTCAGGTAGCCTCGGCGCCGGCAAGAGACCGGTGGGCGCCTACCATAGTCCCTGCGCACGTTTCAAGAGTCCGGACGACGGTGACGACGGTGCTAAGCCGATGGGACCGCGGAGACGAAGTTCCATACATGAACATTCGACAGGACGTCGATTTCGCGGCGGCGCGGCGAGCATAGGCTTCAACTTCGCCGAACCCGGAGGGCCGGATGGAATCGTGACGCCCGGTCCCGCTGCGAGCGCTCAGTTGTCCAACCCCTACGGCGTCGCCAGTACGGCGACAACGGAGTCTCAGCCTCGCGCGGGTCTGGTCATCAGCGAGAAGAATGACGGTACACTGGAGCAGATGACGAAACAACAATTGGTTGAGGCAGTATCAGAGAAGACAGGACAGGGAAGGGCTGAGGTCGACGCCGTCGTGGATTCTATTCTTGGGACGATTACCGCGGCGCTCAGTTCAAACGAACGTGTCGATTTGCGTGGATTTGGCAGCTTTCTGGTGAAAGAGAAGAAAGAACGCCAAGGTCGCAATCCCAGGACTGGGGAGACAATCACGATACCAGCCAAGCGCGATGTCGGCTTCAGGGCCGGCAAGGACCTGAGCGAAAAGCTGACTCAATCCAAGCCGGAACCCACTCCAGCTTGATCTGCACACACTGATTTAAGGCTGGCTGCCGGCAGAGTTCCAGGACGATCGACATCAGGCCGCCAACGGGCCCGCGAGAGGCGCTGGCGGAAGCGGCGCCATCGGCAGACGCGCAGCAAGCGACCGCCCGCTCTAAGCGCAAAATGCCGTGGGCCGCCTGCAACGCGCGCAATCCGATATCCGGCCCGAGGCGTCGATCGCGTGCGGGGCACCAGCAACAGGACCCCGATTCAGGTACCGCGGGCAGCCCCGCGCAGCGCGCTTGACCAAAGGCGTCGTGGCGGCCGGCGCCGCTCGGATGGACGCTTTCGGCCCGCGGTCGCATGGCCGCCGCCCACCGCGCCGCGGGCGGGACGCCGGGCTGAAAACGGCAAGACTGGTTCGGCCTGGCGGCCGGCAGGGGCGCCGGGCAAAGCGATCGGAGAAGCCGTGCCGGTCGATGCGGATCTGGCCGAAGATCTCGACCCTCGGCCCGCCCGCCACCCTTCCGCCGAGCTGCACAGGCACGTGCGGATTGCCGGGCACCGCGGCCGGCCGCCAGCGTGCCCGCCCAAGCGCGTGATCGCCAGGCGGCCTCGCGCCGGCATCGGTATGCGCGCCGACTGGCGCAGCCGGAATCGGCCCGCGAGCAGCCACAGGAGACCGAGGAGCCGTCGAGCAGCTTGCCGCCGCGCACCAGGCTTTCGGTTACCGACGGACACTCCCGGCCCGCGGTCGCATGGCCGCTGCGCGCGGCGCAACGGGGCGGGGCGCCGGCCTGAAACGGCAACACTTGCGGATGGCCGGACAGCACCACTTTGGTGGCGGATATCCACCGCTGCGAGCGCCACGCGCCTGGCCGGCAGCCGGAAATTCAAACCCGCCCATGCGCCCCGGCTCGTAGCCAAAGACGCGCTCCGGCGGGGCGCCCGCGGATCGACGCACGCCGCTGGCGCTGCCAAGGCATAAAGCTAAAGTGGGATCAGGCCCACGGGAGGTCCTCGGAACACGTCCCTCGTGCCTGTTTGACCGGGCTCCGCGATTAATGGAGTCTCGTGCAACTCGTGGGGCCAGTCGGCCGCCGGCGCGCGGAGCGTTCTATGGTTTTGCGCCAGCCGGCTGGCCGGTCATAAAATGCTCTCAAGCTGCCTACACCCTGGTTTGTGAATCGAAGACGGCGCGATCGCTTTGCGGTAAAACTAAAGATACGGCAATGCACACGCGTACCAGAAGGAATCTACTGCTCGTCATGCTGTTGCACGGCATCGCTTCTGCTGCTTTCGCGGCATCGGCGATCGCCACGCGCCTGGATGACCCCAAAGCGGTTTATCTGACTGCTCCCGAATTCGGCGCTCGCGCCGACGGAAAAAGCGACGACAGCGCTGCGCTCCAGGCTGCCATAGACAAGGCTGAAAACAACGTTCGCGAAGGAATTGTTTTTGTACCCTCGGGCCAATACCGGCTGACGCGCACCGTCTACGTATGGCCAGGGGTCCGCATCATCGGCTACGGCGCGACGCGCCCCGTCTTCCTGCTGCCGGCCAACACGCCGGGTTTTCAGAAAGGCGTGGGCGTGATGGTGATGTTCACCGGCGCGCGCCCCGGCCGCGCATTCGCCGCAGGCTTCCGCGTGCCGTTTCCGCCACCGGATAGTGTGCCCCCGAATAACCAGATCGCCGACGCCAATTCCGGCACGTTCTATTCGGCCATGAGCAACATCGATTTCGAGATCGGCGACGGCAACCCGGCCGCGGTCGCGATCCGCTTCCACGCCGCCCAGCATGCTTATCTCAGCCATATGGATTTCCATATCGGTTCCGGTCTCGCCGCACTGAACCAGGTCGGCAATGAGGCCGAGGATCTGCACTTCTATGGCGGACGTTACGGCATTCTAACCGAAAAGACCTCGCCCGCCTGGCAGTTCACGCTCACCGATTCCGTGTTCCAGGGTCAGCGCGAAGCCGCGGTTCGCGAGCACGAGGCAGGACTCACCCTCATTCGCGATACGTTCCGCGACGTCCCCGACGCCATCGATATCGATCCGCAGTATTACGACCAGTTGTGGGTCAAGGACAGCCGCTTCGAGAATATCTCCGGCGCGGCCGTGGTCATCAGCGATGAGAAAAGTCCGCTGAACGAGATCGGTTTCGAGAACGCGGTATTGAAGGAAGTGCCGGTTTTTGCGCTATTCCGCGAGAGCGGGAAGAAGGTTGCCGGAAAGGGCCGGGTGTACCGGATCAAGAATTTCAATTATGGGCTGATCGTACCCGGCGAGGGGATGACCGGCGCCATCGGCATGGTCTACGACGCCACAAGTCTGACCACGATGCCCGCGCCATTGCCTCCAGCGATCCCGGCGCTGCCGGCCGCCGAAGATTGGGTCAACGTTCACTCGCTGGGTGTCACCGGAGACGGCAAAACCGACGACACCGTTGCTATCCGGAAAGCGATTGATTCACATCGGGTGCTCTATTTTCCGAGCGGGCATTACATCGTCAGCGACACGCTCACGTTGAAACCGGACACGGTACTCATCGGGCTGCACCCCACGCTGACGCAGTTGGACCTTCCGGATGGCACGCCCGCCTATCAGGGGGTGGGGGCGCCCCGGGCGGTGATCTCCGCGCCTCCGGGCGGCTCCAACATCCTGAGCGGCTTCGGGGTCCTGACGGGCGGGATCAATCCCCGCGCCGTGGGCGTGCTGTGGTGCGCCGGGGCCGCTTCGCTGATCGATGATGTGCGCTTCCTGGGCGGTCATGGCAGCGGCACGAATCCGTATAACAACGACCACACCGCCGATCCCGACCTGCGCAAGCGCTGGGACGGGCACTATCCCAGTCTGTGGGTTACGCACGGCGGCGGTGGAACCTTCGCCGACATCTGGACTCCCGACACTTTCGCCCAAGCGGGATTCTATGTCTCCGACACCAAGACCCCCGGCCATGTCTACGAGCTCTCCAACGAACACCATGTTCGCACCGAGATCAAGTTCGACCACGTGGAAAACTGGGACATAGACGCGCCGCAGACCGAAGAGGAAGCAGGCGAGAGTCCCGAATCCTTATCGCTGGAGTTAGATTGGTCGAAGAACATCACCATCGCGAACTATCACAGTTATCGCGTCACGCGTTCCCGCGCGCCGTTTCCGGCCGCGGTTCGTCTCTATCATTGTGCGGACATTCACTTCCGCAACCTTCACGTCAATGCCGAAAGCGGATATGCCACGTGCGACCAAAACGGCTGCGGCACGTTTCTGCGAGTCAGCAAATTCCCCTACGAGAATTCCATTGAGGATGTGACGCATCGTCTGGACACGCGCGAACGGGAGTTTGCCGTGCTCGACGTTCCCGCCGAGCCTCCCGCACCCGCTCCCGCCGATGCTTCCGCGGTGCTGGAGCCAGGCTCGAAGGTCCAGAAGTTGGCAGACGGATTCTATTCCATTTCCGGCGCGGCGGTGGATGGTTCCGGCAGGCTCTATTTCGTGGATCACCATGAGCAGCGCATCTATGGCTGGTCGGCAGCCGAAGGACTCACCATCGAGCGCGACAACCCGCTCGATCCCGTGAACCTGGCGTTCGACAAGACGGGCAACGTGCTGGTGCTCTCTTCTTCCGGACCGGAGGGAACGGTCTATTCGTTCCGTCCGGGATCGCCGCAAGATCAGATCGCCGTGCTGGCGCCCCAGCAAACGAGACCGCATCCGGGCGCGCGGGCCGTTCTGCCGGTCAATTACTGGAACAATGGCGAATTCAAAGACCAACTGGACTTCGACACGTTCGCTTACACGACGCTGGCGCAGATGTTCAAGCAAGACGTGTCCACCCCGAAAGCAAAGGAATACGTCTCGGCGGACGGCAGTGTGTTCCTGCCTGCGGGGCGCGTTTTCCAGCAGGGACCGGCGGACTCCACTTCGGGCTGGCGTTTCTCCGACAACCTGGATACTTATGGTTTCCTCAGCGCCAATCCCGGGGATCACATGTATGTCAGCAGCGAGTCGGAAGACGTCACCTACAGTGCGTTAGTGGGCGCTGACGGCACGTTGAGCGATTTGCAACCCTTTGCCCAGCGCGGCGGTGAAAGCGTCGCCGTCGACCAGAAGGGCAACGTATACGTTGCGAACGGCCAAATCTTCGTTTATGACCGTGGGGGCAAGCAGATCGGCCGGATCGACGTGCCGGAACGTCCCATCGATATCGTTTTCGGCGGCGCCGGCGGTCGCACCCTGTTCATTCTGGCCCACCATGCGCTCTTCGCGGTAAGGGTACGCACTTGAGCCATTCCGGAAACCGACGACGACCCAACTTGGCGGTCATGTGCCCGACGCCACGCTGCCCCGCTCACCCGATGGCCGCCGCGCACAAGACGCCTTCCGGCGGTTCGGCGGGGCGCGCGAACGGACGGACGCACGCCGCTGCCCCTGCCAACGTCGCCTGTAGACGCGGGCGTGCGCTTGCAAATCAAGACCGGCCGGCGCCGCCGCGCGGACGGACGATCAGGGTGGATCCGGTGGTAGTGTTGCGCTGCGAATAAGGACGCACGGTCGAGCGCGCAAACTGGAGTGAGCCGCGCGACGCACTTACGGGCTTCATGTACGCGGGAAGCCCGGACGTTGTCGCCAGCCCTTGGAGCCGTGAGAGTGGCGGCGTTCACATTGCAGGGATCGCGTTGAACGCGTTCGATTAGAAGTGGATCGCGCCCGGAAAGGCGCCCTGCGGATCTTCACCGGCCGGGAAGACCAGCCCATCATGATTCCATGTAATCGGCTCTCCCAGCCCCACTTACTTGTCGATCCGGCGCTGGAGTCTCGCGGGTGAATAAATCGGCAAAAAAAACGGCTCCAATGGAGGCGACCGGGTGTACAATTGCCGCAAATCGGGTTCCAAGAATGGAAATCCCGGTTAGGAGGGACAGTGTGGCTGAGACTCACGTAATTGTAGAAGGTAGCAAACGGGTGGCCTTGCCAGGCGCGCGCGCGTTGGGAGGTACGAATCCGCACAGTAACATCGAAGTAACTTTGAAATTGAGGCGCAAGAAACCGTTGCCACCTCTCAAGGGCCGCCCGGCGTCCGTCATGACACGGCGGGCATTGGCGGATACCTATGGCGCGACCCGGGAGGATGTCGCCAAGGTGGTCGACGCGTTCGCCAAATTCGGCCTCAAGACCGAGGCCTCCAGTGAAGCCACCAGAAGCGTTCGTCTTTCCGGCAGCGTCGCGAACATGGAGAAAGCATTTCTGGTGAAGCTCATCGACTATGCGCACCCAACGGGCAACTACCACGGGCGCGTGGGGCAGGTGCATGTGCCTATGGAAGTCAAAGGTATCGTACAAGGCGTGTTCGGCTTGGATAACCGCCGCGTGGTGCGCAGAAGGCGGCAGCCGATTCGCGATGCCAGCCAGGCGCGCGCCACTTCGAAAGTCCCGGCATCCTGGTACATACCCAGCCAGCTCGCAACCCATTATGACTTTCCGCCCGGCGATGGCACCGGCCAGGTGGTGGGTCTCCTGGAGTTTGGAGGAGGTTACTTCGATACCGACTTAAAGAAGTTCTGCACGCTGGCAGGTGTAAGTGAACCCACTGTAACACTTGGATCCGGCGCATTCCGGCCTCCCCGGAGGCCGCCAAACGCCGTGTTGACAGGCGCTGGGTGCGTATTGTAGAATTCCGCCAATTCCTAACCTTCGGTTAGGAATTCGCGAAATGCCGTATT
>JBKQPR010000250.1:0-27311 GCA_052144935.1 Bryobacteraceae bacterium
GAGCAGTTCATGGACGCGCTGCGAATACTCGGACGACAAACGATCCAGGATCTGGCGCTGATGGCTGGCGCCATCCGCCGCCACCGTGGCGCGCTTCCGGCTATCAATGCTACTCGACGATCGCATAGCGAGCTGCGGCACCGGAGATGGGATCTCAGCGTCAACAAGCCATCGAGCACCGCGGAACTCCCCAAAATCGTGGCCCAAACACGGTGGATCCGGACGCTCACGCTGAACATGAAGCCAGGCCGTAACATGCAATATATCGAAGCCTGGAAGCCCTTCATGGCGGAATTGGCAAAGATATCACCGCCAGTCCCGGTGTTCGTCTCCGAGTCCTCTACCGGCTCACCCGCCCTGTTCGTTGGAGTGTATTACAAATCGTGGGCGGAGATGGACGCCGGTGCTGCGGGCGTACAAAGGGCGCTTGAGTCTCGGGCGTACCAGCACCTCACCATGGTCACTCAGGACACCGTGGAGGCGAGCCGTTGGGAAATCCTCAAGCTTCGGCCGGAATTGAGCTGTCCGCCGGATGAGGTGATTCAGGCTGACCCGGCGTTCTGGAAGCCGGCACCAGCCGCAGCGCCGAGACCGAAGACCGAGGCGGCGGAAAAGAAGTAAGGAGCGGGCGCCGTCCTACTCACCAGACCGTTAGGTGGCCGTATTGCGCGCTAACCGTTGACGAAGCGTTTGGTGCGAGAAGAGGGGCGCGGCGCGCGTGCCTGCAAGATTGGGGTAGAAAAACCGCCTTTCCTTCCATTGGGCCGCCGACAGCGGGCCGGTCCGGTCCATTCTCCGAGAAGCCCACTTGTCCAGTGAGCGGGAACTGGTAAACGCTGTGGCGTGCTGACGGCCCGATTCTGGAAGGCCGTCCGATCCGGGAGCTGGATTTGGTAGGATCGACTGGGTGGATAGTTTCCGGATGCGCCGGGATCCAGGACCTGGGCGCTTCCTGATCGACCTTCCACACGCCTGTCGGGTATAATCGTTCGGCTGCCCTTCCTTATCGGCTGCCTTTCCTTAAAGGAGGAAATTCATATGCGAATGTTGCTGAGAGTATCGATTCCCGTGGAGGCCGGAAATGCCGCCGCGAAGGCTGGAACCCTGGGTTCCACGATCGAGGGAATACTGGCCGATCTCAAGCCGGAAGCAGCCTATTTCTTGGCGGACGACAGCGGCAATCGGTCCGGCTCCATCGTTTTCGACATGAAGGACACATCGCAGATTCCGGCAGTCGCTGAGCCCTGGTTTCTCGCCTTCAACGCAAAAGTCTCGCTGCGGCCGGTCATGACCCCGGAAGATCTTGGCAAGGCGGGTCCGTCGATTGGCGAGGCTGTCAAAAAATACGGGAAGTAGCCACAGGTGCAATGCGCGAAGGTGATGATCACAGCGGCCACGATTGCCGCTGTGATCGTCGGATTCTGTCCGGATACGCCGTGATCCAGGACGAATAAGGACGTTTCGGCGTGTTCACGTCAGCCGCGCCGCGCTGCCTCGATGGCGGCGATGTCGATCCTCTTCATCGTCATCATCGCCTCGAAGGCACGCTTTGCCTCACCGCCACCAGCCGCGAGCGCATCGGTTAGCGCGCGCGGGGTGATCTGCCAGGAGAGGCCCCAGCGGTCCTTGCACCAACCGCACTGGCTTTCCGCGCCGCCATTGCCGACGATCGCGCTCCAGTAACGGTCCGTCTCTTCCTGATTCTCCGTCGCGATCTGGAAGGAAAAGGCCTCGGTGTGCCTGAACGCCGGGCCGCCGTAGAAACCGAGACAGGGAATGCCCAGGACGGTGGCCCAAACGCGGTGGATCCGGACGCTCACGCTGAACATGAAGCCAGGCCGTAACATGCAAGGCCCTCCCGTGTTGCAAACCTCAGCCTCGATTCCCCCGCCTTGCCGCTTGCCTTGGCGGCTCATAACGCCGGCGGTCACTGCCCCCCGCCGCCGGCAACCAGCGCTCTTCGGCCGAGCTGCTCAACCGCTCGCCGGGCGTCCCTGGCCGTCGAGGACGCCGGCATGGGAGGACCAAACGAAACCACGACCGGATGCCTGAGGCAGCCGAGCCACTTCCGGAAGGATCGCCGGCCCTCGAAACCGAACACGCTTTCCCGCAGCCCTCCCAGGTGGACGGGGATAATGGGAGCGTCGACCCCGCGAACGATCGCTTCCAGTCCGCGCTTGAACGGAAGCAGTTCTCCTGTCCGGCTGATGGATCCCTCCGCGAAAATGCACAGTATGTGACCGCGCTCCAGTTCGCCGCGAGCCCGCCCGATCGCCCGCGCCGCGCTGTGAGGCCCTGTCCGGACAGGGATCGCTTTTGCTATCCGCAAACCCCAATTCAACAGCTTGTGGTCGTAATAGGGCTTCCACACCAGGAACCGGACAACCGGCTCCAGGCAGGCGCCAATCAGGAAAGCATCCAGATAAGTGAGGTGATTGGAAACCAGCAGAGCCGGCCCGTGGGATGGGATATGATCCCTGCCGAGAATGCGAATCCGGAATAAGGGCCGCGCCACCAGCCGGAAAGCCAACCCGACCAGAAGGTCGGAGATCCGCGTCGCGATCATTGGCCGGACAGGTGCGGGAGGGCCCTGCGCTCGCATTCCGCTCTGGTCCCTTCCAGGATTACCGTAACGCAATCCGCCGGCAGCGAATCCATGGCTGCCGAAACGATGGCCTTCGGAACCGGAACAAAACCGATCTTGCAGGCGAACTCCTCGACGGATCGAGCCAGCGTGATGGTCTCGAACTCCAGGTAAAGGTCCTTTCCTTGCTGGCGCGCGCGCCAGTACGCGTTGAGCGCCCACATGATCCCGTGGTCGTGATACGGCTCCAGAAAGTCGGTCCGTCCGGGCACGCCGCTGTCGGATTCGCGGATCTCGCTGGCCGCCAGGTGGACACGCAAGGCGGTCTCGGGGAGGCTCGCGGCGGAGGAGTCCTCGATGCGTCCCTTGACCTGGAACGCATAGTGCTGCGGAAAGAGGGAGGCGACCCGGAACGCGCTATGAAGCCCAAGAGTCACGTCATAAACGGCGGGCGGTCCGAACCCATTCCGGACGGCCTTCGATTCGAACACCATGGGCTGGTAGATCCGGGCATAGCGGTCATAGTCTTTCAGTACGGATTGCGCATCCGCGAGGCTCGCGCCGCGAATGCGGATGGCCCCGATCCAATGGATCACCGTGCCGTTCTGCCCGGCGAGGCGCCGATTCAGGGCCGCGTCGCTCAGGTTCCATCGAACCAGGTGGCCGGACGCGAGTCTCGCGGCGGCTTGTTTGGATTCACGATCGGGCACCCACGCCAGCTCCCGCGAATCGAAACGGCCGGACATAGCCTGTTCCGCGGCGGCGACGTAATTGGCGTATTCGCTCAAGACGCCGGGAGACACGGCCGTGGTGCATCGCGCCGCCCAGCCGATGCCGCCGATTCCGCAGGCTAACACCACATAGTTGCCAAGGGCGCTCATCGGTGGAGGGCCGCCATGGCGCGAATGAATTCCGGATGACCTGCCAGCTTGCCGGCACGCGGCTCCACGCGCAGATACAAGAGATAGTCGGAGCGTTCGCCAATCGCCTTCCAGCCCCACTCGAAGGTCTTCGCCAGGTCGCCCATGGCGTAGTGGATGGTGGCAAAGTAGAATGCCGGAACATAGCGCGTGCGCGACATCTCCTCGAGGCGCGCCAGTTCCTGCCTGGATTCCACCAGCTTTCCCATTGTGGCGTAGGCGCCCGCCAGGGCCGCTACGGAGGCCGGGCTGTTATTCGAGAACGCCGCCGCGCGCTTGTACTCCTCGATGGCCTGGTCGAACAGTCCCTTTTGCTGGTACGCCATGCCCAATGTTAGATGCGCCAGGGGAAGGCTCGGGTCGCTTTCCGTCACCGAACGAAACTGCTCGATGGCCTGGTCGTACTGCCGAGAATAGTAAAGGCACCAGCCGATTCCTATATTGATACTGGGCGACAGAGGCTCGAGTTGAAGCGCCTCCCGCATCAGCTCGCTGGCTTTGGCCAGATTTCCGGCGGCCATGAAGTAGTGGCTGAACCAGTGCTTCGCCGTTGCGGAGCTCGGGTTCAGTTCCAGGGCGCGGGAAAACTCCCGCTCGGCGCCGGGGAGGTCCCAGTCGTAAGACAACATCACGTAAGCCAGGGAGATGTGCCCCTCGGCCAGGTCGGGGTCCAGTTCCAGGGCTTTCAGAGCGGCGGCCTTCGCCAGGGGCATGGCCTTCCTTGGCGGTATGCCATCTATTTCGACGGACCCGAGCAGCGAGTAAGAGTCCGCCAGGCCGGTATAGGCGAGCGCATAAGTGGGATCGGCAGCGATCGATTGCTGAAAGTACTGCACGGCCCGCCTCAGCCCATCCTCGGTTCGCCGGTTCCAGAAGTACCGCCCTCGCAGGTAAGCGTCCAGCGCCTCCGGCTCGGCCGGCCGGCGCTGCCGGAGGCGTTCCCGATCCTTGGCCGTGATGCTGACTTGGATCTCGCGGGCGATGGCTTCCGCCACGTCCGATTCCAGAGCCAGAACGTCCTGGAAATCGCGTTCATAGCTGTTCGCCCAATACACGACCCGGGTGCTGGGGTCCTTTAGCTGCGCATTGATCCGCACGCGCCCGCCGGAACGGAAAATGGTCCCGGTCAGCACCCGGTTCACCGATTGGTTGCGAAGTATGGCAGTCCACGCGGCCGCGTCTTTCTGCCCAGCGCCATCCGCGGCGAGGGAGACCACGCGCAGATTGCGCAAGTTGGCGAGACGGGTGATCAGGGCCTCGGTCATGCCTTCCGCGAAATAGTCCTGCGCAGGGTCCTTCTCGACAGTGCGAAAGGGAAGAACGGCTAAGGCGTTGGTGGGCGCCAGCGTGGGCATAGCCGCCCGCGTGCCGCCATTCCCAGCCATGAATTTGGCTATGGCCCCAAGGGCGGCCAGCAGCACGATGCCGGCCAGGATCATCCACTTAGCCGTGAATTTAGCTGTGAATCTCGACGCCGGCGGCTGCGGTACCGGCAGTTGCGGCGCCAGTGGCTGCGGCGCCAGCGGCGGCGGCGCCAGCGGCGGCGGTACCGACGGCGGCGGTACTGACGACTGCAGCGCCGGCGGTTGCGGTATCGACGGCCGCGGCTCCGGCGGCTGCGACACCGTCGGCTGCGTCGGCTGCGGCGCCAGTGGCTGCGACGCCGCCGGCTGCTGCGGCGCCAGTGGCAGCGGCTCCAGCGACCGCGGTACCGACGGCTGCGGTGCCATCGGCTGCTGTGCCAGCGGCAGCGGTGCCGACGGCTGCGGTACCGGCGGCTGCGGTGTCAGCGGCCGCGGCGCCAATGACTGCGGCGCCAGTGGCAGCGGTACCGGCGACTGCGGCGACTGCGGCGCCAGCGGCTGCGCCGGCGGCCGCAGCGCCGCTGTCGCGGCGTGAATCTCGTTCCCCGTTTCAACCGCGCCGGCCGGGCGCACGGCCGCTACAAACCGGTAACCTCGTTTGGGAATTGTCTCGATGTAAGCGGCTTCCTCTCCCGTATCCCCCAGGGTTTTCCGGAGCAGGGAGATGTTTCGTGTAAGGGCGCCCTCTTCGACGAAGGTGTCGGGCCAGACCTCCTTCATCAAGTCGGCCTTATCGACCATGCGGCCGGCGCTCCGGACCAGCACGAGCAGGGTGCTCACGACCTTCGGCGGCAACGCAATCAACTCGCCGCCCCGGTGCAGCAGCCGCTCGCCGGTGTCAATGCGATACGGCCCAAACTCGTATGCTTCAATCGCCGGGAGCGGCATGGCAGGACTATCCCGAATCTACAATCCTCAATCTAGCAAGAGGTTATCACAGGCGCTCGAGTATAAAAAGCCCGAGAGGGGAGTTTCATCAGAGTTTCATCAGAGATTCATCGGCCTTTGCGAAGGACTGGCGCCTGGCCCAGCGGCATACTCGGCCTGTGGAGAGGTGCAGTATGAATAACGCTATTGTTCGCAGCGCCTGGCTTCTGGTGGCCGCGCCCGGCTTCGGTCCCTTCTTATCCATTGCCGCGGCGCCCCCGCCGGAGATCCGGTGGAATGAGATGGCGGCGCTGATTGTCGGCCATCGCGTGTCGATTCCCCTTCCGGGCGGCGCCCTCGTCGAGGGCGAAGCTCTCAGCGTGAGAGACGACTCGCTGGTGCTCGATATCGGCAAGACTTCCGACCCAATCCGGTACCCCAAGGGCCAGACTCCCGTTCCCCGCGCCTCCGTAACCGAGGTCCGGCTGGCGGAGCGCCGAGGCACGGGCGGGCGGATCCTGGGCACGGCCGTCGGCGCGCTGGCCGGAATGGTGGCGGGCGCAGAAATCGCGGTGCACGGAACCCATTCGGAGGCTGCCGGCGTGTCCGCATTCACGGCCACCGCGGTGGCCTTCACGGTGGCCGGCTATTACGCCGGCAGGAGCGCCGACCGGCATACCAGGCTGTTGCGCATCGCGCCGGCGGCGGGGGACGGCTCGCGATGAACAACGGCGGGCAGGGGCGCGTGCTTGCGATGCCGGACTGGTGGTGCTTGGCGCCGTCAGCGACGGCCACAAGGGGATTGCCGTCGGCCCTGCGCCGGGAATCGCGATCGTTCGAAAGGGCGAACGGTCGGATTTCCTGTGATTGCCACGGCTGCTGGCCCTCATCGTATCCCCTGTCGGCATGGCGGCGTTGGCGGGGTAATTGAGGTGACGGATGTCTTCGACGGAGAAAAGACCGGCGTTCGGTGGATCGCATCGAACACGCTCGGATCGGCCCTTGGTATCGAAACGATGGAACTGTTGGGAGGCGCTTTCCGGGGATGGATCGCCAGTGACGCCATTATCGGAGCAGCGCAACGGATGGCCCTGCCTCGTCCTTTGCAGCGGACGTCCGCATGGATCTCCGGGACTGGCGCCGCTTGGACGGTGGGAATCCGGGCCGGCTTGGCGCACGGCTGGTTCGTCCCGGACCCATACTGGGCCGGCTTCGCCGGCGGAACGCTTGAAACGGCACAGTCCTACGTGCTCTGGCGGCAGGTTTCACGGCCCGCGCTTTGGGCGCCCGCGATGGTTGTCAGCTCCATTCTCGGGTGGGTAGCCGGTGCCTATACCGGCTTTTGGGTGTACGACATATACGCGGGAGAAGCCGCGCCATACTTATCCGGTGGTGCGGTGGGAGGCGCCGTAATCGGTGCGGTTTCGGCTCCCGCTTTGCTGCTGGTGCTCAGGAAACCGAAGCACCGGCAGGAGATCTCAAAGGAGGAATGATGCGAGGATTCCAAGTTGTTCTTTTTGCTTCCATGCTGGTTTCGTTGAGCGGGTGCGGCGGCGTGGTTTCGCTGCATCCGCTGGCGTTGCCGAACGATCAGAATGCGGTCTTCGATCCGGCGCTGGTGGGCGCCTGGGAGGAAGTCAAAGCCGATAGCGATGGCGCACGAACCACCTATGTCGTCACTCGCGCCGAATCCGGTTACGAGGTGAGTTTGGCAGGTCCGGACAAAGCCAAAGGCGCCATGCATCTGCTCAAAGTTGGCGACCGGTACCTGTTGGACATCTATTACCCCAGCGACGGCCCACCGGTTCCCGTCCACGTATTCTTGAGGCTCCGCGTGGACCGGGACTCCGCCTGGGTGGCTGAGATGCAAAGCGACTGGTTCAAGGAACAGATCAAAACCCGCGGCCAACTTCGCCATGAAGTCCTCATGGAGGATGACGACCGGATCGTCCTGACCGCGTCGCCCACCGAGTTACGCCGCTACCTGCTGCCCTACGTCGCCGATGACCGGGCGTTCGACAAGGAAAGCGAATTGAGGCGAATCAAGTGAGCCGAAACAGGACAAAGGAGGCCAATCAATGAGGCAACTCGCCCTGGTGCTGGCTGGAGCACTGATACCCGCGCTTGCGATGCAGGCGCAAACTCCCAGGCCGTCGTGCCGCATAGGAGTTTTCGATTCGCGGGCCGTTGCGATCGCCTGGGCCCGCTCGGATGAAGGGATGCAAATGTTCAACCAGATCCGAGCGGAGTACGAAAAGGCCAAGGCGGCCAACGATGAGAAGCGCATGAAGGAACTGGAGCAGGAAGGTGAGTGGCAACAGGTGCGATTGCACCAGCAGGGATTCTCGACCGGTCCGGTGGACGAGATCCTGGCCAAAGTGAAGGATAAGCTGCCCGAGATCGCGCGCCAGGAACGGCTGACGGCACTCGTCTCCAAGTGGGAGTTGCCGTACAGCGAGCAGGGGGTCGAGCTGGTGGACGTGACCCTGCCGCTCGTCAACCTGTTCCATCCCAGCGAGCAGGTCCTGAAATGGGTCGAGGAGATGAAGAATCAGCGGCCCGTGCCATTCGGCAAGCTGCCGCTGGACCCCAAGATGTGAGGCCTTTGGAAGCCAATCGAGGATACATATATGGATACCGTTGCACAAAGTTCCTACGCGCCGGACGCGCGGACGACCCGGCCGCTGTGGCGGCGCGTGTTGGGATGGCCCTGCACAGCCCTCGGCAGGTGGTCCCTGCTCCTGCTTGCCGGTTTCGTGGCGTTGATGGTTCTGTTCTTCGCCCTCATCTCGGTTTACGGCGGAGGAGACGAGGTTCGCCGATTGTCCATGCAAGCCGGCGGCAGGTTCTTCTCGTTGCCATGGCTCGGGTCGACGTTGCTGGCCGCCGCCCTATCGGCAATCGCGGGCGGTGTTGTGGCACTTGCAGCAATTATCCGGAAGGGCGAGCGCTCGATTGTGATGCTGGTTCCGTTATTCGTGGCTGGTTTCGTGTTGTTCTGGCCATCGGTGAACTGCTGGAAGGCTGAAAGCCAACAAGATGGCAGATGCTTCTCGGGGGACCCGCGTGGCAATGGTCGGGTTGCGGCTCTCCACGGGGTCCTCCGCGTATGCCCGGTTCCTATCCCGAGGACGCGAAACGTCGTCGCGGGACGGCGCCGGCGCAGTTCAGTGATCAAGAGATCGGAGGGTACTGCACATGTATTCGATTCGTCAACTCGCAGCCATCGTACTGATTACGTCCGTCTCGGGCGGCTGCTCCATAAAGAGGATGGCCGTGAACAAACTGGGGAATGCCCTGGCTTCCACCGGAACCACTTTCGAGGGTGACGACGATCCGGACCTGGTGGGCGAGTCGCTCCCGTTCGCGCTGAAGCTGATGGAGAGCCTGCTGGCCGAATCGCCCCGGCATGAAGGACTGTTGCTCGCCACCGCCAGCGGGTTTACCGAGTACTCTTACGCCTTCGTCGGGCAGCGCGCCGAGCGCGCCTTCACGGAGAACGTGGAGGAGAGCAACGCGCTGCGCGGGCGTTCGCGGAGGCTTTACCTCCGCGCCCAGGCATACGGTATGCGGGCCCTGGAAGTCCGCTACCGGGGCTTCGGCGCCGCGCTCGACAACGATCCGCCAGCCGCCCTGGCCCGTGTCCGGAAGCGCGACGTGCCGCTGCTCTACTGGACGGCTGCCGCCCACGGACTGGCCATCTCGGCTTCCAAAGACGATCCCGAGCTGATCGCGCAGTTGCCCGTCGTGGAGGCGTTCATCCGGCGCGCCATGGAATTGGATGAAGCCTGGAACGAAGGCGCGTTGCCGGAGTTCCTGATCGATATCGAAGCGGCGCGCTCCGGCGTCAGCGCCGCGGAGATTCAGGCCCGCGTCCGGCGCTACTACGACCAGGCGCTCAGCCTTTCGGGCGGGCGGCGCGCCAGCCTGTTCGTTTCCTACGCCGAAAACTCTGCCATCCCGGCTCAGAACCGCGCCCAGTTTCGAGAACTGCTCGAACGGGCCTTACGCATCGATCCCGGCCAGCATCCCGAAACGCGGCTTACCAACCTGATTGCGCAACGCCGCGCGCGCTGGCTGTTGAGCCGGATCGATGAACTGTTCCTCGAAGCGCCCGCTGTGGCGGGAAAGGAGAACTGAAATGCTGCGATCCACTAGGCGATCGATGCTGCGATCGACCACGCGATCAACGACGCGGCCAACGCTGCGGCCATCGATGCGGCCAACGCTGAGGTCAAGCACGCGATCAACGCCGAGGTCAACGCTGCGACCAACGCTGCGATCGATGCTGCGATCAACGCTGCGGTCAACCACGCGGCCAACGCTGCAATCAATGCTGCGGCCCACCATGCGGTCCACGATCGGTGTGCTTTTGCTCGGATGCCTGACGCCGGCCCTGCCGCAGACGGTCATCAAGCTGGGAACCCTGGCTCCCGAAGGTTCGCCCTGGCACCAGTCGCTCCAGTTGATGGGCGAGCGGTGGCGCAAAATCTCGGGCGGCCAGGTGAAACTGGTCATCTACCCCGGTGGCGTGCTTGGCGATGAGCCGGATATGGTCAACAAGATGCGCATCGGCCAGATTCAAGCGGCCGGACTCTCCGGCGCGGGCCTGTCGGGGATCGAGGCGGGCGTCATGGCGCTCCAGATTCCCATGATGTTCGATTCGTACGAAGAGCTGGACTATGTACGGGAACACGTGGCGCCGCGCCTGGAAAAGATGATGGAAGCCCGTGGATATCTGGTGTTGAATTGGGGCGACGTAGGATGGGTCCATTTCTTCACCACCAAGCCGGCCACCCGCCTGGGGGATATGCGCAACATGAAACTGTTCACCTGGGCCGGGGACAACGACACGCTCGAACTGTGGAAGGCCAACGGGTTTCGCGCCGTGCCGCTGGCCGCGACGGACATTCTCACGGGGCTCCAGACCGGGCTGATCGACGCGGTCCCCACCACGCCGCTCTATGCCCTCCTCAACCAGAGTTTCGGAATCGCCCGCAACATGATCGACGTGAAGTGGGCTCCGCTGATCGGAGCCACCGTGATCACGCGGCGCCTGTGGGATTCGCTTCCCGCCGCCCAGCGGCCCGAGATGCTGGATGCCGCGCGCGAGGCGGGCGTGAGCATGCGCGACGGCATCCGGAAGATGGGAGACGAAGCCATCGCCACCATGCAGAAACGCCGTCTGCAAGTCATTCACGTCGACGCCGCGACCGTGTCGGAGTGGCGCAGAGACGCGGAAGGCGTTTACCCGAAGTTGCGAGGGGGCCAGATTCCCGCCGACTTGTTCGACGAGGTCCGCAAACTGCGCGACGATTACCGCGCGTCCGCCGCGGGAGCCCGCCAATGAGCGCCCTTGCGATAGCGCCCGCCGGCCTGTCCTCCGCGAAAGGCGGCAGCTCGATCCCGCTCGAAAAGCTGGTTCCGGCGGCAGCCCTTACGCTGATGTCGGCGCTCCCCATCGCCGAGATGGTGTCGCGCCAATGGAGACTGCCGGGCATCCCGGGATCGACCGTTGTGGTGCAGCATCTGACGCTCTGGATCGCCTTCATCGGGGCGGCCTTGGCCGCGCAGTCCGGCCGGCTTCTGGCGCTTTCCGCCAACACTTTTCTCCCCGCGCGATGGGTCGGGAGGGTGCGCATCTTGGTCTCCGCCGTGGGCGCGGCGATTGCCATGTGCCTGGCCTGGGCAGCCGCCTTGTTCGTGAATGCGGAACGGTTGGGCGGCGGTAAACTGACGGCCGCCCTCCCGCGTTGGGTGGCCCAATCCGCCATGCCGGCCGGCTTCCTGGCGGTCGCGCTCGGCATTGTGTGGCACGCGGCGCCGGACCGCCGCGGCAGGCTGCTGGCGGCCCTCGGATTGTGCGTCCCGTGCGTATGCGGGTTCCTGCCGGCGCCGAACAGCGCCGTGCTGCTCACCGCCGGAATCGCGGTCATCCTGGCCGCGGCGCTGCTGGGCCTCCCCATTTTCGCCACGCTGGGCGGCATCGCACTGATGCTGTTCTGGAACGCAGGGGTTCCGGTGGCGGCCGTGCCCGTCGAGACCTATCGCCTGGTCGCCTCGCCGGTCTTGCCCTCCATTCCGCTGTTCACGTTTGCCGGGTACCTGCTGGTGGCAGGCGGCGCGAATCTCCGCCTGCTGCGCGTCTATCAAGCGCTGCTCGGATGGATGCCGGGCGGACTGGCGATTACCACCGCGGTGGTCTGCGCCATCTTCACCTGGGCCGGCTCGGGCGTGACCATCCTGGCCATGGGCGGTCTCCTCCTGCCGATGCTGGTGAAGGCCCGCTACCCGGAAAACTTCTCGATCGGACTGATCAATGCTTCCGGGTCGCTCGGTCTGCTCTTTCCGCCAAGCCTGCCGGTCATCCTCTACGGCATCTACGCGCGCACCCCCATCGATCGGTTGTTCGTGGGCGGATTTCTGCCCGGGTTGCTGATGGTCAGTCTGGTTTCGGCGTGGGGCGTGTACCAGGGCGTCAAGAATCGCGCCGAACACACGCGCTTCTCCGCGGCCGAGGCGGCCAGGGCCGCGTGGGCCGCCAAGTGGGAGCTGGCCATTCCCGCGATCGTACTGATCGGACTGTTCGGAGGGTTCGGCACCCTGGTGGAAGCCGGAGCGATCACGGTGGCGTACGTATTCTTCGTGGAGTGCCTGGTGTACAAGGGCCTCTCGGCGCGCCGCGACTACGCCGGCGTGGCCCAGGAATGCGTCACCGTCATCGGCGGCGTGCTGCTGATCGTGGGGGTCGCGGTGGGATTCACCAATTACCTGGTGGACGCGCAGTTGCCCGCTCTGCTGATCGCCTGGACCCAGGCGCATATCCATTCCAAGTACATGTTTCTGCTGCTCCTCAATATCGTTCTCCTGGTCAAAGGATCGTTCATGGACGTTTTCTCGGCCATCATTGTGATGGTGCCGCTGATCACGCCGATCGCCGCCGGGTTTGGGATCGAGCCGGTTCAGCTCGGCATCATTTTTTTAGCCAACCTGGAGCTGGGATATCTCACGCCGCCGGTGGGTATGAATCTTTGTTTGTCCGCCTATCGTTTCCAGCGCCCCATGGCCAGCGTCTACCGGGCCACCCTGCCGTTCTACCTGATCCTGCTGGCGGGCGTTCTCCTGATCACGTACGTGCCGTGGATCACGATGGCGCCGGTGCACTGGCTGGACGGGAGGTAACTGCCCGGAACCGTCCAGGGCCGAACGGGAGTTGTCCGCAATTCTGAGACAACCGGCGACTGGACCGCCCCGTGGCGGAAGTGCCCCGTGGCGGAAGTGCCCGGCCTCTCACCTTGAGCGGCCGGTAGCGCGCTGGCGCTTTGAATCGGCAAGCCGGCCAAAAGGCGCCCCGGCCTGCCCGTGCCGCGCGTCCGCTCTGCCGCTCGCAGCCATCGGCATCTATAGATTAATGGCCTACCCGGTTCGCCAACGCACGCGGGAACTGGGAATCCGGATGGCCCTGGGAGCGGAAACCGGTGGTGTGAGAAATACGATCGTCCTTGCAGGGCATGCGCCCTGGCCTCGATCGGAACCGCGGCCGGCATGGCGTCTGCGTTAGGCCTCGCGCGACTGGTGGCCAACTCGCGTTCACGGTGGCGCCGGTCTTACCCGGCCCGGTGGCTCTGCTTGCCGTCCGGCTCCCCGCCATGCGCGCGACACGCATCGATCCGTCAACGCACCGCGCGCGGAGCGGGGACGGCCCCGCGAACTTGCTGCCCTCTTGCCGGAACCATCGATCCGTCAACGCACTGCGCGCGGAGCGGGGACCGCTACGGTGAGATTGGTTGTTTCACGTGAAACAGCCGGTTGTTTCACGTGAAACAAGTGAATTTCGGGCCGGAAACCAATGCTTCGCCGGTTCTCCGCGGGCGGGGGGGAATGGACGCCCAAACGTGGGTTCTACGCGGTGGCTGGACTCTCCGCGGGCTGTCCGGACCGCTCCGCCAGCGTTGACGCGGAGCCTTCGATTAGTTACCATGGCCATGTGAAATATCATGGTCATGTGAATTCCCATGGCCATGATAGGGAGATGGGATATGCCTGCCGCCGATCGCGCCGTCCGACCCGGCGGCGAATTCGAGAGTATCCTGGCCGGGGTCTTCCGGAAGGCGGGCTGGCGGGTTCGCCGGCCTTCCTCCGCCAGGGATGCGGGGGTGGATCTCATCCTCGGCGCCAAAGGGAAGAGGTACGTCGTCCAACTGAAGGTTTCGTCCGAAGGCCGCCGCGATCGATTGATTCCCCTTCTTTCCCAGGCCATCCTCCAGGCCCGGTCCCTCGCGCAACACTTTCCGGAACCGGCCCTGCCCATGGCGGTCGTCGCGGCCAAACATATTCCGGCATCCGTGGCCGGGCAGGTCAAACAGTTTGCCGAACGCTACGCGCCAGAGGCCGGTGTTGGGGTAATCGACGCCGAAGGGTTCCGCGCGTTCGTTGGCCCAGGCCTCGAAGGACTGGATGCGAAGCCGTCTCGCCGCGCCGCTCGCCGGATCGCTTCGGCACAAAATCCACCCGGCTTGTTCTCCGATCTGAACCAGTGGATGTTGAAGATCCTGTTGGGACAACATCTGCCGGACACGCTCATTTCCGTCCCCAGGGAGGGCATTCGGAACGCGTCTCAGCTTGCTGCGGCTGCGAAGGTCTCCGTGATGAGCGCATCCCGGTTTGTGAACCAGCTCGAAAACCAGGGATCGCCCAGGACGTCCTTCCTCGATGAAACCGAAGAACCACTGCAGATCGTCCGTGTCCAAGAACTGCTGGATTTGTGGATTTCGGCCAACCGCCAGGCGGCCCACGAGATCCCTGCCCGCTGGATCGTCAAAGGAGGGAAGCGTCAGTTGCAATCGGCCCTGCGAGAATACGCGTCCCCGTACGCTGCGGGCCCCAGCGGCAGCCGAAAGCGGCGCAGCGGAGATATCGTAAAGGTCCTGCCGCGATGCTGCCTAGGTCTCTTCGCCGCGGCGGACGCCTTGGGATTCGGGTTCGTTCAGGGCGTCCCACCACACATTTACCTGGAGCGCCTCACGCCCGATTCGCTGTTTCGGCTCGGTCTCACAATCGACCGTTCCAATCCCTCCGCCGACGTTTATATCCGGATACCGGTCAATCGGGAAGCGATTTTTCGCGCTTCGGTGACGCACGAGGGAGTCCCGGTGTCGGACATCCTGCAGGTGTGGCTTGACGTCTCCACCCATCCGGCTCGCGGCCGGGAACAAGCTCGCGAGATTCAACGGCGTGTCCTTCAGCCAATGTTCGGGAAGCGGAGATGAATGGCATTGAAGACCTCGACCGTTTCCTGCGGGTCGCCGCGGCGCTGGAACCCTGGCTCGATCAGGTCGTGTTCGTTGGCGGCTGGGCGCATCGCCTCTATCGTCTGCACCCCAACGCACAGGAGCTGGACTACCCGCCCTTGATGACGCTGGACACCGACATCGCCGTGCCTCGGAAGCTGCCGGCAGGAGAGCGGGATATTCGGAAACGATTGCTGACTCATGGCTTTACTGAGGAGTTGCTCGGTGACGATCGTCCACCTGCCACGCACTATCGCCTGGGTGGTGAGGCAGCCGGATTCTATGCGGAATTTCTAAGCCCTCTGACGGGCAGTGAGTACGGCCGCGGATACAAGCGCAAAACAACCGCGGATATCGCCGGCATAGTCTCACAGCAACTGCGGGGCATCGAGATCCTTCTATGTCACCCGTGGCCGGTCAACATCGAGTCCGGCGGGTCTAGGGCCGGAGTCCGGATCGCAAACCCCGTGAGCTTCCTGGCCCAGAAGGTTCTCATTCATCGAAAGCGCGAGCGCGAGGATCGAGCGAAGGATATTCTGTACATGCACGATACGCTCGAAGTCTTCGGCGCGCAGCTCCCGGAACTTCACGAGCTGTGGAGGCACACCGTGGCTCCGCACCTTGACGCTCGCCGCGCCGGGACAGTATCGAAGGCAGGCGAGGTTCTTTTTGGCGCCCTTACGGATGACATTCGGCGCGCAGCGGGGATTTCCGCTGGACGCGCACTCGCTCCGGATGCGATTCGGGAGGCTTGCCGTTACGGGTTCGCGCGCATATTCGAGTAGGCCATGGCATCCGCGCCCGTGGCTGCTCCGTCGGCGGCGCGATCGCATAGGGACCGCGCAAACAATAACTTCACATTTTGCCGGCTGACGTGGGGCAGCCAATCCTGGCGGGGCGCCCTCCGGGCCCGGCTTTCGGCCGGCGCGCTGCAAGTTGCGGCGGTGCATTTGTTCCTGCGCCATCCCTTATGATTGAGATACGAGAGAGAAGCGTGGATCCAATCCTTTCCTACCTGCGCGGTCGCGCGGCTGCCATCGTCGAAACCATCCGCCAGTTCGCGGAATGCGAGTCGCCGAGCGACGATCCGGCGGCGGTAGGGCGGTTCGTGGAATTGGTGTCGGACCGGGCGGCGCCCTTCGCGCGCGTGAAGACCTATCCGGGAGGGCGGTTCGGCAAGCACCTGGTTTGCGAAATGAGGCTGCCGGGGCGGCGGAAGATCGGCCAGATTCTGGCGCTGGGGCACTCCGATACGGTCTGGCCCATGGGCACCTTGCGCGGCATGCCGTTCCGTCAGGAGAAGGGCCGTCTGTGGGGACCCGGCGTGCTGGACATGAAAGCGGGAATCGCCTTCTTCCTTTTCGCCGCCGAGGCGCTGCGGGAACTGGAGATGCCGGCGCGCTCGAGAGTGCTGCTGCAGTTGAATTCCGACGAGGAAGTGGGCAGCCTGTCTTCCCGCCCGCTGACGGAGAAGAACGCCGCCCGCAGCAAGGCGGTGCTGGTGCTGGAACCGGGCACGGGACTGGAAGGCAAGCTGAAAACGGCGCGCAAGGGCGTGGGCGATTTCACTATCCGGGTGAGCGGCAAGGCCTCGCACGCGGGCGTGGATTTCCAGGCCGGGGCGAGCGCGGTGGTGGAACTGGCGCGGCAGATCGAGCGGGTGGCCGGGTTCACCAACCCGGCGCGCGGTATCACCGTGAATCCGGGGGTGATTGCGGGCGGCACGCGCTCCAACGTGGTGGCGGCCGAGGCCCACGCGGTGGTGGACATCCGGGTTCTGCGATTGAAAGACGCGGCCGGACTGGAGAAGAAATTCCGCGGCCTGAAGCCGTTCGACCGGCGGTGCCGTATCGAGGTGGCCGGCGGCTTGAACCGTCCGCCGATGGAGCGCTCGGCGGGGATCGTGCGCCTGTTCCGGACGGCGGAGAGGCTGGCGGCCGAGCTGGGCGTGAAGGTGGAGGAGTCGCTGACCGGCGGTGGGTCGGACGGCAACTTCACGGCGGCTCTGGGAGTGCCCACGCTGGACGGGTTGGGCGGCGTGGGCGAAGGAGCGCACGCGGCCAACGAAAGCATCCTGGTGAACCGCATCGCGGACCGGACGGCGCTGCTGGCGAAGCTGCTGGCGGAGTTGTGAGGGGCGCCACGTAATACCGTGTAGCGCGGGATACCAAGGTATGGCGAAGCGGTCGAAGGGATGGTCGCTCACGCAGAACGGCGCGATCGGGTTCGGATCATCGTTGCTCGAACGGCGACCCGAAACGAAAGAAAAGCCTTTGAAGAAACGCAGCGATAAGATGGGCGATGAGTTGCGCTCCGAGTACGATCTTGGCCAGTTGCTCAAGGGAGGGGTGCGCGGCAAATACGCGAAGCACTACCATGCAGGCACGCATCTTGTTCTCCTGGACCCCGATGCCGATGCCCCGACGTCCGCAAGGCCTTCCGCAGTGAGAAAGCAGTCAACGACGCCTTACGCCTGGTGATCGAGTTGCGCAAGGTCGGCAACGCAAAAGCCCGTGTGAGCCGGGGAGGCCGGCCACTCCGATCGGGAGGCTGAATCCGCTTTGCGGGTACGATGTACCGGGCTACCATGCCCGAGGCGGCGGAGGCGATTCGGACTGCCTTGACGCGAGCCGCGATGCGACTGCACTTGACGAAGTTGTCACCAGTAGCGCGCGACGGGGCGCGGCGGGCGGGGTGGTCTTCAACCTGGTGCGGTGGCCAGAAGACTGTGGAGCTTATCTTTGGCGACTTCGGGCGACTCGCCGAGCCACGAAGATCCGGAGCTGGGTAGGAAGGCGATGAGTTCCTCCCAGGTCCAAACCTTGTTCGGCGAGAAGGCGGCATAGCCGAGCACGTCGGCCAGCCGCCAACTCACCTTGATGAGATTGTCCAGGCTGACCTCCCCGGGGACCGGTTCGTCGTGATGGGTCGCGATGGCCGCGGCCAATTCGTCCGGGAAGTCCCAATCCTGAGCCAGGTAGGCGCCGGCGGCGCAATGGTCGATCTCGAACAGGTCCCGTTCGGTTTGCAGCAGATCGAAGCCGAAGTCGTCGGAGACTTCCAGCATGCGCGAGTATTCGTCGGGATAGGCCGACATCATCCCCAGGGTGCCTAGATTGTGGAGCAGGCCGGTGGTATAAGCGCCGTCGCGATCGGACCGGGTGATCCGGGCGGCTTCTTCGGCGATGACCGCGGTGACCAGGCTGTGGCGCCAGACTTTGCGCAGCGCCGCAATCCGCACCGAGGAGCGGACCATGCGGTTCATCGCTACCATTGTCGCCATGGTCTTGATGCGATCGGTGCCGACCATCAGGATGGCGTGACCGAGGCTGGTCACCTCGCGGCGGACACCAAAGAGCGCGGAGTTGGCAAAGCGGAGCAACTCCGCCGAGAAGGACGGGTCCATTTTGACGAGTTCGCCAAGTTCACGAGCGTCGACGTCTTCTTTGCCGACCAGGGCAAGGATACGGTGGGCGACAGCGGGAAAAGGCGGCACCAGGCGTAGCGCCCATGGTGCTTGGGGACGGGCGAGAAGTTCGGTCATTACACACTCCATATACCTTATCGGCAGAATCCGCTTCGAGATTAGGGGGGGATTTACCCTACGGTGGCGGCACGGCGCCCAACCTGAACATGTACGTGAGCAGGTGATTCAGCGAGAGACCCGGAATCATTTCTTTTTTCCGTTTTTCCCGCGGGAGCCGCTCCAGTTCGGCGAGATCCTCCGGCCGATCTGGGGCGTTCGATCAAATGGATGCGCAACGGTTTAGCCGAGCCGCTGAAGCCTAAGACTCGACACGGCAGGCACGGGGCCCCTGGGGCACCCCCTGGGGCACCCGCTGCGCCACGGCGACGCGGGCGGCCCGGCGCACCCGGCCAAAGCTAAAACACAGCGCCGGTAATCGTTGCGCACCCTCTCCGCACTGGCGGGGGTTTGCTGCCGACGTCTGCTTCTCTATTCCGTACGCAGCGCCCGCACCGGGTCCGAGGCCGCCGCGCGGCGCGCCGGAAGGTATCCGGCGAGCGAGGCCACGCCCGCCAGAAGCAAAGTAGCCAGCGCGATGGAAGCCGGATCGTTCGGCTGGATGCCGTAGAGCTGCGATTCCACCAGCCTGGAAAGCGCCAGGGCCGCGGGCACTCCCAGGGCGACCCCTGCGCCCACCACCACCAGCACTTCGCGCATCACCAGCCACACCACGCTCGCGGCGCGCGCGCCCAGGGCCATGCGGATGCCGATCTCCCGCGCGCGGCGCGTCACCATGTAGGCCATCACGCCGTAGAGTCCGACCAGCGCCAGCAGGGTGGCCAGCGCGCCGAAAACACTCGACAGCGTGGCGATCATGCGCTCGGTGACCAGCGATTCGTCGAGCTGGGTGTCGAGGGTCTTCATGTTCAACAGCGGCAGGTTCGGCTCCATCTCGCGGATGGCCGCGCGGACCGCGCGGAAGGCGCTGTCGGGGTCGCGGATGGTGCGGACGTAAGCCCAGGCGGCGTTGTTAGAATTCTGCGCGAACGACACAAACACCTGCTCCGGGATGGGATCGCGCAGGCTCTCGTAGCGCGTGTTGTTGACTACTCCGACGATTTCGATGTTGGTGGGCGTCCCGGGATCGCTGCCCCGTCCGAAGTGGCGGCCTACCGCGACCTTGTCGCCGAAGAAGCGTTGGGCGAAGCGGGCATTCACCACCGCCACCAGCGGCGCGCCGAAGCCATCCTTTATGGTGAAGTCGCGGCCGGCCAGGATGTGAATCCCCATGGCATCGAAATAGCCCGGCGAGACGGCGTTGAAGTGCGGTCCCATTTCCTCGCCGGGTCTGGCCTGGTAGCCCTCCACCGTGACGCTGTTGTCCCACTCGTTGCCGGTCAGCACCGCCATGTTCGCCAGGCCCGCGGCCTCGACGCCGCCGAGGCCGCTCAAGCGCTCTTGCATACGCTGGAAGAAGGCGCGCGCGCGGGCGGGATCGTAGCCCAGATTGCGCGGGTTCACGAGGAATTCGATCAGATTGGAAGTGCGGAAGCCGGGATCGAGCAGGCGCAGATTGCCCAGGCTGCGCAGAAAGAGGCCCGCGCCGATGAGC
The DNA here is from genome assembly GCA_052144935.1 of Bryobacteraceae bacterium. GTDB lineage: Bacteria > Acidobacteriota > Terriglobia > Bryobacterales > Bryobacteraceae > JOPF133. The sequence goes on from JBKQPR010000250.1 coordinate 20,104, forward strand.
AACAGGAGCGAGAGCGAGACCTGCGCGGTGACCAGCATTTTTCGGAGGCCCACACGCACGCCGCCACCGACCACGCCGCCGGCCTGGTCCTTCAAGGTGGTGGCGATATCGGGCCGGGTGGAATCGAGCGCGGGGACCAGCCCGAAGGCGATGCCGGTGGCCAGCGAAAGGGCGAAAGTGAAGGCCAGCAGGCGCCCATCCGGCGAACTGGAGATGCCATAGCCGGTAAACGTGGCGGGCAGAAAGGCCAGCAGGCCCTTCACCATCAGCACCGCCAGCCCGATTCCTGCCGCGCCGCCCGCGGCCGCCAGCACCAGGCTCTCGGTAAGCAGTTGGCGCACCATGCGCCCGCGGCTGGAGCCGACCGCCAGGCGGATGGCGATCTCCTTCTGCCGCGAGGCCGCGCGCGCGGTGAGCAGGCTGGCCAGGTTGGCGCAGGCGATCAGCAGCACCAGCCCCACCACTCCCATGAGCACCCACAGCGGCTTTTCGTACTTCCGCCGCATGTTGGTGTTGCCCTGCGACCCCGGCATCACGTCGAGGCTCATGCGCAGGAACTGCTCCTTGTCGTAGGGAGTGGCGTTGCGGAAGGGGGGTTGGCGTACTTCCATCCCGATGATCTGGTGGAAGAGCGGCTGCAGGCCGGCGTACGCCTGGCCGATGGAGAGAGAGGGCTTCAAGCGCCCGTAGACGTTCACCCATCGCTGGCGGCGGTCCCACATGTCGCGGAAACCGGGGCGAACGCTGGACGCCATGGCCATGGGGAAGAAGATCTGCGCCGGCAGGCCGGGCTCCATGCCGTCGAAACCGGGCTGCGCCACGCCCACCACCGTGAGCGGATAGTCATTGATGCGCAGCGTGCGGCCCAGGATGGCGGGGTCGCCGGCCAAGCGCGATCTCCAAAAGGCATAGGTCAGCACCGCGTAGGGATGCCGGCCTTCGTGCAAATCGTCGTCGGCGCTGAACAGGCGGCCCAGCGCCGGGCGCACGCCGAGCAGCGGGAAATAGTTGCCGGAGACGATTTCGCCGCCCACCGCCTCGGTCTGCCCCTCCGTGCCCAGGGTGACCAACGTGCGGTAGGCGCACATCATGCCGCTGAACACCTGGTTGCGGTCGCGCAGATCCTGGTACATGAGGTAAGAGAGGGCGTTGCGGCCGTTGTTGCCGCCGTAGTGGCGGCCCTCCCCGGCCAGCAGCACGATGCGCTGTGGGTCGCGGACCGGCAGCAGGCGCAGAATGAGCTGATCGATGAGCGTGAAGATGGCGGTGTTGGCGCCGATTCCCAGCGCCAGCGAAAGCACGGCCACGGCACAGAATACCGGCGAGCGGCGAAAGGTGCGGAGGGCGTAGGTGCAGTCCTTGACGAGATTCGTCACGAGGGTACTACCGCGGGCGGGGAAAAAGGTTACCGGGAATCCTTACCGGATTGCTCGCCTTCAGCCTCCACGTTGTGCTCCTGAAACTCCTCTTCGGAGTCTTCCCGCGGGGGTCTTTTGTGGAAACGGTTGCGGCAGGCCCGGCAACGGTAGGCCACCAGGCCAAACATCCCCAGGATCGCATCCACCGGGCCGTGGGTGTGCGATTCACGGACGTCGCTGGCGCCGCAACTGGGACAATGGATGTGTGGAACCGCACTCACCACGCCCATAATGATACCGCGACGCGTGCGAACGGGGGTACCGGTACCATACTAAAATACTAAAAGTTGGCGCATCCAGTCCCGTGGGGCCGGACCGGTGGAGGCCCCGGGCATGGGCCTATCCGCGCAGACGCGGCTCAGGTCAATATTTCGACAGGAATTCGCTCACGCTGGGCCGCTGGGCCGCTACGCGCGCGATGCACAGGTCCACTGTTTCGAGCGTTTGCGCCAGATTGCGCGGCGCCCCATCGTACTTGCCCACCAGCGGGTCGAAGTAATCCTGCAACTGCTGGCGCAATTGGGGATCGCAGAAGCTCCTGCCAACGTTCGGCAGAAATGAGCCGAAGCTGTCACCGAAAATGCTCGGGTTGCCCTGCATGATCCGGTCAAAGTGCGCCTTCACAAACTCGAAGGGCATCGTGAGCGTAGCCGGGGAGTTCCGTCCCCCGAACAGCAGCAGCAGGAATCCGTCCGCCAGTTTCACCCTGCCGGACAGCACCTCCTGCATCCCGGCCTCAATGGAGGCAGGGTCGCGGAAATCGGTCATGGCGCCGAGGAGGCGCTGCTGGTCCTGCCGGTCCTTGGTCTTTTCGAATTCGGTCAGGAAGCGTTGGAAGAGGGGCAGGGCGCCGTACCAGGCGGCACTGGAGAGGACCGCTTCCACCACGTCGGGCGCCACGGCCTTGCGATCGGCCAGCCATTTCTCCGCCAGTTGGCGGGCCTGCCCGGCCAGTTCCTGGTCACCGCCCTGCCTTGCCATGGCGCCGACCAATTGGGGCCGCAGGAGACGGACATCCTCCGATTCGCCAGGGCGTGGGATCCATCCCAACTCCCGGGCGCGGGCCTGGAAGTTCTTGCGGAGGAAGCGCTGGTAGCTCGGCTGCAGATTCTCCGGCACGACGTCGCGCTGAACCGAGAGCGCCAGCGCCAGGCTGCTCCCGAAGACCTGCCGCGAGGAATCGCTATGGAACGTTTCGGCCAGGCGCAGGGCGTCCGCCGCGGGCATGCGGCCCCCGTTCGCCATGGCTTCGGCGTTGCCGATGAGGTCGGCGCGCTCCGCCGCGGAGAGGCGATGCTCCACGTCGCCGCCGGTGAGCGCCGAAAGCAGCGCGCCCTGGTAATCGGCCCGGTAATACCCCTTGGCGTCCTGGTTGGCGTCGATCCAGGCCGGGCAGCGTTTGGCCTGCAGCGGCCACTCCATGGCGGCCTGCGTCATGAGGGTACACTGGCTCACTGGCTCTCGCCTTTTTCAGCGCCGTAACGCACGCAGATGGGAACGCTCCACACCTGGTTCGTGGAGCCTTTCGAACCGGTGGGCAGGTAGCGCGATTGTTCGAGATGCAGCACGGGAGCCTTGGTGCAATCGAGCGACACCTTCACCATCGGCACGCCAGCCTGGTTGAGGAAGGTGGAAAAGGGCTGGGTGATATCTTTCTTACTGGACGAGCTGAGCGCATCCAGAAACTCGCCGGCGGTGGTGGTTCGGAAGGCGTACTGCTGGAGATAGCTCCGGACGCCTTTGCGGAAGGCTTCCGGCCCCATCCAGTTTTCGAACATGCCGATCACGGCCGCCCCTTTATCGTAGGTGATGCCATCGAAGGCATTGGAGATGTCGCCCTTGGTCTCGATGGCCTGGCGGATTTTGCGCGCCGTCACCAGGCTGTCCTGCCGCGCCGCGCCCAGCTTGCTCTCGACATCGTCCACCCGCGTGTTCCACTCCGGCTTCCATTCGGCGATGAGCTTCTGCTCCATCCAGGTGGCGAAGGCTTCGTTGAGCCAGATATCGTTCCACCAGTTGGTAGTCACCAGGTCGCCGAACCACTGGTGGGAAAGCTCGTGAGCCGCGACCGAGGCATATTCCCGCTGGCGGCCGATGGAATCGGTCTCGGGATTGGCCAGCAGGATGTTTTGGCCATAAGTCACCATGCCCGCGTTTTCCATGGCGCCAAAGCCGATAGTGACGGGTACGGCTACCTGATCCGACTTGTCATAGGGGAATGGGATACCGAAGTAATCTTCGAGGCGGGTCAAAATGGTGGCGGTGACCTCGGCGGCGTATTTGGCTTGTCCCGCCCGGCCTTTGGGCGTTACGATGCGCACCGGCACATGCTTTTGGCCGGCGAAGCCCGCATCCACGAATTCGAACGGACCGACGGCGAAGGCGATCAGATAGCTGGGCAACGGCCTGGTCTCGGCGAAGGCGATTTTCCGCATGCCCGATTCGCTGGTTTCGGACGCGGCGGGCGTATTGCTCACGGCCTCATCCTGCGGCGGGATGCGCAGCGTGAGCTGCCACGGCACCTTGTAAGAAGGCTCGTCGAAGCACGGAAAGGCATCGCGCGCGTCGGTGGCTTCAAACTGCGTCAGGATGTAGGAGACGCCTCCATCCTCGGCGTGGAACACGCCGGAGGTATCGCCGTGGCGGACTTCGCCGGTGTAACGGATGGCGATTTCCGCCGCGCCCGCGGGAATGGCCGAGGGCAGTTGCAGCCCCAGGAAATCGTCGCCCCCCGCGAGCGCCTTGGCTGTCAGAGTCTTTCCGCCGGCGGTGACGGAAGCCTGCTGGACGGCGATGCGATTGGCATTCAGCCAGATGGTCTGGGCCGGCTGACCGACCTTCACTTGAATGCGGATGTCGCCGCTGAACCCGGTCTTATCGGGATCGAGGGTAAGTTCGGCGCGGTACCTTTCCGGGGCGACATTCTGGACTTCCGCAAGACGCAATTTGGGCGGCTGGTCCGCGGCGAGGGCGGTGAAAGAGCAAGCCAGGACGAGGGCGAGGGCGAGGGGAGCCATGGGCGTTATTCTCGCACAGCCGGGCGCCGGCCATTCGTAGCGCAAGCAGACGATGGGGTCCAGTTGGCGGCGCGATTGGCGGGATAATAGCCGAAGAACAGGCCCACCCCAAAGGGGATCGCCACTCCAACCACCCCCATCACGACCCAGAAGGGCGAAAGGGTGGCGGCGATCGAAACCAGCGCGCACGGCGAAGGCGACCGGCGTTCCTTGGGATTCTCCTTCGGCGGACCGGCGCTTGCGGCAAGATAACCGCCTGCACGTTCAAAAGAAGCCCGGCCTTACCGTGAATTCAATATACGCCTGCGGCCATCGCCGGCCGGTATGAGCTTGCCGCATCGCCGGCCGCGGGGCATGGTGGGGCCACCCGTCCGGCCGGCGCCACGGAGGCGGCCGGCGACGATTTTCGCCGCGTAGAGTTGGGCGGCGCCAGCGGTCGGGCCACTCTCGCCGCCGCCTTCGGCGGGGCGCGTCGCCATCCCCGGCGACGAAGTCTGTGGCGTGAGCCGCGCAAACCGGGCCGCCCTCGCGCTTTCTCCCCCCAAAATAGACACAGGCCGTTGCTCGCGTGGCGTCCAGGAGAACTGTCGCCCGACTTCGGAAGGTCGGTTCGGAAGGCCGGCTGGGGTTGGAAGGCCGATTGACAATCCACCCGGAGTTCGATATACCTCTCTCCAGTGAGCGGACCGCTATTCAACGTCGGATGGAAGTGTCGCCCCAGGGCTACGTTTCCAATCCTGCCACGAACGATCCCGCACGCGACGACGAAGGAAGATGACATTGATGCGGGACCAGGACGATTCGAGGGCTGTAGCAAGCATTAGCGCAAAGATGAGGTGATGACTGTGACAAGTAGACGAAATCGCACCAAGACGGGAACCGAGGCTCGGCTTTCAACTACGGTGGGCAGGACAGATCGCAAACTTCCGAAGGAGAGGATCCTGCATCCGGTACTCGGCGCCGTGTTGGTGTTGTTCCTGGCAGGAACGATGCCCCGAGAGGCTTGGGCGCAAGGTGGGCGCGGTACAGGCCCTCAGGGAGCTCCTTCACCACAGGGCCAAAACGCCAAGGGCATGCATATATACATCTGGGCGGGCATCAAGTCCCATGGCGAGGGTCAGCATGACTACCCACAGTTTCTTGCCGACTGGAGCAAGATTCTGACGGACCATGGGGCCGTCGTCGATGGTGCTTTCCATGGCCCCAGCAGTGCCGACCTCGAACATACCGATGTCGTGGTGATTTACAAGGGCGACGCAGCCTACCTGAGCGATAGCGAAAAGGCCGCGATTGAGGCGTTCGTCAAACGTGGTGGCGGCCTGGTTAGTTTACACGACTCTTTGTGCGGTCCGGATCCCGCCTATTTTGCGACCCTCATGGGTGGCGCAAAGAAGCATGGTGAGGTGAACTACACCCTGGACGCGCCAATCCCCTACACAGTCGTGGACAAATCGAATCCAATCATGGTGGACATGTCCGATATCACGATTTTCGATGAGGCCTTCTTCAATATGACGTGGGCGAAAAACCCTGCCGTCCACGTGCTGGCAACCGCAAAGATCCCGCCAACGCGCAGTGCTGGCGACCACAAAGACGAAGTCGTGCCGCAGATCTGGACGTACGAACACGAACTCCCCGGTGGTCAGCCGGCTCGATCCTTCGTGTGGATGCAGGGCCACACCTACGCCAATTTTGCCAATTACCAGATTCAGCGGACATTGCTCCGGGGCATCGCGTGGGCCGGGAAGAAGCCAGTCGATGAGCTCGTGAACTACGTGGCTCCTCCCCGTCCCGGCCGCTCGGGCACACCTCCGGAAGGTAGGGGCAGATAAGCGACGCCGCACAACCCTCTTGGCGAAGATTGGCCCGATTCCCTTCACCATGCGCTGCGAGTACTTCTTGTTTTGGGCCCAAGACGGGTCTCGACTCGACGTCGCGCTTCGCTGTAGCCTGATTAAAGATGCTGTGCTTCTTTAATCGCGGCCTCCTATCGTACCGGCTTTTCAGTCGGACAGTCTTGGTGTCTCTCACTAACTCTGTAATTTCCCCGTAAATCGCATTTTCAACTTGTACCCGGAAGGCTCCGGTAAATTGGTATTCCTCTGGTCTGTTAAGCCAGAGTCCCTCGGGACATAGGCGTTCGAGTCGCCTGCCTTCCGCCGGATCTTTGACAATTCGCGTTTGGGCAGTTGGCTGAGAGGCTGAAAGCGCCGGGCTGTAGCCCCGGTAACCCTTCGGGAAACATCCAAGGTTCGAATCCTCGACTGCCCACCAATGTGTGTCGGTTCGAATCCGACCGAGCCTTCCATGAGCCCGTAGTCCAACGGCAGAGGCAACCGCCTCAAAAGCGGTCCAGTGCCGGTTCGAATCCTTCCAAGGGCAACTACTTCAATCGGGTCATTTGTGGACACTTCCCGTACCGCTTGATCTGGCATGCTGAGGCGGGCAGAGGCCGTGGGTCTCTTCGGCTTGGGTCGCGACCCGCCAAGATCTGACCGAAGCGGAGTCCCTCGCCCTCCTTGAGAAAACTCTCACCTGGAAAAGAATAGCGCTCTCAACTGCCCCTTGGGGGCTGCGCGATTCTGCGGATCAGCCGGTCAAGCGCTTACGCGTTTCCGGGATTTCTCCGTTCCGGTGCGTCAACCGCTCCCTTATAGTTAATCCGTAGGGCGAATTATTGAAGGGTTGGTTTCTCCACGGTGGGCGGCAACGCGCCTGTGGAAAAGTGTCCGCTCAGTTGCCATCGGCGACGGTCGGTGGCAGGGTAGGAGAG
>JBKQPR010000251.1:0-2687 GCA_052144935.1 Bryobacteraceae bacterium
CCCGATTCAAGCGCGAGGCGCAGGTGCTGGCGTCGCTGAACCATCCGAATATCGCGGCGATTTACGGCGTGGAGGAGCGGGCGCTGATCCTGGAATTGGTGGAAGGGCCGACGCTGGCGGAGCGGATTGGGGAGGGGCCGGTTCCTGTGGACGAGGCGCTGCCCATCGCGCGGCAGATCGCCGAGGCGCTGGAATACGCGCACGAGAAAGGCATCGTGCACCGCGACCTCAAGCCCGCCAACGTGAAAGTCACGCCGGAAGGCCGTGTCAAGGTGCTCGATTTCGGCCTCGCCAAGGCGCTGGCTAACGAGTCTGCCGCCAGCGACCCGAACGCCTCGCCCACGCTGACCATGCGGGCTACCGTGACGGGCACAATCATGGGCACGGCGGGCTACATGTCTCCCGAACAGGCGCGCGGGCAAAACGCCGACCGGCGCGCCGATATCTGGGCATTCGGCGTGGTGCTGTATGAGATGCTCAGCGGGAGACGACTGTTCGGCGGGCCGACGGTTTCGGACACACTGGCTGCGGTGCTCAAGGGCGAGATCGATTGGGCGGCGATTCCGGTGCAAGTGCGGCCGGTGCTGGAGCGGTGCCTGAAGAGGGATCCGCGGCAACGCTGGCATTGCATAGGGGACGCAGGGGCCGGGCTGGATGGCGAAGGGGCGCCGGTGGCGGCGATGGCCCCCAGGCGGGCGACGCCATGGATGGTGGCGGCGGTGCTGGCGATCGCTGCCGCCGCCGGGTGGTGGATCGCCTGGCGCGCCACGCGCCCGGTGGACCGTCCGTTGACGCGCCTGAGCGTGGATCTCGGGCCGGAAACGATCGCGGGCTTCGACATCACCGCGGCGATTTCACCGGACGGCCGGCGGCTGGTGTTTCCGGCCCGCGGACCGGATGGCAAAGCACAGCTCGCCACGCGTCTGCTCGATGAGGCGCACGCCAGTCTGCTCGCGGGCACCGACGGCGGCTTTGATCCGTTCTTTTCGCCGGATGGCCAATCGGCCGGCTTCTTCGCGGACGGCCAGCTCAAGAAGATTTCGGTACAGGCAGGCACGCCTGTGGTGCTATGTGCCGCTCCCAGCCCGCGGGGAGGCAGTTGGGGCGACGACGGCAATATCGTGGCCGCCTTGACCCAACTCTCTCCCCTTTCGCGTGTTCCCCCCGCCGGAGGAGCGCCGCAACACGTCACCAAATTAGGAGTGGGAGACACCGGTCACCGTTGGCCGCAGGTGCTGCCCGGCAGTCAGGCGGTGCTTTTCACCGCCTCCCCAACCAACACCGGGTCGGACGATTCCAGTATCGAAGCCGTATCGTTGAAGACCGGTCAGGTCAAGGTCCTCCTGCGGGGAGGGTACTATGGCCGGTATGTGCCGCCCGGGTGGCTGGTGTATGTGCACCAGGGAGCGCTCTTCGGCCTGAGGTTCGACGTGGACCGGCTGGAGGTGCGGGGATCCCCCGTGCCGCTCGTCCAGGACCTGGCCGCAAACCCGCTCACCGGCGGCGGTCAGTTCGATTTCTCAACGGCGGCCCCGGGGAACCTGGTGTACCTGGCGGGCGCAGGGGCGGCTCAATCGCTGCAGGTGGCGTGGCTCGACAGCACCGGGCAAATGGCGCCTCTGGCGACCACGCCGGGAACATATTCGGCGCCCCGCTTTTCACCGGACGGCAAGAAGTTGGCTCTGGTTACCGGCGCGGACGGGTACATTCACGACCTGGAGCGCGACACGACCATCCCCCTGACGTCCAAGGGCCATGTGGTGGCGCCGATCTGGGCGCCAGACGGCAAGCATCTGGTCTTCGTCTCCGTATCCGATGGTTCCGCGCTGACTTGGATTCGGAGCAACGGGTCGGGAGAGCCGCAGGTGCTATTGAAAAGCAAATACAGCGTGGTTCCCTGGTCGTTTTCTCCGGACGGGCGGCGGCTGGCCTATCATGAAGTCAGCCCGGAGACGGGCGGCGATCTGTGGACCGTACCGCTGGACCTCACGGACGCCGATCATCCCAAGGCCGGGACGCCGGAGTTGTTTCTGCGAACACCGGCCGAGGAACTCCTTCCCAGATTCTCCCCAGACGGGCGCTGGATCGCTTACAGGTCGAATGAGTCGGGCGCCAATGAGATCTACGTGCGGCCGTTTCCGGCCGGCAGCGGAGGCAAATGGCCCATTTCGACCGGTGGAGGTTTATACGCGCTCTGGTCGAAGAATGGACACGAGTTGTTCTATGAGGCCCCGGACGACCGGATCATGGTGGTGGATTACACCGTGGATGGCGAGGCGTTCGTGCCCGGCAAGCCGCGGGTATGGTCCCAGAGGCCGCTATTCTACGCCGGCGTATCCAACCTGGATCTGGCGCCGGACGGAGCGCGATTTGCGATAGTGACCGCGCCTGAAATGGGCGTTGGATCGAGGGGTTCGGTGCATGTCACCCTGCTCGAGAACTTTTTCGATGAACTGCGGAGGAAAGCGCCATGAGTCCGCAGCAGACGATTGCGCATTACAGGATCACCGCCAAGCTGGGCGAGGGCGGCATGGGGGCGGTGTATCGCGCCACGGACACGAAGCTGGGGCGGGAAGTGGCGGTCAAGGTTCTGCCGGATTCGTTTGCCAACGACCCGGAGAGGCTGGCCCGATTCAAGCGCGAGGCGCAGGTGCTGGCGTCGCTGAACCATCCGAATATCGCGGCGA
>JBKQPR010000252.1:0-34428 GCA_052144935.1 Bryobacteraceae bacterium
GTCGCGGCTCTGAAAGCGCATCGGAGCCGCGACGGTTACGGAGCGGTGGGCGGCCAGTTATCGAGCCGCGAACGTCAGAGAGCGGTTGGCCGTCGTTCACAGACACCTCTTGGCCACCTCGGCCAACGCGGCGGTGAAGGTTGGGGAATCGTTCAGCGACTCGGGACGCCGCAGCGTAATCCCGCGCGCGGCGGCGTATTCGCGAAAGAGCCTGTCGATATCGAAGAGAATCTCCACGTGATCGCACACGAACCCGATGGGGTCGAGCGCTACCTCGCGCAGGCCGTCGGCGGCGTAGCGGTCGAGAGTGGATTCCACCGTGGGTCCCAGCCAGCGGTCGTCCGTCATGCCCTGGCTTTGAAAGGCCAAGTCGAAATCCGCCAGACCCAGCGACGATGCCACGGCGGCGGCGGTCGCGCGGCATTCGGCGGCGTACGGGTCGCCATTGGCCAGCGCCTTCTCGGGCAGGCTGTGGGCCGTAAACAGCACCTTGGGGACGGCTGCCGTGGAAGCGCCGAACTTGCGTGCCACCTCGGAGGCCAGCTTGGAATCGAGGGGCTGGCCGGCGGCCGCGACGCCTTCTTCCTGGTTCGCGATTTCGCGCGGGCCGGGGCGCCCACTGGGCCCGGCCAGCGGCCGCAGGCGCTCGGCAAAGGCTTCGATCAGCAGCGGCTCGGTGTGAAAGCTCTTGGCCCAGCAAATCTCGGCGGCCACTCCGGCTTCGCGGCGGGCTTCTTCGGTGCGGCGGATGTAGAGGCCGATGCTCAGCTCCGAAAACTGCGGCGCCAGGCAGATTCCGGCGAGCCGTTCCACACCCGATTCGCGGATCCGGCCCATGGTCTCGCGGATGAAGGGATGCCAATTGCGCATGCCGAAGAAAACCGGGAGGCCGAGCAGGCATTCGAGCGCCTCCGCCTGCGCGCGCGTCCAGCTTAGCAGCGGCGAGGATCCGCCGATGGCGGCATAGCGGTGGCGCACTTCCTCGAGAACCTTGGGATTGCCGGGCCGCCCGCCGCGCACGTAGGAAAGATAGCTTTCCACATCCTCCAGCCGCTCGGGGGCCCCGTGCGCCAGGAGGAGCACCGCCCGCTTCACGGCCGGAATTCCCTGACCATCTCGACCACCGCTTTGACGTTCTCCACGGGCGTCTCGGGCAGAATGCCGTGGCCCAGATTGAAAATGTGGCCGGGGCGCGTGCCGGTACGCTTCAGCAGCTCGTGAACCTTGGTGCGCAGCTCGTGAAGCGGCGCGAACAGCGCCACGGGATCGAGATTTCCCTGAATCGCCGAACGGTAGCTGACATCCATCCACGCCTGGTCGATGTTGATCCGCCAGTCCACGCCCATCACGTCGCCGCCGGCCGCGTGCAGCTCCTTGAAGAAGCCGGAGGCGCCCGTGCCGAAATGGATCACCGGCACGCCGGTGGAGCGGATGCGCTCGATCAGCGCGCGCGAGTAGGGGGCGGCGAAGCGCACGTAATCGTCCGAACCCAGGGTGCCTACCCAGCTATCGAACACCTGGATGGCGCGGGCCCCGGCGGTCACCTGGAGATGCGCGAAAGGCGCCAGCACATCCACAATCTTGCCCATCAGCCGACGCCACAGAATCTCGTCGCTATACATCAGCTTCTTGGTGCGGATGAAATTGCGCGAAGCTCCGCCTTCAATCATGTAGCTGGCCATGGTGAAGGGAGCGCCCACGAAGCCGATCACCGGCACTTTCCCGGCCAGCGCGCGCACCACGTGCTGGATGGCTTCTCCGACATAGCCCAGCTCATCGGTGTTGGTGGTGGAGAGCGAATCGACGTCGTCGGAAGTGCGCACCGGGTTGTCGATTTGGGGGCCTTCGCCGGCGGCGTAGTGCAGCTTCAGTCCCATCGGCTCGACGGGCAGCAGCAGGTCGGCGAAAATGATGGCGGCATCCACGTCCAGGATTTCCACGGGTTGCAGAGTGACCGTGGCTGCCAGGTCGGGCCGCTTGCAAATTTCCAGGATGCCGTGGCGGTCGCGGATTTGGCGGTACTGTCTCATGTACCGTCCCGCCTGCCGCATGAACCACACCGGCCGCACATCGGTGGGCCGGCGCCGGCAGGCGTCTAAGAAACGGCTGGTCATTGGAGCCACGCGCATGGCTGATCCGTCCTGTCTTCGCAGAAATATACGCGAAAGTCCTTGGGTTTGTGCTTTGCCGCCCACTGGCGGCCGTTCACGAAATAGGGCTTGGCCCACGCCTCGCTGTCGATGGTGAGCGGCGTCACCACCGAGACGGCCACGGCGCCGTGGGCGGGATAACCGGTGCGGGGGTCCATGATGTGGGAATAGATGCGGCCCTCCGCCCGGAAGAACTTTTCATAACTCCCGGACGTGGACATCGACATATCCTTCAGGTACACCTCCTCGGCGGTTTTGCCGGTATCCCAGGGGTTGCGGATCTCGATGGCCCATCCGCGCGGCTCGTTGGGCGGCGCACCCATTCCATAGATACTGCTGCCCGATCCCGCCACCAGAGCGATCCGGACGTCCATTTGTCTCAAAACCTCCACCATGCGATCGACTGCGTATCCTTTGCCGATTCCTCCCGGGTCCAGCTCCACGCCCGGACGGTCAAACCACACCGTTTGCCCGGCCGCATCCAGGTGGACGTGGCGGTAACCCGTTTTAGCGAGCGCCCCCAGCACTTCGGGCCGGTGGGGCAGATGGCCGGAACCTTTATAAAACCCCCACACCTTCATCAGAGGCCCCACGGAGATGTCGAAGGCCCCTTCGCTCTGGCGGCTGTATTCCAGGCAAGCCGCCAGCAGCCGGAACATTTCCGGCGAAATCCGTAGCGGCTTTTCGGCCGCCAGCCGGTTGATCCGGCTCCACTCGCTCGCGGGCTTGTAGTTCGAAAGCATGTCGTCGAGCCGCCGCACCTCGTCGAAAGCGGCGTCGGCGGCCGCCTCCATTTTGACCCGGTCGCTTCCATACAGGATCACCGAGTAGGTCGAACCCATGGCGTCGGCGCTCTTCTCCAGCCGCAAGGCGGGATCGGAGGGCGCCCCAGCCTGCCCCCCCGATGGCGCCGCGACGGGCCGCTCCTGAGGGGGCGCCCCCTGCGCCCGGCCCATCGCTAAAGCCGCCAACAGAAACAAAACTAACACGTTTTGTTTCATTTTAGGGCCGTTTTTGAGCGCCGCGGCGAGATTTTTGAGTTTAGGGCTGATTTTCAGTGCGGCCACGAGATTTTTTCGCCCGTTTGAGAAGGAAATCGATGCGGCTTTCCACATCCGGGTCGCGGTCGTGCTCGAAATGCAACTCCGGAACGTGGTGGAGGGTCAGCCGGGAGGCCAGCTCGCGACGCAAATAATGCCGGGCATGATCCAGGGCCGCCAGGGATTGCTTCTGGTCGCGCTCGTTGCCGCGGATGGCCACACGGACGTTGGCGTGCCGGCCGTCCGGGCTGAGATGAACGTCGGTGACTTCGATCGGCAGAAGGCGAGGATCGTCGCTTTCGAAGCCGATGAGGGCGATCAGTTCCTCGCGGACGGTCTCGGCGACGCGGATTGCGCGGCGCTCATCCATGGGGGACCGCCTTGTGGGAGGCCTTGGATTCACCGCAGAGACGCGGAGGGCGCGGAGGAAGCGCGGAGAAAGGCCAGAAGAGACAGGGTGTTCTCCGCGCTTTCTCCGCGGCCTCCGTGTCTCCGCGGTGAATACACAACTTCATGCCAGCCACTCCACGGTAGCGTCGGCCAGATCGGGGCCTAGCAGCGCGGCGGCCTCGTCCTCCACTCCCCGGAGCACCTTTTCGGCGTGCGTGTGGTCGCTCGAGACGGTCACCGCGGCCACGGCGGCGCGCTGCCACAGGTCCTGGTAAGCGATCTCCGCTACCGCCACATTGAATTTGTTGCGCAGGCGCTCCTTGAGGCTCGCCACGATGTGACGCTTGTCCTTGAGCGAGTGCGAATTTTCCAGCCGCAGCTCCAGGGTCAGTACGCCGATGGCCGCCATGAGCTCAGGCGAACACTTCGTTCGCGACGCGCTCGGTGACGAACGCCTCGATGATGTCTCCCTGCTTGACATCGCCGAAATTCTCCAGGGTGATGCCGCATTCCATGCCGCTCTTGACCTCGCTGACGTCGTCTTTAAAACGCCGCAGCGAGCCGATCTTGCCGGTGTAGACCACCACGTTATCGCGCAGCAGCCGGGCGTCCGAGCGGCTGAGGATGGTGCCATCCAGCACCTGGCATCCGGCCACGTTCCCCACCTTGGTGATGCGGAAGGTCTCGCGCACTTCGGCCTTGCCCTTGTAGACTTCCTTGAAAACCGGCTCGAGCAACCCGGTCATGGCGCGCTTGATCTCGTCGGTCAGATTGTAAATGATGGTGTGCAGGCGGACGTCCACCTTCTCCTGCTCCGCCAGCGCGGAGGCGTTGCGCTCCGGCCGCACGTTGAACCCGATAATGATGGCGTTGGACGCGGAGGCCAGCAACACGTCCGATTCGTTGATGGCGCCCACGCCGGAGCGGATGACGCGGATCTTGACCTTGTCGTTGGAGAGCTTCTGCAACGATTCGGTGAGCACTTCGGCCGATCCGCCGACGTCGGTCTTGATGATCAGCGGAAGCTCCTTCACTTCGCCGGCTTCCATCTGCTTGTGCAGTTGCTCGAGGGTCAGGCGGCTGGATTTGGCGAGCGCCGCTTCGCGCAACTTCTGGTCGCGGAAATTGACGATCTGCTTGGCCTTGGCGGTGTCGGTGACCACCTGGAAATCGTCCCCCGCTTCGGGCAGCGATTCGAGCCCCAGCACCTCGACGGGCATGGACGGCTCGGCCTTGCGGATGGGCGTGCCCCGGTCGTTGAGCATAGCGCGCACTTTGCCGAATACCGCGCCGCAAATGAAGAAATCGCCCACGCTGAGGGTGCCGTTGCGCACCAGTACGGTAGCCACCGGGCCTCGCCCGCGATCGAGCTGGGCTTCGATGACGACGCCCATGGCGGGCCGGTCGGGGTTGGCTTTCAAATCCTGGAGGTCGGCGACCAGCAGGATCATCTCGAGCAGCAGATCCAGGTTCTCATGAGTGCGGGCGGAAACCGGCACCACCACGGTGTCGCCGCCCCAATCTTCGGCCAGCAGGCCGCGATCGGCGAGCTGCTGCTTGATGCGCTCCGGCTGGGCCTCGGGCTTGTCGATCTTGTTGATGGCCACGATAATCGGCACGCCGGCGGCGCGCGCGTGATCGATGGCCTCCAGGGTCTGCGGCATGACGCCATCGTCGGCCGCCACCACCAGCACCACGATGTCGGTGACTTTGGCGCCGCGGGCGCGCATGCGGGTGAACGCTTCGTGGCCGGGGGTATCGATGAAGACGATCTTGCGCCCCTTCATCTCCACGTAATAAGCGCCGATGTGCTGGGTGATGCCGCCGGCCTCGCGGGCGGCCACATTGGCTTCGCGAATGGCGTCGAGCAGGGAGGTCTTGCCGTGATCCACATGGCCCATGATGGTGACCACGGGAGCGCGCTTCTGCAGGTCCTTGCTCTCTTCGGCCTCTTCGACGGCCTGCATGGCCTCTTTTTCGTAGCTGACGGTGGCGGTGGAGGCGCCAAAATCGCGCGCCACTTCATTGGCCAGCTTGGAATCGAGGGTCTGGTTGATGGCCACGAAGATGCCGCGGTCCATCAGCTTCTTCATCACCAGGGCGGCCTTGACGTCGAGCTTTTCGCAAAGCTCCTTGACGGTGATGCCCTCGGAGATGGTGATTGCGCGGTTGATGGGCGGCGGCCCGGCCTCCACCTGGCGGCGCTGCGGACGCAGGATCTTCTCTTCCTCGTGCCGCTCGCGCGGCTGAGGACGGGCGCCGGGGCGTTTATCGCCGGGGCGGCCGCGAGCGGGTTCCGCGGGCGGCGGCGCCATACCCGGCTCCATGCGACCGCGCGATGTGGGGTGCTGCGGGCGCGGCCCGGGACCGCCGGGGCGGCCGATGGGCGGAGGGCCGGCAGGACGTACGCCAGTCTTGGCGACCAGGGGCTGGCCGGGGCGAATGGGACCGCGGTAAATCGGCTGGCCGGGAGTCGGGGCGCTGGGCGGCTTGGGAATCCCCGGACGCGGCGGGGCCGGTTGGGCCGGCATGGCCGGGCGGGGCGTGGATAGCTTGGCTGCCAGATCGGGCCGCGGGGGCACCACCGGACGAGCTGCGGGCTGGCCCGCCAGGGCACGGCTCTGCGGCTGGAACGATGGTCCGCCGGGCCCAGAGGGCACCCCCGAGGGCGCCGTTTGCTGAGGAGGGCTGAGGCGCGAGGATTCGCGCGGAGATTCCTGACGCCGCATCTGCGGCTGGGGACGCTGGGGCGCGGTGGGCCCAGAGGGCACCCCAGAGGGCACCACCCCGCTGGGGCGCGAGGGTTCCGCGCCGCCGGAAGAAGCCGGCAATGGCTGGCGCGGGCCGGAGAGCACCTGTCCGGGCCGAGGCCCTGGCGCCGCGGGACCGGGCAGCGGCTTGGCGGCCGGGGCCGCGGGACGTCCCGGCGCGATGACCGCGGCGGGGGGATGCGGCGGCCTGGACACGAGCGGGGAAACCGATGGCGGCACGGGAAGGCTGGGCGTGGATGGCGGCGGAGCGGCTACCGGCGGGGCCGCCGCGCGAGGGGCTTCGGGACGCGGGGCTTCGCGAGGGGTCTCGGGCCGCGCAGGCTGGCCCAGCACGGGCGGATGGATCGGCCGGCCGGCCAGCGGAGGCCGGATGGGCGCGGGGGCCGCGGCGGTGGGCTGCGCGACTGGTTTATCCGGCGCGGCAGAAGCCTGCGCTTCCTCAGCCGGGGCAACCTCGACCGCCTCGCCGCCGTGGCGCTCGGGCTGAGGGGCGGGCACCCTGCCCGGAGCCGCGACAGGCACACCTGCCAGTCCATCTGAACCGGCGGGACCTTCTTCCGGCCGGTGCGGAGCGGGCGCGGCGGTTTCAGTCTCCATCTCCGCGTGGGCCTCGCCGCCCGGACCAAGATCCGGGAAGCCGTAGAGGCGCCGCAGCTTGATGGCCACGTCTTCATCGATTGAGCTGGAATGCGTCTTCTTTTCGGTGACGCCCAGTTCGGGGAGCCGGTCCAGTATCTCGTGGGCCTTGACTTCCAGCTCCCGCGCCAGCTCGTTAATACGAATCTTCTTCATAGAGAAAACAATCTGCCTGCTACTGCACACGCATGCCTACCGGCTGGGCCCAGGGGGCACTCCGCCCTCGGGCCCAGAGGGCACCCCGCCTTCGGACGTACCCTCCGGCCCGCCCGCAAGGCCCTCTTCGGACTGTTTGTCAGTGGGGGAACCCGCGCCTTCCATGTTACCAAACTGCTCCACCGGCACACTTTCCGCCGGATGGGAACCCGGATCGAAGCGCTCCTGGGGACTTTCGGCATCGGACAGGGCGCCGGGCGGGTGGCCGGCGTCGTCGATCGCCTGGCTTGGCCGGGCCGCCTCAAGCTCGGATTGGGCCGCCTCGTGCTCAGCCTGGGCGGCCTCCGGCTCAGCGTGGATCGCCTCCGGCTCAGCGTGGGCCGCCTCGTGCTCAGCGTGGGCCGCCTCGTGCTCAGCCTGGGCTGCCTCGTGCTCGGCCTGGGCCGCCTCCGGCTCAGCGTGGATCGCCTCCGGCTCAGCCTGGGCCGCCTCCGGCTCAGCGTGGGCCGCCTCCGGCTCAGCGTGGATCGCCTCCGGCTCAGCGTGGATCGCCTCCGGCTCAGCCTGGATCGCATCCGGCTCAGCCTGGGTCGCATCCGGCTCAGCCTGGGTCGCCTCCGGCTCGGCCGGCTCCGCATTCCCGCCGCCCTGGCCTTCCTCGAACTGGCCATAGTAGGCGTTCACGGACTCCTGAATACTTTCCACCATCTGGGGTTCGATACCCTGAATTTCCTCGATCTGCTCGGGGGTCATGCCGCCCAGCTTTTCGATCGTGCCGACGCCCGAATCCAACAGCCGCGCCAGGATCGGTTCGGCCAGCCCGTAATCGATCAGCACGGAGACCGGAGCGCCCGGCGCCACCAGCGCCGCCATGGCGGACTCCACTTCCTGGCGCTTTTCCTCCTCGCTCTTGATGTCGATCTTCCAGCCCAGCAGCTTAGCGGCCAGGCGCACGTTCTGGCCCTTTTTGCCGATGGCGAGGGAAAGCTGCGAATCGTCCACGATCACTTCCATGTGCTTTTCGAGCGGATCGAGGATGGTGATGCGGCTGACCTTGGCGGGGCTGAGCGCATGGGTGGCGAAGACCACCGAGTCGTCCGAGAACTCGATGATGTCGATCTTTTCGCCGCGCAGCTCGCGAATGATGGATTGCACGCGCATGCCCTTCATGCCCACGCAGGCGCCCACGCTGTCCACATCGCGGTCGCGGCTCTGCACGGCGATTTTGGTGCGCTCCCCGGCCTCGCGCGCGCAACCTTTGATGGCCACCGTGCCGTCGTAGATTTCGGGAACTTCCTGCTCGAAGAGGCGCATCACCAGCTCGGGCGCGGCGCGGGAAACCAGCACGCCGGGGCCTTTGCTGGACTTGTCCACCAGTTTAATGACGCACCGCACGCGGTCGCCCACGCTGTAACTTTCCAGACGCGACTGTTCCTTCTTGGGCAGCTTGGCCTCGGTCTTGCCGAGATCGAGAATGTAATCCGGCCCTTCGACGCGCTTGATGGTGCAATTGACCAGCTCGCCGGTGCGGCCCGAGTATTCGTTGTAAACGGTCTCCCGTTCGGCTTCGCGCACCTTCTGGAAAATGACCTGCTTGGCGGTTTGCGCCGAGATGCGGCCGAGCGCATCGGTGCTCTTCTTGATGCGGACTTCGCCGCCGATTTCGCTTTCCGCATTGATGCGGCGCGCTTCCGAGAGGACCATTTCGTGGACCGGATCGGCGACCGTTTCCACCACCTTCTTGACGGCATACAGTTGAATGGCGCCGGTCTTCGGATCCATCTCCGCCAGGTAATCCTCGTTGGTGCGGTAGTGTTTGCGGGCGGCGATCAACATGGCGTCCTTGACGGCGTCCAGGACGATGCGCGGATCGATGCCTTTTTCCTTGCTGAGTATCTCGATGGACTGAAAGATCGTTTCCAAAGTGCCCTCGTTCCTGACTATGGTGTTTCTGGCGGCCTGTTCTCCCGGCGGGACTACCACTCGAACTTGAGATTGGCCTTGTGGATCTGCTCGAAGGGAAAGCGCAGGGATTTTCCGGGTTGCGTCTCCAGGGCGACCTCGCCATTCTCGAAGCCGGCCAGGGTACCCTCCCAATGGGATCTCCCGTCGATCGGCTGGCGCAGCGTGATCTTGGCTTTCTGTCCCTGAAACCGGAGGTAATCCTGCGGCTTACGAAGCTTGCGCTCCAGGCCAGGGGAGCTGACTTCGAGCGTGTAGCGGCCCCCCGGAACTACGTCTTCCACATCCAGAATGGCGCCTACCTGGTGGGAAACCAGCTCGCAATCGGCGTGGGTGACGCCGTTGGGCTTGTCGATCGAAATTCGCACGAAGCGAGTTCCCCCGCCGCCTTTGACTTCGACCTCGACCACTTCCATCCCTTCCGGCTCGGCCACGCGCTGCGCGATCTCTTCGATTTTGGACGCTACCGCTTCCTGCATTGTTCTAAAAGTGCGAAATCCAACAAAAAAGTGGGCTTTCGCCCACTGGTTTGGTTCGACCTCAAATCTCATTGTAGCGTGTTTGGGGCAGGAGGGGAAGAGGGGATCGGAGGCGCGTTTCGGGGGCGCGTTATCATGTTTTAAAAGGTGAGGCGGGGGTCCGGAAGGGCCCTCCGTCCCTCCGTGGAGCGGCGTGCATGGCGGGATGCCTACCCGCGCAGGGCGGGACCGCAGGAGAGGTTCCATCTTCTCCCGCGGCGCCTGCACCGTGAACGGCTTGGCGGGCAGGGCTGGCTCTTCTCCGCCACGTACTTCCGCGCCACTCGAGGCCCCGTCGGCCCCGGCGACCGGGGCACTCGCCGCCGGTTCACCCCTTCCCCTCGCGTGCTATCCTGCATTCGGCGTCCTCATGAAGATCGACAGCGTACGCGCGTGCCTGCTTTCCTATCCTTTCGCGGAACCCATCCACCTGCCCTTCTTCGGAGGTGAGCGGACGCTGGTCAAGCGCGACGCCATGCTCATCCGCGTGGCGACCGATATCGGCCTGGTAGGTTATGCCCCCGGCCCCGGCAGCCTGGTCGCCCAGCAGGCCATCGAGCGCACCATCGGTCCATTCCTCCAGGGCCGCACCCTGGCCGATCCCGACGCCCTGCGCATCCAGTTCCTGGAAGGTCCCGGCTCGGACCCCGCCCTCGCCAAGGTGTACTGCTCGGCCGAAATCGCGCTCTACGATCTGATGGGCAAGGCGCGCGGCGTGCCGGTTTCCGAGCTGCTGGGCGGCCGGGTGCGCGACCGCATCCGTCTCTACGGCAGCGCGGGCATGTACATGTCCCCGGAGGCCTACGCCGCCGAAGCCACCGCCATCGCCGGCCTCGGTTTCCGCGCCTACAAAATGCGTCCCGCCCTCGGCCCCGCCCGGGACGTGGAAGCGGTCGCCCGCATGCGCCACGCCGTCGGCCCCGATTTCGACCTGATGGTGGACGCCCACACCTGGTGGCGCATGGGCGACCAAAGCTATTCGCTCGAAACCGTCGAGGAGATGGCCCACGCGATGGCTGAACAACGGATTGCCTGGCTCGAAGAACCGATTCCCCCCGACAATCACGCGGCCTATCTGGAGCTCAAGGAAAAGGACATCGTCCCGCTGGCCAGCGGCGAACACGAGCCCAGCGAAGAGCGCTATCTCGACCTCATCCTCACCCAAGCCGTGGACTACGTCCAGATGGACGTATGCTGCCAGGGCGGATACGCCATGGGCCGCCGCCTGTTTGCCGAGATTGCGCGCCAGGGTCTGCGCTTTGCCTTCCACAGTTGGGGCACCGCGCTGGAAGCGATCGCCGCCGCGCAGATTGGCATCTGCTGGCCCGAGCAGATAGTGGAATGGCTGGAATACCCGTGCTACTCCACTGCCACGAGCGCCGGCATGTATCCCTTCCCGCTGGCCGCCGGGATCCTGCGCGATCCGCTGCCTCTCGATCACGGCGATCTGGTCGTGCCCCGCGGCCCCGGCCTGGGCGTCACCGTGGACGAATCGGTCGTGGAGCGCTATCCCTGGATACCCGGCCCCTGGTCGTTCTTCCGCACCGACAGCCCCGCCGAGGTCCGCGCCGTCACCAGCGATCACAGCCTGCCCTGGGACCATTCGCCATCGCCATGAGCGTAGGGCGGCGCGCCCTCTGGGGTGCCTTCGTCCGGCCCGGCAGCGCGCGCGGCGACCCTATCGGCAACCGCGCCGGCCGCCCGCGGAGGGCGGTGTCACTCTGGCCGCTGTGGCCCGATCGTACGCCAGATTATCGCGCGGCGGCGCAGCACTTCTCTCCCATACTCGGTGCCGGCATAAAGTCCTGGCGGCAGCGGAACAAACTCCGGCAGAGCGCCGCCGAAGTAAAGGCAGGCATCGGCCACCTCTCGCACCCTGACGCCCGGCTCAAATACTTGCGCCGGTACCAACACCGGCTTTCCGTCGACAACTTTGACCCGCTTCGTGCCCTTTTCAAAGAGGCCGTTCGCCTCAAGATCGCCAACCGGGCTGCCGGCCAGACGGACGAACACCGGATCGATCGGGGAAGCCAGTTCCGCGGCAAACACCCTGGAAACCCCGGCGCCGTCAACTGGAAGGATGACGAACCACTGGGCCCGTGGATTCCCTCGAAGAAGGTCCACGAGCGTCCCCGAGTGGCTTCGATAAAGGTGCGCCGAACCAAACAGCACCAGCGCCTTGCGGCCCTTGTTCAGGACCTCGCGCTCGATCACCGATCGGGCGAAGTTGTCGCGGTCCTCGAGATCCTGTCGACGCGGCGGTGGCGAAGACAGACGCCAATCGACGAGCGGATCGCCCGCCAGAACGCGAAGCTGCCGGCCGGATGGCAGTACCATGTTGACCTCCCGCACGGCGCGCAGAAAGTCCTCGTAAACCGGCGAGTCCCATGCGCCGGGCTGGGTCGTGTCCCGCCAGATTCTTGGCAGTTCGGCGGGAGGCACGGCCTCGCCATTCACAAAGCCATCCAGAAGGTCCTGGTGGAGCGCATTGGCAAACTCGACCACGATGTCGGTCACGGTCCTTGCGAAAGCCGGATCTCGAATCAGCCTGAGCCGAAATTCGGAATCCTCTCGCGCCCAGTGCCGCTCTCCGAGCGCCACCAGATTGGCGGTTTGGAAGGCGCCGATCAGATCCTTTACGGGGTCTGGCGTGTTCATCCGGCACCAACCACTTCCGGCGTTCCCTCCGGGCCCGGCGGCGATTCGGAGCCGGGCCAAAGAGTGGGAAAAAGAGATTATGGCCACAGATGAACACAGATGAACACAGATAACTCCATTATCTTATCGGCGTTCCTCTGTGTTCATCTGTGGCCATAGTTCTTGCTTGCGTTTTGAGGGAGCGGTCTACGGCAACACACAGGATCACGCGGTCGAAGACCTAGCCGAAGGGCGACCCCGGTTTCGTGCGATAGGATCTCTTCGGCGCTCTGCGCCGCGCTGGAGAACGGACCCTCCGCTTGTCGCATGCCTCGGCGATCTCGTAGTCCTCGGACGATCCGCTTCGCCGGTAATGCATGTGAAGCAGGCGTGCCCGGCTTCCGCCGAGCCGATGACCCAGATCGGCTCGCCGCAACTGCACCTTTTCCCAGCCTGGTACGCCTCAAGCGCGGATTCCAACCGTGCCGTTAGCGCTTCCGCGGTCTCACCACGGTTGGCCTTCAGGTGTTTGCGAACGTAGTCGGGGATTCGGATTGGCACGAAACCCATAGCTTGGCGCCTCCCTCCCCCTTAAAACGGCACGTCGTCGTCGCTGACGCCCTGCTGGAACTCTTCGGGCGGCGCTGGCGCGGCCGCGGGCTGAGGGCGCGCAGCCGGGCGGGGCGCGGAAACGGGGCCCGCGGGGCGATCGTATTCCGCGGCGCCTGCTGGCAGTCCCTGATCGCCCCCGCCGCCGCCCCCGCCCCCGCCGCGCGAGCTGAGCAGAATCAGATCCTCTACCACCACCTCCGTGGTGTAGCGCTTCTGGCCGTCCTTGTCGTCCCAACTACGCGTCTGCAGACGCCCCTCAATGTAAACATTCGTGCCCTTGGTTAGATAATTGGCCCGATTCTCGGACCGCCACAGCACGCAACGGTGCCACTCGGTCTCTTCTTTCCACTCGCCGGTCTGTTGATCCTTCCAGCGCCGGTTGGTGGCCAGTGTAAAATTCGAAACCGCCGTACCCGACGGAGTGTACTTGGTTTCGGCGTCTTTGCCGAGGTTGCCAAGCAGAATCACTTTGTTGACGCTTCGGCTTGCCATCGTATTGAACTTAGCACACCCCGCCGGCCGCGGCGATGCGTTCGTAGAGAGTCGGGGGAATTGTCGGCGGCGGAGGCACGGGGGGCGGCGCGGGAGCCGGGGTGCGGGGATGCCGAAGGGCACGGGTAAGCCGAGCGGCTTGTGGGAAGGCCGAGAATGCGGGGGAGCCGGGCGGTGCGGGGAAGCCGGGAGGCGCGGAAGCCGGGCGTGTGCGGGGGAAGCCGGGCGGTGCGGAGAAGCCGCGGGTGCGGAGATGACCGCCGCTTAATTCGCCGGATCCCCGCGCCGGCCGGCTGCGTTCATGGCGGGGCAGGAGGCTGCCAGCGCGCGGGCCTCCGCTTTGGGGAAGTACGGCGACACCGCTTCGAGCGAGCGCTCCAGGTACTCGCGGGATGCCGCGCAGGATCCGCCCGCCACCGCGGCCAGGTGACGCCAGGCTTGGGCATCGGCGTGAAGTACGGCGGGGATCTCAAAGTTCAGGGCGCTCGAAAATTCATCCTCGGCGCGCGCCCATTCCTTGCGGCGGTAGAGCAGGATTCCGCGATAAAAATGCGCCTCTCCGGAAGCCAGATCCTTGGCCGAGGCGAAGGCCGTGCGGCTGGCCAGGTTATAGTCGGTGAGCGCTCCCGCGGGATCGCCGGCCGCCTCCTTCGCCCGCGCCCGCAGGTACAGCGGCCTCGCGCGGGAGCCATCCTCATGCGCCGCGCGATCCAGCGTGGCGATGGCGGCGGCCGGCTCCCCCGCCAGCAACTGCGCGCCTCCCAGGTCGGCCAGCGACTCGGCCCAATCCGGGCGCGGACTCAACGATTGCAGAATGTTGGGCGGAGACTCGCGGCGGTCGATCTCCCAGCGGGCGATGGCCGCTTGATAGCGCCCCGCGGCGGGCTGGTAGCGGCCTTCGGCGAATGCCTGGCGGCCGGCGACCCAATCCACCCAGCCGCCGGTAGAGCCGACGAAATCGCGGGCAGCTTCGCGCGGATCGCTACTATTCAACGCCATCCAGCCCAGCCAGTCCCGGCCCTTTTGCACAATCTGCTGGCAGAACACGGCCGGCATCACGTCCAAAGCGCAAATGGGCGTTGCTGCGGCAGCGGCCAGATCGAGCCGCGCGCGCTCCAAGCGGGCAGTGTCCGGCGCGGCGGTGTCAGCACCGGCGCCGCTCCGCCCGGCGGCGCTCGACGTAGCGGCACCCACCCCAACAGCACCCGCACCGGCGGCGCCCGATGCGGCAGCCCCCAATGCTGCAGCGCCCGATGCAGCAGCGCCCAACCCAGCAGTGCCTGCACCAGCGATGCCCGACGCGGCAGCGCCCGCCCCAACAGCACCCGCACCGGTGGCGCCCTGCCGGGCGGTCCCCGACGTAGCGGCACCCAACCCGGCGGTGCCCGCACCGGCGGTGCCCGATGCAGCAGCGCCCAACCCGGCGGCGCCCGACCCGGCGGTGCCCGACCCGGCGGTGCCCGACCCGGCGGCGTCCAGACCAGCTTGCAGGCGCGCGATGGTGGCCAGCACCCGCAGGCCCGGGGAGACCGGCTCGGGGGCCCCTTTTTTCGACCCCGCGGAGGGCAGGCGCGCCGGCCACGCCTCAATCGCCTTTTCCAACTCGACCTCGGCGGCGCCGTACTCCTCGGCCCGGTGCGTAATGGCGGCTCCCGCCAGCAGGCAGAAGCCTTTGCGATAGTGCAGCAGGGCCGCATCCGCGGGCAGAGCAACCGCCAGGGCGGCGGCCTGGCTTTGCACGCACGCGCCGGCATCCTCCAACCGCGCTACGCCCGCCAGATCGACACGGTCGAACTCCGCTTGCGCCTTCAAAGCCAGCGCCAGCCGCAGCTCATCGGCCGCCATCGAAGGCGTGGAGACCAGCACGAGAAGTGCGAAAAGCCTCATCATACCTTTCGACGGCAGGACGGGCGGCTCTGTTACGCCGCTATTTTAGCGCGTGAAGATGGTCACATCCACGTTCATGCCGGGCCGCAGAATCAGCGCATCTTTCTGGTCCACCAGGATCTTCACAGGGATGCGCTGCACCACCTTCACGAAATTCCCGGTGGCATTTTCGGGAGGCAGCAGGCTGAGGCGCGAACCGGTGGCGCCGGCGATGGAATCCACATGGCCCTTCACGCTTTGGCCGTACATATCCACGTGGATCTCGGCCTCCTGACCCGGACGCACCTTGGCAAGCTGCGTTTCCTTGAAATTCGCGGTGACCCAGACATCCTGGAGCGGAATGATCGCCATAAGCCCCTGGCCGGGGGAGACGATCTGGCCCACCTCGACGCTCTTGCGCGTCACCACGCCGTCGATGGGCGCCAGAATGGTGGTGTAGCTGAGCTGCAGCTCGGCCGCTTCCAGGTCGGCCTTGGAGGCTGCCACCGCCGCCGCGGCGGTGCCTGCATCGGCGGTGCGGACGGCCACCTGCTTGCGGTTGGCCATCGAGTTCTCCAGCATGGCCTGGGCCTGATTGACGCGCGACCCGGCGGCATCCAGCGCCGCCTTGCGCGCCGCGGCTTCCTTCTGGGCCGAGGCCACCTGTTCCTGCGCCCCCCTCAATTCGGCCTCCGCCACGCGCGCGCCGGCCACGTAGGAGTCGTACTGCTGCTGGGAGATCTCGGCCTTATCCACGAGCGTCTTCATGCGCGCCAGGTCCGCCTGGGCTTGCTCGTTGCTGGCCTGTTTGGAACGGACATTAGCCTCGGCATAAGCCAGCCCCGACCCGGATGCCTTCTCGTAGTCGATCTGCGCGCGAGCCAGCTCCGCCTGGGCGTCGGCAAGCTGCGAGTCCGCCGCCGAAGTCACAGATAGGGTGGTTTCGTTGGTCATTGGCACCATCACCTGCGCCGACCGCAAGCGGCTCTCCGCCTGCAGCACCGCAGCCTTGGCCTGATCCACTTTGGCCTGAAAGTCGCGCGGATCGATGCGCACCAGAACGTCCCCGGTCTTCACCGGCTGGTTATCGAGCACCGCCACTTCGATGACGTTGCCCGAGATTTTGGGCGCGATGGCGCTGATGTGGCCATCCACGTTGGCATCATCGGAAGAGACGCGATCCTTGAAATGCAGATAAGTGGCCACTGCGGCCGCGGCGACGACTGCCAGCAGTAAGAAAAGTACCACGTACTTAACCGCC
Organism: Bryobacteraceae bacterium; assembly: GCA_052144935.1. Lineage (GTDB taxonomy): Bacteria > Acidobacteriota > Terriglobia > Bryobacterales > Bryobacteraceae > JOPF133. Next base: position 16,492 of record JBKQPR010000252.1, read on the forward strand.
GGCGACTGGCGCGGGGCCCCGGGGGCACCTCCGAGCGGCTTCACGGCGATATCGGACTTAGCTTCTTCCACCACGTTTGCCATAAAATTCCTCTAAGACCCCTGGGCACCGAGACGAGTCTCGGCGCGGCAGGCTAAGAGCCTGCGCCACAATGCGCTTTTCATTCCACCATCAGCGGGCCGCGGACCGGCCCCGATTTGCGCATCAGAAACATCAACGGCACGATGAGGGTGAACAGCACTCCCATCACCCAGAAAGCATCCGAAAATGCCAGCATACTCGACTGGCGCAGCAGAGTTCCGTAGATCATCCCGCGCGCTTGCATCCCCGCATCGGCCGCCCCCGAGCCGTGCAACTGGAGCAGCGCCGCCGAGCGCGCCAAGGCTTCCCGGTAAGCGCCATCGTAGGGAGTGAGATGCGCCACCAGCACCGACTGGTGGAACTGCGCCCGGCGCGCCAGCAGAGTGGTCACCGTGGCGATCCCCGCGCTGCCCCCGATGTTGCGCGCCAGGTTGAACAGCCCGGTGGCGTAATTGGTGCGCTCCTTGGGAATAAAGGCGAAGGCCATGGTGCTGATGGGCACGAACAGAAAGGCCAGCCCGGTGCTCTGCACCACGCGGCTCCATACCGCCGTCGAGTAATCCAGATCCAGGTTGAAGCGCGACATGGCCAGCAGGCCCGATGCGGAGATCAGCACCCCGCCGACCACCAGCCAGCGAGCCTGCACCTTGCGCAGCAGCATTCCCACCACGGGCAGCAGCACGCAGACGACGATTCCGCCCGGCGAAAGCACCAGGCCGCTCAGCAGCGCCGTGTAACCGAGCAGCGTCTGCAGGAACAGCGGCAGCAGCGCGGTGCTGCCGTAGAGCACGAAGCCCAGCACCAGCATGGACACGGTCGAGAGCATGTAATTCCGTTCCTTGAGGATGCGGAAATCGATCACCGGCTGGCGCTGGCGCAGTTCCCAGAGGACCACGCTCACCAGGCACACCAGCATCACCACGCCGAACGCCACAATGAAATGCGACCCCAGCCAATCTTCGCGCTGCCCCTGGTCGAGCACCACTTCGAGCGATCCCAGCCCGGTGGCCAGCAGCCCAAAACCAATGTAGTCGATCTTCAGCCCGCCGGCGATGCTCTTGCGCACCAGGTAGGGCGGATCGAACACCAGCCAGGCGGTGAGCAGCAGGGAAAGAATCCCGATCGGAAGATTGATGAAAAAGATCCAGCGCCATGTGTAGTTGTCGGTAATCCAGCCGCCCAGCGTCGGGCCGATCACCGGCGCCACCACCACTCCCATGCCATACACCGCCATGGCCATGCCGCGCTTCTCCCGCGGAAAGCTTTCCACCAGGATAGCCTGAGACATGGGTTGCAGGGCGCCGCCGCCAAATCCCTGCAGGACGCGGAAGAAGATCAGGGCGCCCAGCGACGGCGCCAATCCGCACAACAACGAACTTACCGTGAACAGGGCCACGCAGATCATATAGAAGCGCTTGCGCCCCATCCACATGGAAAACCAGCCGCCCATCGGGAGAATGACGGCGTTGGACACCAGGTACGACGTCAGCACCCAGGTGGACTCGTCCACGCTGGCCGAGAGGCTGCCGGCGATGTGCGGCAGCGCGACGTTGGCCACGCTGGTGTCGAGCACCTCCATGAAGGTGGCCAGCATCACTGTCATGGCGATGATCCAGGGACTGACGCCTCCGGGTCTCCGGCCGAGCGATGGTGTGCCGTTGACGGCCACCACTCCCTCACGGTCGTGGCTCGGAACAGAGCCGGGCCCACGGGGCACAGGGCCCGGAGGGCGCCGCGGTTTCGCAGCAGCGGCGAATCCGGGGATTGAAGGCCTACCGGACGTACAGATCCTCCCTGCGCCCGGTGGCATGCGCCAGGTCGGCGCGCGCCTGGTTGTAACGATAGTAGGCCGAGATCTGGTTGTCGTTGGCGCGGGCCAGCTCGTCCTGCGCGGTGATCACCTCGATGTTGTTGGCCACGCCGGCCTGGAACCGGTCGCGGGCCTGCTCCACTTCCTGCTTGGCCAGTTGCACCCCCAGATTGGCCACCTCGATCTCATTGCGGGCGGCCTCAAGCTGCGCCGCGGCGGTCTTCACTTCCAGGGCCACGCGGTTGCGCAGGTCCTGCTCGCGCTGCTTGAGCTGGCGGATGGCCAAATCCGCCTGGGTCTTCTGCGCCTCGATCCGCCCGCCGGTGAAGATCGGAAAATCCAGGCTGGCCGTATACGTGTAAACCGGGATGGCGCTGGTGGGGGTCAGGCCCTGTTCCACCCAGAAGCCGTTCAAGGAGAGCTTGGGGAGCCGCTCGGCGGCGGCCGTCCGCAGTTCCAGATCGGCGCGCTTCTCCTCGGCGGCAATCTGGCGCAGCTCGGCGCGGGTGCCGTAGGCCAGTTCCAAGCGCTGGTCCACCGATATCGGCGCGGTCTCCGCCAGCTTCACCTGGTCGCCCGCGAACTGCACCTGATCGGCCAGTTCGATCTGGCGGCGCGGGTCCACATTCAGCAGGCGCGAGAGACCGTAAAGCGAAGTCTCCAGTTGGGTGCGCGCCTCGATCAGCCGCTGCTTCTCGTTCTGCAACTGAACGTTGGAGCGCAGGGTGTCGATCCCCGTGCCGACGCCGCTTTTCTGCAAATCGGCCGCCTGATCGTAGAGCGCCTGGGCCAGCTCCACGCGCGATTGGTCCGCCTGCACATCCGCCGCGGCGCGCTGGCTGCCGAGGTACTGCGACACCACCAGCAGAATGGCATCGTCCTGCGCCGCGGTCTCCTGCGCGCGGCTGGCGTCGATGCCGTATTCCGAGGAGTGGTAGCGCCGCCAGAGCGTCAGATCGAAGACCGCGGCGTTGAATTTCACTCCGCCCTGAGCCACGTAAAAGGGTCCGATGTGCTCCGGGAAACCGGGAAAGCTGAGTCCGATCTCCGAGTGCAGGTTGAGCCGATTCACGGTCTCGGCGAGACTCCCGCTGACTTGCGGAAACAGGCCGGAGCGCGCCACCAGCCGGTCCTGCTGGCTCTGGGACACTCCCAGGTTGGCCAGGATCACCTGCGGGTTCTGCTTGAGGGCCAGGGCGACCGCCTCTTTCAGGGTGAGCTTCAAGGGGGCGGCCGGCTGCGCGGGCGAGGCCGGGAGGAGTGCCAGCCAGATCGCCGCGCCGCCTATCCAAGGATTCGTGCGCATATCGGTTCCAGGATAGTAGAACGGCAGGTTGGGGTCCAAACTTTAGGGGTGGCGGGGAGGTTTCGCACTGGACGGCTAAGTGTCTGGAAAATCGACAGGTTTGCCGGGAAACCGGACTCCGGGCACCGCCCCTGGGGCCGGCTCGGCGACCCCTCCATTCTGCCCAAATGACGGCAGTGCACGGCGGATCTTCACCTGCTTGGCCACCAGGTTGGAGTTCACCTGGAACACCATCAGCTCAATGATCTTGATCCTCGTCGGTGAGCGAGCTGAAGAGGATGATTCCGTCCAGCCGGTTCAGAAATTCCCACTTGAACGCCTTCTTCACTTCTCCCCGCCCCATGTCCTCCAGCTTCGAGGGGATGCCTTCGCCCAGCGGCGCCCGGGCAAATGGCGCCAGCGCCTTCCCTGATGCGTTGCGTTGGAACCTACGACCGGCGAGGGCCCTCACGGTACACGCGGCGTTGCTGTCAGCGCCCACGATCGGCAAGGGATAAGGAAGCAATGCCTGTGATACGTCAAACTGAGGCAGGCCGTCCTGGGTTAGAGGAATCGGCGGCCCCAAAGTGTTCCCCCAAGGTCCTTAAGAGTTTCTGGCCGCTCATGTGCTTCGCCCCTACGGGGTCACGCTGACCGAAGTGGACTCGCTCTGTACGCGTCCGCCCTGTTCTACCGTCACGCGAGCCACGTATTCACCAGCGGGCAGCTTGGTGTATTGCAGGATAGGGAACGAGTTCAGCTCGTCGGGCGATCCGGCATCCGGCTTGGCCTGCGCTACAGCCTTTCCGTCGCGGAAGAACTCCACGGTGACTTGAGGCTTGATGGGCGCCGTCCGGCCGGCGCCCTGGTCCGGATAGACCACGAAGAACAGTGCGACGCCGGCGTCTGCGCTGGCCGATTGACTGAGCGCCGGAGTCACTTTGCCTCCCATGAATTCCAGTGGATTGCCCGGATCGCGAGGCGCCTCCAGCGGCTCGATGCTGTGCACCACTTCGACGCTGCTCACCGTGGTTTCCCCTGGTCTCGGCACCACCAGGGAAATGCGCTTGGTGCTGGTCCGGTTCCCTTCGGGATCGATCGCCACGGCTTCGATCGTATACCGCCCGGCGGCGGCTTCAAACGGCATCGTCAAAATCGTCTCGCCGCGCCGGAACTGCTCCAACTGTGTATCGGGGACGTCGCGGTCGATCTCACGGCTGACCTTGCCCACCACCTGGCCACCGGCATCTTTGATGAGCGCGAGAAAAACGACGTGCACGCGAGCCTTGTGTGTGTTCCCGTCTTCACCAGTCGTGAGCCTTGCAATAGGGACCGCGAAACTCATTTCGAAGCGGTACCCATTGCGCAAAGGTTTGAATCGCAAGGCGGCGGCGTGGAACCCGAAATCGTTGCGTGGCCCACCGTTCAGTAAGCGGAGGGCGGACAGCTCAAACGGCTGCAGTGCCTGGCCGTTTAACTCGGGCAGGGCGAAGTACCCGTCGCGCGTTTGTATGCGCAGGCTGGGGTCCGTCACGGTGACCTTAATCTTCCGATACTTGCCGTCGTACTGGTTCGACACCGGCACGTATGAGATTTCGTAGTGTGTCCGCACATCCTCCATAATGCGCACCATATTCTTCTTGAAGTCGTTGGTGCTGAATACCGCGAACCCGCCGGTGCTCTCCGCCAATTCCGCCATGTTGAGCTGTACGTGAGCGGCGAAGGCCTGATCCAGTACGTCAAAATCACGGTGGGCCGATTGCACCAGGCCAGCGGTCGCCCCATTGGAGGTAGACAGAGTCAGCCCGCGGACATCGATGCAGTAGAACGTCACATTGCCGCGATTGGCTGCGCCGATCACTGTCCGCACGAAATCGTGACGGCCGGGCGGGTCCACCAGACCGTCCGAAAGGTACAGCACCGTCTTGCGCCCCGGCAGCGCGGACTCGTAACGGACGATCTGCAGCAACGCATCCCACGTGTTCGTGCCGGCGATGTCGTCCACCATCCCCCTTTGGCTGGTGATCAACCTCGCCAGCCACGTCTGGGACTCCGAAAACGGATTAGTGGCCGCGGAACTCATCGAAAAGTCGGGCGTGTGTGTTAAGTCGATGCCCGGGTTGACGGACACCCCAGCCCGGCCGGCAGTGATGGTGTAATCGGTCTCGTTCAAAACGTTGCCGGACGCGGCTGCGAGTTCCGCCGCAGTACCGTTGACGGCCTTGCGTACGGCTGCCCTGAGCGCCGCGCGATCGTTGGTAAATCCGTGGATGGCGTTCAGGCGGAAATTTAACCGAAAGATGGCGGCTTGGGTATCGTCCTGAAACTCCTGATCGAGGAAATCGGTGGCGGCATCCAACGCGTTTTGCCTGGAGCCGGCGCCCATCTGATCGAAAACGATGGAAACGAAATTCGGCTCCCGTGCGGAGATCGGCTGGGCCGCAATCGGTCCGCTAACTGGGTTGGGAGGCGCAGGGATGAGGCTCGCCTCGCGTCCTCCGACCAAACGAAACGACCGGATGGTCTGCGGCACGCCATCTTCGCTGATGGTGAAATCCGAGGCCTTGAGCTTGGTTGCCAGTGACAGGTTCTTGCGCCGTGCCACCACGTCCAGTACGACTTCGCGAACGTTGCTGCGGATGATGGTACCGGCAGCGTCCGGAAGCTGCGACTCCTGGGGCGGCAAGATGGTGGCCAACAAGGCGAATCCGAGGGCTGCGAGGCAGCGACAGGACGGGCGCATGCGTACCCACCCCTAATTGTACGGCCATGCGGCCCAGCCGGCTTGGCGCTTTCCCAACGAACCTCAGAACGTGTACAGCAGCGTGCCGGCCGCGACTTCGGAAGGCGCGCCGGCGGTGACGGTGGCTTCCCCTTCGGGCGTGATGGCGCGGTAGAAGATGCCGGTGTCGCCCAGGTAAACCTCCAGCTCCGCGGGGCGGGGAAGAGTGCCCTGAATCAGCGACTCCGACAGCGGATCCTCGATGTACTTCTGCAGCGCCCGCCGCAGGGGCCTCGCGCCGTAGCTGCGGTCGCCGCAAGTCTTCTCCAGAATGTACTTCGCGGCGTCCGGCGCCAGCCGGATCTTCACCTGCTTGGCCACCAGGTTGGAGTTCACCTGGAAGACCATCAGATCGATGATCTTGATCAGATCGTCGTCGGTGAGCGAGCTGAAGAGGATGATTTCGTCCAACCGGTTGAGAAACTCCGGGTTGAACGCCTTCTTCACTTCTCCGCGCACCATGTCCTCCAGCTTCGAGGGGATGCCTTCGCCCTGCGGCGCCGAAAAGCCCAGGTGCCCGCGCTTCTCCAGGAAACGCGCGCCCAGGTTGGAGGTCATGATGATGATGGTGTTCTTGAAGTCCACCTGGTTGCCCAGGCCGTCGGTCAACTGGCCGTCTTCGAACACCTGCAACAGGATGTTGTAAATGTCCGGGTGGGCCTTCTCGATTTCATCCAGCAGAATGATGGAATATGGGTTGCGCTTGACCCGCTCGGTCAACTGGCCGCCTTCTTCGTAGCCCACGTATCCGGGAGGCGAACCGATCAGCTTGGAAACCGAATGCTTCTCCATGTACTCGGACATGTCGAAGCGCACCAGGCTCTTCTCGCTGCCGAACAGGAAACCCGCCAGGGCGCGCGCCACCTCGGTTTTGCCGACGCCGGTGGGTCCCAGGAACAGGAAACTCCCGGCCGGCCGGTTGCTGGCCTTCAATCCCGCGCGCGAACGGCGGATGGCCCGCGCCAGGGCGGAAATGGCCCTCTCCTGGCTGATCACGCGTTTGTGCAGCTCTTCTTCGATGCGCAGCAGCTTGGTGATCTCTTCTTCCTTGATGGAGGTCATCGGCACGCCGGTCCAGCGCGCCACCACGTCCTCGATATCGTCCTTGGTCACGCAGCCCGTGGAAGAATCGTCCAGGTTGTACTTTTCGCGAAGCTGGCGCATGTGCTCGCGCTCTTTGCGCTCCTCGTCGGAGTAGAAGCGGGCCTTCTCGAACTCGTGGTTGGCAATGGCATTCTCCATGCGGTGCACGATGAACTTGATGCGCTTCTGAATGTCGGCCAGGTCGGCCGGCAAGGTGGTCTGGCGCAGCTTCACGCGGGCGCCGGCCTCGTCGATGAGATCGATCGCCTTGTCGGGCAGGAAGCGGTCCGGTATGTAGCGGCTGGAGGTGTACACGGCGGTCTCGATGGCGTCGTCGGTGTAGGCTACGGCGTGGAACTTCTCGTAGCGGTCCTTGATGCCGAACAGGATCTTTACGGCGTCGGTTTCGCTGGGCGGCGGCACCTTGACGGCCTGGAAGCGGCGCTCCAGGGAACGGTCCTTCTCGATGGACTTGCGGAACTCGGAAGGGGTGGTGGCGCCAATGCACTGGATCTCGCCGCGCGACAGGGCCGGCTTCAGGATGTTGGCGGCATCCAACGATCCCTCGGCCGAACCCGCGCCGACCAGCGTATGCAGCTCGTCGATGAAGATGATGGCGTTCTGGTTTTCCATCAGCTCCTTCATGATGGTCTTGAGGCGCTCCTCGAACTGGCCGCGGTACTTGGTGCCGGCCACAATCAGCGAAAGGTCCAACGCCAGAATGCGCTTATCCGCCAGGAACGAGGGCACGTCGCCCTCGGCGATGCGCTGCGCGAGGCCCTCCACAATGGCCGTCTTCCCCACGCCCGGCTCGCCGATCAGCACCGGGTTGTTCTTGGTGCGGCGGCACAGAATCTGGACCACCCGCTCTAGTTCGTAATCGCGTCCGATGAGCGGGTCCAGGGTGTTGTCCATGGCGGCCTGGGTGAGATCGCGGCTGAACTCGGCCAGCAGCGAACTCTCCTTGGGGCGCGCGGACGCCACCTTTTCACTCTGCGAACGCGCCAACTCCTCGCGGATGGTGGAGAGCCGCAGCCCCCGCTCGTGTAAAATCTCCGCCGCGAAGCACTTTTCCTCGCGCAAAAGGCCCAGCAGCAGATGTTCGGTCCCAATGTGCTTGTGGTTCAGGCGCTCGGCCTCTTCGGCGCCGTACGCCAGGACGCGCTTGCACTCGTGGCTGAGGGGCAGATCCACGGAAGTAGAGACCTTTTCGCGGATGGTTGTGTGCCCTTCGATCTGCTTGCGGATGGACTCCACCGCGGCGTGCGAACGCAGGAACCGGTTCGCCAGCGCCTTGTCTTCCCGCAGCAGTCCGAGGAGCAGGTGTTCGGTTTCGATGTAGGGACTGCCGAACTGGCTGGCCTCGTACCGGGCGAAGAAGATCACCCTTCGCGCCTTCTCCGTGTAACGCTCGAACATAGAATGCGACGCCCCCTATGACTAAAGATACTCCGGTCTGCCGCCGGGATGCGAACCGGAAGTTTGGCCAGGTACCAAGCCGCCTTTTTCAAGGCTCAGTACCCGGGTGCAACGCTGTGCAAACGACAAATTATGAGTGACGAAGACCGACGTGAGCTGATGGGACTGGTGCAAGCCTTCGAGGAGTTCGAAAATCATCTCGCCGGTCCGGAAGTCGAGATTCCCTGTCGGTTCGTCGGCCAGCAGCACCGACGGCTTTCCAACCAAAGCGCGGGCCAGAACCACGCGCTGCTGCTCCCCTCCCGACAATTCGCCGGCGCGATGCCACGCCCGCTCACGAAGCCCAACTTCATCCAACCTCGCTTCCGATTCCAGGGCCGCGCGCGCATGCGGTTCTCCCCGGATCAGCAACGGCATCATCACGTTCTCTAATGCCGTAAACTCAGGCAGGAGATAGTGAATTTGCCAGACGAACCCAATTTCCCGGTTGCGGAACTCCGCCCGTTCCGAATCAGCGAGACCTGAAATCTGTTTACTTCCGTAGTATATCGTACCCTCGGAAGGCGTGTCCAGACCGCCCAAAAGGTGCAGCAGAGTGGATTTTCCGGCGCCCGATTCGCCCACCAGCGCCAGCATTTCCCCGCGCTCCACATCCAACGAAAGACCGGCGAACACCACCAGGTCCGCCGATCCCGACCGGTACACTTTAGAGACGTTGCAGGCGCGAATGTAGGGATCGGACATTAAGAATTTACGATAGCGCAAAGCAGCCGGGCGTTACGCAAGAGGCGAAGAGCCCCGAAAGCGCAGCGCCCCGGCCTGTTTTCCCGCTAAACTGGGCGGGCGCCATTCCCGGCGCCACGCTACCCGCGGGACACCATTTCGGCGCGCCTCAGTGCGCCTGAGCCTTGAATGCCTGTGGCCGCAGGATGTAAGCTGAAGTCGGGGTTCTCCATGGACAGCCAGGTGACGGACGCGATCTACACGGGAGGAGTGCTGAAGCCGCTGGGCAGAGTGTCGCTGCGCGAGTCGGAGCATGTTCGGCTGACCATCGAGCGGAAGAATTTGGCGGAGCCGGACCGGCAGGCCGCCTTATCGCGGCTGCGCGTGGGCATCGATGAGATGCAGTTCTTCCTCTCCGGACCTCTGCCGTCTCGTGACGAGCTGCATGACGGCGTTTGACACGAACGTTCTGATCTATAGTTGCGATCACGCCGATGCGCGGCGGCAGGAGCGTGCGATAGAGGTTCTTGCCGCCGCCCCGGATGGCGTATTGCTATGGCAAGTCGCGGCTGAATTCGTGGCAGCCTCCAGAAAACTGGCATCGCAGGGGTTTACCCCCGCACACGCATGGGCCCGGCTGCACGATTTCATGGACGTGCTCCAGCTCGTGGTTCCTTCGCCGAAGGTTTTCGATATCGCGCAATCCCTGCACCGGGACCAGGGTCTGGCGTTCTGGGACGCAATGATTATCGCAGCCTGCATGGATTGCGGAGTGCGGACTCTTTATTCGGAAGACCTGCCAGGCAGGGCGCTGGGCGCTCAGATCCGGATCGTAAATCCGTTTCGCTGATGCGCGGCACTGGGCTGATCCTGGCAGCCCTGGCTCCTGCTATGCTGGGTTACCGGGGCCTTATGCAACTCCGCCGCCTTTCGCTCGCTTCCTTCCTTCTCGCCTCCGCCTCTTTCGCCGCCGACCTGACCGGAAACTGGGTGGCCGCCAATCCGGGCTCGGATGGCGTCACCCGCAAGACGTATTTCGATCTCAAACAGGACGGCGGCCGCATCACCGGCCACATCCGCGTCACGCAGTTCTACTACGCGATCAAGGAGAGCACCGGCGGACCCGACGGCTTCACCCTCACCGGCAGCATGATGGACACCGGCCACAAAGAGCGCACCGTCAAATACGAGGGCAAGCTCGATGGCGACACGCTGCGCATCGGCACGCGCCGCAATGCCACTGCGCCGCTCAGCGAGCTGGTGGCCCATCGCGCTCCCGCGGGCGAGGGCGCTTATCCGGCCCGCATCGCGCTGCCGGCTCTCCACAAGGTGCCCGACAACGGCCTGGCCAAGACGCCGCCCATGGGCTGGAACAGTTGGAACAAGTTCGCCGGCCGCGTGGACGACGCTTCCGTGCGCGGCATGGCCGACGCCATGGTCTTCAGCGGCATGAAGGACGCCGGCTACATCTACATCAACATCGACGACACCTGGGAAGGCGAGCGCGACGCGCAGGGCAACATCACCTCCAACAAGAAGTTTCCCGACATGAAGGCGCTCTCGGATTACGTCCATTCGAAAGGCCTCAAACTCGGCATCTACTCTTCCCCCGGACCCAATACCTGCGCCGGCTATGAAGGCACCTACGGCCACGAGGAGCAGGACGCGCGCACCTGGGCCACCTGGGGCATCGACTACCTGAAATACGATTGGTGCGCCGCCCGCAACATTTACACCGACGAAGAAATGCAGGCCGTCTACCAGAAGATGGGCGATGCCTTGCGCGCCGCCGGACGGCCGATCGTCTACAGCCTCTGCCAGTATGGCTTCGCGGACGTCTGGAAGTGGGGCCCCGAGGTGGGCGGGAATCTCTGGCGCACCACCGGCGACATCCGCGACGCCTACGATTCCATGGAGCACATCGGTTTCGCCCAGGACGAGCACGCGCCTTTCGCCAGGCCCGGCCACTGGAACGATCCCGACATGCTGGAAATCGGCAACGGGGGGATGAACGACGCCGAATATCAGACCCACATGAGCCTCTGGTCGATCCTGGCCGCGCCGCTGCTGGCGGGCAACGACCTGCGCAACATGCCGGCCTCGATCGGCGCCATCCTGATGAACCGCGAGGCGATCGCCGTGGATCAGGACGGGTTGGGAAAGCAAGGCCACCGGGTATGGCAATCGGGCGAGCAGGAGATCTGGGTGCGCGACCTGGCGGCCGGCGACCGCGCCGTGGCGGTCTTCAACCACGCCGCTGGGGCTGCCCAAGTCAACGTCAAATGGGCCGATCTGGGGATTCGGAAGCCCTCCCAAGCCCGCGACCTGTGGGCGCACAAAGACCAGACCCTCCAGGGAGAGTCACAATCGGTGACCGTCCCGGCCCACGGCGTGGCCCTGTGGCGGGTGAAGTGAGAACACCCGCTCCTTCTTAGTTAAGGCGAATTAAGGCGGGAAGAATTATGGGCTGCTAGGCCCAGCGGCCCATAATCTTTCTCTCACCCTCTGACGGAGCGGATGCGCAATCCTATCCCTGGATCGCGTTCCAGACCATCAGGATGGTCAGGGCGATCATGATCGCGCTGGTCGTCACGGCGATCGTGTTCTGCCATTTCCCGTTGCGCAGGGGACCCATGAGCAGCGGCTTGTTCACCAGCAGCAGCATGAAGATCAGGACGAAGGGAAGCAGCACGCCGTTGGCTACCTGCGAGAGCAGGATCAGCTTGAGCAGGGGCAGGCCGGGAATCAGCACCGCGCCGGCGCCCAGTACGATCAGCCCGGTGTAGAGGGAATAGAAAATGCGGGCCTCGGAGAAGCGCCGGTCCACGCCGGATTCGAAGCCCAGGCCCTCGCAGACGTTGTAGGCCGTGGCCAGGGGCAGAATCGCCGCGGAAAGCAGCCCGGCGTTCACCAGCCCCAGAGCGAATAGGGACGCCGCGAACTTGCCGGCGAACGGCTTCAGCGCCAGGGCGGCCTCGGCTGCGTCGTTGATTTCCCCATGGCCCGATTGGTGCAGCGTGGCGGCGCAGGCCACCACGATGAAAAACGCCACCACGTCGGTCACAATGCAGCCGATGATCACGTCCCAGCGCGCCAGCGGATATTCCCTGGCGGTGGTGCCCTTCTCCACCACCGACGCCTGCAGGTAGAACTGCATCCAGGGCGTGATGGTGGTGCCAATCAGCCCCACGATCATGGTGACATAGGCCGTGTCGTGGCGGAATTCCGGCACCACCGTCTTGATCAGGGCGGTGTGCCAGTCCGGATGGGCCAGAAACGCCGACACGGGGTAAGCGAAGTAGATCAGCGACCCGATCACCAGGATGCGCTCCACCGGGCGGTAAGTGCCTTTCACGATCACCACCCACACCAGCGCCGCGCCGGCCGGGACCGCCAGATACTTGGTGACTCCGAAGATGCCCATGCCCGAGGCGATGCCGGCGAACTCCGCGAAGATGTTGCCCAGGTCGGCCAGGCTGAGCACCGCCATGGTGAAGAAGGTGATGCGCAGCCCGAATTCCTCGCGGATCAAATCGGAGAGGCCCTTGCCGGTGGCCACCGCCATGCGCGAGGCCATCTCCTGCACCACAATCAGCGCGACGGTGGTGGGGATCAGGGTCCACAACAGCGCGTAACCGTACTTCGCGCCAGCCTGGGAATAAGTGAGGATGCCGCCGGGATCGTTATCGACGTTGGCGGTGATGAAGCCCGGACCCAACATCAACAACAGCGCCGCCAAACGGTAGCGGATCAGCCGCAACCCGAGCGGGCGCGGCCGCCGGGGTCGCTTGAGGAGCAGGTCGTGTCCGGTTTGTTTGGTCACAGTTCACGAGCGGTGCGGTCCCCGCGGAAGTGCGGTCCACGGCTCCCATCTTACCCTCTGACAAGGAATTTTCCGAGTGTTTCGGGCGAAAAAACCGGCTGGAAAGGAAAAAAGGCCGCGGAGAGACTGCCGCCGCGGCCTGGTTGCGAGGAAACGTCGCGAGGAGACGTCGCGAGGAAACGTCGCGAGGAACGTTGCGAGGAGAGGAAACGCGCAACGAAACCGGATTCTCCGTCAGTACTGGTAGCTGATACCCACCATGGGGACCAGGTCGTTCAGGATGCTGCCGTACTTGGTGCCCGGAGCGGGCGTCAACACCTGCGTGGGGAAGGCCGTGAGGTAATCGCGAAACTCGATGCGCAGCGAAACCCGAGCCGAGAGCGCATAGCGCACGCCGCCGCCAAAGTCGCCCATCGGCTTCAGCGAGCGGGTCTTGGTGAAGTAACCGAACTGGCTCAGCGGCTGGTAGGCTTCCTCGCGGCCGGTTCCATCGAAGATTTTTATGCCGCCGCCCGCCGCCGCGAAGAACTGCGTGCGCGATTCGCGATTGGTGTGCCAAACCAGGTCGTAGTGAACCACGTGCGAGACGCCCGAGAACGACACCGAGTTGCCCCCGCTGGCCAGTTGCAGATTGCTCTGGAGGAATGCGTAGTGCAGTTCGCCCGAGAGGTGCGGATACAGGTTCTGGCCGAAGAAGCCTCCGAAGCTGGCGCCGGTCTGGAAGCCGGCGGTGGCCGCCGCCAGGGGCGTGGCGACCGCCACGCTGTTCAGAAAGCCGGCGCCGCCCGAGCCGCCGAATTCCCACTGCTGGGCCAGACATCCGGCCGCCGCGGCGGCCATCGTTAGAATCGACTTTGCTATCGTTCGCATGACTATCTTCCTCGAACTGCTCTGCGCGCGGCTGGCCATTCCGCCAGCGGCCGGGCCCGGAGGAAGCCCCTGGTTCCCTGACCGCGAGATCCGGTGCTGTTCCGAAACCGCTCACTGACGCTCGCGGCTGTGATCGGAGCCACGACTGTAAGGGGGTGGTTCCCACGCAACAGCACCACACCGCACGGCCGGAGACCTGGGCGGCTCTTTCGGTCCCGGCGCCAATCTTCGCGCGCCGACCCGTCGCCGGCGGAAAGCCGGCTGCAGCCAGGATTGGCTGCCCCACTTCCGACTTCTGTCTTCCGGCTCTTTCTCAATTCACTACCCGCACATTCACGGTTGTCGAGCTGCCGCCCTGCGTGATCGCGAGCGGAATGCTGAGGCCCTGCGGCGCGTCCGGCGGCGCCACGGCGTTGATCTGATACACACCTACCTCTCCGGGCACCAGGCCGGCGTAGGTGATGGACATAGCCTCTCCGCCCAGGGTCACCGTCGGCGTGGCGATCGCGGAGGACAGCGTGCCTGCCGGCGCCGCTCGCCCTGCAGCCACCGGCGGCGCGGTGACGCCCAGACCGGTGGCGTAGATCACGATCGTATCGTTCGGATGGATCGGATTGGTCGGCGTCACCAGTTGGTTGTCGTTGCTCCGGACAATTGTGGCAAGGCCCGTCTCCGGCCCGGCCGTGCCGCTCTGGAAGATGGCCGGCGCGTTATCCAATATGGTCAGGTTGAAGTTGTCGCTGACGCCGCCGGGCGTGCGCAGAATCATGACGGCGTTGCCATCCACGTCGAAGGGCAGTTGCCCGTTGATCTGGCTCGCGGAAACGAACAGCACCGGGATGGGCACGCCATTCACCGTGAGGCACGATTCTCCTAGCGCGGTAGGCAGCGGAATCTGTTGGGTGGCAATATTCTCCGGGCTCATCTGCTGCCCGTACACGCTGATCAGACCGCCGGGCGCCACGCCGCTGGCGCCATTGGCGGCATTCACCACGGACGTGATCTGCGGGATGGCCACCGCCGCGGCATAGTTCGAGGGGATCACGGTGATGCCCGAAACCGAAAGCGAAACCAGCGCGCTGCCGTCGTAAATGGCCGCCAGCGAGCGAATCAGCGGCTGCGCGAGGGTGCCGCCGAGGGGCGCTTCCACCGTGCGGGTGGGAGATATGCTCAGGCTCGTGGCCGGGTTCACCTGCTCGATGACGCCCGGATTATTGGCCGCCGAAACGCTGGTCTGGTAGCCGGACTGGGAGACGAACACGAAGCCGGCCGGGGTGCCGTTGGTGGTGTCCAGGGACGCCTGTGGCACCAGCGAGGCGTTCAGCAGGTTACCGCCGGCCACATACGTGCCGAAGCTCGAAGCGCCATACGGTCCCGCGAGCGACGTAACGTCCTGGCGCGACACCGTAAAGGTGTTGGCATTGGCGTCGTAGAGCATCACGTTGCCGTCCGGCGAGACCAGCAGGATCGATCCGCCGTTGGACGCCGGCGCCAGCACCGCGCCGGGATTCAGGCTGTTTTTGAAGATGCCCAGCGAGGGCAGCTCGGTGGCCCGGTAATTCAACATGTCGATCTGGTCCACGGCCCCGGGAGCGTCGCCCGCTACGTCGCGCGCCAGCCCCAGGATGGCGTTGCCGGAAGCGGCAATCGAGCGCGGATAATGTCCCGGTGGAAACTGAATGGGGGGTTGCTCGGTGAGCGAATTCAGATCGTACACATAGGCCTGCTGCGAGTTATCGTGGCCCACGATGAGGGAGTTCTGGTCTAAGGTGATAGCCATCTGGGTCGGCGTGGTGGAAGTGCGCAGGGCGGCTATCTGGGTATAAGTGGTGGAGTCGTAGACCAGCACCATGTTACGATCCTGCTGCACCACATAGAACCGGCTGCGGCCGGGGTCCGCCAGAATATCCGTCAACACGCCGGGGATATCCACGAAGCTGCCGCGCTGGTCTGGATTCTGATTATTGACTAATAACCGGATCGAAGGCGGCACGTTCACCGCCAGGACGGAAGCGATGGTCAACGGGATCGTGACGGTTCCGTTCTGATTCTGGAACGCGGTGGGGTCGACGGTGATCTGGACAGCCGCCGGAGTGGTGCCCGAGCTGGGCGTAACGGTGACGCCGGCGGGCGCGCCGGAAATAACAAAATCGGTTTTCCCGCCGCCCGGATCGCTCAGGGTGATGGTTTGCGTGATGGCCGTGCGGCTGCAGGAATTGGTGTGCGTCACCACGTCGGTTGCGGACGGATAGACGCGGTGGAATTGCTTGAGCTGCCCGATCGGCAGCACCATGACGCCGCTATCGCTGACTGCGTAGATGTTGGCCCCGGCGGAGTCCAGAATCATCCTGCCGGTGATGTTTTCGGGCAGTTGCAGAGTATCCTCCACGGTCAGATTATCCGCGTCCATGAGAGTGAGCGCCGGCGGCGTGGTGGAGGACACCGGAGCCGCCGGCGAGGAGGGAGTTGTGGAGGTGCTGGAGGCGGGGCTGGCAGTGAGGATCTGGGCGTAAATCAGGCCGGTGGCGGAATCGATCACGCTGCCGCCGATATTCGTGGAGGTGATCGAATTGGGGAACTGCGCCAAGTCGTCCGCCACGCTGTCCAGCTTGTACTGGCCGACCATGGCGTAAGTCCCGTCCGACGACACGCTGACGCGCGGCAGCGGTTTGGGCGAAGCCACCACGCCGATGGCGTATAACTGCCCCAAGGGCAGGTGGTAAGAAATGAAACCCTGATTGCTGCCGTCGTTGACGATGCCGTACACGGATTTGTAATCGGGCGAGGTGGAAAGGACCGCCTGGATGACCTGTGCGGGGAACGTCGCCGTGATTACCGGCAGGGTCTGGCCAACGCTGGAAAACGTGACCAGCGAGGTCAGCGCCCCGGAGGCCGGGTTGAAGATCGAGATCCCGCTCGTGGTCACGATCATGGCCGTGTCATCGGCCAGAAAAGCCACCGCCAATGGCGCATCCCCGGTGGTGAACGTCTGCCGCGTGTTGCTGGCGAGATTGAGCACCGTGATCGAGTTGGCGCTGGGGTCGGCGACCGTCGTATTGCCGTACTGGGCGACGATCAGATACTGGGAATCCGGCGAGAGCGAGATCGCGCCGGGCTGCGCCGCCACGTTGATGGAGGTCTGGATCGCCAGTGTCTTGAGGTTCATCACGTCGATCCGGTTGCCGGTGAAATCGGCGATGTACAGCAGACCGCGGGATGAGTCGAGAGCGATATCGGAGGAGCTGCCGCCGATCGCCACCACGCTTCCGAATGTGGCCGCCGCCGCCGGCCGGACCGTGAAAACCGCCGCCGCGGCGGTGAGAATGAAGAATACTTTCCTGCGCATATAGGGGACCTTTGGACTCCCCAATTAAATGCCGCCCCCCCGTCTGCAATCAATGATCGAAATGGCTAGTAAGTGCCGCATTACCAAAGTTAGCCGTGTATTTCCGCCAGTTTCTGCTTATACTGGCACGCGTGGGCAGAGATATCCCGCGCCGGGATACGGCACAGCGGGACCGTTGGGACCCTTAGACCATGCGCAGATCCATTTTCAACATCGCGGTATTCTGCTTATTTCTGGCGATTATTCTGACTGTTTTCGCGGTTCCGGTTCGCGCGCAATCGATCGGCACGGCGGTGACCGTTCGCACTGTGCCCGGCTCGCTTTACTTCTTCGTGGACGGCGTGAAATATTACGAAGATTTCGCGGCGGTCTGGCCGGTCGGCAGCCAGCACACGCTGTGGATCCAAGTCACCTCGCAGAACGCGGTCCAGTATAAGACGATATATACGTTCACCGGCTGGGAGGCCTCCAACGGGTTGGCCTTGACGGGGAATCCGGTGACCATCACGGCCGACCCCGCGGTTGCGGAATACGACGCGGACTTCACCACGCAGTATGCCATCAGCTTGAATTTCTACGCCTGCCAGACGGCGCCGTGCCAGGGTCCCGGGGCCGTATATATCAATGGAGCGCCGTACACTTCCAACACCGACGTTTATTTGGCTGCCGGATCCAGCGCCGTGCTCACCGCCAGCGCCAACCCCGGCTGGGTGTT
>JBKQPR010000253.1:0-13022 GCA_052144935.1 Bryobacteraceae bacterium
CAGCCTGCGGTTTAGTTCAACGCGCGGTTTACTCGATTCCGCGGCGAACAGGCCGTATCTGCTGACCGGCTTCCGCGCGCCGCGGAACCGAGCAAACCTAAAGCATTCACAAACTATCTCCCCAGCCTTTTCATACACTTACCTCCCAAACTCCCGAATTCCCTTGCACCCCGTGCTACCCTCGAATCGAGAGCGGACCCTCGGGGCCCGCTCTTTTTATTTATGGCGACTAAAAAACAAATCCAGGCCCACCGCCTGAACTCCCAGAAGTCCACCGGTCCCCGCTCCGTTGAGGGCAAGGCCGCCTCTTCCCAAAATGCCCTGAAATCGGGCATCGACAGCGAATCCCAAATCATCCGCGGCGAAGACCCCGCGGCCCTCGACGCCCTCGCCAACGAGTACCTCCTCGACCACCAGCCCCAGTCCGCCTCCGAGCGCGCCCTCGTCGACATCCTGATCGATTCCGAGTGGACCCTCCGCCGCCTCCGCAAGACCGAAGCCCAGCTTTGGGAATACGATCTCGCTAACATCAGCCAGGAGAACACCAAGTCCTACAACCGGGACAACCCCATCCCCGAAGACCAGATCCTCGGCCGCGCCTTCGAACGCCGCCAGCAGACCTTCGCCCGCCTGGAGCGCCGCCGCGAGAGCCTCCAGCGCGTCTACCACCGCACCCTCCACGACCTCCGCGAGATCCAGGACTCCCGGGGTGTCCTCTGGGCCCAACCAGCCCAACCCGCCGCCGCCCCGCCCGAGCCGCCCGAGGCGCCTAAGCCGGCTGCGGAACCACCTGTGGCCCCACCCGCAACCCCTTCACCACAAAAGCCTAACCCCGAAACTGGCTTCGTTCCTGAAAATTCGCAAATCCCGCGCGCGCCCCTCCATCCCGCCGGCCCAGTCGTTTCCCCCCACACCCCCGCGCGCGCCCCGCAACAGCCCCTCGCGGATGCCCGACCCCGCAAGGACGCCGCTTGACCACCGGTCCCGCCCGCCGTCGCCTGCCATCGGCGCAGTCCCGGGTTTTTCTACCGCCCGCGCCGCCCGCGTTTAGTAGAATCGAGGTTATGCTTCGCACACCCCGCACACTGGTTCTGCTGCTCATCGCGGCCATGGGAATGCCGCCCGGACGCGTTTGGGCGGCCCAGCCCGTGCGCGCGCGCCACGGCATGGTGGTCACCCGCGAACGCCACGCCACCGCCATCGGCTTGCAAGTGCTGGCATCGGGCGGTAACGCGGTGGATGCCGCCGTGGCGGTCGGATTCGCCCTCGCCGTCACCCATTCCTCGGCCGGGAACATCGGCGGCGGCGGTTTCATGTTGCTGCGCCTGGCCGATGGCCGCACCACCTTCATCGATTTCCGCGAGCGCGCCCCCGAAGCGGCCTCGCGCAACATGTATCTGGACGCCGACGGCAAGGCCACCCAGGATAGCACCGTCGGCTACCGCGCTTCCGGCGTGCCGGGCACCGTTCGCGGCCTGGAGTTCGCATCGCAAAAGTACGGCCGCCGGCCCTGGGCGGATCTGGTCCGTCCGGCCGCCGAGTTGGCCTCCCAGGGATTCGCCCTCTCCTACGCCCAGGCGCAGGGCCTGCGCGGCGGTGGCCGCGGTCTGGCCCGCTTCCCCGAATCCAACCGCATCTTCCTGAGGGACGGCAAGTTCTACGAGCCCGGCGAGACCTTCGTGCAGCCCGACCTGGGCCGCACCCTCGACCGCATCGCCCGCCTCGGCGCCAAGGACTTCTACGAGGGCGAGACCGCCCGCCTGCTGGCCGAGGATATGAAAGCGCACGGCGGCCTGATCACCTTGGACGATCTGCGGAAATATACCGCCATCGAGCGCAAGCCCCTCACCGGCTCCTACCGCGGCTACACACTGGTCACCGCTCCCCCGCCCAGCTCCGGCGGCGTAGGCATCCTGCAGATGCTGGGGGTGCTCGATGGAACCGGCTTCGAGAAGGCCGGCGCCGGCAGCGCCACCGCGATCCACTATATGGCCGAGGCCATGCGCCGCTATTTCGCCGACCGCTCCGAACATTTGGGCGACCCCGATTTTGTGAAGGTGCCGCTCACCTCCCTGCTCAGCCCCAAGTACATCGCCTCTCTGCGCGCTTCCATCGACCCCGAGCGAGCCACGCCCAGCAGCCAGGTCCACGCCGCCAAATTCACCGGCCACGAATCCGTCGAGACCACGCATTTTACGATTGCCGACGGCGAGGGCAACGTCGCGACCGTAACCTATACTCTGAACGGCGGCTACGGCAGCAAGGTGACGGCCACCGGCCTGGGATTTCTGTTGAACAACGAGATGGACGATTTCGCGCCCAAACCCGGCGAGGCCAATATGTACGGGCTGATCCAGGGCGAGGCCGATGCGATTGCGCCGCACAAGACGCCGCTTTCCGCGATGACGCCCACCATCGTGCTGAAGGACGGCAAGCCGTTTCTGGCACTGGGTTCGCCAGGCGGTCCCACTATCATCAATTCCGTTCTCGAGGTGATCGTCAACGTGCTGGATTTCAATATGAACGTGCAGGATGCCGTCAACTGGCCCCGCTTCCACCATCAGTGGATGCCCGACACCCTGTCCATGGAGCCGGGCTATTCCCCGGATACCGTGGCGCTGCTCGAAAAGCGCGGCTACACCATCCGGCGCGTGAACGAGCAGGGATCGGTGGCGGCCATCCGGTTCGACAACGGCTGGCTGGAAGGAGCGCCCGATCCGCGCAACGAAGGCACGGCGGAAGGGCGCTGATGAATCACGTACTCTCGACTCACCTGTTCGTCAATCACCGGCTCACCTCGGCGTTGCTGAGCAGGATTCAGCAGGCCGGCATTCCGGCCGTGGAGATCTTCTGCGCCCGCCAGCATCTGGACTATCGCGACAAAGCCCAGATTGCCGAGCTGGGCCACTGGTTCCGCGACTCGGAGCTGAAGGTCCATTCGCTGCACTCCCCCATGTACAGCGACGAGATCTGGGGCCGCTCGGGACCACATGCCGTGGTCGCTATCACCGAGCTTGTGAAGGGCCGGCGGCTGGAGATGGTCGACGAGATCAAGCGCGCCCTGGAGATCGCCGAAGTCATCCCGTTCCGCTACCTGGCGCAGCATATGGGTGTCGGCGGCGAAGAGTTTGACTTGCGGAAGTTCGATGCGGCCTTCGCGGCGCTCGAAGAGCTCTGCATCTTCGCTCGGCAGCGCGGCGTGGAGATCCTTCTGGAGAACATTCCCAACGAGCTTTCGAGCGCCGAGCGCCTCGTGATGTTCGAGAATCTCACCCACCTGAACATGCACTACGTGTTTGACACGGGCCACGCCAACATGGCCGAAGGAGTGGAGACGGCCTACCGCCTGATGCGCGACCGGATCCGTTCCACGCATGTCCACGATAACGACGGCAAGCACGACACCCACTTGTTTCCGCTGGTGGCCGAGGGCGGCTCGATCGATTGGAAGAAGACCATGGAGTTGCTGCGCAGCCGCGAAGGCCAGTACCCTCTGCTGTTGGAGCTGAAGGAACTGCCCGGCCTGCCCAACCCTCTGGAGAAGGTCAAGGAACTCTTCGACCGCCTGGAAGACCAATGACATGCCATGCCCCAGCCATGGTGGGGCAGGTTTCACCCTGCCAACGCCCGCTTGCGGGCGCCCATTGGGCTCACCGCAAGAACGGCCTCCCAGTCTGCCGCCGTGGCGGAGGCTCTCAGCCGGGGTGCCCTCTGGGCCCGTCGAGTCTCAACTCGACGCTCTTGCGGTCTGGGCAACCAGGTCTTCGACCGTGTTATTTTGCGCTATTCCGAAACCGCTTGCTGACGCGCGCGGCTCTGCTCAGAGCCACGACCGTCAGGGAGTGGTCTTCGGCAAAGGTACAGAATCAAGCGGTCGGAGACCTAGGTCTTCGACCGTGTGATTTTGTGCTTTTTGTCGCGCCGGAAGCACAATATCTCGCAGTCAGAGACCCAACGCCGGCACCAGTGCCGGGCCCGGGAGGCGCCGGCCGCGGAAGGCACCCGGCCCGGTGGGCACTCCGCGGTTTCCTGGCGGCACACCATCGCCCGGCCGAAGACCCAGGCCCGCCGCCAACCTCGCCAACCTTATGATTCCCCGAATCACCATCGCCCAAGCCGCCGCGCACGTGGGCGAAACCGTCGAGATCGCCGGCTGGCTCTACAATATCCGCCGATCCGGCAAAATCGCCTTCCCTATCTTGCGCGATGGCTACGGTCTGCTGCAGTGCGTGGCCGTAAAGAGCGCGCTTCCCGAGGATCTCTTCGAAACCATCAGGAACCTCACCCAGGAATCCTCCATCATCGTGACCGGCAAAATCCGCGCGGAGCAGCGTGCGCCCGGCGGATTTGAGATGGACCTGGAGAACCTCGAAGTGGTGCAGAGGGTCCCCGAAACCGACCCCTACCCGATCACGCCCAAGGATCACGGCATCGAGTTTCTGCTGGAGCACCGGCACCTGGCCCTGCGCGGTCTCCGGGCCCACGCCATCCTGGGCATCCGCCACGAAGTGATCAAGGCGGTGCGCGACTACTTCGATTCGCACGGCTTCACCCTGGTGGATACCCCCATCTTCACGCCGGCCGCCTGCGAAGGCACCACCACCCTGTTCGAAGTGGATTACTACGAGGGCAACAAGGCCTACCTGACCCAATCCGGCCAGCTCTACAACGAAGTGACCGCCATGGCCTTCGGCAAGGTCTACTGTTTCGGGCCGACCTTCCGGGCCGAGAAATCCAAGACCCGCCGCCACCTGCGCGAGTTCTGGATGGTGGAGCCCGAAATGGCCTACGCCACCCTGGAGGACGTCAAGCGGGTGGCCGAGGAAATGCTGGTCTTCATCGTCGGCCGCGTGCTCGAAAACCGCCGCGACGAACTCAAGCGCCTGGATCGGGATGTCAGCAAGCTGGAGGCGATTCAAGCGCCCTTCGACCGCATGACCTACGACGAGGCCATCGAGATCCTGCACCAAAAGGGCAGCCCGATTCGATGGGGCGACGATTTCGGCGCCACCGACGAAACCCTGCTCACCCAAGACCGCCGGCGGCCCATCATGGTGGACCGCTTCCCGGCGTCCTTCAAGGCGTTCTATTTCCAGCCGGCCCCCGACCGCCCGGATGTGGTGCTGGGTGTGGACGTGCTGGCGCCCGAAGGTTACGGCGAAATCGTCGGCGGCGGCCAGCGCATTCACGATCTGGATCTGCTGCTGAAGCGCATCGAAGAGCACCACCTGCCCAAGGAATCCTTCCAGTGGTACATCGATCTGCGCAAATACGGCTCGGTGCCGCACGGCGGTTTCGGCATGGGGATCGAGCGCTGCGTGGCCTGGATCTGCGGCATCGAGCACATCCGCGAGACCATCGCCTTCCCGCGCACCTTGTATCGCTGGGCGCCGTAATGATGCAGAGCCAAAAATCATTGTCTTCTCCGCGTCTCCGCGTCTCCGCGGTGAAGCTGGGCCCCTAACCATGCCCCCATCCCACATTGCCATCATCGGCGCGCCCCTCGATTTGGGCGCGGGCCGGCGCGGCGTGGACATGGGTCCCTCGGCGCTCCGTGTGGCCAACCTGAACGCGCGGCTGGCAGCCATCGGTTACGAAGTGGAGGACCTCGGCAACGTGCCCGTCCGGCAGGCGGAAGCTTCGCCCGAAGGCCATCCGCACGCCAAGTATCTGCCGCAGATCGCGGCCACCTGTCAGGCCATCGCGACCCAGGTGGAGGGGAGCTTGGAGTACGGCAGTGTGCCGCTGGTCTTGGGCGGCGACCATTCCGTGGCGGTGGGCACCGTGACTGGCGTTTCGCGGCACCTCCGCAAGCGCGGCCGGAAGATCGGCCTGATCTGGCTGGACGCCCACGCCGACATGAACACGCCCGATACCAGTCCCAGCGGCAACGTCCACGGCATGCCCCTGGCGTGCATTGTGGGGCTGGGTCCGCCGGAGTTGAGCGAGATGGGCGGTTATAAGCCCAAGGTAGCGCCCGCCAATGTCGCCATCGTGGGGCTGCGCGACGTGGATTCGTTCGAGAAGCCCCACGTGCGCGAATCCGGCGTGCGCGCCTTCACCATGCGCGAGATCGACGAGCGCGGCTTGCGCGCCGTCATGGAAGACGCCATCAAGCTGGCCACCGACGGCACCGCCGGCTTCCACCTTTCGCTCGACATGGATTTCGTGGACCCGCGCGACGCCCCCGGCGTCGGCACGCCCGTGCGCGGCGGCGCTACTTATCGGGAAGCCCACCTGGCCATGGAAATGATCTGCGATGCGATGGTTGGCGATTCGAAAGCCATGCTCTCGATGGAGGTCGTGGAAGTCAACCCGGTGATCGACGAAGTCAACCGCACCGCCGACCTGGCTGTCGAGCTGATTCAATCCGCACTCGGAAAGCGCATCTTATGAAACTACGAGTTGCCGTCATTTATGGCGGCCGCACCGGCGAGCACGACGTTTCGCTCCGCTCTGCCCAAGCCATCCTCAACGCCATGGACCCGGCCAAATACGAGAAGATCGAATACCTCATCGACCGGCAGGGCAAATGGTCGCCCGGGCCGATTCTGCCCGAACCCGGCGCGCATCCCGGTATCGACGTGGTCTTCCCCGTCCTGCACGGAACCTTCGGCGAGGATGGCACCGTGCAAGGGCTGCTGGAGCTGGCCGACCTGCCCTACGTGGGCGCCGGCGTGTTGGCCTCCTCCGTTTCCATGGACAAGGAGATGATGAAGCGGGTCTGCCGGGAACGGAATCTGCCGGTGGTCGAGTACGTGACCGTCTACCGGGAGCAGATCGACACGGACCCGGTCCGCGGCCGGCTGCCATTCCCGGTGTTCGTCAAGCCCGCCAACCTGGGATCGTCGGTGGGGATTTCAAAGGCGCGCAACGACCAGGAGCTGGAGGCGGCCCTGGAGCTGGCCGCGCAATTCGACCGCAAGATCATCGTAGAGCGCGGGATCGAGGGCCGCGAGTTGGAATGCGCCGTCCTGGGCAATGAGACGCCCATGGCGTCGCTGCCGTGCGAGATCCTGCCATCCAAGGAATTCTACGATTACGAAGACAAGTACCTGCTGGACAAGGCCCGCACCGAGGTGCCCGCGGACCTGCCGCCCGAGACCACCGGCGAGTTGCGCCGCCTGGCGCTGGAGTGTTACCGGGCGGTCGAGTGCGAAGGCATGGCCCGCGTGGATTTCCTGCTGGAGGGAGCGACCGGCAAACTGTACCTCAACGAGATCAACACCATTCCGGGTTTCACGTCGATCAGCATGTATCCCAAGATGTGGGAGCACAGCGGGATTGGGTTTTCGGCGCTGATCGACCGGCTGATCGAGTTAGCGCTGAGCCGCCACGAACGCAAGAAGGCCACCCGCTTCGCGCGATAGAATAAATGCGGATGCCAACCGTGACCTACGAAGAGTGGCTTCGCCTGCCCGAGGTAAGCGACGCCACCGAAGAAGTGGTGAACGGCGAAGTGCGGATTACGCCCGCTCCGCCGTGGTCTCACAGCGAGATCGTGACCAACCTGGACTATCTGATCGCACCGCAGGTGAACAGTCGCGAGGTCAAGGTTGTGACCGCGCAGCTCGGCCTGATTATCCGTCGCGCACCGCTCACATCGAGAGTTCCGGATCTGGCGGTTTTCGAAAAAAGGACCATCGTCGTGGAGGATGGGTACGTCCACTCGGCGCCGCAGCTCGTCGCGGAGGTGCTTGCGCCGGCCGAGACGCGCCGTGGGCTCGATGAGAAGCTCGCCGATTATGCCGCGCTCGGCGTGCCCGAAGTTTGGGTACTGGCGCCTCAGGGAATGACGGTGGAAGTGCTGTACCTGGAAGAGGGCCTCCTGCGTTGTGCGCAAATTCTAATGGAAGGAATTCTCACGCCGAAACGTTTCCCCAAGGTGAAGGTGGACATCGCCGCGATCTGGCCGGAGTGACACATATGGCAACGGTTCCCAATGTCAAAACGGTTACCTACGAAGAGTGGCTTCGCATGCCCGAGGTAAGTGATGCCAAAGAAGAAGTTGTGAAAGGACAAATCCGAATAATGCCAGCTCCAATGTGGATTCACTTCCGGATCGTGAATCAACTACGCCGCATCATCGAGCCGCAAGTTGACAGCCGCCAAGTCCTGGTCGGAACCGAGCAGTTCAACCTCGTTATCCATCGCCATCCGCTCACCGCGAGGGTTCCGGATCTGGTGGTCTTCGAAATAGGCACCATTGTCGAAACGGACGGCCGCATCCACTCGGCGCCGCAGCTTGTGGTGGAAGTTCTTTCGCCGTCCAACACGCCGGCCGAGCGCGAGGAAAAGCTCGCCGATTACGCTGCTCTGGGTGTGCCCGAAGCCTGGGTCCTGGCGCCGGAGGCACGTACCGTGGAAGTGCTGTACCTCGAAGAGGGCCGCCTGCGCCGCGTGCAGCTTCTGGCGCAAGGAATCCTCACCCCGAAGCATTTCCCCGCTGTCAAGGTGGACATCGCGGCGATTTGGCCGGAGTGATACATATGGCAACGGTTCCAAATGTCAAAACGGTAACTTACGAAGAGTGGCTTCGCATGCCCGAGGTAAGCGACGCCAAAGAAGAAGTGGTGAACGGAGAAATCCGCATTATGCCGCCGCCCAAGTGGATTCACTCCCGGATCGTGCGTAACCTACGCCGCCAGATCGAGGCGCAGGTCGACGAGCGCGAAATTACGGTGATTGTCGAGCAGTTTGGTCTGATCATCCGTCGCGCACCGCTCACATCGAGAGTTCCGGATCTGGCGGTCTTCGAGAACAGCACGATCGTCGAGAAGGATGGCTACATTCATTCCGCTCCCCAGCTTGTGGTGGAAGTTCTTTCGCCGTCGAACACGCCAAGAGACATCGAGGAGAAGCTCGCCGATTATGCCTCGCTCGGAGTCCCCGAAGCCTGGGTCTTGGCGCCGCAGACAAGGACCGTGGAAGTGCTGTACCTGGAAGAGGGCCTCCTGCGCCGCGTGCAGCTTCTAGCCGAAGGAATTCTCACGCCGAAACATTTCCCCACCGTCAAGGTGGACATCGCCGCCATCTGGCCGGAGTGATACATATGGCAACGGTTCCAAACGTCAAAACGGTTACCTACGAAGAGTGGCTTCGCATGCCCGAGGTGAGCGACGCCATCGAAGAAGTGGTGAACGGAGAAATCCGGATTATGCCAGCTCCCAAGTTATCTCACAGCGACATCATAGACAACCTGCACCGCCTGATCTCGTCGCAGGTTGACTGGCGCAAGGTTTGGACCGTAGCCTCGCAGTTCGACCTGATTATCCGCCTGCACCCGCTCACCGCGAGGGTCCCGGATCTGGCGGTCTTCGAGAAGGGCACGATCATTCGGGAAGATGGCCGCATCCACTCCGCGCCCCAACTCGTGGTGGAAGTGCTTTCACCGGCCAACACGCGCCGCGAGCGCGAGGAGAAGCTCGCCGACTACGCCTCGCTCGGAGTCCCCGAGGTTTGGGACGTTTCGCCGGAGGCAAGGACCGTGGAAGTGCTCTACCTGGAAGAGGGCCGCCTGCGCCGCGGGCAGCTTCTGGCGGAAGGCATCCTCGCCCCGAAGCATTTCCCCACCGTCAAGGTGGACATCGCCGCGATCTGGCCGGAGTGACACATTTTGAAACCCCGCCTCCCCCCCCGCGTCGAAGTTGATATTCAGGAAATTGGACCCGATTGATGTCTCGCATCGCCTCAGCACGCCGTCTTGCCCCACCTGTATTCCTCTGCCTCCTCGCCGCTTCTACCCTCCCCGCTGCCGACGACCTCGCTTCCCAGATGAAGAGCGTGCTGGATGCCTATGCGGCCGCCGAACAGAACGCCGCCGACCCTGTCGACATGCAGCCGGTCTTTTATCAGGGCGCCATCCCGGCGCTGCTCCGCACGCTCGATCCGCATTCCATCTTCTTCGACCCCGATCAGTTCGAGCAGCTCAAGAAAATGGAGCAGTCCACGCAGAAGGGCTTCGGCAGCGTGGTGTCGCTGCTGCCCGGCCGCGTGATCGTCCTGCAGACGCTGCCGGGGACGCCCTCGGCCAAAGCGGGCCTCGCGCCGGGGGACGAAATCCTGGGCATCAACGGCTACCAGATCAGCCGGCTCGATCTGGATCAGCTCACCCAACTGCTCTCCCAATCGCGGCAGCGGCCGGCCCAGCTCGACGTGCGGCGGCCCGGCACTTCGCGGATGATGCACCTCACGCTGATTCCCGAAGACATGCAGGCCCCCAGCGTGGAGCGGGCGTTTTTCGTACGGGCCGGCATCGGCTACATCCGGGTGGGCAGCTTCGATCAAATGACCGGCAGCGAGATCCGCCAGGCCATCGAAAAGCTGGGCGGCGAACGCCTGGGGGGCCTGGTGCTCGATCTGCGAAACAACCCCGGCGGCGTGGTGAGTGCGGCCCTCGATACGGCCTCCCTGTTTCTCGAACCCGGCGCCAGGATCGTGACCGTGCGCGGGCGCAAGGTGGCTGAAAAAGCCGAGCTGGTGCCGGCCCTCGCCAGGCCGTACAAGTTCAAGCTGGCGATTCTGATCAATGAGAAGACCGCCAGCGCCGCCGAGATCGTCTCCGGCGCCATGCAGGATCAGGACCGCGCCACCATCCTCGGCCAAACCAGCTTCGGCAAGGGACTGGTGCAGAGCGTGTACCCGCTAACCGCCGGCGCCGGGCTGGCGCTCACCACGGCGCTCTACTACACCCCCAGCGGGCGCTCCATCCAGAAACCGTTCGAGGTGCAGAGGCCGGGGGAGGGTGGGACGTTCGAGCTGGGCGCGGTCACCGCGCATCCCAACCAGCAGACCGAATTCCACACCACCAAAGGACGCCCGGTGACGGGCGGCGGCGGCATCCACCCGGATATCGAGGTCGGCCCGCCTGCCATGACCCGGCTGCGCGCGGCGCTGGATGCGAGCGGTTCCTTTACGAATTTCGCCACCGAGTACCTGCGCGACCACAAGGTCACCGAGGATTTCGAGGTGACCCCGCAGGTGCTCAACGCGTTCCGGGTATTCTGCGCGGATCGCTCGATTCAACCCGGCCTGGCAGAATGGCTGGAAGAGGACGATTTCATCACCAACCGCCTGAAGACCGAGATTTTCAATCAGGCCTTCGGCGTGGAGAAGGGCGACGAGATAGAGGCTCAGCGCGACCCGGTGATTCTGAAGGCCGTCGAAGCCATTGGGGCATGAAAACCATGCAATGTTATCCTAAAGTCTTGACCCCTTCCATTTTGTCGGGCATCCCGCCTGGATTGGCGCTTCTGTTGGTCGCGGCCGCCCCCGCCATGGCGCAGCCTTCCGTGCTGCTCGACGCCATGTCTCAGGAGCTCAACCGCAACTTTACGGTGATGAAGGAGAAAGCCGATCCCGCGCCGTATTTCCTCAGCTATGAGGTCACCGAAGTGGAGTATCGCACCGTGTCCGGCACGCTCGGCACGGCGGATGCGAGCGAGGGGAGCAAGAGCCGGACGCTGGACGTCTCGGTGCGCGTCGGCTCGCCTAAGCTCGACAATTACCACCGCGTCCGTTCGGCGGGCGGTGGCGGCGGATCCGGCCAGTTCACGTCGGGCGCCTCGCTGACCTTCGAGGATAGCGTCAACTCCATCAAGCGCCGGCTGTGGCTGGAGACCGACCGCGCCTATCGCGCGGCGGCCGAACGGCTCATCCGCATCAAGACCAACACGCAGGTGAAGGTGGCGGAAGAGGACAGCTCCGACGATTTCTCGATCGAGCCGCCCGAGGTTTCCGTTCTGGCGCCTCCCAAGCTGAAATTCGACAAGGAGGCCTGGCAGGCGCGCGTGCGTAAACTTTCGGCCCGCTTCGGCAACTATCCCAGCATTCTCACGTCTCACCTGACGGTTTCCGCCCAGAACGATACGCGCTACTTCGTGAACACCGAAGGAACGCGCCTGGAGTATGGCCGGGGCTTCGCGCGGGTGATCATTTCGGCATCCGCCAAGGCCGCCGACGGGACCGACCTCAGCTCGTTTGAAACCTTCGAAGCCGTGGATGCCGGCGGGCTGCCGGACGATACGACGCTGCAGGCCGCCATCGACCGCGTGGCCAACGACGTTTCGAACCTGCTGAAGGCTCCCGAGGCCGAGCCGTTTGTGGGCCCGGCGATTTTCTCCGGGCGCGCGGCGGGAGTCTTCTTCCACGAGATTTTCGGCCACCGCGTGGAGGGCCATCGCCAGAAGGACGAGAACGAAGGCCAGACCTTCACCAAGAGCGTCGGCACCAAAGTGCTGCCGGATTTTCTGTCGGTGGTGTTCGATCCCACCAAACGCAAGATCGACGGCATCGACCTGAACGGCTGGTACGATTACGACGACGAGGGCGTGAAGGCCCGGCCGGTGCTGGCGGTGGATCATGGAGTGCTGAAGACCTTCCTGATGTCGCGCTCGCCGATCAAGGGCGTCGACCATTCCAACGGCCATGGCCGCCGGCAGCCGGGGTATGAAATAGTCTCGCGCCAATCCAACCTGATTGTGGAATCCGGCAACGCGGTGCCGGAGGCCCGTCTGAAGCAGATGTTGCTGGACGAGGTGAAGCGGCAGAACAAGCCGTACGGCCTCTACTTCCGCGACATCACCGGCGGATTCACCACTACGGCGCGCGCCGGTTTACAGGCCTTCAAAGTGATTCCGGTGATCGTGTACCGGGTGTATCCGGATGGGCGTCCGGACGAGCTGGTGCGCGGCACCGACATCGTGGGAACGCCGCTGGCCAGTTTCTCGAAGATCCTGGCCACCGGCGACAAGCAGGAAGTTTTCAACGGATACTGCGGGGCTGAATCGGGCAGCGTGCCGGTCTCGGCGGTGTCCCCGGCGATTCTGGTGTCGGAGATCGAGATCGAGAAGAAGGCCAAGTCGAACGACCGTCCGCCGCTGCTGCCGGAGCCGACCGGCATGGAAGGCAAAGGGGGCGGGCAGTGAAGAGACCTGTAACCCGCATTTCTCGCGCTCTGGCCGATGTGGCACCCGTGCCTGGGTGCCCCCTGGGCCCGTTGGCAGGCGAAAGCGCCTGCCCCA
>JBKQPR010000254.1:0-67073 GCA_052144935.1 Bryobacteraceae bacterium
TTCCGGGGGCGGTCTCACGCTGCTCCATCCGGCCCCGCCGGGGGCCCAGCTGAGCCGCGACCGTCACTCGCCGTTGGCGAGCAAGGGAGCGGTTTCGGCCAGGAATCCCCAAAACGGTTAAGCACCCGCCGGTGGCCGGGTCGATCTGATTGTCCATAGCCGTCAGACGGCCAGTCGCGATCTTTACCGTGTCGGTGCGGTTCCGCGCCTCGGCCGGCAGGCTCACGCCCTGGCCGAGACTCGCACGCACTGGAGGCAGGCCGCTCTCCGGAAGGGTGAACAGAACCGGAATAGGCTGAAGCTGCGTAATGACAAGAATGCCGGTGGTGTCCGCGGCATGAACAATATTGCCGGGATCGATCAGACGCAGACCGGCAACGCCCGCGATGGGCGCTCTGATCTCCGAGTAAGTCAACTGGAGCTTCGCGTTATCGACGTTGGCCCGATCGGCTCTCAGGCTGGCTTCGAGTTCCGCAACCGTGGCCCTCTCGGTGGCGATCTGCGGTTCGGGAATGACGTTCTGCGCCAGCAGCTTTTTGTAACGATCGAGATCGACGCGCGCGTTCGTAAGGGCGGCCTGGTCTCGTGCCAGTTGCCCCTCAGCCTGAGCGAGTGGGGCCTCATAGGGGCGGGGGTCGATGGACGCCAGCAACTGGCCGGCCTGGACCGGAACTCCTTCAATGAAGCTCACAGACATCAACTGACCGTCGACCCAGGACTTTACGGTAACCGTGTTGGCGGCGACGTTACCCAGACCAGAAAGATAAGCGGGACCGGGTTCCGGCTTGGCCGCAGCCGCCGATTGGGCACGATCTGCGGAGCCATCAACCTGCCACCCGGAGGGGCCCCGACAGTGGCCTGAACGGGCGCCGCCTGTGCTTGCGGTGCGCTCTGCGGGCCGCCCTCTGGTCCCGCCGCCACCACCACGTACGCGAGCGGCGATCCCAATGCCAGAATCGCGGCCAGGCTCCATCGGGTGACGCCGCGCGACAGGACCGTCCCATCCAGAATGCGATGGATGCGCTCGTCCGCCGGGCCGTAGCGCGCCATCGGCACTCCCAGCCAGCCCGGTCCCCGCACCAGGGCGCCCCTTGGTCCCTGCATGAAGTCCAGCAGCACCTCGGCGTACAAGGCGCGATCGCGGGTTACGGCCACGGCCGCATCGTCACTGGCTTCTTCCGCCGCCCGCACGATGCGCCGGTGCAGGAACCAGCTCAGCGGGTTGTGCCACAACAGCACCCGATGCATCGCCGAGAGCAACTGCACCGCGGGGTCGTGGCGCCGGATGTGCGAGCGCTCATGCGCCAGCACCGCATCCATTTTTGCTCCGTCCCACTGGCGCCAATCGCCGGGGAGCACGATTGCCGGGCGCGCGATCCCCAGGGTCACGGGCATCGCCACGCGGTCCGATTCGCGAATTTCAATTCCTTCCGTCGCCTGACCGGTTACACGGCTGCCGCGCAGCAGACGCAGGCTGATCGCCAGGCCGAAGCACAGGCGCAGCAGCAGCGCGATGGCGACCAGGACGTAGATCCCCATCGCGGCGCGCGCCCAGTCGAAGCGTTTGGAGACGCCGGAGCCGTGCCTTTCCGCCCCAACGTCCGAGGGGGATACCGCACGCACCGGCTCCCGCAGGGCGTCGTAGACCACCGCTGGCGCTTCGACCCGCCCGGACGCCACCCGCATCACCGCTAACGGCGCCTTCGGCAGCGCTGCCGTGAGCGCCGGAATCGCCAGAGAGCCGCACAGCATGGCTGTCCACGCCGCTGAACAAATGGATGGATCTTTCACTCGCAGAGCCCGCAGCAGCAGCGCTCCGCCCAGGATGAGGATTGAGGAACGCAGATCCCACTCGGCCAGAAACTGTATCCAGGTCATGCTTTCTTCTCCTTGCGGGAGGCAATCTTCTCTGCCAGCCGCTGCAACTGTTTCGGCTCCAATAACTGGTTGTCCACCAGCCCCACCAGCAACTCCTCCACGGACCCGCCGCAAAACCGGTCAATGAGCTGCTGCACCGCCGCGACCGCAACGTTGCCAGGGCAGCGACGCCGTTTCATCGAGCGCGCGGTGCAGCATTACGTCGCCACCGCCAGCCCAGAGGCCCTCAAGGAGCGGCTGAAGCAGGCGGCCATTCGGGACCGCGACCTCAATCTGGAGATTGCCGATGACTGGTCTGCCGTGGATCAAGAACAATGGCAACGACTCAAGGCACAAGAGAAGCAGGCCACAGCCACTACCCGAAAAGGGGCGAAATCTACCTCACGGCGCTCGACCCGACCGTAGAGCAAGAAATGGGCAAGGCCAAGCCGGTTCTGGTAATTCAGAACGACATCACCAACCAGTACGACGCGACTACCATGGTGGCGCCGATCACCTCCACGGTGCGTCTACCGCTATCGCCTCTGCATGTCCTGCTGCCGGCTGAGCCAGCTACCGGCCTGGCCGTGGCCGTCTTCAACCAGATTCGGACTGTCGACCGCCGACGGCTAATCAAGAAGTTGGGTGAGGCCGATGCCGCGGCAATGATCGAGGTGGATCGAGCCCTCCAGGCCGCTTTCGGGCTGGCGCCGTCCGAGCCGGGCCCGCGCATCACCAAAGCCATCTCCGAGAGCACCGCGGACCTCAGGACCGGCCGCTATGAAGCGTAGCGGAATCTGCCGCTGCCGCTCAGGAGTTCTGCAGCCCCTTGGGGCACAGGGGCAGCGAGCGGATGCGTTGGCCGGTGGCGTCGAAGATGGCGTTGCCGATGGCGGGCGCGATTCCTACAATGGGCGTTTCGCCCGCGCCGGCCGAAGGGATATCCTTGCGATCCAGCAGCACGCAGTCGATCTTCGGCATATCGTTGAAGCGCGGGACGCGATATTGCGAGAGCTTCGCGTTCAAAATGCGGTTGTCGGCGAAGTCGATATGCTCAAAGAGAGCGCCGCCGATCCCCATGGCCACCGCCCCTTCCACCTGGTTGGACAGGTGCTCGGGATTCACGATGGCCCCGCATTCGAACGAAACGGCCGCGCGCAGCACCTTCACCACGCCGTTGGTGACGCTCACTTCGGCGCAGGTGGCCACGTAGCCGCCTTTTTCGAATCCGCCCGCGATGCCGAATCCATGGCCCGTGGTTTTCTGGCGGGCCCCGAGGGCGCCCCGCCAGCCGAATTTATCGGCCGCCGCCTGGATCACGGCGCGCAGCCGGTCGTCCCGGGTGTTTTTCAGGCGGAATTCCAGAGGGTCCATCTTGGCCGAAAGCGCCAGCTCGTCCATGTAGCATTCGCGCGCGAAATGATTGGCGGTGGCTGCCAGGCCGCGGTAGGAACTCTGCCGCAGCGGCGTCTTGGACGGATGATACTGCTCCCGCTTGCTGGCGATGGCGTAGGGCGATTGCAGCCCGCTGGGCCCCGAATTGTAGTTGTGGAACTCCCATTCCGCGATGGTTCCGTCGGGGTTGAGCTTCGCTCCCACGTCGATCACGCCGCCCGGCCGGAAGTACGCCCAGGTCATCTCCTCTTCGCGGGTCCAGTTGCGCTGCACGGGCTTGCCCACGGCCTTGGACAGGCGGGCGGCCTCTAGGGCGGCATCGCCGGTATGTTTGCCGCCGTAGCCCGAACCGGTGTCGGGCATGATCACGTGCACCTGGTCCTCGGAGATCTTGAAGTGCCCCGAGAGCTCGCTGCGCACGCCGAAGGGACGCTGCGTTCCGGTCCATACGGTGAGCTTGTCCTCGCTCCATTCGGCGACCGCCGCGCGCGGTTCCAGCGGCACGTGGGCGATATAGGCGATGGTGTAGGTGGTCAGCGAAGGGTTGGATGCGGGAGCGTTTTGGGCGGTCCGGCGGAAATACCCGTAAACGTCTTTGCTGGAGGCTTCCGGGGTCAACTCCTTCCACTGGGCCTTCAGGGCGGCCAGGGCCTTCTCGGCGGCCAGAGGATCGGGAGCGGTCACGGCGGCGAAGTTGTCCTCGCGCACCACCTTCACGCCCGGCAGCTTTTCGGCTTCGGCGCCGTCGAGCGAGACCAGCGTAGCGCCGTAGGAAGGCGGATACAGCACCTTGCCATACTGCATGCCGGGACGATGGATGTCGTAGGCATATTTGTGCGCGCCGGTTACGATCTCGCGGCCATTCACCTTGGGCACGGAGGTTCCGGAAATCTTCCATTCCGAGGCCGGAGTGAGCGCGTCGCTGGTAGGGATGGTGCGCGTCAGTTTCTGTCCGTTGGTCAGCTCGCCGAATCCGGCCGAGCGGCTGCCGGCGGTCACTTTGCCGTTGGCGATGGAGAGCGCGCTACGCTCCACCATCCATTTCTGCGAGGCCAGGTCGAGCAACATTTCGCGCGCGGTGGCCGCGGCCTTGCGAATCTGCGGCCCCATGCGGGGCGTGGTCATGCTGCCGAAGGTGCCCATGTCGAAGGGCGTGAGCGCGGTGTCGCCCATCACCAAACGGATGGAATCCACCGGTGCGCGCAGCTCTTCGGCGGCCGCCTGGGTGAGAGCCGTGCGTGAGTTCTGGCCCACTTCCACCTTGCCCGTGTACACCGTCACCAGGCCGGTTTCGCCAATGTGCAGCCAGGCGCTGAGGGCCGTGGGAGGCGCTTCGTTGGTGCCGCGGCGCGCGCCGCCGCCGGCCTCCTGGGCATCGGAATCGTCCGCCAGCAGTACCACGATGCCGCCGCCCAGCACCGCAAAAAAGTCGCGCCGCTTCATGCCCGGCCTCCTTTCCCGGCCGCGGCCTGAATCGCGGCCACTACCCGCGGATAGGTTCCACAGCGGCAAATGTGGCCGTTCATACCGCTGACGATTTCGGCTTCGCTGGGATGCGGCGTCTTGCGCAGCAACCCCACGGCGCCCAGAATCATGCCCGGCGTACACCAGCCGCACTGCATAGCGTCGGCCTCCAGGAAGGCCTCCTGCACGGGGTGCAGCTTGCCCTCGGGCGCCAACCCCTCGATGGTGACGACCTTCTTTCCCGCGAGGCCGCCGACCTTGGTGAGGCAGGAGCGTGTGGGAACGCCATCGATCAGCACCGTGCAGGCGGCGCACTGTCCCTCGCCGCAGCCGAATTTGGCGCCGGTCAGTTCCAGGTCGTCGCGAAGTACGCTGAGGAGTGTGCGTTCGGGGTCTGCATCGAGACGCCGGCGCGTGCCATTGACATCGAGTTGGGTGACTCTGGCCATGTTTTTCTATTGTGACAGGAACGGGAGGCGGCGGGGAATACCAAATCGCTCCGCAAAACAGCTAAAATCAAGAGACGGCCGGAATCAGGGAAGAGAGAATCATGATGACCAAGACGATTCGCTCGCGATTCGAGCATGAGGTAGGCGACGCAGTCGAGGGCTGCCGGATTGTGGAAAAGCGGGTGGTAATCCCGCCGGACCCCGTGGAACACCGCCGCGGAGTCTACGATTACGTAGTGGAAGTGGCGCCCGAGCCAGCTAAGGAACCGGGCAAACCGCCGGCCCGCCGCACGTCGGCCGCGGCATCGTCGGAAGCTTCTTTTACGCGCGCCGCGCCGGACGAAGTGGGCGGAGGATTGATCCGCCGCATTCCGTCGCGCTGACAGCCGTGGCAAACCGCTCCCTCACGGGGTGCCCCTTGGGCCCGGCTCTGAAGGCGCATCGGAGCCGCGCACGTCAGTGATGTGGTTTGGCGCCCCGGAGGGGAGACGGATACAGCGTCAGGTGCGGTCGATGATGCGCCCGTCCCGCATATGCACCGTATGGTGGCCATAGGCGGCGGCTTCCGGATTGTGCGTAATCATCAACACCGTCTGGCCGAGGCGCTGGTTCAAATCCCGCAGCAGCTCCAGCACCGCCTGCGAGTTTTCGGTATCCAGGTTGCCGGTCGGCTCGTCGGCCAGCAGAATCGCCGGCCGGTTCACGACCGCGCGCGCAATGGCCACGCGCTGCTGCTCGCCGCCCGAGAGCGCACTGGGCTTGTGATCCAGCCGCCCGGCGATACCCAGCATCCGCAGGGTCTCCTCAAAACCGGCGTCCGGGCCGCCCTTCTTCCCGGCGATGAACCGCGCCACGGCGATGTTGTCCCGCGCGGTGAGGTTCGGCAGCAGGTTGAACTTCTGAAAGACAAACCCCACCATGCCGCGGCGCAAGCGCGTGCGGCCCGCGTCGGTGAGCGCCGCCAGGTCCTCCCCCGCCACGCGCACCTGTCCGGAAGTCGGCGGGGTGAGCCCGCCGATAATGTGAAAGAGAGTCGATTTGCCCGACCCCGACGGCCCCACGATCGACAGGAACTCGCCTTTCGGCACCGTCAGGTCGACGCCGCGCAGCGCGGGGACCGCAACCTTGCCCACCATGTAGGTCTTGCGCAGATCGCGGGTCTCGATGATGGCGCCGTTATTCATACGCCAGCGCCTCGATGGGGTCGCTGGCCGCCGCGCTCAGCCCGGGACCCAACGCTCCCAGAATCGCGCCCACCATGGTGATGCCGCCCGCGATGGGCCACCATGTCGGCACGATCTTCATCTGAATGGAGGCCGGCACCAGGGCGCCGATCAGGTAATTCGCGCCGAAGCTCAGGACGATTCCGACCACCGTTCCGCCAACGCCCAGCAAAAAGGCCTCCACCAGAATGATCCGCAGGATGAAGCTCTTCGACGCGCCGAGCGATTTCAGAATGCCGATCTCGCGGGTGCGCTGCAGCACCGCCATGTACATCGACAGGGACACCACGAAAAAGCCGATCACCACGCCAATCCCCATTACCACGTAGATGAAAGCGTTCAGCCCGGGCAGGTTGTCCGGGGTCCACGCCGAGGCCAGCTCTTCGGTCGAATAGATAGGCCATTCCTCCAGATGCGGATCGGCCTCCAATTCGCGCTTCACCTCGTCTGTGTTGGCTGGGTTGTCCAGTTTCAGGAAAATGCTGTTCACCTGGTCCTGGTCGGCGGCCGACATCATCTCTTGCAGAACCCGCAGATCCACCACCAAATGTGCCAGTTGGCCGCTCTGGATAATGCCCGCCACCTGCCACTCGCGGTTCAGGACCTTGATCCGGCTGCCCACGCGCGCATTTTTCTGGCGCGCATAGTATTCGTCGATCAGGATGTCGCCGGGCTTCCGCAGAGGGCCGCCATACGCATACTTGAATCCGCCCAGCGCGGCCGTGTACTTGGGCAGGTCCAACCCCGTAATCATCATCGTGACGCCCTCGGCGGGTTGCATCAGCACCCCCACCGCCGCCCTCACGTGTGGCTGTTTCAGAAAGTAGTCTACAAACTTCTGGGGGATGCCTCCGCGCAGGCTCAGCAGCGAGGATCCCTTGGGCCGCACGATCACGTCCGCGCCGACGCCGCGGGTCCTCTCCGCCGCATCTTCTAACATGCCGTGGCTCAGCCCCACCAGCGCGAGGATGAGGGTAACCGGCACGCCGATCAGCAGAGCGCTCAGCAGGCTCCGCATGGGCTGATGCTTCATGCTTTCCAACACCAGGCGCGCCGTCACGGCTGGCGCCCCTTGGCGGGCGCGGCCGGCGGCGCGGTCGGCATGACCTTTTTGGGAGGCGTCACCGGCGGCTGGCCCACGATCTTGAGCGTGGTTCCTTCGGGTTGTTCGAGCACAAACTTATCATCCGATACACCTTTGTTGATGTCCATCTTTACGAGGTCGATCACCACGCCATACTCGTCGTGCGGGCGGTTGATTTCGATGTGCTTGGGGAAGGGCACGTTGTCGTACGCTTTCCACTGAGCATAGCGGGCGTCGGAGAGAATGTTGCCATCGGGGTCGAAAATCAACTGCCGCGCCAGTTGCAGGTTTACGCGGTTGAACCAGATGGTCCGCTGGAGGTGCAACTGCCCGTCGGGCGCCTCGCGGATCTCGTGGAGGATGTAATAGGCGTTATCTTCGTCCGTGAGATTTTCCATCAGGAGCTTGCTGTTGGCGGTATCCACGGGCCGCACCAGCAGGGCGTTCAGAATGTGCTCGGGGCGCAGGTTCTCGAGCTTGTTCTTGGAAGGCGCCACGATCTCGTTTCGGCCGGTGATGAAGAGGTTCTTGCCCGGAAGGTAGAGCCGGAAATCCGTCCCGTCGGACGCCATGTCGAAGGCCTTGCTGCGCACCACGGGATACAGTCCGATCATCCGGATGAAGGCCGGCTTGCGGAACAGGATGAAGGCGCGCACGTCCTTATATTCGGTGATCTGGCTCTTTTCCGCGCTGCCCAAGGCGGGAACCATGTCGACCGTGGCGTTGAAATCTCGGACTTGGTTGTACTGGCGCAGCACGGCTGCGACGAGCGAGGCTTTATCCGCGACCAGGAGGTTCGGAGTAGCAGTTCCGCCCCGTCCCGACATGGCGCGCCGCCGCGCCAGGCAGGAAGAAAGGCCCATGGACATCAGGCACAGAACTATTATGGCGACAGGAACATGCCTGAACCTCATTATCTCATTGTAGGCAACCGCCGAAGCGGGCTGTCAATGTATTACCGGCGCGTCCCTGTGTTATAGTGGAGAGCACGGACCGCTGGGCCTGTGGCGCAGTTGGGAGCGCGCTTCCATGGCATGGAAGAGGTCGTGAGTTCGAATCTCACCAGGTCCACCAACACACTTCAAACACTGACAGACATGGCCCCGCCAGAAGTGTGCGCCGTGGAGTCCAACTGGAGTCCAAATCTGGACGCCAGCCCCAGGGTCGCGAGCATCGGTCGGGGTCCGTCTTGCAAGAAATAGACAGAAGCGCTACTGGCGTCTCACCAATACTCAGAATTGCCCGATGTGGTTCCAGCGTTCCAGCGAGTCACCTTGAAATAGCCGCAGCTGCGCACTTGGCCCCCCGTTCGATCGGAGCGGCCTGCCTGTGGAGGTTTTGGGTCACCTGCTGAAAGCGCGCCCGACGGCCGGGGCAGCGTTAGAAGACGGCCGGGGCAGCGTTAGAAGATGGAGCTACCTACCGTTCGACGCCGGGGTGGAAAGCTGGAGACGGTCTTCGCCGTTGATCGGTTCGCGGATTATCCGCCGCTGACCGCCGACGCGATTGAGGACGAGGTCGCGAGGCGTTTGCTTCGCGCTGCCAACGCCACAAAACACAGTAGTACGCTTCCGAGCAGGAGCAAGGTGGAGGGTTCCGGAACAGCGGTGGCGAGGGCATAAGCATCTGAGAATCCGCCCGAAGGGCTTTCCAGGACCACCTCAAAATCAACAGGGACAGAAGCTGAATAATTAAGGCCCACCAACTGGTTCACGCTGGAGAATCCGGATGGAGTCGTGACGATAAACGACAAGTCAGACACTGGATTAGGCGTCACACCGAAGAGTTCAGTAGTAACCCACCCATCAAAGCACCCATATGCCGGGTTCCCCGCGCAGGCCCCGGTTGGAAAATCAGTCAAAAACCAGTTCGTCGGCTGTCCCGAAATTGCAATGCTCGAAGAGGTGGTGTTGAACGTAAAGTCGGTTACGTCCAGCCCTGCAACTACAGACACGTCAACGGAAATCGAGTTGTCGGGGTTCAAGTTCAGGCTCAAAGTAGCCCAGGGAGATGCTCCGGGTGGGGGAAACAACGAGTCTGGAATGTTAAAATCCAGGCTAAGGCTGTCTCCCAATGCGCGCGTCGGGGCGAAAAACAGGGTGAGCGCCAGCACACTGAAAAACCAATAGCGCGCATGCTTGCTAAGAAACACATCGACACTCCGCCACTGTCGTTCCCGACTCTGTTCTGTTGAGAGACTGTTCGGACTGCTCGAACTCATATGCCACCTTCAAGCTCTAGGGTTTAGCCAGAATTTCCACATTGGCTTCCCAGCTTGAGCAGAGTGTACCACCCGAGGCCTTCTGGCGCTACTTTTTTGGCAATCGATGTGCAATCGAAGCAATCGATCGCACCAAATTGTACAGATACTCACTTAACTGAAATTGGTAAGCCACTGGTTCGACCAGTGAGACTGGAACAGGCTTGACCGTTCCGGGAGATGTTGCATCGCCATTCCCCCCAAACACCCGGTGGTATCGGTGATCGGGTTTTTCTAAAGGGAAGAGTGCCATGGCCATCGCTCGCCTGAGCGGCAGGGAACGCAACTTTACGGGCGAGCATTTCCGGGCTCGCGGTTACGCCGGGTCGACCGTCGGGTTCGGATCTCACCAGGTCCACCAAAACCCTTCTAAAGACATACAGGCACGGGCTGACGCAAACGCTACAGACCTCTCACCCTCCTCAAAATACTCAGAATTCGGCGCCGGCCCCTGGCTGCACACGACGTGGTTTACGGGAAGAGGGTAAGCCACCCCGGTGACCCGGGCCAAGTTGGCCAAGAAGCACTCCCCGTAGAACAGGGATGATCCGGCCTGCCTCGCGCATTCCAAACGGCCCCTGAAGTGCCCACCCCACCGCTAATGTTGATAATTTCAATGGTCTGCGAGGTACGGTTGGGGGTTTTCACCCTGCCGCGAGGGATATGACGCTGGACGCTAATTCCGCTCTCCGCACCCACGCATTTGTGGCGGGCCTGGCATCCTCGCAGCTCGATACTCTTGCTCGCCTGGTCTCGCCGGTGGTCTTCGAGGAAGGCGACCTGATTCTGGTGGATGGCCAGCGCTCCACCGCGTTCTACCTGCTGCTCTCCGGCAGTGTGGCAGTCGAACTGCGGACGCCCGGCTACGCGGTCTGCGTGCAGGCCCTGGTGGCCGGCCAGGTCTTCGGCTGGTCGGCTCTGCTCAACGACCAGGACACCCTCTTCCAGGTGCGCGCCCGCGAGCGCACTACCGCTCTGCGCATGGATGGCGCCGCGCTCCAGGCGGCCTGCCGGGCCGATCCGCAGCTCGGCTCGGCCATTCTGGAACGCATCCTTCACGTGGTGGCCGGCCGGGTTCGCTCCACCGAGCAACGCTTCGCCGAAATGTGCGGCGTGCGGGTGTAAACCGGCCGCGGAACAACTGCGCGTGTCCCGTCGTATGGCTCTCTGAAGGAGAATCATGATCTTCCGATCGCTGCCCGCGCTGGCGGCTCTTTCTCTCACCGGCTGTATCGTCGATGGCTCCGGCCCGGAAAGCTCCAGCCCGCCGCGCCACGAGTTCCGCACCATCGAACGCGATTCCATCCAACATCTGCGGGTGAATCTCAACATGGCGGTGGGCGACCTCCAGGCCGGCTCGGGAACCGAAAAGCTGCTGCTCGCCGACTTCACCTACACGATTCCCGCCTGGAAGCCGGAAGTCCGCTATCGCGCCACCGGAGGCCAGGGCGATCTGTCGATCGAGCAGCCCGCCGAACGGCACGGCGAGTATCGCGGCCACCTGGGCAACCACAAATACGAATGGGAAATCCGCCTGGCGCGGGATATCCCCACCGATCTCTCGGTTCGCCTTGGCGCCGGCAACGCGCAACTCGATCTGGGCGGGCTGAGCCTGGACAATGTGGATGTCGAAATGGGCGTGGGCGAGTTGAAGATGGACCTGCGCGGGAATCCGCGGCGCGATTACAATGTCCGCATTCGCGGCGGAGTCGGCGAAGCCACAGTCCACTTAGCCGCCGACACCGGGGTTGTGGTCGAGGTCGAAGGCGGCATCGGCTCGATCGACGCTCCCGGACTGATCCGCCACGGCAACCGCTTCGAAAACGAAGCCTATGGCAAAGCCAAGACGACCATTCACCTGGACATCCGCGGCGGCATCGGCTCGGTTCGCCTGCTCTCGGATTGAGCGGCCGGGGTCAGCTCGCAAACTTCATGAGAGCCAGAAACATGCCCCCGAACACCAGCAGGCCGAGACCCACGGCCAGCAGAATCTGGTCGGTGGTGAGACCTTGCGGCTGCCTCTTGGGCGCCGGCGCCGGCACGGCGTGCAACGCCGGCAGGGCCGCCTCGGCGGCCGCC
The DNA here is from genome assembly GCA_052144935.1 of Bryobacteraceae bacterium. GTDB lineage: Bacteria > Acidobacteriota > Terriglobia > Bryobacterales > Bryobacteraceae > JOPF133. The sequence goes on from JBKQPR010000254.1 coordinate 11,812, forward strand.
CGCGCCGCGGGGTCGTAGACTTCGTCGGGGATCAGAACGTCCATGGGCGCCATTTTCACGCTCCGGTCGATGTAGCCGAAGGTCTGGTCGGCGGTGTTCACCTGGCGCATCTTCCCCGCATCGTCGAAGGCCACCAGCAGGGCCCCCGGTTTGACCCGCGCCAGCACCGGCGACTGGGGGCTGGGAGTCTCGTAAACCGCCACCGGTCCGGTCGCCATCAACCGGTAGACCCGGCCCATCGGATTGCCCCGGTTGAAGGAAGCCAACTCGTCTTGTGCGCCCCCCGTCATCATGGGGCTCAATTTCACCGCCGGGTGCTCGCGGGAATAGCGGCGGCCGGCCTCGATGGCCTCCTTCAGCTTCTCCACGGAGGCCGGATCCTGCCCCGCCGCCAGCATTTGAATCCGTTCCGCCACCAGCGGATGGGTGGCCATCCGGTTCCCGCCGAGCCATCCGCCTGCGGCCGCCGGGTTGGCAAAGTAGAAATGCGCGAAGGCCGGGTTCGACCCCGCCATTACCGACCCCGACCCGCCGATCTTGGCCAGCGCGCGCAGCAGGCTCTGCGTCGATCCCGTCAGCCGGACCGCGTCGGCATCCGTCTGAAACTCGCGTCCGCGCGACACTGCTGCCCGGATGACCGCCGCCACCACGGGCGCCACGAACAGAATATAGACACCCACCGGAGAGAGCGCCAGTCGCCAGGGGCTGCGCCGCCGGCTGACATGCAGTTGCTTTCCGGCCCGTAGCTCGCGCTGGAAGAGCAGATATGGAATCCGCAGGAACAGCGCGATTGCCGCCACCACGGCGTTTAGTTGCACATCGTGGTTGCCGATATGCGATAGCTCGTGCGCCAGCACGGCTTCGAGTTCTCTCCGGTCGAGCAGCTTGAGCGCGCCGCGGGTCACTGCCACCACGGACTGTTGTGGGCCGATGCCCGCCGCAAACGCGTTCGGCACGCTGGATTCGATCACGAAGAGCTTGGGCACAGGCATGCCGGCCGAGAGCGCCAGGTTTTCCAGCGACTCCCTGGCTTCCTTCTCGCCCGCGCCGGACGGGGACGCCCCCGCCTCCACCAGCAGCTTGGCCGTGGGCGAGGCGGCGATCGACCAGAACAGCAACCCGAGCGCGCCCATCTGCACCGCCGCGAACAGCGTGACCAACTCGGCCAGGAGATCGCCATTGCCCGCCTCGTCCCGCTCCAGGGACGCGCGTTTTCGTTCGATGACCTTTTCCCAAGCCTGGCGCGTCTCGGCGTCCATGGTGGAGGATGCAGAGCGCAGATGGTCCTCCGCCTGCCGGATGTCCGTGCGGCTGTTGCGAGCCTGCGGCCTGGCCCGCACGACGATCGTGTTGGCGATTCCGTAACTCACGCCCACCACAAATGGCAGCAGAGCCAGGATCGTCAGCCCCACAAGAAGCCACGTTTTGAAGCGGTTATGCGCCACGCGCGCAAACACCAGCCCCCGTAGCCCGGCGGAAATCGCGGTTGCCATTCTAAACCTTCACCAATGGCTAATATCTTGCGACGCCGATAACCTCAGTTTCACTACTCATTTTGGTTAGTGTGTGCCTGATGACCCGGCAGGGCCAGACTGGCTTGGGTGGACGAGATGCTCTTCACCGCGGAGACGCGGAGGACACGGAGGAAGCGCGGAGAAAACAATTCTCGATTCTCTTGTTGCGTTTCTCTGCGCTTGCTCAGTGTTCTCCGCGTCTCCGCGGTGAAAGCGCACCCGGCCCCGGAGTCTCCCGCCCCACTCCACGATAGACTGGAGCTAGTGGAAGAAGAGGTCCTCGGCAAAGCGTACGATTCCCGCCTGATGCGCCGGCTGCTGGTCTACATGCGCCCTTACCGGCGCCTGGTGGGCGTTTCGGTAGCCTTCCTGCTGGTGCAATCGGCTCTCCAGGTCCTCGGGCCGCTGCTCACCAAGACCGCGGTCGATCGTTACCTCCAGCCCAACCCCCATCGCGTACAGACCTTCCTCGATCCCCTTCTGCCCGCCGACCCCTGGAGCGGCCTCACCCGCATCGGCCTGCTCTACTTCGCCGTCCTCGGCGGCGCGTTCCTCACCGAGTTTGCGCAGACCTACCTCATGCAGTATACCGGCCAGCTTGCCATGTTCGACTTGCGCAAGCAGCTCATGGAACATCTCCAGCGCCTCGATCTGGCCTTCTACGACCGCAACCCGGTGGGCCGCATGGTCACGCGCGTCACCACCGACGTGGACGTGCTCAACGACCTCTTTGCGTCCGGCCTGGTCACGATTTTGGGCGACGTGCTGGTGCTCTCCTTCATCGTGGCCGTGATGTTCCAGCTCAGCCCGCCGCTCACCGCGGTCATGCTGGCCGCCATGCCGCTGGTCATTCTGGCCACCGCGATCTTCCGCCGCAGCGTGGCCCAAAGTTACCGCCGGATCCGCGTGGCCATCGCGCGGATCAACTCCTATCTGCAGGAGCACATCACCGGCATGACGGTGCTGCAGCTTTTCAATCGCGAGCGCCGCAGCTCCCAGGAATTCGAGGCGGTGAACCGCGAACACATGGACGCTTACAAGAACGCCATCACGGCTTACGGCTGGTTCTATCCGGTAGTGGAGTTCATCTCCATGCTGGCGCTGGCCTCCATCCTCACCTATGGCGGTTTCCGCGTGCGCGGCGGCGCTCTCACGCTGGGCGTGGTGGTGGCCTTTCTGCAATACGGGCTGCGGTTCTTCCGGCCAATTCAGGATTTGAGCGAGAAGTACAACATCCTGCAGGCCGCCATGGCGTCCTCGGAGCGCATTTTCAAGCTGCTCGACACGCCGGCCGGCATCCTGGCGCCCGAAGCCCCGCGCGGCCCGCCGGCCTCCATCGCCGCCATCGAGTTCGACCACGTGTGGTTCGCCTACAAGGACGAAGACTGGGTATTGCGCGACGTGAGCTTCATGATCGTGCCGGGCGAAACCATCGCCGTGGTGGGCCACACCGGGGCAGGGAAGACCACCCTCATCAGCCTGCTGCTGCGCTTCTACGACGTGCAGAAAGGGGCCATCCGCATGGGTGGCATCGACATCCGCGAATTCGACCCGCTGGAGCTGCGCCGCCAATTCGGCGTGGTGCTGCAGGACCCCTACCTGTTCACCGGCACGCTCGAAGAGAACATCCGCCTGGGGACCGAAACGATTCACGCCGAAGAAGTGCAGGCGGCTGCCGAACAGGTGAATCTCGCGGAGTTCATCCGCAGCCTGCCGGAGGGCTTCTCGCATCCCATCCGCGAGCGCGGCAGCGGCCTCTCCACCGGACAGAAGCAGTTGATCGGCTTCGCCCGCGCGCTGGCCCACAACCCGCGTTACCTGATCCTCGACGAAGCCACTTCCAGCGTCGACACGGAAACCGAATTCCGCGTGCGCGAAGCCCTCCGCCGCGTGGTGGAGGGCCGCACCTCGATCGTGATCGCGCACCGCCTCTCGACGATCCAGAGCGCCACCCGGATCCTGGTGATGCACAAGGGCCGCTTGCGCGAATCGGGCGCCCATCAGGAGTTGCTGGCCGAGCGCGGCATCTATTGGAAGCTCTACCAGTTGCAATACAAGGATCAGGACGTGGGCGCGGGGGTTAAAGCCGTCCGCGCGCGGCTCCGGTGACCGGGCGCGACGCAGGTGTTGGAACTGGCTGCCCGATCTCCCTCGCGGGATCGGCGGGTCTCCCCAGCGGGCCGGCCAAACGTCCATAGGGTGCGCGAGGTGTCAGTTGCGCTACTCGACGTTCTTGAGGGTCCCGGAGTTTGGCTGTTGGCTTTATGGCCCACACTACGTCTTCGACCGCGTGATTCCGTTCCTTTGCCGAAGACCACTCCGACGGTCGTGGCTCCGTTCCGAGCCGCGACCGTGAGGGAGCGGTCCGCGGCAAGAGTACGACACCTCGCGCTCTGAGACCTACTCTAGTCGCGGCAGGTGCTTGGGTTGCACAAGGAGGCGAATGGATCGGGCCTGGCCGGGGGTTCTTTCGATGAGGCCGTTGCGCTCCAGGGTCTTGATCATTTCGTGAATCGATGGCGGGGAAACCCGGAAGTACCGCTCCAGGTCCAACTCCGCGGGAGACCTGCCGTGGATCTTGGTGTAGTTGTAAATGAAGGCCAGATATTGGCCCTGTTTGGCGGTGAATGACGGCGCCGTTGACGGATCGAGTTTCGGCGCCGGATCTATGCTCACCTCGAAGGCGTCGTCGCCAAAACTATCGAAGACGCGGACTTTGATAATGTAGACCTGTCCGCCGATAACGGTGCGAACGGGCTTCTTGGCGGCGGCGTACAGGTTCCCGCGCAACTCTTTCGCATCGGCGCTAGAGCTTGCGAAGTTCGCGACGGAGAAGCCTGCGCCGCCTTTATTAACGAATACCCATTCGCGGTTGTCTTTGCGCTCCACCTCAATCGATTGAGAGCCGAGTGACAGCGCGTGACCGCATAGTCCTTCGAGCAACGTTGCCGGTCTGCCCATGTCTTTAAAACTAGCAAAAAGCCGAAGCCATGCGCAGCGGGCTGTCTTCGCCGCTTCCGCGCCTCGCTGGACGCCTGGCAGAGTTAAACACAGCGCCGGAAATCGTTGCGCGCCCTCTCCGCACCGGCGCGGGTCGCAGGCCCATTCGCGCCCTCCCTGGTCACGCCCGCGTGCTTGGCACGGTTATTCCAGAGGCTCCCCTCGAACGGGATCGCACTACTCGGCCCTCGATGAATCCACCGGCCGCTGCCGGAGCGGCGCCTGAGTGAAGCATATATCCGCTTTCGTGCCGCTCACCGCTCGCTTTCCCGAAGCTGTTTCAGAGCCGCTTCGACGGCGGCTTTGAGCGGCGGCAGATCGTCCTCAATCGTCAGCCACACGCGAACGATGTCGATTCTGTCGTATTCGTGCCGCAGGAGGTTTCCCATGGCGCGCAATTGGGGCCAGGGAATGGCTGGGCAGAGTTCCTCGGCCACGGCGCCGAGTTTCTTGGCCGCCTCGCTGATCCGTTCCAGGCAACGCTCCGCGGCATTGCTCGTCCTCAGGTCTTCCGTGAAAGCCGTCGAATCCATGCCCGCGGTGAATTCTTCGATCAGGAGGATGTTTTCCAGGATGTCTTCGAAGCGCCGAATGGGGTCTTTAGAAGGCACGCACGGCCTCGGCCTCTACGCTTCTTCGAACACGCGGCTTGAGCGTTCCCTCCTCGATCAGATCCACGGACTGCCCGAGCAACTCGGAGAGATGAATCTCGATGCCGGCCATATCCAGAAGCGATATGCGACGGGTTTCATCGAAAGCGGCCAGCAGGTCAATATCGGAATCCTGGCGACGATCGCCGCGCGCCGTGGAGCCGAACAGCGACAGGCGCACAACGCCGGCTGCTTTTAGGGCGGGCTCGTGGGCGCGCAATGTGGCTATGACCTGCTCGCGGTTCATAAGTCCATTCTTGCCCGATGCTTCCGTCCGGTCAAGGCCGAGATGACAAGAAATGGTCTACGAGACCGGGAGCAGGCCGTGGGTGGAAGACCCCGAGTGGCGAAAGGCGCCATCACCGACGCCACATCCGGTACGCCACCACTCCGGCGCCGACGATGACAAACGCCATCAGCGAGGGCCGCGTCTGCGTCACCAGCGCGTCCGCCATGAACCACACCGACACCGCCACGAACAGCCACAGCGTGTAAGGGTAGCCCCACATCCGGTACGGCCGCGGCGCGTCCGGCAGCTTGCGCCGCAGGACGAACACGGCCGCGACACTCATGGTATAGAAGATCCAGGCGGCCAGGATCGAGTAGGAATAAAGCGTCTCGTACGACCCGGTGAGGACTAGAATCGCGGTCCAGATTCCGCTGCATACGATGGCAAAGCCGGGAGTCTGAAACCGGGGATGCACTTCGCCGAAGCGGGCGAAGAACAGCCGGTCGCGGGCCTGCGCAAACGGGATGCGGGCGCCGGTCAGAATGCAACCGTTCACGGCGCCGATGATGGAAAGCAGCACGGTCAGCGAAACCAAGGTCCCACCGATCGGGCCCATGGTGCGCGTGGCCAGATCGGCGCCCACGCGGTCGGTAGCGGCGATCTGGGCGACGGTCATTACTTTCAGGTAGGCGATGTTGGCGGATACATACAGGACCGCTACGGCGGCCATGCCGAGCACCAGCGAGCGCAGCAGGTTTTTCTGCGGGTCCCGCACCTCGCCGGCCACGAAGCTCACATAACTCCAGCCGTTGTAGGCCATCAGGCAGGCCGCCATGGCGACTCCGAAATGCATCGCGGAGAGCGGAGGGGCGGCGGCCGGCGCAGCCGCGTGCGGGCTGAGGAGTCCAGCCCCGATCAGCACCGCGAGGCCCGTGATCTTCAACCCGGTGAAAGTGCGCTGTACCCACGCGCCTTCCTGCACACCCACATAATTAACCGCCGACAGCACCGCGATCAGGGCAATCGACAGCGCCTTGGCCGCCGCGGCAGTCAGTGGGAGGAAGTAGCCCGCATAGATCGAGAACGTGACCGCCAGCCACGCGCTGCCGCCCGCCAGGACCGCCAGCATGAACGTCCAGCCGCACACGAACGCGCAGAGCGGCCCGTAGGCTTCGCGGAGGTAGACGTATTGGCCGCCGGTGGCCGGGAGCATGGCGCCCAATTCGGCGTAGGCCAGCGCGCCGAAAAAGGACAGGACGCCCGCAACCACCCACACCGCCAGGATGGCGGAGCCCGAGGGCAGGCTCCGCGCGATCAGGTTCGGCAGCACGAAAATGCCCGAGCCGATCACGATCCCTATGACAATCGCCGTCGCGTCGAGCATCCCGAGCCTGCGGGGCAGATCCTGCGCGGCTTTCATCGCAAGCTGTGAAGGAGTGGTTGGCAGGCGAAAGCGCTTGCCCCACAGCGCTGCGGGCTTCATCGGAAGCGCTCGCCGGTGTGTTTCTCCACCGCGTCCATATTGAGCGCGATGCCCAATCCGGGACTGTCGGGCACCGCCAGCATTCCGTCGGCATCCAGCTTCCAGCGGGTCTCCACCAGGTCGTCGATGAACGGAGATCCGGTGAGGTATTCGACCAGGCCGGTATTCCGCGCGGCGGACGCAAGCTGCAGGTCGGCAGCCAGGCCGAGCGCCGTGTTCCACCCGTGCGGGATGAAGCGGACGCCGTTCTCCTCCGCCATCCACGCGATGCGCCGCTCCTCGCTGATGCCGCCGACCTTGGTCACGTCGGGCTGCACGATGTCGAGCGCCCGCCGCTCGAGCCACGGAGTGAACGACTGCCTGCGGGTCAGCACTTCGCCGCCGGCGATCGGCACGGGCGAGTGCGTGCGCAGAAGCGCGTAATCGTGCAGGTTGTCGGGCGGAAGCGGCTCCTCGAACCAATGCACGCCGTAATCGGCGAGCATGCGGGCGGTTCGGGCGGCCCACTTATAGTCCTGCGGCCAGAAGGCATCGCTGGCGCCCGCATCCACCATCAGCAGCGAGTCCGGCGAGACTGCCTCGCGGGCCGCGCGGACGATGGCCTCGTCCAGGGCCGGGCTGGTCCGGCCGAACGGTCCCCAGCCGATCTTGAAAGCCCGAAAGCCCTGTGCCTGCACCTCGGCAAGTTGCTCCGCCAGCGCGCGCGGCTCGCGCATGAGGAGCGACGCATACGGCAGCACGCGATCGCGGTATCGCCCGCCCAAGAGGCGCCCCACCGGCTGTCCGGTGACCTTGCCGAGGATGTCCCACATGGCGATATCGATGCCGCTGATCGCGTGGGTGACCGATCCGCCGCGCCCCATCCAGAATGTGTGCGCATGCAGTTTCTCGCTGACGCGTTCCGGCTCCAGTGGATTTTCGCCCAGGTACAGCGGCGCCAGCAAGTGCAGAGCGCCCCGCACCAATTCATCGTTGGTGAATGCCGAACCCCACCCGGTGACGCCTTCGTCGGTGAAAACGGCCATCAGGGTATGGACGCAGTCGTCCGGCCGGATCTCGTTCGCCCACCCGCCCTCCGGCGTGCCGTGGCGCAAACCCGCCGGGCGGATTTCCGTAATTCGCAATGCGTGGCCCCCAGGAGAGTATAATCGGGCCCATGTTACGGCGCAATTTCTGCACCAGCGTGATGGCCGCCGGCGCGATCGGCCGGTGGGCGCGCGCTCAACAGCAGGCTCCGGCGCCGGCCGCCGGCCGGATCGTTCTGGAGCGTTCCATGCCGGGCCAGCCGCACGGCGGCAAGGTACTGCTGGCGGTCCAGGCGCACTCCGACGACATTCCCCTCTCCGCCTCGGGCACGGTCGCCAAGCTGATCGAAGAGGGATACACGGGATACCTGGTTCGCGCGACCAACGACGACATGGGCGATGCCGTCGGGCTGGGCACGCCGGGCACCATCGGCGAGCACGTGCTGGGCAACGAGCGCGACAACGCCGAGGTGGCGCGGGTCCTCGGCTGCAAAGGCCATTTCGACCTGAATTATAACAATCACCGCATGGGCGACGTCTCGCTCAACGAAGTGATCGGCCGCCTCATCTTTCTCATTCGCCTGCTCAAGGCCGATACGGTTGTCGGATGGGACCCGTGGGCCCACGACGAGGAAAACCCGGATCACTACACCATCGCCAAGGCGCTGGAAGCGGCGTGCTGGATGGCGGGCCGCGCCCACGATTTCTCAGAGCAGTTCGCCGCCGGTCTCCAGCCCAAAACGGTCCAGGACAAGTATTACTTCGCGCGCCGTCCCGAGATCACCCGCGTAGTGGACATCACCAAGCAGATCGACAAGAAAGTAGATGCTATCCGCGCCAACGTCGCCAAGGGTCCGGGCGGTCACTCGGGATCGCGCCTGCGCGCGGAACTGGCGAAGCGCAATGAGCACCTGCCGCTGTTGGGCGACGACGACGTCACTGCCGACCGCAACTACATTCGCGAGTTCAGTCTGACGCGCAACCGCGAGCTGGGCCAGCAGTACGGAGTGGAATACGCCGAGGCGTTCCACTACATCCCCGCGGGCGCTTCCGGCGCGGACCGGGACCCGCGCGTCGATGAGTACATCAAACAACACGCGGTTCCGGGCAAGTAGGGAACCAGGCGGGAGGCCGCGGTGAAAATGGCAGGGGAAACCAGCAGTTTCCCCTCGCCGCCGAGTGCCAGGTGGCCGAGGTCGCCTCCCTTTAGAAACCCGAGTCACGATTTCCTTTTCAGGGAGTCCGGCCTGTGCTCGGACTCCTGCAAAGCAAGGAGGTTACCTTGCTAGCGTGTGCCATTTTTGGCACAATTAAGATTGATAGACCGCTCCAAGAAGCTCCCGGCGTTCTTCTACGAATCCGCCCTCGGCAACCAGCCCGTACGGGAGTGGGTCCTGGGACTAACCTTGGAGGATCGCAAACTGGTGGGCCGGGACATTCAAAAGGTCGAATTCGGCTGGCCGCTCGGCATGCCCTATTGTCGCAGTCTGGGCAACGGCCTGTGGGAAGTGCGAAGCGACCTGACTGATGGAAAGATCGGGCGGGTGATTTTCTGCGTGTCGCGGGAACGCATGGTGCTGCTGCACGGCCTTGTCAAGAAGACGCAGAAGACGCCGGCGCAGGACTTGAGACTCGCGCTCAAGCGTATGAAGGAGGTGCTCCGGGATGACGAATAAGAAGAAGGGCAAGGTTGGTTCATCTTTTGATGGTTTTCTGGCCGAACAGGGCATTCTGGGAGAGTGCGAAGAACAAGCCATCAAACAGATCCTCGCCGATCAGATCAAAGCCGCCATGGAGAGGGATCGCCTCACCAAGGCGGCGATGGCCATCCGTATGCAAACCAGCCGTAGAGCACTCGATCGTTTGCTCGATCCCACCAACACGAGTGTTACATTGCACACTCTTCAACGAGCTGCTGTGGCTGTCGGCCGTCAACTCCGGCTAGAACTTATCTGAAGCGGCGAATACCAGTGCCCCCCGATCCGAACGGCGAAGTTGTTTTCGGGCTGCTTGGGAGCGTTCGAGTGCAGTCAATTGCGAAAGCGGGGTGGTTTTTGAGTACTGACGGCCCGGGGCCCCGGCTTGAATGTGAGGAGTGCCGTCACGCCCTGCAATCGGATAAAATCACCCAGCAAAGGGGGATTCGATGACCTCACGCACTTTATCCCGGCGGTCTTTTCTGACCGCCGCTGCCGCCGCGCCGTTCCTGAGCCGCTACCAGCAACTTGCCGCGGCTGAGCGGAAGCGCTTCAAAATCCGCGATCTCCGCACCCTGACGCTCCAGGGACCTTCTCGCACCTATGTGCTGGTAAAGGTTGTGGCCGACGACGACCTGTATGGGATCGCCGAAGCCTACGGAACGCCGGGGATCGGCGTCAAAGAACAGGTCCTGTCGATGAAGCCGGGATTGGTGGGCAAGGACCCGCTGGAAATCGATGCGATCTACACGCTGCTCGACGAGCACGTGAAGGACCTAAGCGGCACCCGCACCGATGGCTCGGCGCACAACCTGATGCGCGCCGCGAGCGGCATCGAGATGGCGCTGTGGGACCTCGCCGGAAAGGCGCTCGGCGTCCCCACCGCGACTCTGTTGGGGGGCCGGTTCCGGCAGAAAGTGCGGGTCTACGACCACGCCGCACCGCGCAACATGCTGGACAAGGCCTCCTGCCGCGACTGGGCGCAGAAAGTCAAGGCCGACCCCGCCGGTTTCACCGCCCATAAATTCGGATTCCCGCACACCGATCCCGCCGCCGACCTGGCGCGCGACACCGCCAACCGCGTGCTCACCACCAGGGAACTGATCCAGGTGCGGCAGGGCTTCGAGAACTGCCGCGAGGCGCTGGGCTGGGACCACGACATCATGGTGCATTGCCACTGGGAGTACGACCTGCGAACCGCCCTGCAGATCGCCGAAGCGGTAGAGCCGGTCAAGCCGCTCTGGTTCGAGGACCCGCTGCAAGTGGAGTACTCCGAGGAGTGGTCGAAGCTGTGCCAGAGCGCGCACGTCCCCATTTGCACGGGCGAGAACCTGGCGCGCCGGCAGGGCTTCCGCGATTTCATCATTCACCACGGATGCGATATCCTGCACCCGGACCTGCGCAATACCGGCGGCTTCCTCGAAACCAAGCGAATCGCCGATATGGCCGATACCTTCGGGCTGCCGATGGCCAACCACAACACCGGCAGCCAGCTTCACACCTGGGCCACCTGCCAGTGGGCGGCATCGATTCGCGACTATATGACGTGTGAGACCATCACCGGCGCCGGCGGCTGGATGGACCAGTTGTTGCTGCTGGACGGCCCCTACATAAAGGACGGCTTCGTGCAGGTGACCGACAGACCCGGGCTGGGCGCGGAGTTGAATCCGGACGTGGCCAGGGCGCACTTGGCGGCCGGCGAGAACTGGTGGGGCTAGCAGCTAATCCACGCCGTGCCGGATAGGCCCAATATGGATCGGCGGTGCGACCCACGGCAAGGGCCGCATCCCGCAAGGCTCCCGGTTAACCGGCTCAGCCATTTCGCCGGACAGCACGAGGTCTTCTAATTCGTTATTATTTAGGGCAGCCATGAAGCAGCTCATCGCGGCCGCGGCCGCCTCCGCCTGCCTGCTTGCCGCGCAGGATGCGCCACGTCCCAAAAATACTTATCATTCGAGCGGCGGCGCCTCCGCCGTGGCCCGCCTGGTCTCGCCCGAGGTCCGTCCGGACCGTACCATCGTCTTCCGCCTGAGGGCTCCCCAGGCAGCCCAGGTGACCCTGTCGTTCGCCGGGTCGAAGCCCATGTCCAAAGATGACGCCGGCGTATGGAGCGCCACCGTGGGCCCCGTGGACCCGGAGATCTATCCATACAATTTCGTGGTGGATGGCGTGCGCATCCTCGATCCCGGAAATCCCAACCTTAAGAACGGCCGCGCCCCCGACGCCAGCATCGTGGAGGTCCCCGGCAATCCGCCGCGCTTCGACGAGCTACAAGCCGTGCCTCACGGTGCGCTGCAAATCCGCACCTATCTTTCCACGCCACTGAAAAGGCCGCGCAAGCTTTACGTGTACACGCCGCCGCAGTACGACAGCGAGCCGACTCGCCGATTCCCGGTCCTCTATCTGCGCCACGGCAGCGGCGACGACGAAGAGAACTGGAGCGACACCGGGCGCGCGGGCGTGATTCTGGACAACCTCATCGCGCAACACAAAGCCGCGCCCATGCTCATCGTGATGCCCAACGGCGATACCGATGGCAGTTGGGCGGGCGGAAGCTCGCCCGAGGGAATCGAATTGCTCAGCCAGGAGCTGCTCTCCGACATCATCCCCATGATTGACAGGACCTACCGCGTGGCGCGCGGCCGCGAGAACCGCGCCATCACCGGCCTTTCCATGGGCGGCGGCCAGGCCTTCACCATGGGTTTGAAACACATGGACCTGTTCGCGTGGGTGGGAGAATTCAGCTCGGGACTGGTCAGCGACACGGAGTTCCGCCTGGAGAAGCATCTGCCGGGCTTCCTGGACCACCCCGGCGACGTAAATCGGAAACTGAAGCTTTTGTTTCTGAGCTGCGGCACCGAAGACCCCCGCTACGCCGGACAGCTCGATCTCGCCGACAATTTGAAGCGGCACAACATCCGCTATGTGTGGTTCCCGACGCCGGGCGTGCACGAGTGGAAAGTGTGGCGGCACGCACTCGCCGAGTTCGCGCAGAAAGTCTTTCAGGAGCCACACTGATGCACCGTAGGACTGATCCGCCCCTTCGCAATACCCCCTTTCCCCCGGCGGATGACACCCCCATGGCCGTCAAGCAGCGCAAGGCCGTTCCGCATGCGTTCGTGCTTGACGCGATCGCCGCACTGTCGCCCAGGACCCGCCCCATGTTCGGCTGCCTGGCAGTCTATGTCGCGGACAAGATTGTCCTCATATTGCGCGACAAGCGCGACCAGACGGCAGACAATGGAGTGTGGCTCGCCACCACCGGGGAGCACCACGAGAGCCTGCGCCGCGAGTTCCCGAACATGCGATCGATTCAGGTATTGGGAAGCGGCGTGACGGGTTGGCAGGTCCTTCCGGCTGAGTCGCCGGATTTTGAAGAGGCGGCCCTCGGTGCCTGCGATCTCATCCTCGCCAGAGATTCTCGAATCGGCAAGGTGCCGGGGGCACGGCGGGCCTCGCGATCGGGAGCCGCGAGGGCGCCGAAATCCCTGAAGCGGGCGCAGGCGCCCAAGAGCGCCCGGAAAGGCCGCCCGAGGCCGTGAAGGGCAGCGCGTCTATCCGGCGGTCCGCGCGCGCGCCCGGAATCGGCGGACTCCGCCAGGTTGTACCCTGATTACAAGCTGCCATTACAGGAGGGCTTCGATGAGGTCCAAGGGATCGTCATTGCTCGTTACGGCTTGCGCCGTCTTCTTCGCGGATTCGCAGTGCGCCGCGCAGATCCTTACGGCGCAATACGATAACGCCCGCACGGGGGCCACGCTGCAGGAGACCACGCTCGCTCCAAGCAACGTGAATGTGGGCCGCTTTGGAAAGCTCTTCTCCTTGCAAGTGGATGGGGATGTCTATGCGCAACCGCTGTTTTTGCCGAACGTCGAGATCCCCGGCAAGGGCGTCCACAACGTAATCTACATCGCGACCGAGCATAACAGCGTGTGTGCGTTCGATGCGGGCGGCGTGCCTTCGGAGCCGCTCTGGCATGTCAACTTTCTGAACGCGGGAGCGGGTATCGGCACGGTGCCGGCGCGTGACGTGGCCTGCCCCTTCATCGCGCCGGAAATTGGGATCACGCCCACGCCGGCGATCGATCTGCAATCCGGGACGCTCTACGTGTTGGCGCGGACCAAGGAGAGCCGCGGGGCGCTCTCCGCCGGCCGCTATGCGCAGACGCTGCATGCGCTCGCGGTCACGACGGGAGCCGAGAAGTTCGGCGGCCCGGTGGAGATCAAGGCATCGGTCAAAGGCAGCGGGGTGGGACGATCGGGGGGCGAGGTGGCCTTCGACGCGCTGCGCGAACTGCCTCGCGCGGCGGTTCTGCTGGCCAATGGGCAGGTCTACCTGACGTGGGGATCTTCGTGCGACGTGGGGCCCTACCACGGCTGGGTGATGGCCTACGACGCGCACACGCTGGCGCAGACGGCGGTGTTCAACACGTCGCCGGACGCCGAGGAGAGCGGGATTTGGCAGAGCGATAACGGTCCGGCGGCCGACGAACAGGGGAATGTCTATCTCGCTACCGGGAACGGCAGGTTTACGGTGGCCGCCAAGGGCCGCGATTATGGCGACAGCGTGCTCAAGCTAGGCCTCGCCAGCGGCGTTTTCCAGGTGCTGGACTACTTCACGCCATTCAACGAGAAGGTTCTGAACAGCCAGGACGAAGACCTCGGTTCGGGCGGACCGGTGCTGCTTCCCGAGCAGCCTGGCGACACGCGGCGGCTGGTGTTGGCAGGCGGCAAGGATGGGTGCCTCTACGTTTTGGATCGGGCGCGGCTTGGGAAGTGCCAGGAGGGGAGCAACAACGTCGTCGAGGTGCTCCGCTTCCGCGGCGGGATCTACGCGGCGCCGGCCTACTGGAACGGCCGGGTGTACATGCTGGCCTCCAACGATTATCTGGCGGCATTCCCGGTGCGGCAGGGGAAATTAGCGGTCCAGCCGGACGCCATGGGCCCCGAGCGGTTCGGCAATCCCGGCGCCACGCCGGCGATTTCGGCGGATGGAACGCGCAACGGCATTGTGTGGCTGATTGAGACTAAGGCGTGGAATGGGGCTGACCGTCCGGCGGTCCTGCATGCCTACGACGCGGCTAACGTGGCGCACGAGCTGTGGCACAGCGAGCAGAATAGCGCTCGGGACCGGGTCGGGCAAACACTCCGTTTCACGATCCCGACGGTGGTCAACGGACGCGTTTTCGTCGAAGCCAAGGGGAGGGTGGACGTCTACGGCTTACACAGCGTCCGGTAAGTATCCTCCCAGGAGGCGCCGGCACGTCCGCCGCAGCCGCTATTGGCTGTTCGCCGGGAGGGAATAGAAATCGTAGGTCAGCGTCCAGGTGAATTCGCCGCCGGGCTCGATCGCCATTCCGATGAAAGGCTCAATAGCGAGCACGGAGCGGATGGACCACAACATCGCTCGCAACAACGGACGGTCGGCGGTGATCCTCATTCCGGCGCCCACCCGCCGATTCTCAATGCGAATATCGTAGTCCTTCGAGTTGTCACCGAATCCCTGTACACCGGTCGAAACCGTCTCTTGGTTCTGCAAGGTCCTCAGGTACACAATCCGGTGGCCGCGGATCGCGGCCAGTTGCTCATTGGGAGGCCGGCCGGACTGGATTTCGAAGGGAAAGGAGATCTCGAAGTCCGGGCCGGTCGGCTGTTTGTCCAGGACCAGAAAATTGTGATTGTATACGTCGGCCTCAATCGCCCGGCGACCCGTGTTCTTCAAGCTATGTTGCAGAATCATCTCCGGCTTGTCCTTCGCCAGCCGGATGGTCTTGCGGTACACGTAGGCGTATCCCGCCGG
The DNA here is from genome assembly GCA_052144935.1 of Bryobacteraceae bacterium. GTDB lineage: Bacteria > Acidobacteriota > Terriglobia > Bryobacterales > Bryobacteraceae > JOPF133. The sequence continues at coordinate 27,209 of JBKQPR010000254.1, forward strand.
CCCGCTGAGCTCCTGTACGAATTCGATCCACTCCGGGCCTTTGCCTATGCTCCACTTGCCCGGGTCCACCACCTCGTACGCCTTGTAGTGGTCGTAGGCGGGCTCGTTGGGCTTGCGCAGCACTCCTACGCCGATCTTGAGGAACGTATCGCCGGGCTTGGCCTCATCGTATCCCAACGTCTTGCCGCCGCTTGAAAACTCCTCGACTGGTCCGCTGATCGCGCTCGCGGGACCAGCGACAATGTCGGGGCCGTCGTAAATGAAGTCATGAACCTTCGGGTCCATTCTCTGAAACCATGGTCCGTAGTAATTGTGGCCCTTGTACTCCAGGCTGGCGATGACGCCGGACCAATCGAACCGCGTCCCGCGATAGTACCCGCGCTGGGCGTCAGGCAGGTACAGGATGGCGCGGATCTGGCCGTTCGAAATCTCCGCCTGGGGGTAGTCTGCCGCAAGGCATCCGCCGGCCAGACCGCATACCAGCGCGATCACGGTGAAAGCGTCTCTTGTCATATTCAACTCCCAAGCTCAGGATGGCACAGCCTGTAGCGTTTCCTTTGGCCCATTTTGGCGTTCTTGGCCTTTTCTTCGACCTGTCCCTTCGCGGGCGCAACGCCGGCGCCGGTTTACCGGCCGCTCGCCGCGTTGTCGCCCATGAATCGGCGAAGGATTTCGGCAAGACGTCGAAGCGCGAGGGACCGGCGTCGTCTTTTCGGCCCCCCAAAAAGCGGAAACCGCCAGCACTAGACCCGGCCATCGGGGCTTGAGTAGCCGGCGGAGATTGCCACGATCGCATCCGTGCGGGGAAGGGAGCAGGGGCGATTGAAGAAGCAAAAGCGCTGCCCACGTCACCCAAGGCCTATCTTCTAGTGTTACGCTCTGATTTTCCAGCCATGCAAGACAAGGTAGACAAAGTCATCCTGGTCTTCGGCGGGGCCGGTGGCATTGGCGCGCTGGTCAGCGCGCGACTTGCCTCGGGGGGCGCGCGGGTCGTCATCGCCGATCTGAACGCGGCCCAGGCCCAGGCGAAGGCCGTGGGCCTCGTTGCCGAGGGGGGACAGGCCATCGGAGTCGCGTGCGACATCACCGATCCCGAGTTGTGTGAGTGCGCGGCGCAAGCTGCGGTCGATCGATTTGGCCAGCTCGATGGCGTAGTGAACTGCGCGGGTATCAGCAAGCCGCACGACTCCATCTCACTCGCGCCCGCGGACTGGGCGCGCATGGTGGACGTACAACTCAACGGCGCGTTCTACGTTGCGCAAGCGTGCGCCAGGCGCATGTGGACCGCGGGCGGTGCGATCGTGTTTATCAGCAGCATCAATGCCGAGGCCGCGTTCCCTCGCCGGGCTGCCTATTGCTCGGCCAAGGCCGGCGTGGCCATGCTCACGAAGGTGCTGGCCATTGAGTGGGCAGAGAAGCGCATACGCGTCAACGCCGTCGGCCCGGCCCATGTCGCCACCGAGATGACGGAGCGCAACGTCGCGGCAGGCAATATAAACGAAGCGCAGATCAAGGCCCGCATCCCGCTGGGCCGGCTGGCCCAACCCGCCGACGTGGCCGACGCCGTGTCCTTCCTGCTGAGCGAGCAAGCCAGCTTTATTACGGGACACTCGCTGTATGTGGACGGCGGCTGGCTCGCCTACGGATACTTCTGATCGGTTCACCCGGACTGACCTGATCGCCTCCGGAATCGAGCGAGGCCGGCAGTTTACGGCTTTAGCGGGGCGCTGATGGCAATGGCTTTTTCGCCTGATGGCGAGATGTTCCACTATCTGACGTTTCAACCGAACGGAGAAACTTCGTTTTCCCGCATCGAGGTGCACACGGGCAAATCGCAAACGATTGTAAGTCACCTCGATACGAGTCCGGGGCGGGGGCCCGATAGCTGTGTCGCCCGACGGCGAGCGCGCGTATCCGGCCCGCGAGCGATGGTGTGCCGTATAGCCGAGAAAACCGCCATCTTCCCGATGCTCGATTCTCGCCTTCTGACGATTCAGGTCACCTGCCCTACACACGTTCAGGTGGGAGGATCACCGTGTCAAGACCCTCCGTGCCAACATTGATGAGACAGTTCTCCTGGTCGTAATTACTGATCAGGGCGAGGATACCATGCCGCTGCGGTCGAAACGCCGCGCCAACTCCTCCAGCGAGTAGCCAAAACTCCATCTCTGCCAACAGCCAACCTTGTTCCAGCGCGCTTTCCCGCGGACTGAAGCGCAGTGTCCGGTCCAACAACAGAGCTTCGGCTTCGCTCGTCGCCCAGACGGTGGCCTCGACCGTGTCCCGACCCAGTTGCTGGAGCGCCGCGATGCGCTTATGGCCGTCGATCACCAGATAGCGGTCGCCGTGATCCGGGCAGCGGATGGGCGTCGGCTGGCCGGACTCAGCCGGGGACGCCATCAGGAGCCGCTGGAGGCGCGGTTGGCGGACTCAGAGGTGTTCCCAGCGCCGGTCGAGTCGGCCGCTCGCACCCTCAGCGCCCGACGGCTGCACGCCGACAGATCGGTTCGCACCAACGGCCCATAAGGAAAAGATCGCTGCCAAATGGGGGGCTTGATAGGAGGATAGGGCAACGCAGGGATGCGACCCGAGCGCCGAATCAAGCCCGGAGTGGATGGCGGCCTTCGGCCGCCTCCTGGTTAGCCCGCTCCCCCAATCTAAGGACAGGCCAAATTCCGTCCAACCAGAGGTTTCACAATTTCAGAAAGGAGGGTCCCGCAGGACCGGTCGTTTATCCAGCTCTTCAGGCTCATCCTTCAATGAGAATATGCTCGGTGACGGTGCGGTGGCCGGCAGCACCGAAACTCGCGCCAGTCTTACCGTTCCACGCTTCCGGGAGTTACCGGCACCAGCACGCCGTCGCGGATGTAGTAATCGCTCCCGCGCCAGCGCACACTGCGCCGGGCGAAGCTGGCCAGCCAGATGGCGAAGGCCACCGCGTCCCACGGCGCGATCATCCAGGCGCGCTTCCAGAAGTTGGGCTGCCGCAGTCCGCGGTGAAACAGCCCCGTGATCGCCATGCGCAGGGCCAGGTACACACCCAGATAGCCCGCCGCCACCGCCACCGTGGGGTGCACCGCAATGGCTGCCAGCGACCACGGAAGGCCCTGCGTGAGCAGCAGCCCCAGATGTCCCCAGGGCCGCATGTGGCGCATCACCACGATCCAGCGCAGGCGCTTGTGGATCAGCTCCCGCAAGGAGTGGTAATCGGCCACCGTCGCCACGGGATAGGGCAGAAGCTCCACCTCGTAGCCCTGGTCTGCAATCAGCCGACCCACCAGCAAGTCGTCCGCCGGCCGGTTCTCGATGGCCGCATAGCCGCCGAAACCCGCCAGCCGCGTACGCGTGGTGGCGATGGTGGGACCGAGCGCGAACTTAATACCATCCAACTGCCAGGCCACCACGATGCCGGGATAAAAGTCGGACATCATGCCCACCGATTGCAGCCGGTCTACGAAGTTCCCGTCCTCGGCCGGAACGTAAAAGCAGGTAACCGCGCCTACCTTCGGGTCCGCCAGGGGCGCCACCACCGAGCGCAGATAGTCGGGGCGGGCGCGCACATCGCTGTCGCTGATGACCACGTACTCGTGCCGGGCCTCACTTACCAGGCGCGCCAACTTGGCGACTTTGTCGTTGGTGGCGCGGCGGCCGGCGCCGAACAACACGCGAATGCGGCGCTCCGGAAAATCGCGGGCCAGCCGCTCGATGGCCGGAAGCGCCGGATCGTCTTCGTCGGCGCAAAAGACCACTTCGTACTCGGGATAGTCCTGGCGGCAGAAGCTGGCGAAATTTTCGTAGGCGTCCGGGTCCAGACCGCGAATCGGCTTCAGAATACTCACTGGCGGCGTAAATTCCCGGAGCGCGCCCGTGCGGTTGGCCTGGCGGCCGAAGAAGCGAAGGCAACTGTAAATGGCGATGCCATAGTAGACGAATGGAATGGCAGCCACTGCCAGGAACAGCACGGTGAGTGGGGCGGGCGACGTGGGCATCTTCCTCCGTGATTTCCCAAACCTCGGGGCCGCTTGTTTGGACGCTCTCAACAGGCTTCCGCGTTACACCCCGGTTTGGTGTCAGGCTCGGGCGGGCCGGCAAACCGCGAGTTAACGTCCTCCCACCTGCGGATTTAGCTCTAAAGAACTAGTTTTGGACAGGCAGGCCCGTGCTAAATTTAAGGCTCCAGATGCCCGAGCGGTAACCGGCGAATTCTCAGAGGCACGCCGGCTGCGGATGCCACAGAGGGCAAGCGGTCGCGCTTTGCCCGGGATCATCGACCTTGTGCGGAATTGCCGGTTTTACCCATCGTAGAACGATCCCCGACCCCAGCCGCATACGCAATGCGGTTGAATGTCTCATCCACCGGGGACCCGACCATCAAGGCGTTTACGAAACTCCCACGGCTTCCGTAGGCGCTGCCCGCCTGAAGATCGTCGATCTGGAATCCGGGGATCAGCCCCTGGTCTCGCCCGACGGGGCGACCACGATTGCCTTTAACGGCGAAGTCTATAACCACGCCGAGTTGCGCGGAGAGCTGGAACGGCGCGGCCACCACTTTCGCACCCGCACCGACACCGAAACCGTTCTGGCGGCATACCTGGAGTGGGACACCGGTTGTTTCGCCCGTCTTCGCGGCATGTTCGCGGTGGCGTTTTGGACCGAATCCAGGCGCCGTCTGGTGCTGGCGCGCGACCGCCTGGGCATCAAGCCGCTCTACACCGCCCACCATCGCGGCGAACTGTACTTCGGTTCCGAAATCAAGGCCATTTTCGCGCACCCGGAAATCGAGCGGCGCCTGTCTTTGGCGGGGTTGGATTGTTATCTCTCGCTGAACTATGTGCCGTGCCCCTGGACGCTCGCCGAAGGAGTGGAAAAGCTGCCGCCCGCGCATTGGCTGGAATGGCGCGACGGAGTGGTGCGTTCGGAGGCCTACTGGCGCCTGCCCGATGCTCCGCAGCCGTTCTGGACCCTGGATGCCGCCCGGTGCGAGCTCGATAGCCTGCTCAAGCAATCCATGCGGGAGCACCTGTTGTCGGATGTTCCCCTGGGCGTGTGGCTGAGCGGAGGGATCGATTCGTCCGCCATTCTGCACTACGCCGCCAGCGCCGCCAGCGGGCCGCTGAAGACCTTCTCGATTTCCTTCGCCGGGCGCAGTTTCGACGAATCGGCGTACATCCGCCAAATGGTCTCCGTCTACGGCACCCAGCACCAGCAGCTCGATCTGAACCCGCAGCTCGACCTGCCGGGCGCCATCCAGGAGTTCGCATACTACTTCGACGAGCCGGTGGCCGACGCGGGCGCGCTGCCGGTGTGGTATCTCTCGCGGATGACGCGCCCGAGCGCCACCGTGGCGCTCAGCGGCGAGGGCGCCGACGAGCTGTTTGGCGGCTACCTGACTTACCGCGCCGACGAGCTGGCCCGCGCCGCCGGACGATGCCCGCGCGCACTGCTCTGGCTGGCGCTGCGGGCGGCGGCCTCGTGGCCGGTCTCCGACGAAAAGATCGGCTTCGAATACATGTTGAAGCGCTTCCTGGAAGGCTGCCAGTTGCCGCAGGAAGAAGCCCACGTCTACTGGAACGGCGCCTTCAGCGGCGCGGAGAAACGGTCGATCGCCCGGCCGCTGCCCGGCGCGCTCCGCCGCGTCCTGGCGGAACTCGCCGCGGCCGGCCCCAGCCTGCCCGCCTGGCTCCACTTCGACCAGCAGTATTATCTGCCCGACGACATCCTGGCCAAGACCGACCGCATGAGCATGGCGCACTCGGTGGAAGTGCGGCCGCCCTATCTGGATCATCGCATCGTCGAATTCGCGGCCGCGCTTCCGGAGGACCTCAAGATCCGCGGCACGCACCAGAAGATCGTGCTCAAGGAGTTGATGAAGAACAAACTGCCTCCCGCGATCCTGCGGCACAAGAAAACCGGCTTCGATATTCCGGCGCACGAGTGGCTGCGCGGCCCTCTGCGGCCTCTCCTGGTGGAGACGCTGGAAGCCGGCGCGGCCGAACACGCGGACCTGTTTCATCCGCCCGCCATCCACAGCCTTTTGCGCCGCCACCTGGAACGGCGCGCCAACCTGGGCTATCAGCTTTGGGGCCTGATGGTACTATTTCTGTGGATGAAACGATGGCGTATCCAGACGATTCCCACACGCGAAGCGGGCCTAGAGACAACTCCCAATATCTTCACTTCGGTCTGATCGTCCTGCTGTTCGCAGGCGCGGTCTATCTCGGCTGTATTCTTTCTCCCCCGTCCCTGATGGATGACGTGGATGCCGTGCAGGCGCAGATCGCGCGCAACATGCTGACCTCGGGCGATTGGGTGACCGCGCGCATCGACGGAGTAGCCTATCTGGAGAAAGCGCCGCTCATCTATTGGGCCATCGCCCTGTGCTACAAACTCTTCGGCGTTTCCGATTGGGTCGCGCGCATCCCCGTGGCGCTTTCCACGATGGCGCTGTGCTGGCTGACCGCGGCATTCGGCGCATGGGCCTTCGGCAGGCGCGCGGGCTTGTATGCCGGCCTGTGCCTGTCCACCTGTGTGGGCCTGTTTTTGTTCACCCGCGTCCTGATTCCCGACGTGATGGTCACCGCCACGGTGGCGCTGGCGATGTGGGCGTTTCTGCGCGCTCTGGATCAGGACGAACCGCGCCCGCGACTGTGGGCCTTCCTGCTGGCCGCCAGCCTGGGAACGGGCCTGCTGCTGAAGAGCGCCGTGGGCGTGCTGTTCCCCGTGGCGGCCGCCCTGCTGTATCTGTTCATCACCGGACAACTATTTTCGCGCAAGGCATGGCGCCGCCTGCATCCCTGGACCGGTCTGGCGGTTATCCTCCTGATCGCCGCGCCCTGGCACGTGCTGGCCACTTTGCGCAACCCGCCGTACTTCGATTTCGCCTTTCGCAGCGTCCCCGGCGAGTACCACGGATTCCTGTGGTTCTTCTTCATGAACGAGCAGGTGCTGCGCTTCCTCAATTTGCGCTACCCGCACGATTACAACACCGTGCCGCGTCTTTATTTCTGGCTGTTCCACCTAGCCTGGCTGTTCCCCTGGAGCGTCTACTTTCCGTCCGTGTTCAAGCTAGGGTTCCGGCCGGTGGACCGCGCCGGGCGCACGCGTCTGCTGGCCCTCTGCTGGACCGGCTTCCTGCTGGTCTTCTTCACCTTCTCCACCACCCAGGAGTACTACTCGATGCCCTGTTATCCGGCCTTGGCGTTGCTGCTCGGCTCGGCCATGACGGTGGAGGGCCGCTGGCTGCGCTTCGGAACCCGTCTGCTCTCGGCCATCGCGGGACTGGCCGGCGTAGCGGCGCTGATCCTGTGGTTCCTGGTGCGCCACCTCCCCACCCCCGGCGATATCTCCGAGGCGCTGTCGCAGCACCCCAGCGCCTACACGCTTTCGCTCGGCCACCTCGAGGACCTGACCATCGACTCGCTGGCCTATCTGCGGCTGCCGCTGGCGCTGGCCGGCATCGCCTTCCTGGCGGGATCGCTCGGAACCATGCGGGCCGTGGGCCAGCGCGCCTATCTGGCCCTCGCGGTGATGCTGGTGCTCTTCTTCCAGGCCGCCCGCCTGGCCATGGTGGGTTTCGATCCCTACCTGTCGTCGCGCCCGCTGGCCGAAGCGCTGCTCCACGCGCCCGAAGGCCGTCTGATTGTGGATCACCACTACTACACCTTTTCTTCGGTCTTCTTCTACACCAACCGCACGGCCCTGCTGCTCAACGGCCGCTTCAACAACCTGGTCTACGGGTCGTACGCCCCCGGCGCTCCGGATATTTTCATCGACGACGCGCAGTGGCGCGACATGTGGCTGGCGCCGGACCGCTGTTACTTAGTCGCCAAACAGGACCAGATGCAACGCCTGGAGAAGTTAGTGGGCCACGAGGTCTTGCATGTGGTGCTGCTAAGCGGCGGGAAGATGTTGGTTACGAATCGGGCGATGGAGGGTGCGGCCCACTTGTGATCGACGGTACGGCCCGCCGCGGAGAGCGGACCTCTTACGGATATCCAGCATTTCTCCTGGTCACGCGGACCGATACGCGCCGCTGCTAACAGCGTTATCAACCTGAGTGCGAAAAGTCTCAAGCAATCCTGGACTTCAGCGTACAGTTCGAGGAAGTCAGTCCGATCCGGGCTAAGATATTGACCGTGAGCGATGGTATTCCGGGCAGCGACCAAGCTCTCGTCGATCAGATTTTCCTTCGTAAATCACCCTGACGATGGGTCCCATCGCTTCAGAGTCGTCAATTTTGAACAGACGAGGCAGCGCCAAAGTGCTATCGTCGGCCCTAGGTTGGACAAGTGGCCCTGGGCGGAACAGGGCAGGAAGGGGCAACTTCATGGATGTGACAAGAATCATTTTGCAGCTTCGCTTGGAGCGGCAACAGATCGAACAGGCCATCCGCTCCCTGGAGGAATTTAATCGGATTAGTACCGGGCCGAGAGTAGCGGGGGCACAATCCCCGCCGACAACAGGAGGGTCGCGGAACAGGACGATGGTTCGCAATGCGACGGGCCTGCCGTGTGCAGACGGGAAGAGTGCTGAGTGAACACGGCCGTTAGAATGGCTCTGGTTCGGGTCGGGAAAAGTCCGGACGGGTGCCCCGATCCCTCAAGGGCGTGACCCGCACGTATCACTCCGGGTAGGGATGGGTTACGCGTTTTGTGTCTGGAGTCGGCGGCACAACGCGAAAGGTACTCGGATAAAAGGATTGCGTGGGCCTTTCGAGGCGGCCCACCGGAAGAGGAAGAGGCCGGAAGAGGCCCGGCCGCTTGTCGTTGCAGTACAATCGCCGTATGACGGCGGAACAGGTTCGGCAGCTTCAAACTGACGGGGTTCTGGTCCTGCCGGGAGTGATGGATGCGGAGTGGCTGGAAGCTCTGCGCACCGCGGTGGCGAGGCAACTGGAAGTCGAAGGGGAGAACGCGGGGGCCGAGTTTCGCCAGGAGGAGCATGCCCAGCGACTGGCCAACCTGGTGGACAAAGGAGAGGTGTTCCGGCGGGTGATCCGCCATCCGGATCTGCTGCAGGCGGCCGAGGCGGTACTGGGGCCCGACTTCAAACTGGGCAGCCTGAATTACCGCGGCGCCGATCCGCGATCGAACTCGGCACAGCCGCTGCACTGCGACATGGGAATGGTTGCGGATGCCAGGGGCAACGCGGTTTTCAATTCCATCTGGCTGCTGGACGATTTCACTCCCGAGAATGGGCCTACGCGGTACGTGCCCGGCTCCCATACCTGGGGAAAGCTTCCGCAGGAAGTGCTGAGCGACACGAAGGCGCCCCACCCCGGAGAGCGGCTGGTGCGGGGCGCCGCCGGCGACGTGATCCTGATGAATGCCCACCTATGGCATGGTGGAACGGCGAATCGCACGGACTCGACGCGGCGGTCGCTGCACGCCTTTTTCGTGCGGGGCGATCAGCCGCAGCAGCAGTATCAGAAGCGATTGCTGCGCGCTGAGACGCAGGCGGCGCTAAGTCCGGTGCTGCGGCGGATTCTGGCGTTGGATGACCAGAGGAACGATGAGCTGAGTGCGCGCGGCAGCGGGCGGAGCGGGTTCTTGGGTAAGGGGTGAGAACCACCCAACATCGATGCAATCCGCTATGTCTACGGTTTCAGATCGAGGGCGCCGCTTGACTTGCCCCGATGGAGCGGTTCTTACTCCACCCCCAACCCCAGCCCCAGAAACTGCTTCGCATTCCCGTAGCAGATATTCTTCACCGTCGGCCCCACCAGCGAGAAATCGTTGGGCAGCTCGCCCGCTTCCATGTCCCGCCCGAACAGATCGCAGAGCACGCGGCGGAAGTACTCATGCCGCGGATAGCTCATGAACGAGCGCGAATCGGTCAGCATCCCCAGGAAGCGCGAAATCAGGCCACAGTTCGAGAGCGCGTTCAGTTGCCACTCGATGGCCTCCTTCTGGTCCAGGTACCACCAGCCGCTGCCCATTTGAATCTTGCCCGCCACTGACCCGTCCTGGAAGTTGCCGATCATGGTGGCGATCGCGTAATTGTCGGCCGGGTTCAAATTGTAGAACACCATCTTGGGCAGCGAGTTCTCCCGGTCGAGGCGGTCCAGGTAAGCGCCCAGCGCATCGGCCTGCGGCCAATCGCCGATCGAGTCGAAACCGACGTCGGCGCCCAGCTCGCGGAAGCGGCGCGTGTTGGCGTTGCGCCGCGCGCCCAGGTGAAGCTGCTTGGTCCAGCCCTTCTGGGTGTCCCATTGGCCGAACAGCACCATCATGTAACCCGCGAAACGGGCGTGCTCGTCGGGCGTGGCCTTATGGCCGCCGCGGGCGCAGCCGAAAATCCGCGAGGCTTCGTGATCGGTGGCGAACTCGCCGAAGGCATGGTTCACGCCGTGGTCGGAAAGCCGCCCGCCCATCTCATGAAAATAGTCGTGCCGCTTGTGCAGGGCGTCTACAAAATCGGCCAGTGTGGAGATGCTGGTGTTGCTGGCCGCCTCCAGCTTGGCCACCCATGCGTTGAACGCCTCGGGCGCATGCACATTCAGAGCCTTGTCGGGACGGTAGCACGGGAAGACCTTGGTCGGCAGATCGCCGGCCGCAATCACGCGGTGCCATTCCAGGCCGTCAGTCGGGTCGTCGGTGGTGCACACGGCCTTCACGTGGAACTTGGCCAGAATGCCGTGCGCTCGCAGATCGTCGCCTGCCAGCAGTGCGTTGGCCCGCTCCCACACCGCCGGCGCGGTCTTCTCGTCCAGCAGGTCCTCGATGCCGAAGTAGCGCTTCAGCTCCAGATGGGTCCAGTGATACAGCGGATTGCGCAGAGTGTACGGAACCGTATGCGCCCACGCCTTAAATTTCTCCTCGGGAGTGGCGTCCCCGGTGCAGTATCGTTCGTCGACGCCGTTGGCCCGCATGGCGCGCCATTTGTAATGGTCGCCCTCCAGCCAGATCTCGAACAGGTTGCCGAACTGGCGGTTGTGCGCCACATCCTGCGGCGGCAGATGGCAATGATAATCGAGAATCGGCTCCTTTTCGGCGTATTCGTGATACAGCCGCCGCGCGGTCTCATTGCTCAGCAGAAAATCTTCATGGATGAATGGCATGGCGTGGCCCGTTCCCTTCGTTTAGCGATATAACATCGCAGGATAGCAAATGGCGGTGGCATAATAATCCTCACGATGAAGACTCTGCCGTGGATTCTCCTGCTGGCCGTCTGCGGCCGTGCGCAGACCGCTCCCAAACCGCTCCCGCCGCCCGGGATCGACGTGCCGGCCGCGGATCGGGCCGAGCTCGAAAGCGGGCTGGAGCGCCTGCGCGCCGCCACGGCCAAATTGGGCAACCATCCGTTGGCCGCCGATGTGCTCATCTACGAAAAGGCCGTCCGCTACGCCCTTGAGTATCATGAATTCTTCAAGCCCGACGAGATCCAGAAGGCCAAGGTGCTGCTCCGTGAGGGCCAGGAACGGGCCGCTCAACTGGCCGAAAAGCAGGCCCCCTGGACCACCGCCACCGGCCTGGTGGTGCGCGGCTACGTCTCCAGGATCGATGGCAGCGTGCAGCCCTACGGACTGGTGGTACCGCCGTCGTACTCCCCCACCGCTCCGCACCGCTGGCGCCTGGACCTGTGGTTTCACGGCCGCTCGGACACCCTCAGCGAGGTGAACTTCCTCACCGACCGCCAGCGCAACCCCGGCGAATTCCAGCCCCGCGATACCATCGTGCTGCACCTCTACGGCCGCTTCTGCAACGCCAGCAAGTTCGCGGGCGAAGTGGACGCGTTCGAAGCCCTGGATGCCGTGAAGCGCAACTACGCCATCGACGAGAACCGCATCCTGGTGCGCGGCTTCAGCATGGGTGGCGCTTCGGCATGGCACATAGGGACGCACTTCGCGGGCTTGTGGGCCGCCGTGGCGCCCGGCGCGGGCTTCGCCGAAACGGCCCAATATCAGAAGCTCAAGCTTTCGGGCGACGGCGCGCCGCCCTGGTGGGAGCAGACCCTCTGGCATCTCTACGATTCCCGCGACTACGCCGCCAACCTGTTCAACACCGCCACCATCGAATACCACGGCGAGATCGATCCGCAGAAGCAGGCCGGCGACGTGATGGAGCGCTCCATGGCCGAAGAGGGCCTGCGGCTCATCCGCCTCGAGGGCCCGCAGACGCCCCACCGGTATCACCCCGATTCGAAAGTGCAGTTGGAGCGCATGCTCGACCAGATCGCGGCGCGCGGCGCCGATCCCTATCCGCGTAAGGTGCTTTTCACCACTTGGACCCTGGCTTACAACCGCATGAAATGGGTCGCCGTGGATTCGCTCGCGAAGCATTGGGAACGCGCCCGCGTGGAGGCGGACATCGTGGACGACAGTTCGGTCGCCGTAACCACCGCCAACGTCACCGCATTCTCGTTCGCGATGGGGCCCGGAGGCTGCCCGCTGGACCTGCGCCACAAGGTGGCCGTGCGCATCGATGGCCAGTCGCTGACCGCTCCCACGCCCGGCTCAGACCGCTCCTGGACCGCGCACTTCCGCCAATCCGGCGGCCGGTGGCAGGTCGCGAACACCGCCGAAGCCGCGGGCCTGCACAAGCGCCACGCTCTGCAGGGGCCCATCGACGACGCGTTTCTGGACCGCTTCGTGTTCGTCACGCCCACCGGCCAACCGCTCACGCCCGGCACGGCCGCCTGGGTGTCTGCGGAAGAGAAACGCGCCATCGCCGAGTGGCGCGCGCAGTTCCGCGGCGACCCGCGCGTGCTCGACGACACCGCGGTCACCGACGCCGACATCGCCTCCAGCAATCTGATCCTGTGGGGCGATCCCGGCAGCAACCGTGTGCTGGCGCGCATCGCCGACCGTCTGCCCATCCGGTGGACCGGCGCCGGCCTGGTCGCCGGATCGCACAGCTACCCCCCGGACACGCACGCGCCCATCCTGATTTATCCCAACCCTTTGAACCCCACGAAATACGTGGTGTTGAACAGCGGCTTCACCTTCCGCGAAGACGCCAACTCCACCAACTCGCGACAGACTCCGCGGCTGCCCGATTACGCGGTGGTGGATTTGACGACTCCTCCCGACAGCCATTTTCCGGGCAAGATTGTGCTGGCCGGCTTCTTCAACGAGGAGTGGGGTTGGTAGGCGGGCCTGACGTGATCGCGCGCTGCCTGCGACGCATCGCCGAGCAGGATGGCGAAATCCGCGCGTGGGTCGAAGTGGCGCCGCAGTTCGCCGCGCGCCACCCCGCCGCGTCGCACCCCACCGCTCCGCCGGTCGCCACGCACCAACTCTCCGCGCCCGAGACCTCCGCGGGCGAGCCTGCCGCGCCGGAGGCTGAGGCCGCCGCGCACCCGCCCGCCGCGCCGCACACTGCCCCGCCCGAGGCCGCCGCGCAGCACCCTGCCCCGCCCGAGGCCGAGGCCGGCGCGCCCGAGGCCTCCGCGGGCCAGCCCGCCGCGCCGCGGGGTCCCGACCGCTCCCCGACGGTGGGGCAGGCGAATCGCCTGCCCCACCACGATGGGCCGCTCGCCGGAATTCCCTTCGGCGCCAAGGACATCTTCGAGACCCGCGGCATGGCCACCGAATATGGCTCGCCGCTCTACGCAGGCCGTAAAGGCGAGGCCGACGCTGCGGTGATCGCGGAGTTGCGCGCGCAGGGCGCCATCCTGCTGGGCAAGACGCAGACCACCGCGTTCGCCTCGTTCGACGCCGCGCCCACGCGCAATCCGCGGGCGCCCGGCCACACCCCCGGCGGCAGCTCCGCCGGTTCGGCGGCGGCGGTGGCCGCGGGCATGGTCCCTTTTGCGCTCGGCACGCAGACGCTCGGGTCGGTGCTGCGCCCGGCGTCCTATTGCGGCGTGTGCGGCTTCAAGCCCAGCTTCGGCCTCATCCCCATCGAGGGCGTGCTGCCGTTTGCGCCCTCGCTCGATACGGTGGGGTTCTTCACGGCCACGGTGGAGGATATGAATTTTCTGTGGTCGCGCGGCTTCGGCGGCAGCTCCGACGTGGCACTGCGCGACCTGGCGCGCCTGCGCGTTCCGTGCGAAGAGCCGATGGCCCGTGCCATGGAAGACGCGGCCCAGCGTCTGCGCGCCGCCGGCATTCGCGTGGACGATATGGACCCGCCGGCCGGCTGGGAAGCGGTGGTGGAGGCGGCCTACGCCATCAACACCTATGAAGGCGCGCGCACGCACGAGCGCCTCTATCGCGACTTCGGCGAGCGCATCGGCGAGCGCCTGGCCGCCCTGGTGCGGCGCGGACTGGCCATGCCCGCCGAGGAATACGAGGCCGCGCGCGAGCGGGTGGAGCGCATGCGCGGCGAGATTTCGCGCATCCTCTGGGAATACCCCGCGATTCTCAGCCCCGCGGCCACGGGACCGCCTCCCGCCGGCTTCGATTTCACGGGCGACCCCGCCGCCAACGCGCCCTGGACCGCCCTCGGAGTGCCTGCCATCAGCGTCCCGCTGCCGGGGTATGATCTACCCATGGGCCTGCAACTGACCGGCGCCTGGGGCCGCGATGACGCCGTGGTCGTGGTGGCGGCCCAAGCCGAGAGGTTTTTGGGAAACGCCGAAAGGCTTTTGAGAAACCAGGTGACCGAATGACCGCCGCGGATTTCCGCCGCATGGCGCTGGCGCTGCCCGAGGCCACCGAAGGCGCGCACATGGGTCACGCCGATTTCCGCGTGCGAAACAAGATCTTCGCCACCCTGGACCATACCGAGGCGCTGGGAATGGTGAAGCTCAACCCCGAGCAGCAGCACGAGTTCGTCAAAGCGCAGCCGGAAATCTTTGTGCCCGTAAGAGGCGGCTGGGGCCGCCAGGGCGCGACGCACGTGCGGCTGGCCGTGACGGAAGAGGGAACGCTCGGTAAAGCGCTCCGCACCGCCTGGCGCAACACGGCGCCGAAGAGCCTGACGGGATGAGCGGTGCAGCGTGGAACCACGCGCCCGGACCCGCCTTGGGGCTTGGGATTGCGCGGCTCAACCCCGGCGACCCCGGATCGGTCAAGCACCCTCATGCCCTGGACCGGCCCCATGATACCGGCGATATGATAGGAGCAGGCTTCGCCATGAAATCCAGGTTTCGCTTGACGGGGATCGCCGTGTGCGCAGCGGCGCTGCTTTCGCTCGCGCTTGTCGAGGGGCAAAGTTTCCAGAGAGGCGCCGGGACGCCGCCATCGGGGCCGCCGGCCGAAGAGCAGGAGGTCAAGCTGCCCAACGGCAAGTCGCAGCGCGACGAAATTCTCAAACTCGAACGCGAACAGAACATCAAGGACGCCGCCCAACTGGCGCAATTGGCCGAGGAATTGAAGCAAGATCTGGAAAAGAACGAACCCTTCGTGCTGTCCCTCGCTACGCTCAAGAAAACGGATGACATCGAGAAACTGGTCAAGAAGATCCGCGGCCGCATGCGGCATAATTAGCCTGCTGGCCGCCTTGGGAGCCTGGGCGCAGCCCGCGGGTCCCCCGGCCCAGGCGGTGGCGTCCGCCCCACCAGCGGCGCCCGGCCCGCAAGTATCCGCGGCGCCGGCCCAGCCTGCGACGCCCGGCCCGCAAGTGTCCTCGGCGTCCGCCCAGCAAGCGGCGTCCGCCCCACCAGCGGCGCCCGGCCAGCAAGTATCCACCGCGCCGACCCAGCCTGCGGCGCCCGGCCAGCAAGTATCCTCGGCGTCCGCCCCGCCAGCGGCGTCCGCCCCGCAAGTATCCGCAGCGCCGGCTCAGCCTGCCGCGCCCGCCCCGCAAGCTGCGGCTGTGCCGGCGCCCTCCGCGCCGGCGCCGGCCTCCAAAGCGCCCGCCGTGGCCCTCGTGGACGGCGCCGATCAGGCCCAGTGGCAGACCTGGACTGCGAACTTGGGTTGGCGCGTGATCACGCCCGTCTTTCCCGAGGGTACCCCTCCCAACCCGGGCATCGACGTGCGGGTGCAGGCGCTCGCCGCGACGGTATCGGCGGCCATCCAAAGCGGTGCGGTGGACGCGGCCCACGTCTACCTGGCGGGGCGCGGCGAGGCGGCCGCGGCGGTCTTCTACACCATCTCTCGAGTCCCCGATCTGTGGGCCGCCGGATTGGCGCTGGGCGGCTCGCCGAAGCCGGCCATCGATAGCGGCCGCATCTTCGCCGTCAATTTCACCAACGTGCCGGTGCTGTGGATCGGCAACAGCGCGGAGGACCAGGCGCTGGCGGCCAGGTTGAAATCCGATGGGCTGAACGTGGAGTGGCACCAGGCGGAAGGCCTCGCCAACGCCGCCATTTTCGACTGGCTCGCCAAACATCAACGCCTGGCCTTCCCGGCGGAAATCGATTGCGAAACCAATTCCCCCAACTTCGCCCGCTGTTATTGGATCGAGATGGCCAAGTTCGATGTGGGCGAACGCAACGACGTGTTGCCCGGCACTTTTCTCCGGCCGGGCAACCCGGCCACGCTGCAACTCGGAAATTTTTCCTATGACCGCGAAGACCCCGGCCCCGGCCTGCTGCTGAACCTGCCGGAAAAATACAACGGTCCGCTGAAAAAGGGCGACCGCCTGATGGCCATCGACGGCAAGGAGATTCCCAACGCGCGCGAGTACGCCGCCTTCATGGCCAGGGTTACCGCCGAGAAGCAGGTCGCGGTGATGGTGCAGCGAGGCAAGGATCGGGTGCGGGTGGAGACCCGCATCGTAGTGCCGCGGATAGACCTTCCCCTGACCGCCCGGGTGCAGGCCCAGTATGTGGCCGCCGACAACGACATCCAGATCATCAGCCGAACCGTGAAGGAGCTGCGCGTCACCATTCCGCCGCAGTGGGCCCTGGGCGCGCGGCTCTACTGGAACGGGCTTTCGCTCGAAAACATCGCCACCCCAGGATGTTTGAAGCTGACCGTCGACAAGGAGCTGCTGCATGCCGAAAAATGCCAGTGACGCGGAGCGGGCGGGATTGAGCCGTAACGCGCCCCCAGCGCCGGCGCCGCGCCGCTGCGATTGGGCTCGCGACGAAATGTCGATCGCCTATCACGACGCCGAATGGGGCGTGCCGCTGCACGACGACCGCGCGCTGTTCGAATTTCTCATCCTGGAGGGCGCGCAGGCGGGGCTGAGCTGGTCCACCATCCTGAAAAAGCGCGCGGCCTACCGCGCCGCTTTCGACGGCTTCGACCCGTGCGCGGTGGCGGAGTATGACGATGCCCGCATGGCGGCCCTGCTGGCCAACGCCGGGATTGTGCGCAACCGGCTCAAGATCCGCTCGGCGGTGGAGAACGCCAAGGCCTTTCTCGAGGTGCAGAAGGAGTGCGGCAGCTTCGACGCTTACATCTGGGTCTTCACCGGCGGCCGGCCGCTGCGGAACCGCTGGCGGCGACTGGAAGAGTTGCCCGCGCGCAGCGAGCGCTCCGACGCCATGAGCAAGGATTTGCAGAAGCGCGGTTTCCGTTTCGTGGGGTCGACCATCTGCTACGCCTTTATGCAGGCTACCGGGATGGTGAACGATCACCTGGTGGGTTGCTTCCGGTATAAAGAGCTGGCGTGAGGCGAGGTGCTGTGAAGCGAGGCGGGGTAACGCGCGAAGAAGTGGTGAGGCGCTTGCGCCGCATGCCCAAGAGCGCGCAACGCGACGCGGCCTTCCGCAGGGCGATCCGGCAGATACCCAAAGGCAAAGTAGCCACCTACGGCCAGGTGGCCGCGGCGGCGGGATATCCGCTGTATCACCGGCACGTGGCCCAGTTCCTGCACCGCTCAGGCCACACGTTGCCGTGGCAGCGCGTGGTGGGAGCGGGAGGGCAAATCAAGCTGAAGTTTGAAGCCGGCCTGGAGCAGCGCACGCGCCTCGAAATGGAGGGCGTGCGCTTCCGTGGCCGTAGAGTGGATATGGCCGAGCACCAGCACCGGTTCCGGACATGGGAGTTCGAGGAATAGAGGCGGAAACCGCTCACTGACGGGTGCACGCTGGGCCCGGCTCCGATCGGAGCCGCGAGCGTCAGCGGGCGGTTGCCTACCTTCACTCGTGTCCGAGGCGCAAAACCGGGCCGAGGCGATATCTACGCTGGCGCCCAGCATCACGGCGAAACGAGTCTGCTTTCCTTCGAATCGGGTAGAAAGGCTTCACGCGATGCGCACGGTTTTAATGTTCACGAACTCGCGGATGCCGTGAACGCTCAACTCGCGGCCGTAGCCGGAGCGCTTCAGGCCGCCGAAGGGGAGCCGCGCGTCGGAGGCCACCATGCCGTTGATGAACACCATGCCGGCTTCGATCTCGTCGATGAACCGGCTCTGCTCGGCCGCGTCGCTGGTCCAGGCGCTGGCGCCCAGGCCGAATGCGGTGTCGTTGGCCAGGCGGATGGCGTCGCCGATGCCGCTCGAGCGCAGCAGCACGGCCACCGGCCCGAATAGCTCTTCGCGGTACGCCGGGGATGCCGTGGGAATATCGGTCAGCACGGTGGGCGCGTAGTAATTCCCGGGGCGCTCCAGCCGCCTGCCGCCGGTGAGCACCCGCGCGCCCATTTCCACGGACCGCCGCACCTGCTGTTCGAGGCCTTCCAGAATGGCGGGAGTGGCCAGCGGACCGATCTGGATGCTCTCGTCCAGGGGGTCGCCCACCTTGAGCGCCTCCATGGCGGCCACGAAGCGCGCTTCAAATGCGGGGGCCACGGAGCGGTCGACGATGAAGCGCTTGGCGGCAATGCAGGATTGGCCGTTGTTGATGGTGCGCGCTTCGGCGGCGGTGCGCGCCGTGCGGTCCAGATCAGCCGAGGGCATCACGATGAAGGGATCGCTGCCGCCCAGCTCCAGGACCGTTTTCTTGATTTGCCGGCCCGCCTGGCTGGCCACTTGCACGCCGGCCTCCTCGCTGCCGGTCAGCGATACGGCCTTCACGCGCGGGTCGTCGATCAGCCGGGCGACTTGGTCCGAGCCGATCAGAAGGGTCTGAAAAACGTCCTCGGGGAAACCGGCGCGGCGGAGGAGCTCCTCGATGACCAGCGCGCATCCGGGCACATTGGAGGCGTGTTTGAGCAGCCCCACATTGCCCGCCATCAGGGCCGGCGCGGCGAAGCGGAAGACCTGCCAGAACGGAAAATTCCAGGGCATCACCGCCAGCACCGGCCCTAAGGGCTGATAGCGAAGGAAGCTGCGCCCGGCCCCGGCGTCGATTTCTTCGTCGGCCAGCAGCCGCTCGCCGTTCTGGGCGTAGTAGCGGCAGCCCGTGGCGCACTTGGCGGCTTCGGCGCGCGCCGCCGCGATGGGCTTGCCCATTTCCAGCGTCATGATGCGTCCGAAACGGTCGCTCTCGGTTTCCAGAATACCGGCGGCGGCCGCCAGCCAGCGGGCCCGATCCGCCAGCGGAGTGCGGCGATAGGCGTGCCAGGCGGTCAGGGAACGGGCCAGCCGGGCGTCGATTTCGGCGTCCGTCAGGGCGGGGAAAGTGCGCAGGGTTTTGCCGGTGGCCGGGTTGATCGAGGCAATCATAAACTCCTCTACTGAAACTCCTCTACTGAGCGGCGTGGGCGAGCGAGCGGTCAAGCGACAGGCCGGGCGACAGGCCGTTAGGGTCGCGCACGGCGCCGCGCGTCAGGCCGTTCAAGTCGCGCACAGCGCCGCGCGCCGCGCTGGTGGCCATCAACGCGTAGGCTTCCAGGGTGCGCGAAATGGGGCGCACGCGCGAGGCCGGCTTCCAGGCCCGGTCGCCGCGGGCTTCGATGGCCGCGCGCCGCCCGTCCAGCACGGCTTCGCCAACGGCCAGGCGGATGGAGCGTTTGGGAATATCGATTTCGATGCGGTCGCCGTCTTCCCCCAGCGCCAGCGCGCCGCCCTCGGCCGATTCCGGCGACACATGGCCGATCGAAAGGCCGGAAGTGCCGCCCGAAAAACGCCCGTCGGCGACCAGCGCGCACTGCTTGCCGAGGCCCTTGGATTTCAGATAGCTGGTGGGATAGAGCATCTCCTGCATGCCCGGCCCGCCCCGGGGGCCTTCGTACCGGATGACGACCGCTTCGCCCGGCTGTACGCGGTCGCCGAGTATGCCTTCCACGGCATCCTCCTGGCTTTCGAAGACGCGCGCGGGGCCGGCGAAGACCAGGTTGGCGGAGTCCACTCCGGCGGTCTTCACCATGCAGCCATCCCCGGCGAGATTGCCATACAAGACCGCCAGGCCTCCATCCTTGCTGAAGGCGTGCCCGAGATCGCGAATGGCGCCTTTCTCGCGGTCCAGGTCGGCGGACGGGTAGCGGGAAGCCTGGCTGAACGGTTCAGTGGTGCGGATGCCGCCTGGCGCGGCGCGGTAGAAGGCGAGCGCGTCGGGATCGCCGGCGGCGCGCAGGGCGTCCCGCTGACGTGGGCGTAAGTCCCAATGCTCGATGGCGTCGCCGAGGCTGGGCGAATGCACCGTGTAGACGTCGCGGTGGAGCAGCCCGCCGCGGTCGAGCTCCGCCAGAATGCCGAACACGGCCCCGGCGCGATGCACATCTTCCACATGCACAGTGGCCGAGGACGGCGCCACTTTGCAAATGTTGGGCACGCGGCGGGAGAGGCGGTCGATATCCTGCATGGTGAACGGCACGCCGGCTTCCTCGGCCGCCGCCAGCAGGTGCAGCACCGTGTTGGTGGAACCGCCCATGGCGATATCCAGCGTCATGGCGTTTTCGAACGCCTGCATGGTGGCGATGGAGCGCGGCAGCACCGTGGCATCGTCGCCTTCGTAGTAGCGCCGCACCAGTTCGACGATGCGCGCGCCGGCCTCCAGGAACAGCCGTTTACGGTCGGCGTGGGTGGCCACCAGGGTGCCGTTTCCAGGAAGCGCCAGGCCCAGAGCCTCTATCAGGCAGTTCATCGAATTGGCGGTGAACATGCCGGAGCAGGAGCCGCAGGTGGGACAGGCGGAACGCCCCATTTCGGCGGTGTCGCGGTCGCTCACGCGCGGGTCGGCTGCGGCCACCATGGCGTCGATCAGGTCCACCGGGCGCACCGTGTCTCCGTGCATGGCCTGGCCGGCTTCCATGGGGCCGCCCGAAACAAAAATCGCCGGAATGTTCAGGCGCAGCGCGGCCATCAGCATGCCGGGCGTGATCTTGTCGCAGTTGGAGATGCACAGCAGGGCGTCGGCGCAGTGGGCGTTGGCCATGTACTCGACGCTGTCGGCGATCAGCTCGCGCGAAGGCAGGCTGTAGAGCATGCCGCCGTGTCCCATGGCGATGCCGTCATCCACCGCGATGGTGTTGAACTCCTTGGCGACGCCGCCGGAGCGTTCGATCTCGCGGGCCACCAGTTGGCGCAGGTCCTTCAGGTGGACGTGGCCCGGCACGAACTGGGTAAAGGAATTGGCCACCGCCACGATGGGCTTGCCGGAATCGCCATCCTTCATCCCGGTGGCGCGCCAGAGACTGCGCGCGCCGGCCATGTTGCGGCCGTGGGTGGTGGTGCGGGAGCGGTAGACAGGCATGGGTTTATTTTCCTACGATAGCAGGGCGGCGCGGGGGAGCGGCGGCGCGTTATTCTATAGCAGTTCCCAGCGGAGGTTCGTGTGAAAGCAACGTGCATCTGCCTGTTCGGCGCAGCCGGATTCGTCCTGCTCGGTCAGTCGCGGCCGGCGACCGCGCCGCTGGCGTTCGAGGTCGCCTCGGTGAAGCCCAGCGTCTCCGGAAATAACGGAGTCCGGGGAGGCTGCCATGGGATCGATTCCACGTACACTGCCAGGCAACAAGCGGAAGCGCCACCGCTCGGGCGATGCGTGATCACGGACGGACGCCTCAGCCATTTGATCGCCATCGCCTGGAGCTTGGGTTCTATGCTGTCGCTCAAGAGCGGTCCGGAGTGGATCGCCGGTGGAGTCGAGCGGTTCAACGTGGAGGCGAAATCGGAGGACCCCACCAAAACGACCGAGCAACAACTCCTCACCATGCTCCAGAACCTGCTGGTGGACCGGTTCCAACTGAAGTATCACCGCGAAACGGCGGAAAAGCCGGGATTCGCGTTGCTGGTGGGTAAGAACGGATCAAAGCTCCAGGAATCGAAAAGCGAGGAAACGCGGATGGCATTCAGCGGTCCCGACGGCGCCGCGATGCTCAAACCAGGGCCGGGCCAGCCCATCTCCATGAAGGCTCGCAAGGTTTCGATGGCGATGCTAGTCAGTGTCCTTTCCGGAATCGGAGGGCATGGCCAGGGAGTAGACAAAACCGGACTCCAGGGCGAGTACGATTTCACGCTGTCGTGGGACGAGGACGCCGGCCCGTCGCTCTCTACGGCGCTCGGCCAGCAACTGGGGCTTCGTTTAGAGTCGCAGAAGGTGCCGACATCCTACTTCGTGGTCGATTCCGCGCAAAGGCCCAGCGCGAATTGAGGGCCTCTCGGGAACGCGAAGCCGCCGGGACGCGAGCCGGTGTCGGTTAAACCTTGCCCACCGCCGGCACCAGGCGCTTCGGGACCCCTATAAACCAAGCGTCTCCTCAAACCGGTAAGCGGCAAGAGTCTCAGCAAAATATTCCATAGCCCGCTCTCTGGCGCGCTTGGAAACGGGTATAGCGCGGCCGCTCCGCAACCGTTTTCCAATCTCGACAACTGTTCCAGGTTCGACCGCTTCGGCGAACTCCAGAACATGATGGCCGATTTCGTGATAGAGGCGGCGTTCGATCGCCTCCACCAGATCGCGGCCAGCCTCCGAGACCGACTTCAATTCTTCGGAAATGAACTCGCGACCGTAGGATGATGGTGCCCGCTGTGCGTGGATGGTAATATCCGCCGTCGACGGATCGTAGGAGCCGTTCCACTCCGGATTCGGCAATCTGCCCGAAACCCAGTTTTCCGAGCTCATTCCTTTCCAGAAATGCGACCAACCTGGGGTCGCCGCGCAAGGCTCCGCAGAACCTCTCGGGTCGGCTCCTCAGGCAAGGAGGAACAGAAGCTCCGTACATGCGTGCCTGCCGCAAGGGGCGACTGTCCAGTCCGGCCCCCTCACTGGATCCATGAAAGGAACCGATCGTAACACCTTCACCAATCGCGCCGCGCACCATAGCCGGCCGGATTGACCAAGCTGCGCTGGTGGTGGAGCGCCGTTTCTCGTGAGTCGGACAGGAGCCCCGGCGCCGATCCGTTATACAATGAGAAGAAGCCTCCCCAAGGTAGTTCTTTCACGCGATGAACCTGGCCAGTCTTCTGTCCGACGATTTTGAGTCCACCGTCCGCAACCGCGGCAAGATCTACTACTGGCAAAGCCGCGTGCGCATCCGGCACGGAACCGATCGCGAGGTGCAGGCCAGCGTCCGTGGTTCGCGGACTTACGATGTCAACCTGGATTGGGCCGACGGCACGCTCAGCCTCGATTGCGACTGCGAGTATTACGATTCCGTGGGTCCCTGCAAGCACCTCTGGGCCACCATTCTGGCCGCCGATGCCAAGGGCTACCTGGCGGAGGCCAAGTCCGGGGGAAAACTGTACGCGGACTACAGCGAGAGTGACGGGCACCGCGACTTCGACCTGGACGGCGATGAAGCGGACCGAGAGGAGTTCGCATTGCACACGGGGCCGCGGCCGCGGTCGGTGGTTCCCCAGCCGGCGCCCAAGGGTCCCGCCTGGATGGCCGATCTCAGCCGGATTGCCAGCCGCTCCCTGATGGTGGAGACCCCCGAAACGTGGCCGGCCAAACGCGAGATCCTCTACGTGGTGGACGGGAACGCCAGCAAGGCCTCGGGTGACCTGGTGATGGGGCTGGGATCGCACGACCGCAAAGCCGACGGCGGTTGGACGCATTTCGCCTTCCTCACGTTGAAGCGTCAGCAGATTCCCCATTTGCCCCCGCCCGACCGGGAAATCGTGGCAGCGCTGGCGGGCGGAACGGAGCATCACAACTGGGATTACGAAAACTACTCCCCGGTCGCCCCCTCGCGCCGGGTGGCCTACCCGTTAGCCGCGAACCTGTTGCCTCAGGCTGTGCGAACCGGGCGCTGCTATCTGGGCACGCCTGCGGAATCGGGCGGCTCCTCCCCGCTCTCCTGGGACGAAGGCGGCCCCTGGCAGTTCCGGCTGGCGATGCGCCGCGGAAAGCGCGACCGCTGGATGGTGACCGGGCAGTTTGCGCGCGGCGAGGAGCGCATGGATGTGGCGGAGCCGGCGCTGGTGCTGCCCGGCGGCTTTGTATTTACCCGCGAGCGCGCGGCGGCGCTGGCCGCGGACACCGCCTTCGCATGGCTGGCCCATTTCCGCGAAGGTTCCAACATTGAAGCTCCCGAACCGGATGGCGACGCCCTGCTGGCGGCGCTGCTGGGCGCCGCGGGAGCGCCTGAGGTGGAGGTCCCCGAGGAGTTGCGCTTCGAAGAGGTGCAGCCCGCCCCGCGGCCGGCTCTGCGCATTCGCGCCAACATTCAAGGGGGCCCCGCCGGAAAACTGGCGGGCGATCTATCGTTCGATTACGAGGGCCGCGCTGTCGAGGCCGACGAAAAATCCCGCGGGTTCTTCGATTCCGCGGCGCGGCGGTTCGTGCGCCGCAATCCGCCGGCGGAAGCGGCCGCCAAGAGCCTGCTGGAGAGCGCCGGGCTGCGGTATCGATGCTGGGGCTACAACTACACTAACGCCGCCTGGGAGATCGTCCCCAGCAAACTGCCGCGGCTGGTGCGGACCTTGGTGGAAGCCGGCTGGCACATCGAGGCCGACGGCAAAATCTTCCGGCGGCCGGGCGCGTTCCGCATGGGCGTGTCGAGCGGCGTGGATTGGTTTGAACTCCACGGCGATGTGGAGTACGGCGAGACGTCGGCGAAACTGCCCGCGCTGCTGGAGGCCGTGCGGCGCGGCGACAGCATGGTGCGGCTGGACGACGGCACTTACGGAGTGCTGCCGGAGGAGTGGCTCAAGCGCATCGGGACGCTGGCGGGGATGGGAGAGGCGCAGGACGGCCACATGCGTTTCCGCCGCAGCCAGGCCGGCCTGCTGGATGCCCTGCTGGCGGCCCAGCCGGAAGCCACCTGCGACGAAACCTTCACCCGCATGCGGCAGGAGATGCGCGCCTTTGCGGGCATCGAAGCCGCCCTTCAGCCGGTGGGATTCGTGGGCCAGCTTCGCGACTACCAGCGCGAGGGCCTCGGCTGGATGGAGTTTCTGCGGCGCTTCGCCTTTGGCGGCTGCCTGGCCGACGACATGGGCGTGGGCAAAACCGCGCAGGTGCTGGCGCTCTTCGAAACCCGCCGCGAATTGCGCGCCGGCGGGCAGCCGGTGGCTCCCTCGCTGGTGGTGGTGCCGCGCTCCCTGGTGTTCAACTGGAAGCAAGAATCCGAGCGCTTCACCCCGCAGTTGCGCGTGCTGGATTACACCGGCCTGGCGCGCGAAGGGGCCGATTTCGCCGGCTACGACGTGGTGGTCACCACCTACGGCACGCTGCGCCGCGACGCCGTGCGCCTGAAGGACGTGGAGTTCGATTACGTGGTGCTCGACGAATCCCAGGCCATCAAGAATGCGGGCACCGAATCGGCCAAGGCGGTGCGCCTGCTGCGCGGAAACCATCGCCTGGCCCTGAGCGGCACGCCGGTGGAAAATCACCTGGGTGAGTTGTGGTCGCTGTTCGAGTTTCTCAACCCCGGCATGTTGGGCGCCGCCAGCGTGTTCAAGCTGGCCGGGGCGGCCGCCCGCAATCCCGACGAAGAGACGCGCGCGCTGCTGGCCCACGCGCTGCGGCCCTTCATCCTGCGGCGCACCAAGGAGCAGGTGGCCCGCGAGCTTCCGGCCAAGACCGAGCAGACCGTGTATTGCGAAATGGCGCCGGCGCAGCGGCGGCTCTACAACGAGCTCAAGCAGCACTACCGGCAGTCTCTGCTGGGGCGGATCGAGAGGGAGGGGATGGCGAAATCCAAGATCCAGGTTCTGGAAGCTCTGCTGCGCCTGCGCCAGGCCGCCTGCCATCCCGGCCTGCTGGACCAGAGGCGCCTGGCCGAGCCCAGCGCCAAGCTGGACGTGCTGCTGGAGCAATTGGAGGAAGTGATCGGCTCGGGGCACAAGGCGCTGGTGTTCTCGCAGTTCACCAGCTTTTTGGCGATTGTGCGCCACCGCCTGGAGGCCGCCGGCATGGTCTACGAATACCTGGATGGCGCCACGCGAGACCGGCAGGAGCGCGTGGAGCGCTTCCAGAACGATCCGGATTGCCCGCTCTTTCTGATCAGCTTGAAAGCCGGCGGCCTGGGCCTGAATCTGACCGCCGCGGGGTACGTCTTCCTGCTGGACCCCTGGTGGAATCCGGCGGTGGAAGCGCAGGCGGTGGACCGCGCCCACCGCATCGGCCAGACCCGCCAGGTGTTCGCCTACCGGCTGATCGCCAAAGACACGGTGGAGGAGAAGGTGCTGGAACTGCAGAAGAGCAAGCGCGACCTGGCCGCCGCCATCATCGGCGAAGACAACAGCCTGATCCGCGATCTGCACCGGGAAGATCTGGAACTGCTGCTGTCGTGAGGGGGGAGGTTGGGGGCGGGCCGGGCCTGGTCCGGGGGCTTCGGTTATCAGCCGGTCCTCTGAGACCCTTGCGGATGGCCTGCTTGAGCACGGTTCGGTAGCCGACGCCGGTCTTTTCGACGATTCGTTGCGCCTGTTCGAGATCGGCGATCGGGACACGAATGGAGATGGAGCGAGTCGCGTTCAGCTTGGCCTGTTCCATGAGCTGTTCCAGCACTTTCGGATCGGTCTTGGCGATTTTCGATCCGGTCGAGCGAATCAGCGTCCCGTCCTGAAGCGCGCGAGCAAACTCGCGTTGTGTTTGCCGGCGGCCTGGCGGGGTTGCTTACCAGGCGGCCTCATCGGCTTCGGACTTGAACTTCCGGGCGTCAGTCGATCTGCGGGGCATAATTCCTCCTGTCGGTCGCGTTCATTTGGTAAGCGGTGACGACGCGGAAGAGCCGCAAGAACTGCCGGGCAAACCGGTCGTCTGCGCGCGGCTCAACCCCGTCATCTTGGATAGGTGCGCCGCACCAATCCCCGTCCGCTGCGCTTCAATTCCTGGTAGCGAACCTGTCGCAGCACCTGGCTCACCCAGCCGTATACCTCCTCTCGATGCCGGCCCTTAAACTCCACGGCCTCGCCGGCCTCCCCAAATGCCCGGATCTGCTCCAGGCTCAATCGCTCTCCTGCCTGCATTTTGATGATCAATATGACCGATCGCTCCTCCAGGCTCATCTTGCATGAGACAAGACTAGCCAACGTCAGCTCCGCCGGTCCCGGTGACGGTATAGGTCCCGGGGACCAGAAATGTTCCCGTCGCATTGAACTCGGCGAACCTTCCGGAGTTCACCGGTATCGTCGCGCTCCCCTTCGGTCCCGTCAGGGTGAAATTGGAACCGGTATCGACGAGATTTCCACCAGTGATCGGAATATTAAAACTCGCGTTGAGATTGCTGTAGACGATGCAGGCGCCGGGTGGCTGGTCATCAAGCCAGAAGAAGCCCAAAAACGGAAGCTGGAAGAGATGGTCGAAAGGCTCCAATCCGAACCGGATGACGCCAAAGCCCACCAGCAGTGGAACAGATCGAGAAGGTGATTTTTGGCGTGGACTATCCGCAGTAGCCCATGCCCTATATCAACTGGCGCTCCCTTCCACGAGAGGCCCGGGAACATTTAGAAGACCGACCGAGGATAAGGCTGAGGATAGGGCAATTGTTCAAGGCCGATCTGCTGAAGCTCATGGAATGGATTCGCAGTAACCCGGAAGTGCCGGATGGGGTATGGTGCAAAGACTTCGGCGGCTTCAAGTTGGTGGGGCACGGAGCGACACCGGGCACGTTTCTTGAAGAGAACCAGCCGTGCCACATTCTGAACAGTTTCGTAACAATGGGATGCGCAATGCTCGAATCGCCCGAAACGCTACACTGGCAATGATGAGAATTGAAACCCGCGCCGTCCACGCCGGCCGCCGTATCGACCCAGCGACCGGCGCCGTCACTCCGCCCATCCACCTCTCGACCACCTTCGAGCGCAGCCCCGATGGCCAATACCCGCTCGGCTTCAGCTACTCGCGCGAGGGCAACCCCAACCGCGCCGCCCTGGAAGCCTGCCTGGCGGAGATCGAAGGCGGCACGGAAGCCCTGGTCTTCTCCTCCGGCCTGGCGGTGGCTACGGCCCTCGTCCAGGGACTGGAGCCGGGCGACCACCTGATCGCCCCAGACGACGTCTACTGGGGCCTGCGTAAAGTCATCGGCGGGGTTTTCGGCAAGTGGGGCCTGGAAACTTCCTACGTCGATATGACCGAGGCGGATGCCGTTCGCGCCGCCTTGCGCCCGCAGACGCGTCTCATCTGGACTGAAACCCCCTCCAACCCGCTCATGAAGATCACCAGCCTGGCCACCATCGCCCAGCTCGCGCGGGATGCCGGCTCCCACATCGTCACGGTTTGCGACGGCACTTTCGCCACCCCCGTCCTGCAACATCCTCTGGACTGCGGCATCGACATGGTGACCCACTCCACCACCAAATACCTCAGCGGCCACAGCGACGTGGTGGGCGGCGCGCTCATCACGCGTCACGGCAATTACCTGTTCGAGCGCGCCCGCGCCTCGCAGCGCTATGGCGGCGCGGTCCCCTCGCCATTCGATTGCTGGCTATCGCTGCGCGGCATCGATACGCTGCCCTATCGCGTGCGGGCCCACTCGGAAAACGCCCTGCGGGTGGCCCGGTTCCTGGCCAGCCATGCGGCCGTCGAAGCGGTGCATTATCCGGGCCTGCCCGATCACCCCGGCCACGCCATCGCCGCGGGCCAGATGTCGGCATTCGGAGGCATGTTGTCGTTTCAGGTGCGGGGCGGCCGCGAAACCGCGATGGCCGTGGCGGCGCGCTGCCGTCTCTTCATCCGCGCCACCAGCCTGGGCGGCGCTCACAGCCTGATCGAGCACCGCGCCTCGGTCGAAGGCCCCCAAACCCGCACGCCGCAGAATCTGCTGCGTTTGTCCGTGGGGCTGGAGCACCCGGACGATCTCATCGAGGACCTCGCGCAGGCCCTGGCCGGCGTAAGCGCCCACACGAATGTGGGCGGACCCAGGGGGTACCCCGGCTGAGAGCCTGCGCCACGGTGCGTGCGGGGCAGATCACACCAAAGCGGGGCGCCCTCTGGGGCGCTGCCCCACGGGTGGCCTCGGAATGGCCAATTTCCAGTGGCCGCCTGAAGGCCGCCCCAAGGCCGCCCAGGCTGAGTTTCCGGACTGGTCCCGGCCGTTGTAAATTTTCGCCCGCGCCGGTGGCCGCCACGGCGGATACTCCGAAACCTTTTGACTTCCCCGGTGCGATTTGGTGTAAACTGGATCTGACGTATCATACGCTTGTTTCGGAATTTCTCCAATTCGCCGTTCGCCCAGAGATTTGCATGGGGCCTCCTGCCCCGGTTTGCTTGCCTTCGCAATCCAGAGTTCAACGCATAACCAAGAATGTATCCTAGAAACTTTCCTCCTCGCAGGCAGAATCGCAGAGAGAACGTGAACGAATCGATCCGCGCACGCGAAGTGCGCGCGGTCTTCCCCGACGGCACCACCGAGGTGATGCCCACTTCGGTGGCTCTGCGCAAGGCCCAGGAATTGGGCCTCGACCTGGTGCTGGTGGCGCCCACGGCCGTTCCTCCGGTCGCCAAAGCCGTGGATTTCGGTCACTACCAGTACGAGCAGAAAAAAAAACAGCACGACGCTAAGAAGAAGCAGCACGTGGTGCAGGTGAAGGAACTCAAGTTCCGGCCCAACACCGACGATCACGATTACGATTTCAAGAAGAATCACGCCATCCGCTTTTTGCAGGAGGGCAACCGCGTCAAGGCCGTAGTGCAGTTCCGCGGCCGTGAAATCGCCCACGCCGATCTCGGCAAGAAGCTGTTAATGCGTTTCGCCGGTGACCTGACGACCTACGGTTCGGTGGAAGGTGTGCCGAGGCTGGAGGGGCGCAACGCCCACATCCTCATCAGCCCCGTGAAGGCGGCAGGGAAACCCGCCGGCCCGGAAAAGCCCCCGGCGCAGCCGTAGGCGGGACTTGGCCGGTTCGCGCCAGGCGAGCCGCGACCGTCAGAGGCCGTGAAAAACCAGGGCAAGCTTATCTGTGCCCCCATTTGTTTCCAATGGCTAACAAGGGCGATTTTCGAGGTTTTTGGGGGCACTCTTTTGTGCAAACCGGCCCGGCCGGCGGCCCTGCTCAAACCGGCCCGGCCGGCGGCCCTTACCGGCCCGTCCCCGGTCCGTTCCGAGGCGGCCGTGTGGACTCGCTGATCTTATAATCCGCCGGCACTTGGAATAGGGCGGCGACCGGTTCGGCCCGGCTGAGATTGCCCATGTGGAACGAAGATTCGCCCGTGCGCGGGTCGCTTCGCTTCGACATCACCACCGCCTGCAGATCGGCAGAATACCAGGATTCCGTGACAATCTGAATGGGCTGCTCGTTGCCGATCTGCCCGGCCGGAATCGTGTATGTGGTGCGGGTGCCGTCGGCCGGCACGCCCTCCACCGTCTGGCGGCCCAGCGACTCGGTTTTCACGTTCTGGTTGGAGTGGCTGCGCCCGCCTGGCGGCGGACTCCCCGCGGGTCTCGTCTGGTTGGCGCGTCCCCCCGGCCGCGTCCACGACGATCGGGTCGCCGTGCGGTCATTGGCGCTGAGAGCGTAGTTCACCCCGGCAACCGGGTCGTTGATGAAAATCACCGCCGACAGATGGGAATTGGGCGCCAGGCTGTTTAACGAATTGAGCGACGGCTCGCGGCGGGTCCGTCCCTCCGAGTCGCGGTAGGCGCGGGCCGTGGTGGTCTGATGGATACGGTTACCGTCCGGCAGCGTTTGGGTGGTTTCCGTCACCAGATCGGCCGAGTACGGCGCGTTCTTCACTAACCGGCCCGGCATGCCGGCTTCCGCGCCCAGAAGGCGAGCGCCCGGGCCTTGAAAAGCTGGATTGGATCCCGCACCGAATGGTCCCCGCCCTCGTCCGCGCCCCGGACCGGGGTCCTGGGCGCTTGCCACGAACCCCAGAACCATCAACACCCCGATCATTCGCATTCGCATCTTCCTACTCCTTCGAACAAATCCCACAGGCCCATTCGCTGGCGCCTGAATACCCGTTAGAACGTTTCATCCAGGAATCGTACCGCGCGGGCCACACCATCGGGGCCGAACATCACCTCGGCCTGTACCGGTTCGGCCGCCCGTTCCGGACTTACCTCAAACCCCAGCGCGATCATGGCGGAGCGCGGCACTTCCACCGTCACCAGGTCGCCCTGCTCGCTGGGGGCGAGTTGCTCGACGTTGGGCAGCGGAACGAAGCCAGCTTCCAGACCGGTGGCCTCGAACCCTCCGGCCCCATCCGGGATTTCCTGCAAGGCAGCCAAAATTAAGGCGTTGGCGGGAACCCGCTTGGGAGCGGCCGTTTGCGGCTCGCGAACCCTTACCAGGGAAAACGCCAGGGCCAGCACCGCCGCGGCGGCAGTCGCCCAGGTCAGCGCCCCGATCCAGGGAGGGGTACGCCGAACCCTGGCCAGACCCGCCTGCGCACGAAACGCGCCCACCAGCCGTCCCTCCAGCCGGGCAGGCGCCTCCATGCGACTCCATTCCGCAGCCACCTGGCGCAGCCCGGCAGCCACGTGCTGCTGGCGGGCCCAGGCGGAGGCGCAGGCCGGGCATTCGCTCAAATGAGCCGAAAATCCGGCGCCGGGAGGGCGCGAACTTTCCGGGGCCTGGTTCCAAAACTCCTGGCAATTCATATAAAACTCCTCAACGGCTTCCAAGTTCCCAGAACGGTCCGGGAACTCTTTTCCGGGGTCAACTTCTCCAACAGCAGAGCGCGTGCCCGATGCAGCCGGCTTCTGACCGTGCCGATCGGGCATCCCAAAGCCACCGCCGCGTCCGCATAATCCAGTTCTTCCAAGTCGCACAGTACCACCACTTCGCGATACCGGCGCGGCAACGCCAGCACGGCCCGCCGCAGCGCTTCCAGGGTCTCCTTGCGGGTCAGATCCACCAGCGGGTTATCGGCGGCCGCCAACTCCGGCCGGAGGGTCTCGTCCCCGTGCGATTCCAGCGGCATGTCGGGACGGCCCCGTTCCAGATAGCGCAGCACCAGCTTCCGTGCGATTCCGAACAAATAGGCGGAAAGCGAACCGCGCTCCGGATCGAACCCGCAATCCTCGCGAATCAGGGCCAGGAACACCTCCTGGGTAACATCCTCGGCGGTGGGCGCCGATCCGCTCATGTGCATGGCAAAGCGGTAGATCGCGCCTTGCCGCCGCCGGTACAGGCTTACAAATGCCTGCTCGTCCCCATGGCGCATGCGCATCAACAGTTCAACGTCCGTGTCGGGCGCAGGGATCGTCATCGGCTCCTAATAATCATTGCTCCGATGTGGGCAAAGGTTCCACGAATCGAATACTATAGATCTGATTGGCCCTGTAAGCCAACCTGCGGTAGCCGCGGGTAACCTTTTGGAACTTTACGGCTCTTCAGCGTGTTAACTATTATCTCCAAATCCGGATGATGGGATTGCGAATGTCGCCTGGCAAAGAATTGGAAGAGATCGGGTCCCTGCGCGAACGGCTCGCCGAGCTGGAAGCGCAACTGTATCGCCACAAACAGGCGAGCGAGTCGCGTTTTTCCATGCTGGCGGACGCCGCGCCGGTGATGATCTGGATGTCCGGCGCGGACTCTTTGTGCACCTATTTCAACCGCGCCTGGCTGGAGTTTCGCGGACGGCGGGCGGCTGAAGAATTGGGCCACGGATGGTGGGAAGGCGCTCATCCGGAGGACCGCAACCAAATGGTCGAGCACTACTTGAAGAACTTCACCGCGCGGCTGGCCTTCCGCATCGAGTATCGCTTGCTGCGCGCCGACGGGGTCTACAATTGGGTGGAGCAGGTCGGCACACCGCGCCACGACGAGAGCGGCCTGTTTTGCGGCTTTATAGGCACCGCCGTGGATATCAACGATCGGAAGCGGCAGATCTTCACGCCCGACGAGGACGCCGTCCGCCTGGTTTTTGCCTTGACTGAGCGGGAACGCCAGGTGCTGGTGCTGATCGCCAGTGGCAAGTCCACCAAGGAAACCGCCACGCAATTAGGCATCAGTTACAAGACCGCGGACTCGCATCGCAGCCGGATTCTCGAGAAACTGGGAATCCACGAGACCGCCACCATGGTGCGTTACGCGATCCGATCGGGTTTGATCGAACCGTGAAACGCCCATGCGAAGGTGAGGCAGGCGAATCGCCTGCCCTACCGCTCAGTTGCCGATTTCGACCGGCTGCGACAGCGGCAAGCTCGCGGACGAACCTCCGGCACAGATCTTGTAACCGCCGCCCGAGACCTCAAAGCGGTCATTGGCCTCGTTGAATATCGAAAGGTACAGCGGATCGATGGCGATGTTGACGGTCTTGCTCTCACCCGCGGCCAACTCCACCTTCTGCCAGCCGATCAGCCGCTTGGGCGGCTCGCCGGTCGACGCGGGAAGCGTCGCATAGACCTCCGCGATTTCCTTGCCCGCGCGCTTGCCGGTATTCTTCACGCTGAAGGATACGGTCAGGTTGTGGCCCGCGGCCGCGGCGTGCAGCCCGGAGTATGCATAAGTGGTGTAGGCGAGGCCACTGCCAAATGCGAATAGCGGCTCTCTGTGCTCGGCATCGTACCACTTGTAGCCGACTTCGAGCTTCTCGGTGTAAGGCACGTCGAATGGCGCCATCCCACCTCGGCCACCGCCCGCGCCGCGGCCGCCCGGAGGAACGCCGCCCATGGCGGGCTGCGGCATCAGGTTCAGCCCCGCGATCTGCGGATGCGGCAGATCGTTATCGCTCTTCGCAAAGGTCACCGGCAGCTTGGCCGATGGGTTCACATCGCCAAACAGGATGTTGGCGATCGCCGGACCGCCGCCGATCCCGGGGAACCACGCTTCCAGAATGCCGCTCACCCGATCGGCCCACGGCATGGCCACCGGGCCGCCCGTCTCCGCCACCACGATGGTGTGCGGATTGGCCGCGGCCACCGCGCTCACCAGATCGTCCTGCTTGTCGGGCAGCGAAAGGGTGGCCGCATCCCGCCCCTCGCTCATGGGCTGGTTGACGAACACGAT
This sequence comes from Bryobacteraceae bacterium, assembly GCA_052144935.1. Classification (GTDB taxonomy): domain Bacteria; phylum Acidobacteriota; class Terriglobia; order Bryobacterales; family Bryobacteraceae; genus JOPF133. Next base: position 61,153 of record JBKQPR010000254.1, read on the forward strand.
GGCCACCTGCGAAGCCTTCGCCAGCGCTGCCGCCGCAGCCGGGTCGGCGCCGTCGTTGTACTCCACCTTGGCGCCCGGCGCCTTGACCCGGATATATTTCAGCGGCGACGAGGGGAAATATTGCCCGCCCCGTCCACCGCCGAAACCGCCAAAGCCGCGCCCTCCGGCGGCTTGCTGGCCCTCGGGAGGCGGCGGTGGGGGCGCCGCGTTGCCGCCCGGCGGATCCACCTGTGCCGATCCGCCGCCTGAAAGCACGCCCACGTCGGCATGCGATCCGATCACCGCGATCGACCTCACCGCCGCGCTCAGAGGCAACTGGTTCCCCGAGTTCTTCAGTAGCACGATGGCTTCCTCGGCGATCTTCTGAGCGTCTTCCATGCCCTTGAAAACGTCCACCACGCGGTGTTGACTGGGCGGATTGTCCCACGCCCCCACCGCAAACAGGCTGCGCAGAATCCGGTGTACCGCATCGTTGACTCGTGCCACCGGGATGTCGCGGTCCTCCACCGCCTTCTTTAGCGCATCGCCGAAGAACCCGCTCCCGGGCTGTTCCTGGTCCAGCCCCGCCAGGATGGCCTTGGTGGTCGAATGCGTGCCGCCCCAGTCCGACATCACCCAGCCCTTGAATCCGAAATCCTTCTTCAGGACCCGGTTCAGCAGGTAGTCGTTTTCGCAATCCCAGTCGCCGTTGACCTTGTTATAGCCGCACATGAAGCCGGCGGCATCGGAAATCCTGTAGGCAATCTGGAACGCCAGCAGATCGGTCTCGCGCATCGAGCGCTGGTCCAGGATCGCGTTACCGATGTTGCGGCCGGTCTCCTGGTCGTTGAGCGCGTAATGCTTGATATCGCCCATGATCTGCTGCGACTGCACGCCTTTCATGAGCATTCCGACGGTGGTCCCCGCCAGGATCGGGTCCTCGCCGGCGTATTCAAAATTGCGCCCGTTGCGCGGCTCGCGGGTGATATTGACGCCGCCGCCGATCGACATGTTGTAGCCCTGGTCGCGCAGCTCCCTTCCGATCACCTGGCCATACAGCAGCGCCAGCTCCGGGTTCCAAGTGGCCGCGGCGCCCAGCGCCGAGGGCAGCAGCGTGGAGTAACGGCTCTCCGCCGCGCCCCGCGTGACTCCCACCGCCGAATCCGCCATGTTGATATCCGGAATGCCCAGCCGCGGGATTCCGGGGACCCATCCGGCCCCGCCATTCGAGCGGCTGCCGGTGGGGACCGCGGGCGCCGGCGCTCCCCGTCCGCCCCCACTGCCGTGCAGAAGCTGGATCTTCTCATCCAAGGTCATGGCCTCGATCAACAGATCGGCGCGCTGGTCGGGCGACAGGCTCTTATCCGACCACGGACCCGTAACCGCCGGCGCTCCCCCGCGCCCGCCACGTCCGCCCTGGCCGCGGCCGCCGTCGGGAGGGCCCCCCTGGGCTTGCGCCGCAGCGGGCAGCAAAAGCCCTAACAGTCCGGCCGCGATGGCTAACCCGGCCTTGGATCGTTGCAGCATTTGAGTACTCCTTTATCCTTTTATATAGAACCGCATATCATAACTCCGGGCGCGGAGGTGGGGCGCGCCAGGCGGTTGCGATGCTTTACGACAAGCGACACCAGGTATTCTTGCGCGATCTGTTCAGCTCTGATGGAGGGCCATATATCGAAGATCTTCTGGGCTGCCTCTACATGGGTGAGAGCATTGCTGGAGTCCAAGTCCTTCGTGAGGTCATAATCCGCGAAGTGACGATCTTCCTGCAATTGGGCGAACCTGCGCGCAACGGACCGAAGATCTGTAACCACCCTTGGATCTTCTCCGGTAAAAGGAAAGTATCGCGTGCTCAAAAGTCGATTTGAGGCCGTCTTCATTATCCCGTGGTCATAGGCTCGGCCCAACGCAGGCCGCAGGGCGACGTTGTTCCAGTTGGAAGTCGATTCGGCAATCAGGAAGTGAAAGACCGCATAGTAGGCTGCTGAGACACTCCTGCGAAGGGCCGCTTGTGTGGGGGGCGCAGTATGAACCAGGCTCAGCGCCTGGCTTAGCAGATCGTCGTGGTAGGCCATTCATTCCCAATCGGGGTCTGGGCGCCGTTGCTGCTCCGACTGGCTGCGAAAGTTGAAATAGGGATGCAGCCCCCAATTCTCGATGGGCATTATTTCATCGACAAGAAGCGTGATTATGCGTTCGGTTACTTCGATGAGAGTCTCGTCCTTGAATACCGGATCGGCTAGAACGATACGGAAAAAGATGGACGGGTCACCGGTTGAATCCTCGCGCACGCGGTAGGCAACATGGACAACCTCCGGGCCGAGCTTGCTCACCGCGCTCTTGATTTCGGCGTCAAGTTGCCCCTGATGGACGAACCCGCTTGGAACCATAGGCATACATCCGATTATCGCGCGTCTCGGTACAATCCGCTGGCGCGGGGCAGGAGGGTCCTGAGACCGTCATGAAAGTTGGCCCCCCCCAAGTGCAGCGGCGAGCGATAGCCAGGGAGATTTAAGAACATCATCCTTCCTCCCAGCTCTCGCAATAGCGAAGCGGGCCCCGCCTTCGGTGCGGCTAGTAGCGGCCCGTCGCGTCATCTCCCACAACCGGCTCGCTGGGGTGGCCCGACGGCCGCTTCTGCAACCTGGCCAGGGTGGCCTGTTCAAACTCGAAGCGTTCGGTAAGCAGGTCGACAGGACTGAAGCACGGCTTGGCCACGCCGCCGGAGGCATGCTCGCTAGTGCCCAGCAGGATATGATAAAACTCGTGCGCCAGCACGCGAGCCACGGCGCGGCCATAGAGAAAATCGCGGCGCGCGCCCGGTTCCGCCGCCAGCATGGGGGCCAGGGTCCGGGTCAGGTTGCCGCAATTCACCGAGCTGAAGGGCAGCACCCGGCCCCCCTCCACCGCTGTGGAAGCCAGGCTGGCGGCCTTTTCCAGCGGCAGCGCCGCGGACAGATCGCCAGTAGGCAGAACGCAGGCACCCTGCAATCGGGCCACGATCAGCGGCGATGCGGTGTCTTCCGGCTGCGCCGAGTGCGCGTCGCGCCACACCACCTCATAGCCCGCGGTCTGCATGACTTGGCCCAATTCGCGCTTCATGTATTCGAGGACGTGTGGGGACTGGCCGGAATCGGCCGAGAGGTAGACCACCAGTTCGCTCGCGGACGGCTCCCGAGAGTCGCCCCAGACGATCGAAACCACGAGGTTCAGCAGGCAAAACGTTGCCAATAGTCGCGCAAACATGGCGCAGATCCATTGGCATTATACATGAACCAGGTGGGGACGCTACGGCTGTTTCGGGCTAAACCGCCACAAATTCTGCTCCCGCAGGTTCGAGAGCCACACCGAGCCGTGCCCCACACGCACCGAGTCGCCGCCCGCTCCGAACCACTGCTTAATCACCTGGTTGGTGGCCGGGTCGATCTCCGACAGCGGAATCTGGAACACCGTGGCCCAAATGTGCCCTTCGCCAAAAGCGATCTCCCCGCCGCTGCCGGGCACCCCCACGGCGATGTTCGTGATCAGTTTGGCGCTTTGGGCGTCCACCCGCGAGATCGTCCCATCGCCCTGGTTCAGGGTCCACACCGAGCCGGCGCCCACCGTGAGGAAGCGCGGTTGCGGCCCCACTTCGATGGTGGCGGTCACCTGGTTGGTTTTGGCGTCCACGCGCGTCAGCAGATTCTTCTCCGGCGTGGTCACCCAAATTGCGCCCTCCCCGTAGACACACGCGGCCGAATTCGGCGCGATGGCGACCTCGGCCACCACTTTGTTGGACGCCGGGTCGATGCGTGAGAGCACGCCCTTGGGATCGGTCGCCAGCCAGATGGCATCCGGGCTGGCGGCGATTCCGCCTTCGCTTTGCGCCGGTCCCACCGCCACGGTAGCCACCACCTGATTGGTTTTCATGTCGATGCGCGAGACCGTTTTGTCGCCACAACTGGGCGACCAGATGCTGCCGAATCCGGCGGCCAGTCCGGAGCACGGGCGGCGGCCCACCGGGATGGCGGCCGCCACCGTGTTGGTCTTCGGATCCAGCCGGTGAACCGTGTTCTTCGGCCCATTGGCCACCCACACGGCGTCCTCCGTGAGCACTTGCCAATCCGGCGTGCCTTCAATCGGGAAGACCGCATCGGGTGTGATCGCCGACATCTCCCGGCGCACGCCGGGCGTGGAGACTCCCGGCTTCGGGGGACGTCTCGACCCCGCTTTCTTGGGCGCCTCGCCCGAGGGCGGCGTGTCCTGGCCTGGCAGCACCGCCGGAATAGCGGCGGCCATCAAAATGGGAAACACAACGCGCAGCATCGGGATGTTCATGGTTCATTCAGCCAGTGTCGCGGCGACGCGTTTCGGGTCGATGCGCCACAGGGTCTTCTCACTCACGTTGGTCAGCCAGAGGGAGTTCACCGCGATCTGGATGGCCCCGCCGCCGGCGCCCCAGAACTGCTGCACCACTTTTTCGGTCTGCGGATCGATCCGGGTCAGCGGAAAGCCTTCCTGGGTAACCCACACCGAGTCCAGTCCGATGGCAATTCTCCCTTCCGTGGCAGGCACGCCCGTTTCGATGGTCTTGCTGCTCTTGTTGGTCTTAGGGTCGATCCGCTCCACCTTGCCCTCTTTCCGGCAGTACACCCAGATGGAGTTTTCACCGATGGCCAAAGCCTCCGGCTCACCCTGGACTTCGATGGACTTCTCCACCAGGTTGGTTTGCGGATTGATGCGCAGCAACCGGTCTTCCGAAGGGCAGGTGACCCACAGGGCGGTTTCGCCGAAGGTCAAGGTGTTGCAACCAGCAGGCAGGCGAAGTTCGGCCACCACCATGTTCAGCTCGGGATCCACGCGGGAAAGCGTGGTCTTGTCGTCGCTGAGCACCCAAACGCTGTCGGCGCTGGCGGCCAGGGCCGGTTGGGCGCTGCCCACGCCGGTGGCCGCTTTGGCGGTAGTCTTCCAGGTCTTCGGATCCAGCCGCACCAGCGACTGGCTGGCGCAACTGGGAACCCAAATGCTGCCGAATGCGGTGATTGCGCCGCCGCACGGTTTGCTCAGTTCGGCGATCGGTTCGCCCGGTTTGTTGGTTTTGGGGTCCAGGCGGTCCAGCGTGCCTTTGGCGGAGTTGGGCAGCAGCAGGGAATCCGCTACACCGATCCATTGGGGCGCGGCGGCCACTTCGGCCTCGGCCTTCAGACTGGCAATAGGAATCTGGATGCCCGGCGTTTTGATGCCCGCCTTGGGCGTCGCAACGCCGTGTTTCGCATCCCTTTTGACTTGCGGACCACCCTCTTCTTTATTGCTTGCGGCGAGTGCCGCGGCCGCTAGCGAGATCGCCAGATACACGCCAATCGGAATACGCATGATCCTCCCTTCAGAGTTGGGGCTGAGTGCTTTGGAAAGGTTACCACCGCGACGGGACGGGCGGCGCGCGTGGCCGCTATTTTGGATTAGTATAGCCCGAAAGCCGCCATAGTGTACAGAAGGGATTGCCCGTCATTGCCCGTCATGCCCGTCATTGCCCGCCATTGCCCGTCTTGCCCGTCTTGCCCGTCCCGCTTGGCCGCTTGCCCACGCGCCCACTTGGCCCTGGTGGGGCAGCCAATCTTGGGGTGTCCTCGGGGCCCCATCCGGCTTTCAGCCGGCCAACCGGTACGAAGCACCGGCAAGGGCACACCCGAGTGTTGGCGCGGCAGGCTGAGCCAGGCTGAGCCTGCGCCACGGCGCGTGGGGGGTAGACCACACAAAGCGGGGGCGCTCTGGGCTTTGCCCCATGGGCGGCCTCGGAATGGCCGATCTCCCGGCCGGTGCTTCGCACCGTATAGCGGGCTTTCAGCCCAATGCCATTTAGTTTTTGGGTGGGCCTTAAATAAAACATAATTCATGGTTTATGTTTTAGTTATGACCTCCCCTGTTTCGCTCGACCTCACCATGTTCCAGCGGGTTCTGCATGT
>JBKQPR010000255.1:0-5600 GCA_052144935.1 Bryobacteraceae bacterium
TTAAAGAGCCGGCCTCGGATTGCGGTTTAGTTCAACGCGCGGTTTACTCGATTCCGCGGCGAACAGGCGGTATCTGCTGACCGGCTTCCCGGCGCCGCGGAACCGAGCAAACCTAAAGCAGTCACAACTCTTCGCGGTATCGAAGTTCGTGGCTTAGGCCCCCTCCCACTCTCGCGGATCCCCGCCTCCGCCTGGAGCCAATCGTCCAATGCGGAGCCATCCTGGCCGCCACGCTTGCAGGTAAATCTCGTGGGCGCGCTGCCTTGCCTGATCCGCTCCTCCAGAGGCGACGGTGCGCCTTCCGGTTCTTGTTGCTTTTGCTTTTTTGGCGTAACTGCCGTTCGTGCCCCTCGAGGGTGCCGGTGCTGCCATCAACCACCTCCCGGACCAACTGGATTCTGTTCTTAACAGCCATGCTCGGCGATGTGCGCCAGGAGTTCTTCCATCAGCGAGTCCCTCAGATCCCTCGTATGCTTCAATTCGGCGGGTTGGAACTGCTCCAAGTCGCCTTTGAGGACCGCAACCATTTCCTGGTCGTGAATTTCCGCGATTCGTTTTTGAACGCCAACAATCTCGCCAATCAACCGATCCCTCTGAGGACATCCAATGGGGGGCGCAAGAACTGGTGGTACCGTCATCGCAGCTTCCCGGTAGTGAATCGCCCCCTGGTTACACATTATTCGGGTGGCCTTGATCTCTGTCAATATCTTAAGTCTATGAAAACAAAGACCATGTTAGAAAAATTACAAAAATTATGTGCACGAAGCCGTGAACTTTGATATATACGCGAACGTACAGAAACTGCTTGAGCCGGCCAAGTGAATTGCTTACCGGACGATCTGGGGTTTTTTCGGAGCGAGGCAAAGCAGGGCATCGTATACCCTGACGATGGCTTGATAGCAGTCGCAGGAGGCGGACTCCAGACCGCGCCGGTCCACGACCGTGAGTTTCCCCCGTACGTAGCGGATAAACCCGGCCTTTTTCAACATGCCTGTCGCTACGTTCACGGTGGCCCTACGGACTCCCAGCATGTGAGAGAGGAATTCCTGCGTGAGGGGAAAAGTATCCTGTCCGGCACGATCGTGTGTCATCAACAGCCAGCGGGCGCAACGCTCCTCCATGCTGTGAATCCGGTTGCAGGCTGCTCCATAAAGGACCCGCCGCATGAGCGCATACAGATGCCGATGCACCAACTTCAGCACCAGCGGCCGGCTTTCCGTTAGTGCCCGGAAAGCATGGGCGTCGATGCGCACCGCCAGACCGGGTATCTGGATTAAGATTCAGGCCCATCGCTCCTTGCATTTGGATGACCTCCGATGCCCCGACAACGCCTTCCTTTCCAACGGTCGCCATTTCCATCCGAGGCTTGTCGTCGGAGCTGACCAGGAGCGAGATCATACAAGTCAAGGGAAAATAAGCGGCATCGATAGGCTCGTCTTGACGATGGAGGCGTTTGCGGAATTTCAACGGCACGACCTTGCCCTGTCGCATCACTGCGACGTAGTCTGCCGGCGCCAGCATGGCCAGGAGGCGGTTGGTTTTAGGGTCGGGCTGCTCCCGCGGCCGATCTGTGGGGTCATGGTGCTCCTCTTGGCACACGCGGGACACTGCGCCCGCGCAGCCATCGAAAGTCGCGTCACGACTCTTCAGGAGCGCTGCTCGGCGGGATTGTCGGGCCGACGGTTCTGGAAAGGGGGTACGAGTTTTAGATGCTATGCCGATTGTCCCACACAAACGCGGCGAAAGACCGGATCGTGCGCCGTTTGACAGTCCGATGCGCGAGCGTCCCTGCGGCGCCAAGAAACTGGATCGGGCACAGGGCCTATATCGGCGCCCCTGCCGCGACCACGACCAATAACCGGCCTACCTCCGAGATTCCGCCCCGGCGTTGCGCTAGATGGTTCAAGGCCGAAGGAAGGAAGAACCCCAAAGACGGGGGGATCAGGACGGTCCAATCCAGCCGCTTCAGGCCGCAACCGGTGCAGAACCGGGCGCCCACCCCCTTTTCACAGATGAATAATCCCCCGCTGAATGGCCGCCGTCGCCGCCTGCGTTCGGTCCTGCACGCCCAGCTTGCTCAGAATGTTCTTCACGTGGTTTTTGACGGTATGCTCGGCGATGCTCAGGGCGTAGGCGATCTGCTTGTTGGCCAGGCCGCGCACGATCAGCTCCAGCACCTGCATGGTTTGCGATGGACGCCCGGCTGCGGACCTTGCACTACGAATCGGCGGCGCGAAGGGACGAGTTCTACAAGGAGTATCGCCGGCGAAGTAAGGCAATTGTCGAGTCCAGCGCGGATAGTTGCTGCGGGAGTTCATCCTGAAGATCGGATGCTGACGTCATCTCCGGCATGAGCATCACTTTCTCACGGAGGGCTTGGAGCATCACGAGATCGGAAGCGCCCCGGCGCCTCTCCTGGCGCCAGGCCAACAGGGCCGGACGGTTGAGGCGTATGTGTTCGCAAGGTGTATGCCCCGGCGTTAGTCCGCGCGCGCAACGTCCCGTCCGGCGCCTCTTCCACATGCGCGACATACAGATCCTCCTCGCAAGGGTCCGCAAAGCGGAAGCCTCGCCCCATCAGATCTTCCGAAGGCCAAGTGTTGCCTTTATGCCGGTTGCACTTGCCGCAGGCGTAGTAGAGGTTGGGATAGCGGTTCGTGTGCTCGGGAAATCGCTTGACCGGCCGGAAATGGTCGATCTCAAAAGAACTCTTCTCCGCCTGCCGCAGGTTCAGGGCGTTCGCAATACGCACAGGTAAACCGGAAATCCCGTCGCAGAAAGGGCCGGTACTCCGTGTGATCTTCAAAATACGGCGGAGACTCTTTGCGAAAGAATTGGGACACAGGTGGTCAGGAGGCTGCCTTGAAACGCGCTAACAAGCGCTCAATGGACGCCACCAGCTCGTCGCGCTCGCGCCGCCACTCATGCTGGAGATTAGCCACCCGGTCGAGCTCGCCTTCGTCCTGGAGGTTGAGGCGGGCCTCAATTCTTTCGAGTTCAAACGATTCTGTAAGGTCCAACGGCTCTGCGAAGCGCCGATCGACCAGTTCGTGATAGCGATCGAGGAGTTCATCTGCTGAGAGAGCTTGAACGCGGGTCTCAATGGCCCAGGCGTCGCCACTCAGTGCCGGCGCATATACCTGCACTTCGCGGCTCGCATTGCCTCGGTTTGCTTTTGGGAATGTCATGGAGTGGTGCCATGCCTTACGGCACGCGCCAAGCGGCCTGGAGGTGAGGCGCTTGGATACCCTCGCGGTTCTAGGCGTGTCTAGTCGAGAGCGCATTGGTGTTCGCCTTCAGTATATCGAGTTGCTCGCGTGCTCGTTGCAGCGCAACCTGGAAAGCAGCCAATGTTTGCTCTGTCATTTGAAATGACAGCTTCGATGTCTTGCCCTCGATGTCTTCGGCCAGCAGTTCCATCAGTACCATGTAGCTGAACCCCAGGAGCTTGGTATGGCTGACGGCACTCTTCCGCGGGACGGGATAGACGTAGTCCTCGAAGATCGGCCGAATGTCGCAGACGACGTCAATATCCTCGAGCGTAGGAAGCACCGCATTTTCGTGCTCAAATTTCATGAAATCTGTGTAAGCGCGACGCTTCACAGGACCCAGGCGTTCCAGCAGCGCGCCCAATCGATCAATTTCCTCCGTGGTGAATCCCAAAAACATGAGGTCGCGCAGGAGGTCAGGCAATTCGAGGTGTGACGCGTGCCAGCTCTCAAGCAGGTCGAGAATGCCCCCAGCGCATTTGCTGAACTGCTCAGGCAGCAGTAGACTCGCTGCAATCGCGGGAGAAGAGAAGGCCTCTTCCAGGTCGAAAGAGTCAGTTGTCAAGAACCACTTCGCAAGTGTGTCCCACGTCGCTGGATCAAGGGCCAATAGTGCCTTTAAGTCGTCCGCGAGATCGTCCGCGGGGCCGTATGCGCCAAAAACCTTGAACTCCATGTAGTCCATCCTCCCATTTTTCCGAACGCGGTTTCGAAAGGCCCCCTTTCACAGATGTATAATTCCCCGCTGAATGGCCGCCGTGGCGGCCTGCGTGCGATCCTGCACGCCCAGCTTGCTCAGAATGTTCTTCACGTGGTTCTTGACGGTATGCTCGGCGATGCTCAGCGCGTAGGCGATCTGCTTGTTGGCCAGGCCGCGCACGATCAGCTCCAGAACCTGCACCTCGCGCGCGCTCAAATCGGGACGCGGCATCTGCGCGGCCAGCGCCGCGGCTACTGCCGCCGGCAGATAGGTCTGGCCGGCGTGCACCGCGTGGATGGCCTTGATCAGCTCGTCGTGCAGCACGTCCTTGGTGAGATACGCCTGAACGCCCGCGGCCAACGCACGGCGAATATCTTCATCGCCGCCGTAGGTGGTGAGCGCGATCATGTGCGCCCGCGGGAAGGATGCCCGGATGGCGGTGGCGGCTTCCACGCCGCTCATCACCGGCATGCGCAAATCCAGCAGCGCCACGTCGGGCAGGTGCTGGCGGTACAATTCCACGGCCTGCTGACCGTTGGAGGCTTCCGCCACCACCGTCATATCGGGCTGCATGTTGACGATCGTACTCACCCCCACCCGCGCCACCAGGTGGTCTTCGGCAACCAGAATTCGAATCTTATCGTTCATGGCAACGGCACCTTCACTTCCACCTCGGTTCCCCCTCCGGGTTGGCTCGCCAGGCGCAGTTCGCCGCCCAGCCGCTCCGCGCGCTCGCGCATCCCGATTAGTCCGAAATGCCCGCCTTGCGACGAAAACACGTCCTGCTGATCGAAGCCGCGCCCGTTGTCCACAATCCGCAGAAAGAGCCGGCGCGCTTCCATGTCGAGCTTGACCCGGATTTTGCTCGCGCCGGCGTGTTTGAGAACGTTGGTCACCGCCTCCTGCGCGATCCGCAGCAACTGCTGCTCCGCCTCTTCCGCCAGAGCCGTCCGCGGCCCGCTGACATCCACGTCCACGTCAACCCCCGACCCCGCCGTCCACTGCCGCGTGCTCGATTCCAGAGCCGCCGCCAGATCCTGCCCTTCCAGAACCGAAGCCCTCAGGTCCATCACCGAACGCCGCGCCTCCGTCAGGCTGTGCCGCGCCATCTTCCGCGCCACGTCCAGGTACTTGCGCGCCGGCGCCGTCGCGTCCGGCAGGCACATGGCGACCGCGTCGAGCTGCGAAGAGATGCCCACAAATCCCTGCGCCAGCGTGTCGTGAATCTCGCGCGCCAGCCTGGCCCGCTCATCCAGCACCACCGCGAACCGGTAGCGGATCTGCCGCACACGCAGCCGGAACACCGCCCACGCGCCGGCCAGCGCCAGCGCCGCGCACAGCGAGCGGAACCATGCCGTCTCGTAGAACTGCGGCAATAATTCGAAGGAGTACGATTCCTCGCTAGTCGGCCCGCCTGGCAGATTGGCTCTCACCGTAAACCGGTAGCTGCCGTGCCGCAGGCTGTTGTAGTCGATCACCCGCCGGCCCCCGGCCCGCACCCACTGCGCGTCCAGCCCTTCCAGCTTGTAGGAGTACTGCACCCGCTCCGGCGCACTGAGGTGGATCGCGGTGTAGCCGACCTGAATGCGCTGGCTCGCCGGCGCCAGTTGCGCCGCGCGCCCGAGATCCAC
>JBKQPR010000256.1:0-29885 GCA_052144935.1 Bryobacteraceae bacterium
TCGATGGCGCAAACGCTATCATCGCCCTGCGCTGCTGCAAACTCAGTGGACGCTACGAGGACTTCTGGGAGCGCCGCTCCGCCCGGCGTGCTGCCTGATCCCTTCCCTCAAATCTGACGTGCACCCACCCGAGGATGACTTTTCTGATCGGCGTGTTGTTAAATGGTCCGAGCCCCAAGGCGTAAACGGCTGCACAAAAGCCGATCTTGGCCACCATTCGCGCGAAATCCTCAGCTGAAAAGTTTGCATGAGCGCCGAAGAACTCGGCTCCAGGATAATCCTTGCTCGCCTCCTGAAACGTGGGGCCACAGAGGTGAATCATGTCGGCATTCGCAAACACGCCTCTCACTGGTCTGCCGCTCCAAAAACTTGCAGGTGGAGGAAATAGTGGCGTTACGAGGTACGTCGGAAAGTTCGTCCTGGGCACTTGGACCACTTCCTTTGCACCGTCGCGCTGTAAAACGAGCGGCAGCGTCGCCGAACGCTTGTCCCGGCGACGACTCTGCATTGCGAGCACATTGCGGACATCCGGCCACAGACGTCTCATCACATCATGCTCAAAGCGGGTAGTGGTCTTTGCACAGGTGTCGCAGCTCGCTCTGAGCAGAGTCCACGGCCCATTTAGACCGTAGGGGACAGCGTGTTCGGTGCCGAGCGCCCGAGTGCGCTCGCCACAGTAGATGCATTCTCCGACGTCTCGGCCATTGGGCGAGACATTGTTGTCGATCAGACCTTCCACGACAGAATGGTACCGCGGCACTCGAACGATGCAGGACGCGTACGGCTCATGTACTCTTCGAAGCGGATGATCGGCGTGAATCCAACCACACGGAGGCGTAGTCGCCAAACTGCTAAAGTGACCAAATGATGCGTGTCGGACCAGGCACTCCGGCAACACGCCCCACCCCTCCAGGCTGCCGCTCAGCCGCTACTCTGGCCGCGGTTGCCGCTCCCGCGCCAGGCGCTCGGCCAGGAACACCTTGAGCAGAGATTGATACGGTACGTCACGGCGATTCGCCAGCATTTTCAGATCCTCGATCATGGAGACCGGGAGCCGCAGCGATATCGTCTTCAGAGACGGTTTGAGGTGAACGAGTTTCCTGCGCTTTCCCGATGGCCAATCCACGTATGCGGTCGAGTCCGCGGTGGCCCAGAATTTCCTTTCGTCGTCTTCGTTCTTGAATTCAGGAATTCTCTTCATATCTCTCGTAGGTCTCGGTTTCGTTCCGGTTCATGTCCCTGGCAGAAATCACTCGTATCAGCTTCCGCCGGACCGTGAAAACTACGAACAACTGCCGGCGATCACCCGTCTGGCCGAGGGCGTAGTATCGCTTCTCACTTTTCGAATGGCGAACATCGCTGAGTACAACCAGTGGCTCATGGAAAAAGACGTCCTCGGCCTCCTCTGGAGTCACCCGGTGCCGCTCCCAGTTTTTGTGGGTATTGGCGTCGTCCCAGTCAAACCCGCTGCAACCGTCCAAGGGATCCGCTGTTGCCACATTCCCAGTATACGACTATCGTATACCTGAGATGCTGCGCGCCCGCCGCGGGCCGAAGCCATGGAGACGTATCTGGAGTGGCAGGTGGACCGGCATGATGGGTGAAGCCGAGGCTGCGCAAGACCGGACCGCGCGTTTGCCGGCTCCTACTTCCTTGACGGTAACTTCACGGGAGTCGTCTCGAAACCTGCTGCGGCTCACGATGCTGTCTGGCGACAGTCAACGTACATTGCATCCGGCGCCAGATCGATCTCACCGGGCCACGCGACCGCGCCATAATCGATGAAGACCCGCTCGAAGAAATGCACATCCCGCAGCGGCGCGAGTCCACCGGTCAGCTCCTCTCGCCGCAGCCGCACACGCCCCGTCAGTCCATCTTGGAAGCGAACCAAGAGGCAGTAGTCCGGCTCCGGCTTCACTTCTACCACGTCCCAATACATTCGGCGTTCTCCACTCACGCCAGCGGCTCGATCTTCGCCGGGTGCGCGTTCTCCCGGCAGAGCCGCCAGTCTTCAAGCAGTTCCACTCTATGTATCATCGCCGTTCCTGAACCGGGTTCAAAGCCCGGCGCGGCAATTGGCCCTGAATGACCGTCAGGGCGCCGATATCGATCATGGCTTCGAACCCACGGGAATCAGCCGTCCACCGTACCGCGGTGGCCCAGGATTTCCTTCCTCTCGTCGATCACTCAAACAAATGCGGCACGAACTGGCTGAAGTTAGTGGTGATGGGCGTATCCGACTCCCGGATGCCGATGCCGGCCGCGGCGTTTCCCGGCTCGTGCCCGATCACCCAACTGCCCACCACGGGGTACTTGCCGTCGAAGCTCCCGATCCGCGCCAGGTCCTGATAGACGAAGCCCTCCGAGCCATACTCGCCATCGGTCCGGATATCGCTTTCCGGACGGTGCATGGTGATGTTGGCGCCCTCGCGGCCAAGCAGCGGCTTGCGCACCCAGGACTCGAGCGGCCCCGGCCCATCGAAGCGCGCCTCCAGCAGGTTGGGATGGCCGGGGTAAAGCTCCCACAAGACCGGCAGGATTCCTTTGTTCGAAAGCAGCATCTTCCACGGCGGCTCGATCCACAGCGTAGGCGCGGCCGCCAGAAACTGGCCGAACTCTTCGCGCACCATCCACTCCCAGGGATACAGTTTGAAGACCGCGCCCAGCGGCCGCTCGTCCGGCCCTACGAAGGTGCTGCCGTCCCAGCCGATCTCGTCGATGGCGAAACACGCAGCCGAAAGCCCCGCCTGCTGCGCGGTGTCCTGGAGGTAGGTGACGGTCATGCCGTCTTCCAGGTCGTCCATCGAGCAGAGGTCGATGCGCTTCGCCGGCAGGCTGGGCGCCAGCTCCGTCCACAGCGCAATCAGGCGCTCGTGCAGCGAATTGAATTGGTCGCGCCGCGGGAAGGTGTCCTGGAGCCAATACCACTGCACCACGGCCGCTTCCAGCAGAGAGGTGGGCGTGTCGGCGTTGTACTCCAGCAGCTTGGGCGGGCCGGCGCCATCGTAGGCTAGGTCGAAGCGGCCGTACAGCGAGGGCGGCTCGGCCTGCCACGAGGCTTCAATCAGCGGCGCCGCCATAGGCGGCACATTCATTCGGGCGTACAGCTTGTTCTCGATGACGTGCTCGACCGCCCGCAGCGTCATAGCTTCCAACTCGTTAGTGGCGGCTTCGAGCGAGGCCACTTCCTGGGCGGTGAACTGGTAGAAGGCCGATTCGTTCCAGTACGGCTGCTGGCTGGTGTGCCACGCCAGCCCGGCCTCTTCCACGCGCTGCTGCCAGCTTGGCCGCGGCGTTGAGGCGATGCGTCGCATGGTTCCCGAAACGCCCCCGGAGCATCCCCAAAGCGGCTAGGAGCCGGAGCTGCTATGAACGGCGGCGCCGATAGCGCCGAAGCCGTGCCTCGCCAGAAAGCCGGGGCGCCAGCAAGTCTCCACCGGTGCCGCGGCCACCATGCCGCCAGCGGATGCGTAAGCCTGGTAGAGGTCGTAATAATAGGGATACTTCTGGTATTGTTGCGTCACCCAGGCGCCACCGCTGCAATAACCGCGACTTTTCACCGCTGCCTGGCACGCCTGCTGGTTGAAGTTGGCCGGCCCGCAGGGATTGGGCGCCTGTTGGGCCCGCGCGGCGCAACCGACCGCAGCCACTACCGTGAGAGTGACCCGCGCTGACTTGGTCATGGTTGGTCCCTATCCGGGGATCGGCTTAAACCGGAATTCCATTTTGGACTCCCCGGCCGTATTCAGTGTACACCCAGACGCCCCTTTTCGACCCAGCAAGTTGCCCCGAGTCTCTCCGCCGATGGCCACCAGCCTGGCCGCCTGCGGGGAAACTCGTCCTCGCCCCGGCCTGGCCTGCTTATCCCGCCCGGCTCGCCGCGCGTGAACGCCCACTAATCGAGAATTGATAAACTCTTGGAAGCGCCGCCATGACGGAAGACCCGAAGGACCAACCGGAAAATGATACGCAGCCTGCCGGCTTTGAGGTCGTCGAAACCAACGTCGAGATCCGGACTCCCGACGGGACCTGCGACGCCGCCTTCATTCACCCCAAGAGCGGTTCCCATCCGGGTGTGCTGATCTGGCCGACGCCTTCGGTTTGCGGCCCGCGACGCGCGAAATGGGCAGGCGCATCGCCGCAGAGGGATATTCCGTCCTGGTGCCCAATCCTTTTTATCGCGTGCCCAAAGCTCCTTTCCCGGCGGCCTCCAACTTTAACTTCCAGAATCCGGCCGACATGGAGAGACTCCGGCCGCTGTTGGCGTCGGTGAGCGCACCCGGCAACGCGGAGAAGGACGCCGTCGCATACTTGGCCTTCCTCGACGCGCACGAAGAGGTGAACAAGCAAAAGAAGATCGGAACCCAGGGTTACTGCATGGGAGGGCGGCTGGTGATGAAGACCGCCGCGGCGCTGCCCGATCGCATTGGCGCGGGCGCGTCGTTCCACGGCGGCGGCTTGGTGACCGACAAGCCCGATAGCCCGCATCTGCTCGCGCCGAAGATCAAGGCCCGCATGTATTTTGGCGTGGCGTCGAACGACGACGCGCGTCAGCCGGATGCCAAGGACAAGCTCAGGGAAGCCTTCGCCGCCGCCCAGGTTCCGGCCGAAATCGAAGTATATCCGGGAGCGCTGCATGGCTGGTGCATGCCGGACATGCCGCTCCAAAACGGTACGCCAATCTACAACCAGGCCGACGCCGAGCGCGCCTGGGGCAAGCTCGTCGGCTTGTACAAACTGGCTCTGTCTTAAGTGCCTGTTCCGAGACGGCCGTGCCAACCGCTCCCTGACGGTCGCGGCTCCGAAGGCACATCAGCCAACCGCTCCCTGACGGTCGCGGCTCCGAAGGCACATCAGAGCCGCGACCGTAAGGGAGCGGTTGACATTGTTGTTTCGGAACGGCGCTTAAGCCGGCCTGCCGTTTCCCCGGGCGCCGTACGGCAGCCGATCATCACACCCGAAAGTCTTATACTGAGAGCAGGGTGAAGCCATGAAGCAGCAGTGCCACATCTCCATGATCTACCTCTCCTGGGCGGCCTATTTGGGCGGACTCGCCGCATTGGCCTGGTATTCCTACTGGGCCTTCGGAGCCATCTGGCTCGTAGCTGTTCCCGCCGTTCAATGGCTGTACATTCGCAAATTCCCGAGCCTGTCGGTTGGCATGGGATATGGCCGTATCGCCGACCAGCCGGCCCCGCCGGTGGCCCCCGCGCCGGTGAAGGTCACTCTCTATACCGCGCTGGGCTGCCCGTTTTGCCCGCTGATCGAGCAGCGCCTGGACAGCCTGCAAAAGGCCATGAACTTCTCCCTCGAAAAAATCGACGTTACCCTGCGGCCGGATCTGTTGGCGTCCAAGGGTATCCGTTCCGTCCCGGTAGTCGAGGTGCAAGGCCGGTTCCTGACCGGCCTGGTGAGCAGCAAGGATCTGGCCGCCGCCATTGCGCAACCTGTCCCGCAATGTTCCGCCCCGTAACGGCGAGGCCTGGCCCGCAGGCAAGGCGCCCACTGAGATTTTTCCGGCCCGTCTTCCGGCCCCGCCCCGGCCCGCCTTCCGCAACGCCGTGAGCAGGCCAAAGCACACTCGAAACAGACCTGAATATCTGTTATAGTCGGTTTGAGAAACCCCCTATGGAACGGAGCATTTCATTCACTCTGAACGGCCAACGGGCCACCGTGAAGGCCGACGACGAACGGATGCTGCTGTGGGTGCTGCGCAGCGATGTGGGCCTCACGGGCACGAAATTCGGGTGCGGCGAAGGATTGTGCGGCGCCTGCACGGCGATCGTGGAAAACGAGGCCGTGCGGTCGTGCGTCACTCCTCTTAAGGCGGTGGCCGGCAAGCGCGTATTGACCATCGAAGGGATCGGCCGGAACGGGCTGCACGCCGTCCAGCAGGCTTTCTTGGATCACCACGCGTTCCAGTGCGGATACTGCACCTCGGGAATGATCGTGAGCGCGTATGCTTTGCTGCTGAAGACGCCGCATCCCACGCGCGAGCAGGTTGCGCGGCACATGGAGGACAATCTGTGCCGTTGCGGCGCGCACGTGCGCATTCTGGATGCGATTCAGGAAGCCGCTGGCGCGGCAAAGGTAGGTGCGTGATGGCCGAGGTAATCGCTACCGGTGGGATGACGCGCCGCGACTTATTGGGAGCCGCGGGGGCTGGGCTGTTCGTCTTTTTCGGCGTGACGCGCCCTGTGGGCCTGGCGGAGGCTCAGGAACCGGCCAGGCTGCCTGGACGGCAAAGCGGTCCGACGGACCTCAACGCCTATCTGAAGATCGGCACGGACGGCCGGGTGACGTGCCTCGCCGGCAAAGTGGAACTGGGCCAGGGCGCCATGACCGAGCTGGCGCAGGCTTTGGCGGAAGAACTCGATGTCCCGCTCGAGACCGTAGACGTGACGCTGGGCGACACCGACCTGTGCCCTTACGACATGGGGACGTTCGGATCGATGTGTACGCCGCTCCTCTGGCCGGCGGTGCGAAGGGCCGGGGCCGAGGCGAAGGCGGTATTGGTGCAACTGGCGTCGGAGCGGTTGAATGTGCCGGCCGGCCAATTACTGGTTCAGGCGGGCACCATAAGCGAATCGGGCAAGCCGTCGAATCGGGTGACCTACGGGCAACTGTTGGAAGGAAAGCGCATCGAGCGGCACCTGGCGAATGTGCCGGTGAAGGCAGCGGAGTTCCACGTGATCGGCTCGTCGCCGCGCCGCAAGGACGGCCCGGACAAAGTCACGGGCGGGGCGAAATACGCCGGCGACATACTGCTTCCGGGGCTGCTGCACGCGGCCATTCTGCGGCCGCCGGCGCACGGGGCCAAGCTGAAATCGGCGGATACTTCGGCGGCGGAGAAAGTCGGCGGCGTGCGCGTGGTGAAGGACGGCGGGATGATCGCGGTGTTGCATGAACGGCCCGACATCGCCGCGGCGGCGCTGGGCACGATCCACGCTGAGTTCGAGAACCCGCCGGCCGGTCCCGACGACCAGACGATTTTCGACCATATTCAGAAGACCGCGCCGCAGCTCCGCGTAGTGGGCCAGGCCGGGGATCTGGCGGAGGGCGAGCGGCTGGCGGGCAGCGTCATTGAGCAAACCTACCTCAACAGTTATGTGGCCCACGCTCCCATGGAGACGCACACGGCCACGGCACAGGTCGAGGACGGCAAGGTCACGGTGTGGGCCAGCTCGCAAGCTCCCTTCCAGGTGAAGAACGCCGTGGCGTCTGCGCTGGGAGTGCCGCCCGACATGGTGCGGGTGATTTCCAGGTACGTCGGCGGCGGGTTCGGCGGCAAGACGGAAGCCGACCAGGGAGTGGAGGCGGCGCGCCTGGCGAAGATCACCGGCCAACCGGTCCAGGTGGTCTATAGCCGTGAGGAAGAGTTTTTCCACGACCGTTTCCGGCCGGCCGCGGTGATGAAGATCCGGGCCGGGGTGAAGGACGGCAAGATCGTGCTGTGGGACAGCCAGGTGTTCGGAGCGGGGGAACGCGACGCCAGTCCGATCTACGATGTCCCGCACCGGCGGACGGCATCGGCGGGCGGCTGGCAAGGCGGGAATCCTCCCGGGATGAACCCGTTCAATGTGGGCGCGTGGCGCGCGCCGTCGGCCAACAGCAACACCTTCGCGCGCGAATCGCATATCGACTTGTTGGCGGCCAAGGCGGGCATGGACCCGCTGGAGTTCCGGCTGAACAACCTGACCCACGCGAGGATGCGGCGGGTATTGGAGACCGCCGCCCGGCAGTTCGGGTGGAAGGCCGGCCGCGCGCCTACCCGGGCGCCCTCTGGGGTGCCCTCTGGGCCCGGATTCGGGATGGCCTGCGGCATCTATTCCAACGCCTGCAACGCCACCATGGCGGAAGTGGCCGTGAACCGCGCCACGGGCGGCGTGGAGGTGAAGCGCGTGGTGATGGCGCTGGACGAGGGCCTGGTGGTCAACCCCGACGGAATGCGGCAGCAGGCCGAAGGCTGCGTGATGATGGGCCTGGGCTACTCGCTGGCCGAAGAAGTGCGCTTCCGCAACGGGGAGGTGCTCAGCCGCAACTTCGACAGCTACCGGATTCCGCGATTCTCGTGGCTGCCGAAGATCGAGATTGTGCTGGTGGACAACCCGGAGACGCCGGCGCTGGGCGGCGGGGAGCCACCCATCATCGCCATGGGTGCGGCCTTGGCCAACGCCATCTTCGATGCCGTGGGCGCTCGCCTGCTGCAGTTGCCGATGACGCCGGAGCGCGTGAAGGCGGCCATGGCAAGGTCCTGAAGCCGCCTGGAACTGACGAAACGGCGCCTTACGGTAGTCGGAACAACAAGCTGGACATTTGACGCAGCCTTGATATCGTAGAGTGGGTAAACGCGCGCGGTCCGCGTCCAGTTTGTTGTTCCGGCTACCCTTACGGCATCGCTCACGGCCATCATATACACTATGGACGAAGCGCGGAAAGCCGATCGTCATCGGGGGTGCTCTCCGGGCCCAGCGGCTAATGATCTTCTTTTCCCGGCTTTTCAGGGAACGGCCGCACTAACCCCACATGAACTGGAAGCGCCTCTTCGCCAAGCCCGCGGCCGCGCAGCTCACTCCTGAGTTGCGCGCCCGCATCCAAGCCTCCTTCGACCAGGCGGCGGCGGATGAGGAACACTTCCCCTCCACCATCGATCCGCGCATCTACCACGTCAAGCTGATCCGCGAACATCTGGGCAGCCTGTCGGGCAAGCGCGTGCTGGATATCGGCTGCGGAAAGGGCCGCTTCCTGCGCGTCTTTCGCGAGCAGGAACCCGCCGCCGAATACTGGGGGCTGGATATCTCCGAGGAAATGCTGCGCTTTGTTCCCCCGGAAATCCACACGCGCCGCGGCTCCATGACCGAACTGCCCTTCGAGGATGCCTTCTTCGACGCCGCCTACGCCACCGAATCGCTGGAACACGCCGTCGAGATCGGCCGGGCCGTCAGCGAGATGTGCCGCGTGGTGAAGCCCGGCGGGCGCATCGCCATCATCGATAAGAACGCCGCCGCGTGGGGCCGCCTGGAAACCCCCGAGTGGGAGAAATGGTTCGGGCGCAAGGAGCTCGAGCGCCTTCTGGCGCGCCATTGCCGCCAGGTGTCCAGCCGCCCGATTTCCTATTGGGAGGATGTGGCGCCCGACGGGCTGTTTCTGGCCTGGCTGGCGGTCAAATAGGTCACTGCCGCGCCTTCTCCATGGCCGCGATCATCTCGTCCACCCATTGGTCGCTGCCATTCCCAAAGCCGATGCGCTCCATCCGCAGGACGCCATTCGGGTCCACGATCCAGTTCCGCGGAATGCTCAGCTCCGGAACCAGCTTATGCACATAGGCGTCCGCGGCGAGCACCGGGAAGGTGTATTTGTTCTCCTGGAGGAATGGCAGGATCAGGCCCACGTTGTCGTCGGTGTTCAGTGTAAGAACCGTCAGGTCCTGGCGCTCCCGCACCTTGTTGAACAGTTTCTGCAGATAGGGAAGCTCCGCCTTGCACGGCCCGCACCAAGTGGCCCACAGGTTGATCAGCGTGACTTTCCCCTTCAGATCCGCCAGCCGCCAGGTCTTCCCTTCGGCATCCGACATTTCGAAGTCCGGCAGCGGTTTGTCCAACTT
Source organism: Bryobacteraceae bacterium (assembly GCA_052144935.1). Taxonomy (GTDB): domain Bacteria; phylum Acidobacteriota; class Terriglobia; order Bryobacterales; family Bryobacteraceae; genus JOPF133. The sequence continues at coordinate 9,605 of JBKQPR010000256.1, forward strand.
TGTCCAGGACTGGGCGCCGTTCGCCACAACTGACGTGGGCGCCGGCGCCGGCGCGGCCGGGTGAGGCGAGGTCTCACCGGGTTTGGTTGCCCATTCCTCAAATCCTTCCTCGGTGCCTTTCACAGCCTTCCACTCGTCGCGCAATGCCGACTTCTGGTATTCCCGCGCGCCGGTGTTCGTGTTGGCGAAAAACGCATTGCGATCGGCCTCCAGCGCATCCAGCTTCCGGCCCTCGATGCGAGCCAACCGCGCCATGTTGTACCAGTACTGGTATCCGAGGTTTCCGTATTGCGGCTTCATGACATCGGTTGCCGATTTGACCGCCTCCATCAGAGGCGGACCCAGCTTGGCCAGCCATTCGTGCGCTTTGTCGTAGTGTTTGATCTTGATATAGATTCCCGCCGCCGAGTTGATTTCCCATAACGCGGAGTAATTGGACTGCGCGTTCGCCGGCCCGCTTCTAGGCAGGAAGAGATCCGATACCGGCCCAGGCGGTGTGGCGGCCGGCTGCGTGAACGGCCCGTGGGCCAGCGCCTTCTCCAGAAGATCGGGCAGCTCGCTGTAGCGCATATTGTGTTGCGCATAGAATTGCGCGACCTGCAGATACGGGGACATGAAAGCCGGATGCGCGGCATAGACGCGAAGCCAGTCCTGGGCTGCCTGAACCGTCTCTTCAAGCGGCGCATCCTGCGAACCGCGCAGAGCCATGAAGCGCTCCTGGCGCGGCTGGGCTTCGTCGGGCCACTGCGCAACCCATTCCGCGGTCTGCTGGAGCAGTTCGTCCTGATAGGCCTCGCGTTCGCCCGGTTTGAAGGGATGGTCCCGATGCCACTGCATGATGGTGTCCGCCGCGGCATTCATGGCGGGCAGGGATCTCTTCGGCAGGCGCTCGTCGACCCACTTCGATCCCTCCTTGTCGCCCAGGACCTGGTACGCTTGGGCGAGCTCGCTCAGCAAGAATGGCCGCCCTTCGAAATCCAGCGCGCGCAGCCGCCCCACGTCCTCGCGGATCCGCCCGCGGACAGGTTCCTGCGCGGCCAGCGGCACGCTTTTGAACTCTAGCGTCCACAGCGTGCCGTAGAGCGCCAGCGCCTCGTTGTCGGTCCGGCTCTCCAGCAGTTTCCGCAAGTGGGCGGCGGCGCCTTTGACAAAATCAGTGTCGTCAATGCGCCCGGCGAGAGGATAGCCCGCCACCGACGACGGGCAGCCCTGCCAATACGCCTCCAGATGCATCCGCAGCTTCGGGAGGTCCAGAAACGCGGGCGCCGAATAAATTTCCGTCAGCTTCTGGTGCGCCAGCGTGTAATCCGGCTGTCGCGCGAGAATTTCGTCCAGCATCGCAATCGCTTGTTTGGTATTGGAGCCTTTTAGCGTCCGCGCGTACAGCATCTGGTACATCAGGTCGTCCGGATGCAAATCCAGAAGGGCTTTGTATTCCTCTTGAATGGGCTTCGCAAACACCGGGAACGCCGCATTCGAAACGTACTGTTCCTGGTAGAACCGGTGCGCGTAGTAATCCGCCGGGAACTGGTCGCGGACTTTGCGCGCCGCGGCTGCCCGTTCTTCGAGCGGCCGGGCGGGCGGAAGCGTGGCCGCATCGATAGCGGCCTTCACATCGGGAGGAGCTGCGCAGGGCTGCGCAAGAACGGGCAACGCTGCGAGAAACACGACACCGAAGAACCTGAAGCCGGGCATGCCTACCTCACTCCGCTGAAGCAGCACCCATCCGTGCGACAGAATGCCGCCACTCCGTTAATACTCTATTTCACGCAACGTGTCCACCGTTTCTTCTTCTCCGCGTTTTCTCCGCGTTTCCTCCGCGCCCTCTGCGTCTTCGCGGTGAAAACGCTTCGGCCCCACTACTCGATTTCCAGCACCACGTACATCAGCCGTCCGTCGCGTTCCACCTGGAGCACCAGCGGATCGGTCTCCTTCAGGGCGTCCAGCGCCTGGTTGAGCGCTTGCACGCTGGTTACCGCCGCCGTGTTCACCGAGTAAATCACGTCGCCCAAGGACAGCGTGTCGCCGCCGTAGGGCGAATCTCCGGCCCGCGCGGCCACCACGATGCCGTACTGGTTGCGCAGGTCGGGCAGCAGCCCGGCGAGCTTCTTATCGATGGCGATCCCCAGGATTCCCAGCTTCGGCACCAGGTTTTTCAGCGGATCCACCATGTCGGCGAAGCGCTGCGGATCGTCGTCCCGGTTGGCCACCGCTACCGCCATGGTCAGCTTTTGATCGCCGCGCAGCACGTCCACATTCACCTTCTGCCCCACGGCGTAGCGATACAGATTGGTTTCGAGCTGGCGGGCGTTCTCCATCGGCTTGCCATTCAGGCTCAACAGGATGTCGCCGGCTTCCAGGCCGGCTTTGTCGGCCGGACCGTCCGGGGTGACGTCGGCCAGCACCACTCCCCAGTCCTGCGGCAGGCGCAGGCCGGTGGCCAGCCCGGGCGTAATGGTCTGGGCGAACACCCCAATCTGAGTGCGGTGCACGTGTCCTTCCTGGCGCAACTGCTCGTAGATATTCTTCACCAGATTGCTGGGGATGGCGAACCCCAAGCCCTCGCTGCCGCCCGATTGGGAAAGGATAAAGGTGTTCAGGCCCATCACGTTACCGTCGGCGTCCACCAGCGGGCCGCCGCTGTTGCCGGGGTTGATGGGCGCGTCGGTCTGGATGTAGATCTGGCTGTCGTCGGGTTTGATCTGGCGCGCCACCGAACTCACCACTCCCATGCTCACCGAGTTGTCCAGGCCGAGGGGATTTCCGAAGGCCATCACCAGTTGCCCCTGGCGCAGGGAATCGGAATCCCCCAGCGGGAGGAATGGCAGGTGGGCGTCGATTTTGATGAGCGCCAGGTCGGTGTCGCGGTCGACGCCTATAATGCGGGCATTCAGGATCTTCCCGGCTGGCTGAAGAATCGAGCGTCCGGTCGGCTCGCCCGGCACCCTCACGCGCACACGCCGTGCGTTCGCCACCACGTGACTATTGGTAATGATGTATCCGTCTTCGCTGAGCACCGCTCCCGAACCGGTGGCGCGCTGGCGCGTGATTACGGCGGCGTTGGAGCCGTTTTGGCCCTCGTCGCTCAAGGCGTATCCGTAAGAAAAGATTTGTACTACCGACCGGCTCACGCGGCGGGAGAGAGCTTCCATTTGCGAGCTCAGCTCGTGCAGGGAATCCGCCCGGGCACCGGCGGCATAGGCTGGTTGCGCCGGTTGCGCCGCCACGGTCCACGAAAGGGCTAGGAGCATACCCAGAGCAGTTTTCATACCTACTACGTTAATAGATGCGCGCCCGGGCCGCAGAGCTTCCCGGTTTTCCATTGCGGCCCGGCCCAATACCCCTAATCTTTCGAGCCGCTCCCGCCGATATGACCATTGTGCACGAATGCGTCGGCCAGATCGGTCCGAATTACCACCGCGCGCAGACGCGGGGAACCACTCCGGGGGTGCCCTCCGGGCCCGGCGCCGTTTGGGCCTGGCCCGGAACAGAGCTTGGCCCAGAGGGAACCGATCTCAGCGGGCGCCGGGCCCGGAAGGCGCCCCGCAGTGTCGTGCGAGCGGCTAATCTCGCCGCCGGAAAGCCGGTCGATTCGGGAGCCATCCCTTGAACCGCCTGTTACAAAGGCTCTCGATCAAGCAGAAGCTGCAGGCGGTCATCCTGATCACGGTGGCGGCTGCGGTCCTGCCGGCCTGTGCGGTGCTGTTGGCTTACGACGTGGTCTCGACCCGCCAGTGGATCCGCTCGGGAATGGAGGTATTGGGCGCCATGGTCGCCGAACACAGCGCCGCCGCGTTGCGCGTCGATGACGCCGAAGGCGCGGAAGAGATCCTGGAAGGCCTCAAACACCGGCCCGCCATCGTGGCCGCCTACCTCTACAACGGCTCGGGCCGGGCGATCGCGCAATACGCCGCCGCGGGACAGCCTCGGCGCAAACCGCCGCCGCTGCCCGAACGCGACGGCGCCGGCTTTGGAAACGGCCGGGTGTGGCTGTTCCGCAAGGTGCTGCTGAACGGCCAGCCGGTCGGATGGGTGTACCTGGAAGCCCATCTGCGCGACTTTTACAGCCGGGTATCCCTATCGGTCTGGTGTTGGCTGTTGGTAATGGGCGGTTCGAGCCTCGCCGCCTTCTTTCTGGCCGCGCGCTTGCAGCGGCTGATCTCCGATCCGCTGCTCCACCTGGCGGACACCGCCAAAGCCGTGACGCGCTTCAAGAACTATGCCATTCGCGCCGAGAAGCGCTCCGGCGGCGAGCTGGGAATGCTCATCGATTGCTTCAACGAGATGTTGTCGAAGATCCAAAGGCGCGATCGCGACCTGCAGACGCACCGGGAAACCCTGGAGGCGGAGGTGCTGCAGCGCACCTCCGAACTGCGCGCGCTGAACGGGATGCTCCTGGAAGCCAAGGATCGGGCAGAAGAGGCCAACCGCTTCAAGAGCCAGTTCCTGGCCAACGTGAGCCACGAAATCCGCACGCCGATGAACGGTATCCTGGGCATGACCGAACTGGCGCTGGACACGCCGCTGACAGCCGAGCAGCGCGGCTATCTGTCCGTGGTACAGAGTTCGGCGGAGTGTCTGCTCACGATCGTGAATGGAATCCTCGATTTCTCCAAGATCGAGGCCGGCAAGCTGGAGTTGGACCCCGTGGCTTTCGGGCTGCGCGACAGTGTCCGGGACACGGTGAATCTACTGGCCATCCACGCGCGGCAAAAGGGCCTGGAACTGTCCTGCGAAATCCACCCGGAGGTCCCCCGGTACATTGTGGGCGACCCCGTCCGGCTGCGCCAGATCCTCCTGAATCTGATCGGCAACGCCATCAAATTCACCGATCACGGGCGGGTGAACGTGGAAGTTCGCGTTGAGCAGGCCACACGCTCCTTCACGATGATCGAGTTCTTGGTCCGGGACACCGGGATGGGCATTCCGCTCGACAAGCAGCAGTCCATCTTCGAGGCTTTTGCCCAGGCCGATGGCTCGATGAGCCGGCGTTTTGGAGGCACCGGGCTGGGGCTAACGATTTCCTCGCGGCTGGTCGGATTGATGGGCGGATCCATCGGCGTGGAAAGCCGGCCGGGCGAGGGCAGTTGTTTTTACTTTGCCCTCCCTTTGAAGACGGCGCCGGAGGCGGCCATCCCCGTGGCGCCCGCGCCCGCGGATGTGATGGCGTCCAGGCCACCGGCCGCCGAAACTCGTGCGCAGCCGCCCCATCCGCCCCACATCCTGGTCGCGGAGGACAACCTCGTCAATCAGCAGATCGTACGCAACGTGCTTTCGAAAGAGGGGTACCATGTCACCCTGGCGGCCAACGGGAAGGAAGCCATCGAATTGCTCCGCCAAAACTCCATCGATCTGATCCTGATGGACGTGCAGATGCCCGAAATGGACGGCTTCGAGGCCACCGCGGCCATCCGCGCCCGGGAGCGCGAAACCGGCGGACACGTTCCCATCCTCGCCATCACGGCCCACGCCAGGGTGGACGATCGCGAACGCTGCCTCGCCTGCGGGATGGACGGATATCTTTCCAAGCCTCTGCGCGCCAAAGACCTGCTGGAGGCGGCCGGGAAGATCGCACCGGCCAGCCGGGATCCCGCGCCGGTTCCAGCACAGGTTCCGGCACCGGGCCCCGCGCCGGGTCTGGCGTCGGTTCCGGCGCCGGATCTGGCACAGGTTCCGGCACCGGATGATCCCGCGCCGGTTCCGGCGCCTGGTCCGTTACAGCCGGTTCCGGCGCCGGGTCCGGCACTGGGTTCGGCACCGGATCCCGCGCCGGGTCCGGTACCGGGTCTCACACCGAGTCCGGCATTGGCTCCCACGCCAGGTCCGGTATCGAGTCCCGCGCAGGTTTCGGCGCCAGGTCCGTTACAGCCGGCCCCGGCACCAGGTCCGTTACAATAAAGCTTCTATGCCATTTCAGGAAGTGGTCGAAGCGCAAGGCCACCTGATCGACTCCCACGTCATGGAGAACATCTTCGACAAGGTCGTGGAATACCATGGCCGTTTCGAAGTCGAGCAGTTCCGCATCGGCCGCACCAATAGCGAAGCCTCGTATCTCCGTCTGAAAGTGGAGGCCCCCGATCACGACTCCATCGAGCGCCTGCTGGCCAGCCTGCTGGAGCTGGGCTGCGCCCCTGTGGATACCGGCGATGCGGTGCTCGCGGAAGTGGATCGCGACCGCTGCGCGCCCGAAGATTTCTACTCCACCACCAACCACCGCACCTACGTGCGGATCGACTCCCAATGGATCGAAGTGCGCAACCAGCGAATGGACGCCATGATCGTGGTCTGCGAAGGCCAGGCGTTTTGCCGGCGTTTGCGCGATCTGCGGGCGGGGGACCGCATCGTGGTGGGGCTGCGCGGCATCCGCGTGGCGCCCGAATCCAAAGAGCGCGACCGGCTGTCCTTCGCCTTCATGTCCAACGGCATCTCCTCCGAGCGCCAGGTGGAAACCGCCGTGCGTCAAACCGCCGCGCTGGTCGGCCAGACGCTCGAACAGAAGCTGAAGGTGGTGGTGGTAGCGGGTCCCGTGGTGGTACACACCGGCGGAGTGGCCGGCCTCGCGGCGCTGGTCCGCCGCGGATCGGTGCAGGCGGTGCTCAGCGGCAATGCCCTGGGCGTCCATGACGTGGAAGCGGCGCTCTACGGCACTTCGCTCGGCGTGCGGCTCAGCGACGGCCGCCAGGAAGAGCACGGCCACCGCAACCACATGCGCGCCATCAATGCCATCTACCGGGCGGGCGGCGTGCGGCAGGCCGTGGAATCGGGCCGCCTGCAATCCGGCATCCTCTACGAATGCGTGAAAGCGGGTGTGCCGTTCGTGCTGGCCGGCAGCCTGCGCGACGACGGCCCCCTGCCCGACACCATCACCGACATGAACGCCGCCCAGGACGCCTATGCCAATGAGCTTCGCGGCGCCGGGCTGGTGCTCTGCCTGGGGTCGATGCTGCATTCCATCGCCACCGGCAACATGCTGCCGAGCTGGGTCAAAATCGTCTGCGTGGATATCAATCCGGCGGTGGCCACCAAGGTCAGCGACCGCGGCACCGGCCAGGCGGTGGGGGTGGTCGCCGATGTCGGCCTGTTCCTGGATCTGCTTTCGAAAGTCTTAGCATGAAACGAGCCTATACCGACGAACATGCGCGCAGCGGCGTGGACGCTCCGCTGCCGGAAATTGAAACCTGGCCCAACCAGTATGCCAGTTACGAAATCGAAATCGTCATGCCGGAGTTCACTGCGGTGTGCCCCAAGACGGGCCTGCCGGATTTCGGCAAGATCGTTCTGCGGTACATTCCGGACAAGCTGTGCCTGGAGTTGAAATCCTACAAGATGTACCTGCTGGCGTATCGCAATCTCGGCATCTTCCAGGAGAATGCAGTCAACCGTGTGCTGCGCGACGTGGTGCAGGCCGCCAACCCGATAGGGGCCATGGTAGTGGGCGATTTCTCCCCGCGCGGCGGCCTGAGCACGGTGGTGACCGCGGAATGGAGCCGCCCGCCCCAAAGGAAACCGCGTGGAAAGCGCTGAGCTGATAGCCATCCTGCACGAAGTCCGCGATCGCGTGCGCGCGACCAACCCGGAGACCTCCGCCGGCGCCGGCGATGTGGAGGGCGTCGGCAGGATCCCCCTTCCCGACCTCATGGAGATGGTCCACGCCCGCGACGCGGCGCTGGGCAAAGTGGCGGCCATCGGCACGGTCAATCCCCGCCGTGGAGGCCCGGTCAATTGGGTGCTGCAAGGCTGGAAGCGGCTGGTGGCCCGCATGCTCGATTGGCACGTGCGCGAGCAGGTGGAGTTCAACCGCAAGGTGGTGGCCTGCCTGGATACCGCCATCGAAGCGCTCAACGATAACAACCGCGCGCTGAGCCAGCTCGCCGGCCGGCTGGCTACCCACCAGGCCGAGGAGCGCAAGCTGCGCGAGGAATGCGAGGCGCTCAAGGATATCCGCAGCCACTGGGCCGAATGGCGCTTCGAATGGGAGCGCAAACTGTCGGAGAACGAGGTGCAGTTTCTGCGTAGCGTGGCTGACCTGCAGGGCGGTTTTCAGCATCGCGTCACCCTGATGGACGCCAATTACCGCGATGCCCTGCGCGCGCAGCATACCGAATTCCACGCCGCGCTGGACCGTTACGGAATCGAGATCCAGAAACGCCTGTGGGACGACCTGGAACGTATCCGCCTCCAATACGAGCAGATCATTCATGCCGAGCTGCGCACGGTGCGCCGCCGCGCCGAGATCCGCGAGAGCCAGCGGCCGGCCGGCGCGGCGGGGCGCCCTGCGGGCCCGGCGGGGCCCGCGCCTGGCTCGCCGCCGCTCTTCGACTACGGCAAGTTCGCCGAAAAGTTCCGCGGGCCGGAGGAGTACGTCAAACGAGGGCAGCGCCTTTACCTGCCGCACTTCGCCGGCCGCCGGAACGTGCTGGATATCGGCTGCGGGCGCGGTGAGTTCCTGGAAATGATGCGCGAGGCCGGAATTCCCGCGCGCGGCATCGACCTCAGCGAGGAGTCCGTGGCCACCTGCCGCCACAAGGGCCTGGAAACCGAAGCGGCCGATCTGTTCGAGTACCTGGACGGCTTGCCGGAAGCTTCCCTCGACGGCATTTTCTGCGCGCAAGTGGTGGAGCATCTGCCTCCCGAGCGGCTGCCTGAGATGGTCAAGCTGTGCGCCAGCCGCCTCGAGCGCGAGGGCGCCATCGCCATCGAGACACCCAACCCGGAGTGCCTCGCAATTTTCTCCACGCACTTCTACCTGGACCCCACCCACACCCGTCCCATCCCACCGGCGCTGCTGGCGTTTTATCTGGAAGAGTTCGGGATTGGACGGATCGAAGTGAAGCGGCTTTCGCCGGCTGTGGAGTCGATGCCCTCGCTGGAGTCCCTGCCACAGGATTTCCGCGAGGGCTTTTTCGGAACCTTAGATTACGCGGTCCTGGGGAAAAAGCTCTGAGCGCACGACCCACCGGTGGGGCAGGCGGGCCCGGAGGGCGCCCCGCCTGCCATCGCTCACTCCGCGCAACGAGTGAGGCAGGCGGGCCCGGAGGGCGCCCCGCCTGCCATCGCTCACTCCGCGCAACAAGTGGGCAGCCGAATCGGCTGCCCCACCGGCCTAAACGCACCGCCGTAATCGTTGCGCACCCTCTCCGCACGGCGCAGGTTGCTTCTGACTTCCGGCCCTGCTGACTTCCCTCTCCTTGCCTAGATTACGCGGTCCTGGGGAAGAAGCTGTAAACGCAACGGCAGAATCCGCACGATCGGCAACGAGAAACGGATCAGCGGGCCATCGCCGGGAACCAGCAGCCGCGCCCGAGCTCTCACCGGTGGGCCCATCGCGGCTTCCAGCGTCACCGGCAGGGTCATTTCTTTCTTACTGCGCACCACCGTCACGTTGATGCTCGTCTTTCCGCGCACGGAGCGCAGCACGGAAGTAATTTCGCGGGTGCTGGTCACGCGCGAATCGTCTATCTTGACGATCACGTCGCCGGCCTTGATCCCGGCCTTATCGGCAGCCGAATTCCGCGTCACGGCCTTCACCAGCACGCCGTCTTTCACGCCGAAGAAATCGGCAAGCTGCTCTTCTTGCCCCAGCGATTCGCCTTCGATGCCCAGCATGGGGCTCTGGTACATGGGCTGCAGCCGCGGGATTTCGATGTCCGGCATGTTGAAGTTAGGCATGGGGATCTCGATGTTCGGCATCGTCCAGGAACCGTTGCTCGAAAAGCTCATGGCCCCCTTGCGAGCCTCCACCGTGGGACTCAGGGTCACGCTGGCGCCCGCGCGCCACACGCCGATTTTCACCTGCCGGCCCACCGGCGTCTCGCGCACCAGCCGCGAGAGCTGCTCTCCGCCCTCCACCGCCTGGCCGTTGTAGTCCAGCACCACGTCGCCTTCCTTGAACCCGGCCTTGGCGGCTGGACTGTCGTCCACGATGCTGGTCACTTCGGCGCCGCGCGTCTCTTTCAACTTCAGCGCCTTGGCGCGATCCGCGTCGATATCCTGCACCCCGATTCCCAGGTAAGGAGCGCGCCCGTTCACCACGATGGCGTTACGCGGGCCGCTCTGCGCGCTCTGGCCGAAGGCCGCCGGCCCGAACAGGCCGGCCGCCAGTATGGCCATGCCGATTGCGAAATAGGTTCTCATGGTTCCGCCTCTACTGCTTTCTAATAAAAATCGTGCCACCCGTCCCCGAAATCTGCAACAGCGCCCCGCCGCCGTTCACCGCCCCTTCGGCCACCACCAGGTTCCCCTGCCGGCGCGCCTGAATCCCGGGAAAATCGGATACGATGCGCCGCAGCGTGTCCGCCATCCTGTTCTGGGCCTGGATGTTCACCCCTACGTTAGACGGGATCAGCACGGTGATGTCACCATTGGCGGTCGCGAGATACGAATCCAACAGCCGGCTGCCCAGCAGGTTGGCCAGGATGCTGCCGAGCGAGGTCGACACGTTCATGCTGCCCGCGATGTTGCTCAGGCGCACGCCTCCCGACGCCGATTCGCAGTGCACTCCCGCCGCCGCGCCCACCTGCACCGGCCCGGCCATGTTGCGGGCGGTCACGATGCCCCCCGCCTTTTCGACAATGATCTCGCCCCCGCCGCTGGTGGCGTAGACCAATCCGCCCGCGCGCACGATGTGTACGCCCCCACCGCCGGTATCGGCATGCACCGCGCCGCCGCACTCCGCGGCCATAATATCTCCGCCCTGGGTTTCCAGCACGGCCTCCCCGCGCACCGATTTCACATTGATATGCCCCGCTCCGGTGGTGCAGCGCAACGAGCCGCCAATCTGGCCGATCTGAATATTGCCGCCGCCGGTCATCATCCGGCAATCTCCCCGAATGCGGTCGGCTTTCAAAGCGCCCGCGCCCGACTGCACCTCGACCGGTCCCTCGACGCCGGACACTTCCACCGCGCCATCGGAAGTCAAGATCGAGGCTTCCAGCAGCTTCGGCGCCTTCAGCGTCACGGTGGTGAGCGCCGCGCCGCCGGGCATGCTGACCACGGTCCAGCCGCCCTGCGATTCCGCGCGCACGGCAAACTGCTGCAGCGTGCGCCGCCCCTCCGCCTCGGTGCGGGCGTTCACTTTCACGGAAACCACGTAGCTGAGGGTGTTCGAAGCGCCGGCTTCCAGCGTCACCGGACCGTGCGCCCGGATGCGCAGGCGCCGGGCGGCCGGGGCGTTGCCGTAGATCATCCGCTCGCACTGGCCGTTTCTGCAAGTCAGGTCCTGCGCGCCGACGGGGGCTACGAGGGCGAGGGTGGCTAGGATATTCACCGCGGAGACGCGGAGAAAACGGAGGAAGCGCGGAGAAAAACAAGAAGAGTCTTCTCTGGGTAGTCTCCGCGCACTCCGCGTCTCTGCGGTGAACGTCCTGGCCGCGGTGAACGTGCCTCTCCCGTTCCGAGGCGGAATCCCCTGACCGTGCAGCGGAGCTGTTTCCGCGGCGCAGACACGGAGGCTAGGCGGAAAAACCTCGCTTTGTGTTTCTCCGCGCTTTCTCCGTTTCCTCCGCGTCTCCGCGGTGAATACAGCGCCTCCCCTAGAATGTGCCGATCGACGCATTCATGTCCTTCAGCGCCTTTTCGCATTTCAGGCGCACGTAACTGTTCTCTTCGCGCTGCACTACGTTCTGCAGCACCCCTACCGTGGAATCGTCGTGGCGCGCCACCAGCAGGTCCACCACCTGCATGCGCACGGCGTCGTTATGGTCCGCCAGCAGCACCTGCGCCAGGGTCTTGCTCACCGCCGGATCGGCCGCGAAGGGCTTCAGCCCTTCCAGCGCCTTCAACCGCACGCCGTCGTTCGAATCGTGGGCCACCGCGTTGAGCAGCGCATCGCGGACTTCGGCGGCGGCGCCTTGCCCCTTCAGCAGATCCATGGATTCCACGCGCACCGCCGCATTCTCTTCGTGGGCCGCCGCCAACAGCAGCCGCCGGATATTCTCGTTGTCCATGTTGCCGGAGATCACCTTACGCCGTGTTTCGTCGAAGGCGATCTGCACGCGGCCGCCGGCGTCCGGTTGCACGCTCCGCACCGTGGAGAAGACCTCGTCGGAGGGCATCACTCCGGCGGTCGTCAGGCCGCCTCTTCCAGGCGTCACGCCGATGAAGCGCGCCGCGAAGAAGCCCACCGCGATCAGGGCCATCGCGCCTGCCGGCTGGCGCACGCGGGTGACGCCCGCGAAAGTCGCGCCCAAGGCCTCCAGGAAAAGGGTCCAGGGACCCTTGGCCGGCTCCCGGCTTGGCGCGCCGCCCTGGATGGCTGCCATCAGGTCGGCGCGGCAATCCCCTAGCAGCCGTGGCGGAACATCGGTCTGCCGGGTGTCCAGCGCCGCCGCGAGCGACCGCTGGCGCTCCACTTCCCGAGCGCAGGCCGGACACTCGTGCAGGTGCTGTTCCACGCGGTCCTCTTCGTCGGGGGTCAACTCGGCGTAAAAATAGAGCGGAATCAGCTTCGAAACCGAATCGCAAGTCATACGAAATCTCCCAACACGGAACGCATCTTCTGGGTGGCCCGGAAAAGGCAATTCTTGGCCGCCTCTTCGGTGGTCCCCAACATCTCTCCAATGTTTCGCAATCGCAAGCCCTGGTAGTGGCGTAATTCGAACACCATACGCTCCCGCGGCGTAAGATCCTGCAAGGCGTCCTCGATCTTCCGCTTCAACTGCCGGTTCCACATGCTGCGTTCGGGATCGGCTTCGGCCGCATCCTCTTCGAACGCTTCCATGCGGTCGATGGGACCCTCGGAGGTCTCCACCACCGCCGGCTCTTCCTTGCGGACTTTCCGTTTCCGCAGTTGATCCAAACAGATATTCGTCACAATCCGATACAACCAAGTATGAAAACTACAATCGAAGCGGAAGGAGTGCAGGTTGCGATAGACCCGCAGGAAGGCTTCCTGGTAAACATCCCGGGCATCCTCCGGCGAGCGCAGCAGATTCATGGCGAGCCGGAGCACACTTTGATCGTAGGTGCGGACCAATTGCTCGAAAGCATCCTGGTCGCCGCGCTGTGCCGCCCGGATTAATGAATCTACCTGAGGACTCAAACGGGCGCCTACCGCTCCGGCTGCATCGTGCGCCATAAACGGAACTTGTCGAATCGCGTTCCCTACTCCCTATCCATCCGCCTGTGAATTTGGACGCGGCTGTTGCAAATTCGTCACGCTCGGCGTGGAGCGTGTAAACGTAGTGTACAACGCTGCCAGACCCGCGCCCGAGCGCCCACCCGCGGAGCGGTTTGCCTTCCCCGGCCCGGCCCCGCTAGGGACCCGCAGCCACACTCGGTTATCGAAGAGGCCCACATGACCGAGGTCCCCCAGCCCGGAAGCCGCTGGGGATCCCCGGCCACCGCCGGCACCGGGTCGGCGGGGCGGCTGGATCCCGCTGGCCAGCGGATGCCGTCGAGGCCCCCAAATGCGTCAGCAGCCACCGGATTTTACGCCTGTGGTACCGTCTCTTGTGATGCTCCACTCGCGCACGCTGGAGATTCCGGCCGCCTCCGATGCCGGCGCCCAAATCCCCATTTCGACCATTCAGGGCGCGCATCCGGGCCCGGTGCTGGCGCTGATCGCCGGTAACCATGGATACGAATACCCTCCCATCCTGGCGCTGCAGCAGCTTCCCGCCGTGATCGACCCCGCCCGTCTGTCCGGCACCCTGATCCTGGTGCATGTAGCCAATATGCCCTCCTTCCTCGGCCGGACCGTCTACTTCAGCCCGGTGGACGGCAAGAATCTGAACCGCGTGTACCCCGGCCGGAGGGATGGCACCGTAAGCGAAAGAATCGCTTACGCTATCACCACTCAAGTTATTGAAAAAGCGGATGTTGTACTGGACCTGCATTGTGGTGACGGCAACGAATGGCTGCGCCCTTACGTGTACCAGACGGTCACCGGCAATCCGCCCATGGATCGGGCCACCGCCCGGCTGGCCCTGGCCTTCGGAATCGATCGCATCCTGGTGGATCGCAACCGGCCCACCGACCCCGCCCGCTCGCTCTACTGTTCCACCACCGCCATCACCCGGGGCAAGCCCGCGCTGACCATCGAGAGCGGCGGGCTGGGCGGCCGCGATGCCGAGTCGGTCGAACGAATTGTCCGGGGTATCCTGGGCGTGATGCGCGAGTGGAAGATGATCGAGAGCGGGCCGGATCCCGTGTCCCGGCCGGTGTACCTGGACCCCTCCGTGGTGGTTACCAGTCCGGCGACCGGCATCCTTTACCCGCGGGTCGAGCCGGATCGGGTCGTGGAACGAGGAGCGATCCTCGCGCAGGTGACCGATTTTTTCGGGAAGCCGCTCTGCGAAATCCGGGCGCCCATCGGCGGACTGGTGCTCTATGTGGTGGCCACGCCGCCCATCCGCGAGGGCCAGCCCGTGGCGTGCATCGGAGCGCCCGTGGCGGAGCCGGGCCCAGCGGGCACCCCGTGAGGGCGCGGTTTCGGCGGAGCCGCACCGTTACGGAGCCGGGCCAGCAGGCACCCCGAGGGGGACGCACCGTTGGAGCCGCGGCCGCAGCCGCACCGTTACGGAGCCGCGACGAGGGAGCGGTTTCGGCTCCAGCCACCGTTACGGAGCCTGAGCCTCGCGGGCAACCTGGAGGGCGCGGTCGGCCGCGTCCCATGTCCCGCGTGGTAGAACAGGAGAAATGCGCTACTTCCTTGCCAAATCCGAACCCGGCGTCTATTCCATAGACGATCTGGAGAGTGACGGCCACACCTCCTGGGACGGCGTCACCAATCCCCAGGCCGTGCGCGCCATTCGCGCCATGCGGACCGGCGACCGCGTCTTCATCTATCACAGCGGCGGCGTTTCGGCCGTGGTGGGGCTGGCGGCGGTGGTCTCGGAGCCGCGCGACGATCCCAAGAATCCCAAATCGGCGGTGGTGGACCTCGCTTTCCAGGCCCGCCTGGAGCCCCCCACGCCGCTTTCCGAGATCAAGAAGTCCGCCCAGTTCGACGATTGGGCGCTGGTGCGCCAGGGCCGCCTCTCCACCATGGAAGTGCCCGAAAAGTTCGTCCAGTGGATGCGCGCCCGCTATCCGGGAGTCAAAGTCTGACCATGCTTGATGGCCATCATGGCGGGCGCGGTCCTTGGGGTGGTCCTGGTGCTGTGGTTGGGCGGGTACCTGATGTTCCAGGGCATCCGCAACGTGCTGCGCGCGGGCGGCAGAAAACGCTGGCCAGCCATTGTTGGCAACGTCGTAGGCGCAGAAACTTCAAGGACTACTTCAATCGATCGGCACACTCAAGACCTGCTCGTGGACTACTCTACCAAAACGGTGGTGCGGTATCGCGTGGAGGGCCGGGACTACACCACCAACCAGATCCATTTCGGCCAAACGCTGGGGTCGAGCGACCCCTCGGAGGCCGAGTTGCAGCGCCTGCGCTATCCGCCCGGGGCGGAAGTCCGGGTCTCCTACGATCCGCGGCAGCCGTGGCTGGCGGTCCTGAAACCGGGGGTGCATGGGGAGGCCTTCTGGCTGCCCTCCACCGGTCTGGCGTTCCTGTTGCCTGCCGTCGCACTGGTGCCGATGTTGCCGGATATGTTCCGCGCCCTTCGGGGGCCAGCCCGGATGGCACCCGGACGGCGACGCCGGTGTGGGTGGGGGATTACGTGGCGCTGACCTCAGGGGCCAGCCCGGATTGCACCCGGACGGCGACCCCTCCATGGCGGCGGTGGCCGCCATCGTGGCGTTCATCTTCACCGCGCTGGGACTTCTGGGGTTGGGCGCCGGGCTGGGCCGCATGTGGAACGGCCCTGCCAGCCAGCGCTGGCCCACCACGTTGGGGGAAGTGGTCTTCGCCAAGGTGGAGACTTCCGGCGCTCATGACCAGCAGACCGGCGAACGGAATACCACCTTCTCCCCGAGCTTTCTGTATCGCTATGACGTGGATGGCGTCCGCCACTTCAACAATCTGCGCCGTTTCGGAAGAGTGGAAGGGCAGGGCGCCGATTGGGCTTCGATCATCGCCTCACGCTATCCCGTGGGAACCAAAGTGCCGGTGGCCTACTTCCCTACCGGCCCGGACGTCGCCGTGCTCGAACCCGGCAACGATAGCGAAGCGCTCTGGCTGCCCGGCATCGGCGTGTTTGCTTTCCTGCTGGGCTTGGCGTCCTTCATCTGGATCGTTCCCGGGCTTGCCAGGCGGTGAAAACTGGACGCGGACGGCGCGGAGGCGCAGAGGCGCGGAGAGAGCACAGAGAAAGCAATTCAATTTCTTCGGCCCTCCCCGCCGCTGGTGGCGACGGAATTTGACTCATTCGCGTCAATTTCGGGGCTTCGAGTACTCTAGCCCGGGCAAGGCAAGGGCAATTGCCGATCGACGATTTAGCATAGACGCAGGCACCCCCCACGAGAGGCCGCTAAGAAAAGAAGAATGCCGAAGTGCCGATCGCGTCGGCTAGAATACGAGCGGATGGGAGGCTTTCGAAAGACGTCCGGCTGGGTTCGCCGTCGAAGGATGTTCCGCCGGGCCGCCATGGCTTTGTTCATTACGGTCCTCTGCTGCGGAAATTCGATCGGCGCCGAATCCGGACCGCAGACTCCTTGCGGAGCGGAGCCGGTCCCGCCGTTTCCTCCGCTGGAGGTTTCTCCAACCGCAAGAATCTGGAATTCGAACGATCTGCCCGCGGGATGGAAACCTCCGGCATGCACCGGCTGGGCCGCGTCCGACTTCCCCACCATCGTGGCCGTAGCGGCGCGGTTTCGGTTCGCCGCGAGCGTCGATGGGCTGCGCCGCAGGATCGGCGCCATATCCGAAACCAAAGGCATGTTCTACTGGTCTACCACGCAGAAGCGATGGCAGAAGTTGATTCTCGACGCACATGCTTCGCCGGGGCCGGATGGCAATCAAAGCCGCCCGGACTTCTCGCTGGATGAGATCGCGGAAGGGCAGACACTCTTCTTTCAACAGGAGGACAACCTCTTCGGCAAGGCGGCCTACCGAATGCACATTCGAAGCGTTTCGGCGGGGCGCCTGGTGTTCGACGTCGAGAACGCCGCCACCATTCGATACCTGACGATCCCCTTGTTTGAGCCGGGCCAGGTTCAATCGATCTATTACCTCGAAGAGGAGTCCGCGGGTCTTTGGCGGTACTACGGTATCGCGCGCACCAGCGGGAAGGCCGCGGAGTTGATGGTGGGGCATGAGGCATCGGCGATCAATCGGGCGGTGGCGTTCTACCGGCACCTGGTGGGCATTCCGACGGACCGGGAACCTCCGGCGTCGCGGTGACCGCGAGCCTTCCCGCGCTACTTGGCCGGCGCCGGCTCTGGTTGGTCTCGCTTGACCAGGCCGGCCATGCCCCAGTCCTTCAGCTTCGTAATCCGGCCTTCGCCGCTCGGCGAACCTGCCTCTGCGATCTGAAAGTCGATGCGGTTGCCGCTTACTTCGACCAGGGCGTGTCCGAAGAACCAACCGTCCTGGTAGATTCCGGATGACCGGAGGTGCCCGCCTGAACTTACCATCGAGACATAGGTCACGCCTTCCAGTTCGAGATGCAGCAGTTGGTGAACATGTCCGGCGACCACATACTGGACGCCGTACCGCCTGGCAAGTTGGTGCAACGCGAAGTTTGGATTCCGGAGCGCCACGTCAACGATCCAGGAGGGCCGGTGGGAGACGATCATCTTCAACGGCTGCCTGGCATGGGCTTTCAGGTCTGTTTCCAGGAAGGCCAATTCCTGGGCGGACAGTTCGTCAGACCTGCTATTGTCCAGGATCGTGAAATGCGCCTGCCCGAAATCGAAGCTGTAGTGCGGGGCGCGCGCCGCGTATTGCCGGTATAGCCGTTCCGATGCCGGGGACCAGACGTCGTGGTTGCCGGCTGCAAGATAAAGCGGAAAGCGCCGGAAGGGTTCGAGAATCCGATCGACCTCGCGCCACTCCGCTTCTGCGCTGGCGTCTTCCATCCCCTCAATGGTGTCGCCCACACTGACGACGAACGAGGGGTTCTCGGCTGCCACCTCCTTCCACACCTGCTCGTAGACGCCAGGTTGGGCCTCTCCGGTGCGGTCGCCCAGAATCGCGAAGCGAAGGGAATCGGGCGCCGGGGATCCATGAATGCCCAGCAGAAGGGTGAGGAACAAGCTGCCAACGGAAAGGACAGCACGGCACCGCGTGGTGATAGGCAAGCGTTCGGACATCCCTCCCTGTATTGTCGCAGGGCCGGCCACCGTAGTTGAGCGGAGGGTGAATGCGGTCGCAGACCTCGCCCTGCCGTACCGGGCATCGGCCGCGAAAACTATTTGTCATCCCGCGGATTCGGAGCCACAAAGATCCACATGCACAACGCCGCGTTCTCCGCCGGCGCGGGCTGGAATTCGATCCGGACGAGCTGCTAGGCGCCGAGCTAATTGCCGCGAAGGAGGCGGGATGGCGCGTGTGAAGATTGAGGTGAAGGAAGGCCGGCCGGCGGCAACACCAGCCCTGCATACATCTTGCCGATAGTTCGCGAGGGCGTTCTTGGTGAGGAAAACTTCACCGATTCGAACCGGCCGGAGCCGGAAGCGGCGCTGCAAAGGAAGGCTGTGGCGCGGCGGGCTACCTCGCGATGCGATAAGCTGCGATCCCCGGCGGCGTCCTTCGAGGATTCGACCTTGCCCGCCCTCGCTGCCCTGGATGCTGACGAAGCCCCGCACCCTTCTGCCGCCGCTCGGCGAAGTGCTTCGCGCTTCCTTAACGGAACCTTACCTGACCTGGGGCAACCCCGATTGCGAATGTCTGCGCGGTTGTCACGGCCCGGTATGGAACCCGAGCGTGACCTTGGACCAGTCGCATCGGGCCGGTTGCACGGGAGCTGATGCGGCGCCACAAGCCTCGAGCAGTTTTCGGTATCGGAATAGAGTATTTCGTTAGACTTGTTCTACTGTCCAGGTTCGTGACGCACCAGGGGAGACGCCGGCAGGGATCGGTTCGGTCTCGGGAGGCTCCCTCGGAAGGGTGCTCGCAAGCCGAAGCCGCGACTCGAAACTCTGGGATATCGCATAACTCGCCCTTTTTCAAGCGCTGACACGCCGTCTCATCCGGGGAAGTCGCCGAAACCGAATCACTTCCGCTTTGTTCCAGTAGCCACCCAAATTCACTGAGGGTTTCCCAACGTAAGTCATAAAATTTGGACTATTTACAATATAGTTATGGTACTTCCAGTACTTCATAATGCAGATGGAATTCGATGCCAAAATTCACATCTGCAAGGTCGCTGTCATTAGTTTTCCTTTCTTTCCTGTTCGCCGGATTGACCGCTTCGGCACAGACTACATCGTTGAGCCTCGCCTCCGGCTCTGCTCCTCAGGGAAACTCCCTATCATTGAATCTGTCGCTCAGCACATCAGGTGGAAGTGCGCCATCCGGTCTGCAGTGGACGCTCGGCTACGTACCTGGGAGCATCGGTTCCATCACCGTAGCTGCGGGACCCGCCGTGGCCGCCGCGGGAAAGACCCTCACTTGCAATGCCAGCAGTGGAACGATAATGTGCATCGCCATCGGCATGAACGATACCGTGATCGCCAGCGGTACGATAGCAACGGTGACAGTCGGGTTAGGGTCGGCGCCCAGCGGTTCGACCGTGCCGATCTCGGTGAGCGGAACCCTCGGGGCATTACCCAATGGGCAGGGACTGGCAGTCACGGGAACAGGGGGCAGCATCACTGTCTTGGCGCCGGCCGTAAGCATCGCTGGTCTGCAGTGTTCACCGGGAACGGTGGTTTCGGGCTCGACCTCGACCTGCACAGTGACTTTGTCAACGGCTGCCCCTTCCGGCA
This sequence comes from Bryobacteraceae bacterium, assembly GCA_052144935.1. GTDB lineage: Bacteria > Acidobacteriota > Terriglobia > Bryobacterales > Bryobacteraceae > JOPF133. The sequence goes on from JBKQPR010000256.1 coordinate 29,360, forward strand.
ATGTTGTGGTGTCACTATCCAGCAACAATGCCGCATTGACGACTCCGTCTTCGGTGACGGTAATGGCGGGATCGACGTCGGCTCCCTTCACGGCCACTGCCGGGACTGTGAGCAGTAGCCAGAGCGCGACCATCACGGCCACCTACAACAGCAGCTCCGCCAATGCCAGCATCAGCCTGGTGGCCCCCGTGCTGGTTTCGTCGTTGACCTGTGTCCCGGCGAGCTTGGGGCCCAATGGGACCAGCACCTGCACCGTCACCCTGACCCAGCCCGCGCCCGCCGGCGGCGCCTCCGTCACCCTGACCAACTCCAATACGACTCTGACCGTCCCGGCATCCGTCACGGTGGCCGCGGCCACCACTTCGGCGGCCTTCAGCGCCACTACCGCGGCCGTCGGCAGCACGCAGAGCGCGACCATCACGGCCACCTACAACAGCAGCTCCGCCAATGCCAGCATCAGCCTGGTGGCCCCCGTGCTGGTCTCCTCGCTGACCTGTGCCCCGGCGAGCTTGGGGCCGAATGGGAC
>JBKQPR010000257.1:0-21118 GCA_052144935.1 Bryobacteraceae bacterium
ACGGCATTTCGCGAATTCCTAACCGAAGGTTAGGAATTGGCGGAATTCTACAATACGCACCCAGCGCCTGTCAACACGGCGTTTGGCGGCCTCCGGGGAGGCCGGAATGCGCCGGATCCAAGTACAACGAGGCAGCGAACGTCACTCCACTTTAGGTGCGATTGACCGAGGTAATGGAGGGACTCGACGGACCTTATGAGATCGTCTTCATCGACGATGGCAGTTCGGACGACACACCGGAGGCGCTTTCCGAGATCTATGAGAGCGACTCCCGCGTAAGGATTGTCACGCTGCGGCGCAACTTCGGCCAGACTGCGGCACTGAAGGCAGGCTTCGATGCCGCTCGCGGCGATATCATCATCTCTATGGATGGCGACCTGCAGCACGATCCGGAAGAGATCCCTGCCTTCGTGGCGAAAGTTGAGGAAGGATACGACATCGTCAGCGGGTGGAGAGCCCAACGGCGGGATAAATGGTTGACTCGCCGCCTGCCGAGCCGTATTGCGAACTGGATGATGGCCAAGCTCTCCGGAGTCGCGCTCCACGATTTTGGCACGACCTTCAAGGCTTATCGTCGAGAGACCATTCAGAACCTTCCCCTCTATGGCGAACTCCATCGTTTCATCCCCGCTCTCGCCACTCGGTCCGGAGCGTGGATCACGGAGATCCCAATCAACAATCCGCCTCGCCGCAACAGGAAATCCAACTATGGACTATCGAGGACCCTCCATGTGCTCCTCGACCTTCTGAGCACCAAATTCTTGCTCGATTATTCGACAAGGCCGCTGCATTTCTTCGGCCCGCTCGGACTGCTGGCAACTGGCGCGGGTACATCAATTGGCTGCTTCTTGGCCTTCGAGAAGCTGGTTCTTCACAATGAAATCATGTTGCCACACGGACCGTTGCTTTTTACTGCGATTTTGCTCATTCTGGTTGGCATCCAGATTCTTTGTCTGGGGCTGGTAGCTGAGATCCTGTCTCGCACGTATTACGAGTCTCAGGGAAAGCCTATCTATGCCATAAGAGAGATGAGAAGTCACGCCCCACAATCGGCTATTTCGGCGCATCAGAGGCTGGTTCGGATGGATCAAGCCATTCCGGCAGACAAGACGACTAACGACCGGGGACGATTACGAGGCTCCGAAGTAAGGGCGAATGGGTGAACCGGAAATCGAACGTCAGATGGTTTCTCCCGACGCGATGACGAGCGAGAAGGCGGATAACGTGAACGAATACTCCGGTGCGAATCTGAAGCGTGCCCCCTTCGCGCAGTCGACGGCCCGGTGGGGCTTCCGTTTCGGAGTGGCCCATCTTGCTCTACTCCCGCTTATCGCCTTCGGCTCAGCTTGGCCCAGTGCCGCGGCGTCCGTGGAAGTCAAGCGCGAAGGGAATCGAATCGATGTTCTGATTGGCGGGCATCCTTTCACTGCCTATTACTTTGGTGCCGGTGCCGCAAAGCCGTATCTTTATCCCTTGCGAAGCGCCCAAGGAACCGTGGTCACGCGCAGCTTTCCCATGGCAAGCGACATACCCGGCGAAGACCACGATGAGCCACACCAACGCGCCATGTACTTCGCTCACGGCGACATCAATGGTTACGACTTCTGGGGCGAGGCAGAGTTTCCCGGGTGGAGCCGTCACTCTGTCTCGACGTTTGGCCGGACAGTCTTCCGGGAGCTGGACGAGATGCGTGGCGGTCCCGACTCAGGCACCTTCCAGGCGGAATTCGACCTCGTTGCATCTGACGGGAAGGTGATCGCCGCGGAGACCCAGGCTTACAGTTTCAGTGGCGATGAGCACGCGAGGATTATCGATTGCGAGTTTACCATCCGCGCCAACCACGGCCCGGTGAAGATCGGTGATACCAAAGAAGGAACATTTGCGATCCGGGTTGTTAAAGCACTGGAGCCGCCCCTAGGTCACATGGTCAATTCGAGCGGCGCCACCGGTGAGAAGGGGATTTGGGGTAAGCGCGCGGATTGGGTGGATTACTATGGGATTGTATCGGGGGAGGACGTCGGCCTCGCCATTTTCGATGATCCAAAGAACCCGCGCCATCCGACGTACTGGCACGCCCGCCAGTACGGCCTGCTCGCTGCTAACCCTTTCGGCCTGAGAAGTTTTCTGCATGACCGGCATCGGGACGGCAGTTATATAATTGCGGTCGGTGGATCAGTTACCCTCCGTTATCGGGTATTCATACATCATGGTGATTTCCACCAGGCGAGCGTGGCGGACACTTACAGGCAGTACGCAGGAAGGGAATAGGGGGACTCCAGCAATGGGATCGGTCATTACTCGCCGCGACGTTCTGACAACCGTGGCGAAAACGACGGCGGGCTTAGGTGCGGTGGTTGGTGGAATCACGTTTCTCGCTCATCCGGAACGGGTTTTTGGCGCGAACGATCGCGTAAGAGTGGCGGTCTGCGGCCTTCACGGGCGCGGGAAAGATCATCTGGACGGATTTTCACGGGTGCCGAACGTCGAAATTGCGGCACTTTGTGACGTGGACGAAAACGTGTTGAGGAGGCGCCTCGGAGAAGTCGGCGGGAAACCGCAGACGTATGTGGATATCCGCAAGCTCCTGGAAGACAGGTCCATCGATGCGATCTCCATCGCCACTCCAAATCACTGGCACTCATTGATGGCCATCTGGGCGTGCCAGGCTGGCAAGGACGTTTATGTCGAGAAGCCCTGCTCGCACAACCTTTGGGAAGGAATCCAACTCGTCCGCGCCGCGGAAAAGTACGATCGCATCGTCCAGCATGGCACACAAATTCGCTCCTCGCCCGCGATTCGGGAGGCCATCAAAGGACTTCACGAAGGTGTTCTCGGCGAGGTGTATCTGGCTCGCGGATTATGCTTCAAATGGCGCGACACGATCGGACACGCACCTGAGGAAGCCGTGCCTGCCGGCGTTCACTACGACCTCTGGACGGGACCCGCTCCCGTCAAGCCATTCACGCGCAATCGCTTTCATTACCAGTGGCATTGGAGCTGGGATACGGGCAACGGGGATCTGGGTAATCAGGGCATCCACCAAGTCGACGTCGCCCGATGGGGACTCGGTCTTAAGTTCCCCAATCGCATTTCCGCCATGGGTGGGCACTTCATGTTTGACGACGATCAGCAGACACCCAACACCCTGAACTGTGTTTTTGAATTCGATCTGCCGGATGGCAAGCGCAAGATGATGGAGTTTGAGGTCCGGCACTGGATTACCAACAATGAGGCTGGAGTCGGACGGGGAAATCTGGTGGCCGGTAAGAAGCGCTTTTTTGGTCACCACAACACGATCGGTAATATCTTTTATGGCGCAAACGGGTACCTCGCCACCGGAGACGAAGACGCGTCGAGTTACGAGATTTTGCTGGGCCGCGACGAGAAGTCTGGATCTCACGGTCAGGGTCGCGGCAATCACTTCGCAAACTTCATCGACTGTGTTCGCAGCCGGAAGAAAGAGGACCTGAGCGCGCCGATTGGAGAAGGGCACATTTCCAGTGGCTTGGTCCATTTGGCGAACGCGTCGTACCGCTTGGGCCGGATGCTCCGCTTTGATCCTGAAGCCCAGCAGGTGATTGGGGACGACGAGGCCAATAGCCTGCTCCGCGACAGTGACCGAGGGTATCGGGCGCCGTTTGCAGTGCCCGAAGAAGTCTGACGGGGGCTAAAGTCACGAAGCTTAATTTTTAATTAATAGGCAGCTTTTCCTGGTTTCGCCCTTTCCGCGTGCGCTTTTTCGTGCCCCTGGCGGGGGTGATCGGTCTGGTGTTCGCCTCGACGGCCTGGGAGGTCGCGAGCGGCCTTGCGTTCGGGGCTATGCTGAGTCTGTTGCTGAATCGGCGCGGTCACAGCCATCTTCAGCGTGGTGGATGGCGTCCTGATCTCGCCCTACCCCTACGCCCATCCCGACCAGATCTGGGCTCCGCAGGTGCAGGACGCCAAGAATCCCAACCGCATTCTGCCCAACTGCCCCTACTCCGACTTGCGCCTGATCGCACAGTTGCCCGCCGTCTCCATGGCGATGGCCACCGAGCCCGCCATGACCCTGCTCACCGGAGGCCGCCCGCCCGAGAACTTCCGCGCCATCGCCGTCACAGCCAACGCCTTCCAGTTTCGACGACGTGCCGCGCACCGTCATCGGCGTGATGCCGCCGCGTTTCGGCTGGTGGACCAACGATGGCGGCTGGGTCCCGCTCGCCACCAGCCTGCGCGCCGATGCCACCGTCTTTCCGATTCTCCGCCTGCGCCCCGGCGTCTCCCGGCAGGCGGCCGAAGAGCAGTACCGCGCGCTTGAAAACCAGCTCGCCCGGCAGTTCCCCGCCCGCTTCCCCAAGAACGGATTCCGCGCCTCGCTCATCAACTACATGGACATCACCGTGGCATCGGGCGAGATGCGTTCCAGCCTGCAACTGCTGTTCGGCGCGGTCGCCTTCCTCCTGCTGATCGCCTGCGCCAATGTGGCCAACCTGCAGATGACCGGGGCCACCGCCCGCGCCCGCGAAATCGCCCTCCTCATGTCGGTCGCGCTGCCCTGCGCCGCTGCCGGCCGCCAAGCCGAACCAGTCTTGCCATTTCCGCCCCGCCCCCGCCCGCGCCGCGGTGGGCGGCGGCCATGCGTCCTGCGGCTGCCGGCGGGCCGATCCCGACGCGCGCCGGGCGGCGCGGAGACGATGCCGGCGCGGGGGCGCATGGCGAAATCGCCGCCCGGCGCCAACTGCCGGCCGCCACGCCGAACCAGTCGTGCCGTTTCATCCCGCTGCGCGGTGGCCGGCCCTGCGAACGCGGGCCGCGAGCGTCCATCGGCGCGACGGCGCCCGGTGTGCTGGTGCGACAGCAACCTTGGTGAACGGCTCCTCGGTCTCCTGCGGCTGCTGGCGGGTCGACCCCGACGTGCGCTAGGCGGCGCGCATGACGATGCCGGCCCAGGGGGCGCGGGGCGATCGCGCGCTTGGGTGCAATACGCGGTGGGCGGCGGGCATGCGACCGCGGGCCGGGTAGTCGGTCCATCTACGCGGCGGTGCGCTGGCGCGTAGCGCTCGCCGACGAACTTCGCAGCGTTTGAAGTGAAGTTCCGTCAGACCTGAGAGTGTCCGCTGCCTTCTGCCACGCGCGGCCGGCCACGATAGGGCAGCATTAGTGGTAAATATCGGTTATCCCGAGGCAAGTCGCCCCGCCGGGGCAGTTGTCGGCTTGGTCCCGGTGATGAACCAAACGCCTTCGAAGACCGACTTGAAGCGGACCTTTTCGAAGCCACAGGACTTCACGGCTTCCACCATCTCGCGGCGCGTCGCCAGACCGAAGCCGGCGTGCGTGAAGAAAGCTGCCAGACGGTCCAGGGGCTTGGTGCCGTCGTCCGCGAAATAGCGATCCACCAGCACTATCGCGCCGCGGGGCGAGACCTCCTGGGAGCAGCAGGCGAGCAGGAGGACATTCGCCCGTTCTTCGCTCCCGGAAAAAAGCTGCCACGAAATAGGTGACCTCCGCCTGATCCTCGCCAGATCTGCCGGATTTGCGACTCGGCATGCCCTCTGAACCAAGCCTGGGAAGAACTGGCGAATATTGGGCGAAGGTCTTCCTGCTCGCCTGCTGCTCCCGGGAGGTCTCGGGCGGCTAGTTCCCCGAACGGCGATCGGGGCACGTCATCATGCTGCTCATCGGATTGTTCGCAGCAGCCATGCCCGTCATCCACATGAGGGGGGCACATTACGGCGAGATCGCCAAATCCCCCGGCGGCTTTTTCTTCGTCTGGACACTCTGGGCGCTCGGCGGGCTGGGGGGCTTCACCTTGATCCTCTCGGCGCGCGGACTGTGGGATCTGCGACGGAGCCGGCCCCAGTAGTCCAGGGCAACGGACGGTGGCGATGCTCGCCCGTTGGGTGTTGTAAAAGTAACGATCAACGGCGTAGGAGCGAGTAGCTGGTGTCAGGTCGGCGGCCCGGCCGATTAATCGCCCCTTCACGACCAGGGAGGCGCAATTTCCTCCACCGCTGCATCCGGCCAGCCTCAGCGTAGGTGACTACCCGTCCGGGTGGAACGTGCGTGCTGCTCGCACGATCTCGTTTTGCACGACGGCGTCGTAACCGCGCACGATCTCGAATTAAATTAAGATCGAACGGACGAAGGAAATTCTGCTCTCTCCGCGCTGATTCTCATTGCGTTGGGAGCGCCCTCGCTCGCCTCTGCGGCTTTTGGCTAACACTGGGTAAGGCAGGCTGTAGCCATTTCAGAGCTCTGCCTGAAGGCGTGAGGAGGGCCGGTCGGCGCTACCGGGTCGGTGCGAGTGTTACATCCCTGGCGACATACAGGACCACCGCGATGCGGCCGGTGTCTTCCAGCCAATGATATTCCAGGACACCGGTGCCCGCTTTCTGCGGTGTGCTTCTCAACGGAACTTTCGTCTCGCCGATCTTGAGGTGTACGGTTTCCACCGAAAGGTGCATGGAATTGATCGCGCCTGAGGCGGACGGCGCGGCTGTGGAAGAGACCTGGCCCTCTACTTTGGTCCCGGCTTTGGCGGCGATGACACCGCCTGCCTCCAGGTCTTTGGAAAGCACGAAGGTAACCGGCCTCGCGGTTCCCGTCGTGGCGGAACGCAGGTCCTCTACGGAAAACAGCGGCACTGGGGTGCCGTCGCGCAGAACGGGCTGCCGCCGTGCCACCGTTTTCGGCACATGGCTCGTCAGCCAGCGGTAGACGAATTCCTGTATCAGATGGTCGGTTGCCCTGCCGCTGAAACCCAGCAGAAAACCATGAAAAGCGCGCAGTCCCGGGCGGGAGGTGTAGGAGTGAAGGGGGGATAAGATCTCCCGCGCGGCAAGTCCTCCGATCATATCGGAGTAGTCGGGCTGCCAGTGGCCGTTATCGCCCTTGGCAACGAATGCGGTCCCAATGGCGTAAAGAAATCGGGAACGGAGACTGCCGGTTCCTTTATAGAAGTAGCGCGGATCCTGGTGAAACACGGATTGGGTGAGGGCATGGCCGATCAAAACGTGGGTGACGCTGGCGGCGTAGTCCACGCCAAAGCGCTTCCCGTACCCTTCCATCCCCTGGCCGAATTGGCGGTCGGTGGTGTTGCGCCATTGTTCGATTCCGGCGCCGGCTGCGTTGCCCAGGATGGTCTCCGGATCGATCAGGGTTCGCAACCCAAGGTGAAATTTCTGGGCGGCGGTCAAAGGCGCGGCATTCGGATCGTAGGTGACGTAGAAGTTCGGAATAATCCCGAGCAACCGCTGTTTCTCCTCGGCGTGCACCTGCTGGAGGGCCAGTTCGTGCGGCGGCAGAGTCACATCCACTTTGCTGATGGCGGGTGCGATCTGCAGAACGACCGGAGGGAGCGGTGGATTCTCCCCGAAAACCACGGAAACATTGCTCTTCTCGTCCGTGAAACCAGCAGCCGTGATGGTCAGGGTGTAGACCGCGGGATCGACCGCGGAGAAGTGGAACGAGCCCGTCTGGTCGGTAAGAGTAGTGCGCAGGGCAGTGGACCCAGGCGCCTGTAATCTGACGATGGCGGCCTCCACCATCGATCCGGAGGAGTCCGCGACGGTGCCACGGATGGTCCCGGGCGCAGGGCTATTTTGTGCCGCGCATGACTGTGCAACCAGTAGGATGCAAATCGATGACGTAACAGCACCCCCCCACCCGCCGCGCGTTTGGCCGCGTTGTAGCTGCGCTCGCATGAACTGATTCTCGCACCGCTCTAGTCGGCAGGGGAAATGGGCCGCCAGGCAATTGAGTACCGATACAGACGGGCAACGCCCGACGACGAGAAGTGGCCCGGCACCGGATTGATCCTCGCTGACGGCGTAGCGTTTACCGTCGCCCCCGGGTGGATGGTCGGCCACTCGTACAAAGGATGCCATGCCCTGGATGGCCGTTTCGGTCCGCTGTTTCTGCCCGACGCCCCTGCCAGCCGCCAGGCCGAACCAGTCTGGCTGTCTCAGGCCGGCGTCCCGCCCGCGGCCCGGCGGGCGGCGGCCAGGCGCGCCCGCTTCGCACCGTAGATGCATTAGTTTCGCGGCGGCCACGCCTACTGGCCCACGATCTGCGATTGCGGTACCGAGGGCCTTGTGCGCGGCAGCAGGCTGGTGGACGGCCCCTCGGTCTCCTGCGGCTGCTGGCGGGCCGATCCTGACGTGCGCGAGGCGGTGTGTGTGACGATGTCGGCGCCGGGGCGCATGACGGATCGCCGGCCGGCGCCAACTGCCGGCCGCCCGGCCGAACCCATCTTGCCGTTTCGGCCCGGCGTCCCGCCCGCTGTGCGGTGGGCGGCGGCCCTGCGACCGCGGGGCCGAGAGCCGACCGTCCGCGCGGCAGCGAGCTGGTGGACGGCTCCGCGGATCTCCAGCGGCTGCTGGCGGGCCGATCCCGACGTGCGCCAGCCGGCGTGCATCACAATGCTGGTGATCGCCCGCTTGGGCGGCCATGCTGGCCGCCGACCGCGGTGCCCGCAATCCGCACGTGCTGGTGTAGTTCTGTGGAAGGGGTGGCCTGTCCGTTAGGCGGCGCGCATGACGACGCCGGCGCGGGGGCAAATCGCTACTGCCCCAAATACTTCGCCAGCCACGCGATCCAACGGCGGTCGATGTCGCGCGAGTGCACCGGGTCCGCCGGGCTGTGTCCGGTCACCGGATAGGCGATGAACTGCGTGGTCACCCCGTTATCAGTCAGCACGTGATAGAGCTGGAAGGATTGGGTGATGGGCACGCGGTAATCGCCGGTGTCGGAGAGGATCAGGGTGGGCGCCTTGATTTTCGAGGCATAGGTGATGGGCGATTGTTCGCGGTATGCGTCCAAGCGCTTTTGGTCGGTGTACGGTGAGCCGCCGAAAGCCGAAGCCCGCCGCACGTTGGCGTCGCCGTAGTTGTACTGGTCCAGCCAGTCGGTGACCGCCGCTCCCGCTACCGCCGCCTTCCACTGGCCCGGATAGTTGCCCGTCAGCCACGTGGTCATGTAGCCGCCGTAAGACCAGCCGGAGACCGCCATCCGCGCCGTGTCGATGAAGCCGCGCTTTTCAAGCACCGCCACGCCCGCCATCACGTCGCGGCCCGGTCCCTTGCCGGCATCGTTCCAGATGCCGGCTTGAAATGCGTTCCCCAGGTTATCGCTCCCGCGGTAGTTGGGTTCGAAGACGATCCATTCCTGCGCCGCCAGAAGCTGCGCGCGGCTGGAAAATGCCTCTTTGGAAGCCGATCGGGGCCCGCCATGGATGTACAGCACCAGGGGGTATTTCTTGGTTGAGGTGAAGTCCGGCGGATACGTCACCACGCCATCCATGTGGAACGTTTCGCAATCCCAGTGGATGGTTTCGGATTTGCCCAGGTCGAGCGCAGCCGTCTCGCGGTTGAAATCCGTCATACGCTGCGGCTTGGCGTCCGGCGAAGCCAGGTAGTACATTTCGGCGGGCCGGCCGGGTTCGCTGCCGGTCAGTGCGATTTCGCCCTTCGGACCCACAGAAGCGTCCAGCCAGAAGGGCGCCGTGGCCACGATGTTCCCCATGTCAATGCGCCGGGCTTTGCCATGGTCCATCGGCTGAATCCACAGCGCCGTGGTCGTGCCGTCGTTGGCGCTCACCAGCATCGAGTTGCCGTCCGGCATCCAGATGGCCCGCGCCACATTCCGATCCAGCGCGCGCGTCACGCTCGCGGTATCTCCGCCGGTGGCCGGTCCCATATAAATCTCTCCCACGTTCCTGGTGTCGCCGTCGCGCGGATACCAATGCGCGAGGTGCCGGCCATCGGGTGAGAACAGTGGGTCGCCCTCAAGGCGGGTTCGACCGCTGAAGGCCCGCAGCACCCCGGTGTCCACGTCCAGCAGTTGAATCACGCTCTTGTCGCTATCGCCGGTATAGGGGGTCGCCACCCTGACGACTGCCAGTAGCTTGCCGTCAGGCGACCAGGAGAGCGGCGAGGAAGGCGGCCCTGGCGGCAAGCTGAGGGGCAGGGTCCACTCGCCGGAGGTGAGCCGACGGGCCGCGCCCTTGCCGTCCGCCGCGATCAGCCATACGTGCGCGGGCCGCGGTGCCTCCTGCAACAGAAAGTGATTGTTCCGAATCTCGAAGGCGTGGTTGTGGCGCTCTTCACCCGTGACCTTCGGCGCCTCGTCCGTGGCCACGTACGCAATCTGGCCTGCACCCGGCCGCCAGGCGAACTGCTGGACGCCAGTTGCCGACTTGGTGAGTTGCCAGGCATCGCCGCCGTCGACCGACATCAGGAAGACTTGCGGCTTGCCGTCCACCGTGGCCAGAAAGGCCAACTGGTTTCCATTAGCCGACCAGCGCGGCTGGGTCAAACCGCGGCGGTCGTGCGTCATCACCCGCTGGGCGCGGGTCGCTACTTCGATCAGCACCAGCTCCGGATCGTAGCGGTCGTCCTCGAAATTCGTCCGCGAAACCACCAGCGCGATGGTCTTGCCGTCCGGTGAGATCTGAGGATCGGCGACCCGCACGATCTTTCCGACACTCTCGATGGCGAACCGCGCGGCGCACAGTCCGCTCGCCGCTGCCAGGAACAACACACTCAGTCTGGTCAATCGCATAGATCCCTCCGCTCTTTAGACTTCCGCCAAATCGCAGTTTGCGGAAAGTATACCACCTGGCGCCGGGCAGCCAAGGCCTGCGCCCACCTCTTGGCTCCCGATTCGAGGTATCAACATGTTCATCAGGGCGGTTATGGCATTTTCTCCGATTCAACGACTTTGAAGCTCTGGCTGAATAGCCAGGCCAGCCCGCACACGCGCTCCTGCTACCGGCGCGATGCCGACCGCCTCCTGGCGCAGGCCGCGAAGTAGCGGCCGATGGCGTCGCGCAGGGCGGCGACGAACTCCTGGTCGGAAGCGACCGCGGCGGACATCTCAATCCCGCCAGCGGCGGTAAGACGGGATGATGCGGCGGCGTGCGCCTTCCATGGCCTGGAGGCTGGAGACGGCGAAGAGCCCGAACATGATGGTGAGCCATGTGTTTTCATTAGCAATGCCCGCGAGCGCTACGGCGGCGGCAATCACCGCGGAGGCGATCAGCGATTTTCGGCGGCCGTCGTAACGGTCCCATTGTTCTAAAAAAGCGCGCGAGATGTGGCCCCCATCGAGCGGCCAAACCGGAAGCAGATTTACCAGGCCCCAGTAGAAGTTTACGAAGAGAAGATCGTTGACAAGCATGGTCGCGTGGGAATACAGAGAAACGCTGTGCGACCACAGTAGTAATTTGTAGTTGAGCATCGCGCTGAGGTACGGGAGGAACATGTGGCGGCCGAGGAAGACGCGGCCGCCGGTGAGGGCAGCCGCGGCGAGCGTGAGGCCGGCCAGGCAGAGACCAGCCACGGGACCGGCCGCCGCCACCATCACCTCAGGGAAGGTTCCGTCGACGTCGCGATGCGGAATCGCCATGCCGCCGAATCCGTAGAGCACCACTTCCGCGTCCCGGCGAAAGAAGCGGAAAGCGAGGACATGGCCCATCTCGTGGAGGAGAATGGAAACAAAGCAGACCGCCACCCAGTTGAGCAAACCGGCCGGGCCGCGGTCGGATCCCAGGATCAGCAGCGCTACCCAGAACCAGAACTTCACCCGGACCGGCGTGCCGAAGAGCCGGAAGCTCCACTGGGCGCGGTCGCTTTGCGGGCAATCGCAGATGGTGGTCATAGTGGCGAACCGATTATACGGCCAAGATGCGGGCGGTTACAGGTTGTCGAAGGGTAGTTGTAGTTTTGCAATTAAAGGTGGAGTAATGGAAGTACCACGCCCGCTCTCGGAGTATCGCGGCTCGGGATTGTCGACTGTCCGATTCCTATTACGATGCGAGCTGAGTGTTTTTAGCTATCGCGAAGCAGAGGGCCGAATAAGCGCCGTCCGCCGTCGACTTTTCCTCCATTGCTGAAACGGCCCATGGCATGTTCGTTGAGAGAGGCACTGTCGCCGCCGCCGTGCGGAGCAACCGTCACGCGGCGACCCGGCCGTGTGGGCATAAGGCTGATGCGATCCGATCTGGCGGACGAAATAAAAAGCCATCGTGGTTGAGGGCGGCGATGAGTTCCCTGGCGGCGAGTGAACGGAGGCCCCGATAATCGATGGCCATGGGCCTAAGTCGTGACGGCGATACGGGGTGCTTCTTGTGAGATCTCGTTAACCTTCACATCGCCGGCGGGGCCCTCGGGAAGCGCCCGGCCTTCTTCAAGAAACTCCTCAACGATCCTGTGGACCACTTCGTTAATGTTCTTCAACGCTTCGTCCCTGGTGCGCCCCGAGCTCGCGGCGCTGAGGCTTTCGAGCGCGGGGCAGTAAGCGTGCCACGCCGGATTGCCCGAGGCATCCTCGTCCGGCTCAACCACGACTCTGAAGGTGTAGGTCTTCACGGTACGAGATAGGCTCAGTTCCAGTGTAGCGCCCGTGATGAGGCCGGTTTCATTCAGCGTGAGCCTCATCACCCCGTAGCCGCCAGGCGCGTCTTCCACTCTTCCAGAATGGCGGCGCTTTGGGCGGTGGCGACACGCGAGCAACCCGCGTCGTACGCCTCCAGCACGTTCGCCAGCGTACACACGCCCCCGGCGGCTTCCACGCCCGTCTCTTCAGGCAGGTACTTGCGCATCAGCGCCAGATCCGCCACGGTGTAACCGGAGGGGGCGAATCCCGTCGAGGTGCTCACCGAATCCACCTCGGCGCGTTCCGCGCAACGCAGGGCGATGATCTTTAATTCCTCGGTGAGGTACGCGTTTTCCAGGATCGCCGTGACGGCGGCGCGCTCTTTGTGGCAGGCCTCGGAGATCTGCGCCAGCTCGGTCTGCACGTGCTGGAACTCGCGCGAGAGCAGGCGCGAGAGGGCGATCACCACGCCGATCTCGCGCGCGCCGCGGCGCAGCAGGTCGCGGGTTTCGAACAGCTTGGCGGCGGTGGTCTGGGATCCGTGCGGGAACCCCACCACGGACCCCGGTTTCACGGAGCTGCCGTCCAGATGGCGCACCGCCAGCTCCAGATCGCACGGCCGCACCGAAACGCCGGCCACGCCGTAGCGGTGGGCCAGTTGGATTCCTTCGAGCGCCTGAGCGCTGGTCAGCTCGGGCCGCAACAGGGAATGGAGGATCAGGCGGGCGACATCTTCGTAGGCCGCCAGGGGTGGGCGCGTTGGGGAGTCCATACGGGTCCAGTCTATCGTTTTCTCGGGTGTGCGTTTTCCGGGGCGCGGGCTCGGGCGGGACGCGCAGGGGGAAAAATGCGGTAGGCAATCGGGCGGCGGGCTACTCCTGCTTCTTCTTCCTGGTGGCGGCTGCCGCGGAGCCGCAGTTGAATCCAAGGGATTTGACCTGGTCGCACGCCCGCGGCGCCAAATCGTTTCTGGGAAAGCGCTTCAGGAGTTCCTGGAATTCCTTGTTGGCATCCGTGCGCCGGCCCAATTTCACCAGCGCCTGTCCCTTGCCGAACAGGGCGTCGGGGGTCTTCCGATTGTCCTGGTATTTTTCGAGCACCAGATCGTAGTCTTTCACGGCGTTGTCATAGTCGCCCTGCGAGGCGTGGATCCAGCCAATGTAATACTGCGCGAAGGGCGCCATGTCGGTGTTGCCGTACCAGCGCAGGTAGTCGGAGAACTCCGAAAGGGCCAGATCCAGCTTGCCGCCGAGCCGGTCGCGGTCGGCGTTGGCATATAGATCGGTGGCCGAAATGGTCGGCAGATCCGGCGCCGATCCGCCCGGCGCCGTGCCGGTCTGGGAAGGCGGCGGTGGTGGCGGGGCCGAGAGCACTTTCACCACGTTGGACAGATCGCTCAACTGGGTTTGCAGCTTCGAAACCATGTTGGTCAGATCGCTCACCGCCGCCTGCAAGGTGCGGAGATCGCTGGACACCTGGTCCATGCGAGACCCCACGCCCACGACCGGCGTGACGACCTTTTCCTGAAGGTCCCGCAGACTCTGCTGCAGCCCGTTCTGGATCACGGCCACCGATTTGTTCGCGTCGTTGCCGGCGCTGAGCGACTGCTGCACCAGCGTTCGGATCTCCGCCAATTGCCGGTCCTGCGACTGCTGAAGCTGCTTCAACTGGTCCTGCAACTGGGCCACATCCCGTTGCAATTCCTCGATTTCCTTGCTGGCCGCGCGAGCGGGCCGCGGAGCGGACACGGTGACGAACGCCACGAATCCGCAGAAAACGGACGCGGGCAGAGCCCCAATGCAAAGGCGACGGAACATACCACCCTCCTGAATTTATCCTAGCGAGGTTTCACCTCGGGCTGAAGCCTAATCCTCACCGCTGAGACGCTGAGATAACGGAGGAAGCGCGGAGAAAGCAGTTCTCTTCTTGCCTTTCTCCGCGCTTCCTCCGTTATCTCAGCGTCTCAGCGGTGAACTGTTACTGTCCCGGCGAGAAGTGAGCGCGGCGATTCTTCTGCCAGCACTCCTCGGTGGAGTCCGTGCAGACCGGACGCTCCTTGCCGTAGCTGATGGTGCGGACGCGGTCGGCCGGCACGCCGAGCTGGACCAGGAAGTCCTTGGCGGCACTGGCGCGGCGGTCGCCCAGCCCGAGGTTGTACTCGGCCGACCCGCGCTCGTCGCAGTGGCCTTCCAGAACGATGGAAGCGTTCGGGAAATCCGTCAGAATGCTCTTCAACGCGGCGGCGTCGCGGGTGAGTGCATCGCGCGCGTCGCTGCGAATGTCGCTCTTATCGTAATCGAAGTAGGCATCCTGTAAATCCGAATTGACCCGCTGTTCGAGCGTGGCGGCGCGGGCCGGCGGCGTGGGCGGTGGAGGCGGCGGAGGCGGCGAGGTGACAGTCACCGTGGTGACGCCGGTCACCGATCCACCCGGTCCAGTGGCGGTCAAAGTGTAGGTGGTGGAGTTGGCGGGATTGACCGTCCGGTTGCCGGTGCTCTGCACGGCGCCAACGCCGTTATTGATCGAAACGCCGGTTACTTCGCCCGAAACCTGCCAGCGCAAAGTCGAAGACTGGCCGCGCTGGATGTTGGACGGTTCGGCGCTGAACTGCGAGACGACCGGCGGCCGCGGAGTGGGCGCCGACGCCGTGGGAGCGGGAGCCGGCGGTGGTGGTGGCGGGGCTGGCGGGGCCTTCTTTTTGCAGCCGGCCGCGAACAGCGCCAGGGAGAGTGCCAAGCAGAGAGAAGCTTTTCGTTTAGTGAACATGAACATCGCCTCCTGAAATTTCAACTCTACCGCGAAGATGGAGCGGATTGGCAAGAAAAAAAGGGACTTCGGCTTGTGGGGCAGCCAATTCCGGCTGCCGCCTGGCCCATAGGGCACCCCCAGCCGGGGATGGGCAGCGCGCGAAATTGGAGCCGGCTGAAAGCCGGCTGCGGGCAAGATTGCCCGCCCCACACGGCCCTGTGGGCCCGGCTGCAGCCGGGATTGGCTGCCCCACAAGGCCCGGCGCCAACCGCTTCCGGGGCGCCCTCTGGGCCCGACGCCCTCTGGGCCGGGCTCTGACGGTCACTTGCCCCATATCGGACTCTCGTTGTGGCCCAGGGTGGTGAGTTGCTGGGCATGCGTTCCATCGGCCAGCATGGTCCAGATCTGCCTGCCCCCGGCGCGGGTGGACATGAAAGCCAGATGCACGCCGTCGGGCGCCCAGACGGGATTCTCGTTGCGGCCCTCCGAGTGGGTCAACTGGGTGGGCTTGCGCGATGCCACGTCCATGATGAAAACGTTCCAATTCCCGGTGGCGAAGCCGCGGGTCCAGGAGAACGCAATGTGCTGGCCGTCGGGATTCCACGATGGGTTGGATGCCTCACCTTCTCCGGGCGTCAGCCGCTCAATACCGGTACCATCGGTATTCATCAGGTAAACCTGCTGCGGTCCCGAGCGGCCGGACACGAAAACGATCGTGCTGCCGGTCTTGGGGTTTACCTTTGGCTCCACGTCAATAAGCGATGACGAAGTGATGGGCCGAAACCCGGTTCCGTCCAAGTTCGACAGGTAGATCCGGCAACAGTGGTTGCCGGGCGCCGACGAAGCGTAGATGATCTGCTTGCCATCGGGCGTGAACGACGGTGTTTCGTTCACCGAAGCGCGCTGATTATAGAACCGCAAGTCGCGCGGCGGATCTACCGAAAACACAAATATACCAGGATTCCCGCGTGCATAGCTCATAAATGCGATCTTGGAACCATCGGGCGAGATGGCCGGTTCTGTCGAAATGGACCCGAAACGTGTGATTTGCCGCTGGTTCCGGCCATCCGGGTCCATGGCCCAGATTTCCTTGTGGCCGGTGCGGTCGCTGACGAAATAGATGTGCGTGCCGTAGAGCGACTGCGCGCCCCACAGGGCCAGGATATCGGCGGCGAATTGGTGAGCTACCTGGCGCGCGCCGGCTTCGTCCGGCGTAGCGGCGTAGACCTTGCCGATCACTTGGGCGTTGGCGGTAGTGCCTTTGGTGAGGTCGTAGAGCCAGCCGCGCAGTTCCAGCACGCCTTGCGTTACGGCGGTGTAACCGAACACCAGGTAGTTGGCGTCCACCGGAGGCGCGGACCAGTCCGTGATCCATCGCCCGCCGCCGGTCGAGGGGCGGACGAGATCGTCGCGGCGGCGGGTGCGCGGAGTTTCGGAGACCGGTGGGGGCTCGACAAAATCGGAGGGCTGCTGGGGGATGAACGGCGGGTAACTGGTGCGCGGCGCCACTTTTAAAAGGCCGGATCCGGAAAGATCGCCTTGCAGGGTGGAGTTGAAGGATCCCATCAGTGTCTGCGCATCGCCCGTTCCGCGCAGGTCGGGGATGGCGATCACGGGCTTCTGCCCGCCGACAATGATAGAAGTGTAATCCTGCGCCCAAAGCAGCGCCCAGGCAGCCACGGTGGCCGCCAGCAAGCCGAAGAGTTTAGTCATAAGTTACCGCCTCAATTGAAAGTGCAACTCGATATCCGCCTGGCTCTTCTCAAACTGGGCGGGCAGCGGACCAAAGGGGCTGGCGTCCAAAATGGCGCGCTGGGCCGAGACATCCAGCTCGCGAATCCCGCTGGTCTGCACGACTCTCACGGAATTCTGCGGCACAGAGCCATCGCGGTTCACCAGGAATTCCACCACCACTTCGGGCGCGGATTGGATGCGCGGGTTGACGTCGTTGGCGCGCCAGTTCTGGGCCACTTTGTTGCGAAGCATGGTGGCATAAGGTCCGAAACGGTTTCCGAACGGCGAGTCGGTGCCGATGCCCACGCCGCCGGCGCCGGCCTTGTTGTATAGATCCGTATTCACCTGCTGCCCCTCGTGGCTATACAACTGATTGGGCAGATCCTTTTGCTGCTCGCGGAACTTGTTGGGCGGCGAGTAGTCCCGCGCGACCTTTTTCGGGGCTTTTTTCAACGCATTCCTGCTCTTTAGAGGGATCGCGTTGGCGTCCGGTTCCGGGGCCTTCACTTTGGGCAGCGTCTTGGGGGTGGGCTTCGGCTCGGGCACGTGGGATTCCGTATCGTTGGCCACCGGATTGGTGGGTCCGGTCGTGCGCGGCAGCTTGATGCTGGACACCACATTCACCGCTACCGCGCCCATGCCGCCGCCATTGACATCTCCCCAGTTCTCTTTTGACGAGCTTTTGACGAGGCCGTAGCCGGCGACGGCCGCGAAGAGCGACAGATGCAGCACGAGCGAGCCAGCGAACCAACGGCCGAGGGGATCCGTCTGGTCGAGAATATCGCCGTGCGCCGCCATTACTTCCTCGATCGCTCGGCGGTATCGTCAGGCTGAGTCACTACGTTCACCTGAAAGCCGCCCTGGCTGAGTTCCGCCATCACACCGACGGGGACCTCCCAAACCGTGCCCTTGTCGGCCCGCAAGTATACGCCCTTGGACTTGCCGAAGCGCTGCTGGATGGTGGTTTTCAGATCGTTGATGTTGATTTCCTGACCATTGAGGGTGATGAGGCCGTCGCGGGTGATGGTCACCACCGGCATCTCCTGCGCCGTATCTTTCACGTAGCGTGTTTTGGGCACGTCCACTTCGATCCCAAATTCCATGACGTGGGCGGTGAGCATAAAGATGATCAGCAGCACCAGAACCACGTCTACAAACGGGGTGACGTTGATTTCGGCGAGGGCGGAGTGGCCGCCACGCCGCCGGGAGGAACCGAAGTTACCGCCGCCGTTGACCGATAGGGCCATCGCGCTACTCTCCGAAATTGCGCTCGGTCATATTGAGGAACTCCAGGGCGAAATCGTCCATGCGCGCGCCGATTTCGCGGATTTTATGCCCGAAAATATTATAGAAAATGGCGGCCGGAATGGCCGCGAACAACCCCACCGCGGTGGCCACCAGGGCCAGCGCGATACCCGGACCCACCGTTCGCAGGCTGGTGGAACCCTGCTGGCTCAGCGCCAGAAACGCCTGGATGATGCCCAGAACCGTGCCAAAGAGCCCGATAAACGGCGACACCGACGCGGTGGTGGCGAGCGCGCCCATGTTGCGCTCCAGCTTGGCCAACTCTTCGCTCACGCCCAGTTGGAGAGAGCGCTCCAACGCCGCGCGATTGGTGATGGAGCCGCGCCGCTTCACCTGGCGCTCCACTTCCTCGTAGCCGAAATCGAAGACCGAAACCAGCGGCGAGGGCCGGAAATTCTCACTCACGGCCACCACCGCCTCCAGGCCGGTGGCCTTGCGGAAGGCGCGCAGAAAGCGCGAATTGGCGCGCCGCGCGCCGCGCAGGGAGTTCCATTTGGAAAAAATGACGGTCCAGGAGAAGACCGAAAAGCAGATCAGGATGACCAGCACGAGGTCCTCGAGCGGGCCATTGTGCTGGAGCGTTTCCCAGAGATCTACCTGAAGAAGGAAGGCTACCGGAGCTGCGAAGTTCAATCCATCTCCTAATCTCAAATCTAACATAGTGACGCGTTGGGGGGCGGCGAAAGACGACGGGGGCACTCCGGCCAGCCTTGCATTCGGCGGCGGCATTGGCGACACTTTCCCCAGGAGGGGTTCTCAAGGCTCATGCGCCGACATCTCCGCTTGCATTCGACCGCCCTGGTTTCGCTGACGCTGCTCGCGTTGCCCGCGTTACGCGGCGATGTCACACTCCGCTATAAAACCAAGGTCGAGGTCAATCCAAACCTGCCACAGCAGATGACGGAGGCTATGGCGAAGTCCATGAATGCCTCCCTGCCACCCGCGAATACCCAGCAATTCAAGAACGGCAAGGCCTTCTACTCGTCTGGCAACCTGACCTCGAATCGTCGACTTCGCCAGGCAGGAAGTCACACTGCTGGACCCAGCGGGCAAGCGCTACGCCACCGTTCCGGCCGAGCAGTATGGGGATGAGATTGCTCGCGCCATGCCCGAAATGCCAGGCGCGGCGAAGGCTGCGATGGGGGCCATGAAGGGCCATTCCCAATCCAAGGCGACCGGCCGTACGGCCACCATCCAGGGCGTCGAAGCCGAAGAGCGCGAGATCGTGATGACGGTCGATCTTCCGGAGATGCCCGGCGGGCCCACGGGCGCGATGATGCGCATGGTCATGCATCTCTGGACGGCCAAAGCGAGCGAGGCCACGCGCGTTCCGGCCATCCGCGAACTGGCTGGATATAAGCTCTTCTCCATCGCCGGAATGGATCCGGTAACCTCCATGGCAAAAACGTTCCAGCAAATACCAGGCTTCGGAGACACCATGTCCGCCCTGATGAAGGAGCTAAAGTCCGGCGGCACCTCGGTATTCCTGCGGACGCAGGTGGAAATGTTTATGCCGATGATGGGCGCCATGCTGAAGCAGATGCCCGGCAGCCCGGCTGGCGCCGGCTTCGATCCCGATGCGCCCCTGGTGCACTTGACCACGGAGCTGGCCGAGCTCTCGACCGCCTCCGTTTCGGATTCCGTGTTCCAGGTACCGGAGGGTTACCAATCCGTGCCCGCCGCGGACATCCTCAAAGACTGGGTCAAAGAGAAGATGGCGCAAGCGGCGCCGGCGCCCAAATAACCGGCGGGCGGGAGCGGGCATGCCCCTGGGGCGGCCCGCCGGGGCACCTCGCCGGAGCACTATCGCCGCCAGATGCTCACGTGCATGTGGGCCGGCAGTTGGGCGTGCGCCAGATCGAGATCGTCGTTCCGCACCGGGATTCGCACCTCCACCGGGTTGGGAGGAGACGGGTAGTTCTGAGCGAAGTGGAGCTTCAACGTGTGCGACGGCTGCTCCGCGTCTTCCACCAAAGAAACCGTACGGGTGGTGTCGGCATAGGACCGCAAAAGCGGGGCCGTTTTGGGATCGTCGCAAGTCAGGAGCGCTTCGCGGATCACCTTGTCTTCGGAGGCGTAGGTGAGGACGGCCACCACGTTCGGCTGCTTCAGGCGCGCATCTTTGGTATCGTCGGGTGGCGCCTCCAGTCCCACGTATCGCGTCGTCATGGATTCTCGCGAGATCGAGAAGCTCACCAGCGGCACGTAGGTATCGAAGAGGTGCTGCCCGGTCGCCAGCCTGTATGCCGACCACCACTGAGTCTCGTCCAGGCCGCGCGAGACGAGGAAGAGCGCGTTCTCGATCGGGTGGCCCTCCCCGCCCGGGACGGTCAAGGTGTACAGGGGCTTCTGCCGCGGGTCATCTCCCAAGCGCCAGGCCTCCAGGGTGACGGTGGCCTCCTCGCCGATGTCGCCCAGGATTTCCTTGGAGCGAATGGTCTTGCGCAACAGCAGGCGTTCGTAGGGAGGCCTTCCGGGGACCAAGGTGCCTGCAACGTCACCGGTATCCTCATAGGATACGTTGCGGATCTCGAGCGTTTCCTCGCCGTCCGCGGCGGTGGTGAAGTTGACGGTCGACGCGGATTCGGCATGCCATGGCGGGTTGGCTTTTTTCTGGGGCGGCTGCGCCGAAGCCAGGCCGGCGGCCAGGAGGAGAGCCAGTGCGGAGGTGTTCGAAAGCATCTGGGAATGGTAGTATGCGGCGGCGTGCGGGCGCAAATCGGGGAGCCGCGGGCGATGGCGCTCCCGGCGCTTTGAGCGGCCCGCTACCGCCATCCGAGGATCGATCCAGCATGGCCGGCCACGTGCCCGACGTACCCGTCGTGCGCTTGAACGTTTTCGGGATTTCGCGTCGCCGCGGCGGCAACCGCTCCCTGACGGTCGCGGCTCTGACGCGCGTGCCCGCGTGATTCCAGTAAGTTACAGAGCCGCGACCGTCAGGGAGCGGTCCGGGGTACCGGTTTTTCCCGAATTCGTT
>JBKQPR010000258.1:0-26807 GCA_052144935.1 Bryobacteraceae bacterium
GGCGCAAGCCACACCCAGAAGATCATCGTTAAGCCGTGTGCAGGAAAACTGCACGCACGGTTTGAAAGGGGTTTGTTGAAAACGGGCTGGCGGTAACCGCCAGTACCGCGTCAAAATCTACCTATGCAAATAATCATAGAAAGAATGGTCAGAGATTTCGAGCGCGGCCGCCTGACGCGCCGCCAACTCGCCGTTTCTCTCGCCGCGTTGGTCACTGAAGCGCAGGCCGCGCCAAAGCAATCGGGCCTGCGCGCCGTCAGCCTGAACCACGTTACCGTGCGGGTCCGCGACGTTCACCGCACGTCTCTGTTTTACCAAGAGTTCTTTGGGATGCCGCTCAAGCAGCATTCAGAGACAACGCACATCCTGGGTGTCGGCAAGAGCTTCTTTGGAATTGAGCAGAAGGGCGACACCGCGGCCCTCGACCACTACGACTTCGGAATCGCCGGCTTCAACGCAGACGACGTAACCGCCAGACTGCAGGCGCGCAATTTGAAGCCGGAGCCCGGCGGGACCAAGGAATCGTTCAAGTTCCGGGATCCCGATGGATTTCTCGTGCAAGTTAACGCACCGGATTATGAGGGTCATGTGGGCAGCTAGGGTTTCGGGACCATCTCTAAACAGTAAACAGGAGTCCGATGAAAGTGAATCCTCCGTCGCTACCTCATCACGAGGTCGATGGTTTGGTAACTTGTGGACTGCCAGTGTTCGACAGCACTTTGCGGCCTCCACAGCTTTGACAACGGGAGGTCTCAACTTTTGAATACTACATCATCCCGTCGTATACTGTCACGCAGCCACGGAGCTACCTACTATGACCAGAAGAGCGCTCTCGTCTATGCTTGCCCTGCCGGCCGCATTTGGAATCCGGGCCCAGCCGCAGTCCACTGCAGCCGACGCCTATACGACGTTCGACAGCGACGGCACGGCCCACATCAAACGCGCGATCCCGGTTCCGAAAACCATTTCCCCGGAGGCCCAGGCTCTGATGGTCTCAGGTGAGAGATGGACGCCTCAGGCGGGCACGAAGGAATCGGCCGCCTTCATGGAAAAGATGAACGCCGCTTACCCGGTAGATGTCGAGGTAACCACGTCCGGAGGAGTGAAAGTTTGGGTCGTCACCCCGAAGCGCCTCGCGCCGAAGAAGCGGGACCGCCTTCTCATCTGCCTGCACGGCGGCGGCTTTACGAGCGACTCGGGTTCTCTCATAGAGAGCATCCCGATAGCAGCGTTGACTGGCACAGAGGTGATCTCGGTACAGTACCGACTGGCGCCGCAGTTTCCTTTTCCGGCCGCGGTGGACGACAGCACTGCGGTTTACAAGGCCGCGCTCAAGACCCACACGCCAAGAAAGATCGCCATCTACGGAACTTCCGCGGGCGCGGTTCTGGCAGCCCAAACCGCGGTTCAAGTACGGAAACTCGCCCTGCCCATGCCGGCGGCTCTGGGCTTTTTCTCCGGATATGTCGATCTCGCCCGGTACGGCGACTCGAGATTCTTTTATGGCGCTGGCGGCCTCAAGGACTTCAGCGCGATGATCGAACCGCTAAAGGGCCTGGGGATGGTCCCGTACGTCGGAGACCACGACCGCAAGGATCCGGTGCTTTCGCCGATCTATGCGGATCTCAGAGGATTCCCGCCGACTCTCTGCATGACTTCGACCCGCGATCACTGTCTCAGCGGCACGGTCGACTTTCATCGTGCGCTTCTGCGGGCCGGAGTGGACGTTGGACTGATGGTCTTCGACGCAATGCCGCACGCTTTTTGGTACAGGTTCGACCTCCCGGAATCGAAGGAAGCACTAGATGCCCAGGCGAGATTTCTCGACCGGCGCCTCGGCTGACTGGGAAGCTATCGGTGTGCCCGCTCCGGATGGGTTTACGGCACTCGGAAATTGTGCCGCTGGGCGAGAACGGGCTTTTCCGGAAACTGGGCAAGCTTCGGTCCAAGGCCACCTGTCCGCGCCGGCTTGTCGGACAAGTGGCAGTTGTCGCGGACCGTGAGCACGAAATCGAAGGTCTGGCCTGTTGCCCCTCGGTCCACCCGCCACTCACTAACCCCGTTCATCCCCCGTTCCCCCGCTCCGTAGCAGAATGGAGGTAGACCCGTGCGCATTCTGCTAGTGGAAGACGAAACCCGTGTAGCCGGTTTCATCGCCCGAGGTCTGCGCGAACAGTCCTACGCGGTCGATATCGCCGGCGATGGCGAACAGGCCGTCTACCTGGCCGCCGTCAACTCCTACGACCTGGTGATTCTCGACGTCATGCTTCCCATCAAGGATGGCCACGCCGTCTGCCGTGAATTGCGCGCCGCCGGCCTGACGATTCCCATCCTCATGCTCACCGCCCGCGATGCCGTAGACGACCGCGTGGCGGGCCTCGATTGCGGCGCCGACGACTACCTGGTCAAGCCCTTCGACTTCAAAGAGCTGCTGGCCCGCCTGCGCGCCCTGCTGCGCCGCTCCGCCACTCTCCGTCCGCCCGTGGCGTGCGTCGCCGACCTCGTGCTCAACACGGGCAGCCACCGGGTGGAGCGCGCCGGCAAACCCGTCCCGCTCACCGCCCGGGAATACGCCCTGCTCGAATTCCTGGTGCTCAACCAGGGCCGCGTGGTGGGCCGCGAGGAGATCGCGCAGCACGTCTGGGACGAAAGCTTCGATCCCTTCTCCAACGTGATCGATGTGTACATCCGGCGCTTGCGCGGCAAGTTGGACGCGGGTTTCTCGCGGCGCCTGATCCACACGCGGCGCGGGGCGGGCTACCTCCTCTCGGGGGAAGCCGGAGCGGGCGATGATTAGAAGCTTCCGCCTGCGGATCACCGCCTGGTACCTGGCCTTCTTCGCGTTGCTCTTCGCGCTGTTCGGCCTGTACCTGTACGGCGTGCTGGCCAAGGCTCTGGAATCGCGCCTAGATCGAATGCTGGCTGCGGAAGCCTCCACCGCCGTGGGATTGTTCCAGGACGAGCTGGAGGAGATGAAAGGCGACGTCCCCAAGGCCGCCGTGGAAGCCGTCTCCGAGATGCACGTACGCGACAGCGTCGTCGCCATCCTCGAAGGCCGCCGCGTGGTCGCCGCGGGCGACGGGGCATCCGCCGCGGGCGACGGCGCTTCGGGCGCCGGCCTGCGGGACATCGCGGCCCTCGCCCAGGCCCATCCCGCGGACGAATTTCCCCTCACCCTGCCGGGCCTCGGGAAGCACGGCGCGCACGCCGCCGCACGCCGCTTCACCACCGCCGGCAGGAGCTTCCTGATCGTCTCGGTGGGTCCGCTCGATTCCATCGCCGCCGATCTCGACCTGGTGCGCCGCGTGGTGCTTTTCGGCCTGCCGTTCCTGCTGGGGCTGGCCGGGCTGGGCGGTTACCTGGTGGCCACCCGCAGCCTGGCCCCGCTCGGCTGGATGGCCGAACAGACGCGCCGCATCAGCGGCAGCAACCTGGAAACGCGGCTGGATATCGGCGACGCCGCGGAGGAGCTCACCATGCTGGCCACCTCCTTCAATGAGCTGCTCTCGCGCCTCGACCAATCCTTCGCCGGCATGAAGCGCTTCGTGGCCGATGCTTCTCACGAGTTGCGCACGCCCCTGGCGGTGATCCACGGCGAGGCCGACGTGTCGCTTTCGCACGACCGGCCGGCCGCCGAGTACAAGCAATCCCTGGCCATCATCCTGGACGAATGCCGCCGCCTCTCCCGCCTGGTAGACGATCTGCTCAACCTGGCGCGCGCCGATGCCGGCCGGGTGCGGCTGCAGGTGGCGGAATTCTATTTCAACGATCTGCTGGCCGAGTGCTGCCGCTCGCTCGAGGCGCTGGCCGCCGCCCGCCGCATCATGATCGAGTGCCTTCCCTCCCAGGACGTGGCGTTTCGCGGAGACCAGGCGCTGTTGCGCCGGCTGGTGGTGAACCTGCTCGACAACGCCATCCGCTATACGCCGGCGGGCGGCCGCATCACGGCTTCGCTCGAAGCGCGCGGCCCGCAATTGCAGATCCGCATCGCCGACACCGGTATCGGCATCTCTCCCGAAGCCGCGCCGCACATCTTCGAGCGCTTCTACCGCGCCGACAAAGCCCGCTCCCGCGCCGAGGGCGGTTTCGGCCTGGGCCTCTCCATCGTTAAGTGGATCGCCGAATCGCACCACGGCGCGGTCGCCGTCAGCAGCCGCCCCGAAGAAGGCAGCACATTTACCGTGACCCTGCCGCTGTAAAAGGATTGCTCACTGGTGTCCAGCGCAAACCTGGCCATTGTCGAAGCGGACCCCGCGGCGCCGGAAGCCGCCAGCCTCATCTCCGCGCTGGATGCCGATCTGCGCGAGCGGTATCCGGGCATGCCCATCCACGGAATCGATTCCGCCGAATTTCGGCGTAGCGGCGGGGTATTTCTGCTTGGAAGACTCGATGGCATCCCTGTGGCCTGCGGCGCGATCCGGCCTCTCGGCGGGGGCGCCTGCGAGCTGAAGCGTATGTTCGTGCGGAATGACTACCGAGGGCGCGGCTTCGCCAGAGCGATGCTGGCGGCGGTCGAACGGATCGCTATCGAACGCGGCTACCAAACCATCCGCCTGGAAACCGGCATCTATCAGCCCGAAGCAGTCGCGCTTTATGAGAGCGCCGGCTACCATCGTATCCTTTGCTACGAAGAGTACATCTCCGACCCCAGATCCCTTTGCTTCGAGAAGTCTCTTCCCGCGTGAGGAAGCTAACCAAAATCCAACCGTCTGCGTCCAAACCATCCAGGAGAATTCCAACCCATGAAGCTGCCATCCATCGCGCGTCTGGCCGCCTGCGGCGCGCTGATCCTGATGTCTCACGCGGCTGCCTTCGCCGGCGACAAGACGCTCATGCACTGCTTCGCGTGGGCCCCCGTCAAAGAGGCCACTCCCGCCGACTGGGAGGCCTTCTACAAAGCCTCCGACGCGCTGCCCCACAAGATCAAGGGCATCCTCCGCGTGTGGTACGGCAAGCTGGCGGCCCCGCTGTCGCAGGCCGCGCTCGGCAAAATCGACGAGGCGGCTTCCAAGAAGTACTTCGCCGGAGAGACCATCAGCGTGCCCGTCACCCGCACGCCGCGCGAGTATGGCATGTGCATGGAGATGAAGGACGCCAACGTGTTGAAGGCCTACGACAGGGACCCCTACCACAAGATCTGGACCGACGCGTACGCCAGGATCCGGGTCGACGGCACCACCACCTTCAATATCCTGGGCCAGTGATCGGTGGCGCAGACACTCGCGTCTGCCGGGGTGCCCTCTGGGACGGAGACGGGTCTCGGCGCTCCCTCTTGAAAACGCGGCGGCCCTACGGAAATGTGCTGTCAAACATGGTCACCCCGGAACGCCAAATCGTCCGGGCAGGGATAGGTCGCCGTCTTTTCGTCTGTTCGGTGTTGCGCGCCGCGGTCTGTTCCGCAGGGAATGCAGACGCAAATCTCGTCCGCTCAACGTCCCTCCGCGAGACCTCCCGCGTCTCCGCGGTGAACCTCCTTCACTCCTGCCTTAGCGCCACCATCGGATCCACCCGCGCCGCTTTCCGCGCCGGCACATACCCCGCCACCAGCGCCGCGGCCAGCAAAGTCCCCACCGCCACCGTAAGTGCCCACGGATCGTTCGGCTTCATCCCAAACAGGAACGACGCCACCAGCTTCGATGCCCCCAGCGCCGCCGGCACGCTGATGGCGATCCCCACCGCCGCCAGGGCCAGCACCTCGCGCAGCACCATCCATACCAGGCGTCCGCGCTGAGCCCCCAGCGCCATCCGAATCCCGATCTCGCCCGTGCGCCGCGCCACGTTGCAGGCCACCGTCCCGTACAGCCCCACGCACGCGATCGTCAGGGCCAGCAGCGCGAAGATCGTGCACAGCCTGGCCAGCGTGATCTCCTCGTTGATGCTTTGATCAATTTCCGCCGCCTGCGTCCCAATGTTGGGCACCGGCACGCGCGCGTCCGCCCGCCGGACGATGTCGCGCACCGCGTTCACATATCCCAGCGGATTGCCCGCCGTGCGCAGCTCGAAAACCATTTCGGCCGGCGGCGGGTAGCCTTGGTCATAGGGGAAAAAGACCACCGGCGGGATCTTCTGTTTCAGCCCCCCATACACAGCGTCCTTCGACACCCCCACGATCTCCATGTCGCGGCCGGGGATTTCGTCCTTCCGGCCTTTCCAGAGGATCAGGTGCTGCCCGATCGGATTTTGACCGTCGAAGTTCAGCTTGGCGAACCGCTCGTTGATCACCGCCACCTGAGGCGATCCGGGCCGGTCGCGCTCCTCGATGTCGCGGCCCGCCAGCAGCGGAATCTGCATGGTGGTGAAGAACCCCGGCCCCACGGTCATCAAACGCGTCTCCGGATCGGGTTTCCCGCCCGGCGGGCTCACCGGCGCTCCCCACCCGGCTTCGATCAGCGGGGCACGCGAAAGACTCGCGTTGCGTACTCCCGGAATCTCGCCGAACCGCTTCCGCAGTTCGCCGTAGAATGTCGAAATCTCCGGGTCCTTGTGGCCGGCCCTCAGAGCGTCCAGACGAAACAGCAGCACGTTCTCGCGATTGAATCCCAGTTCGACGGATTGGAGATTCGAGAGCGTGCGCACAAACAGCCCGGCCGCCACCAGCATCAGCAGTGAGAGCGCAATCTGCCCCGCCACCAGCGCGCGGCCCAGTCCCGCTCCCCACAACGACCGTCCGCCGTCGCGTCCCGCCCGCGCCTCCTTGAGTGCGGACACCAAATCGACGCGCGTCGATTCGAACGCCGGGGCGAGGCCGAACAATACGCCCGTCAGGAGCGAGAGCGCCGCCGCGGCGCCCAGCACGCGCCAGTTCAACCCGGCGTGCAAGGTGAAGTCCGTCTGGCCGCCGGCCAGGAGCAGGGTCAGGAAGCGAATTCCCCAGATTGCAATGGCCACCCCCAGCACGCCGCCGATGGACGACAGCAGGACGCTCTCGGTGAGCAATTGCCGCATCACGCGAAACCGGCTGGCGCCCACGCTCAGCCGCAGCGCCATCTCGCGCCGCCGGGCGGACGCCCGCGCCAGCAGCAGATTGGCTACATTGGCGCACGTGATCGCCAGGATCAGTCCCACCAGCGTCAACAGCACATACAGCGGCTTCGAGTATTGCCGGCGCAGGCTGCCCAGCCCGGCCGCGCCTTCCGTCAGGACCAGCCTCGGAAGCTGTGCCCGTTCCCGGTCGTTCTGCGCGGTGGCTTCTACCCACTGATGAAACTGTGGAGCCAACACGGCCTGCGCCTGCGCCAGGCTAACGCCCGGCCGCAATCGCCCCATGACCTCGATCCAATAGAAGCTCGGTTCGAGGTACCACTTGGATGGGAATTCGTCGAAGCCCTTCCCCAGCAATATGTTAGTATGCATCGGCAAGTACACGTCCGGCGCGGCCGCAGGATCGACGCCGAAAAATCCGGGCGGCGTCACCCCCACCACCGTGAAGGGCAGGTTGTCGATCAGAACGGATTGCCCGGCGGCTCTGGCCGTGCCCCCGAAACGCGATTCGGCCAGCGCATAGCTCACCACCGCCACGGGCGGCGCTCCCGCCTGGTCGTCATCGGGAATAATCAAGCGCCCCGCCGCTGGCGGAACCCCGAGGCCCGAAAAATACCCGCCCGAAACGTATTCGCCGCTAGCCAGCTCGGCTTGCCCCCGCACAGCCAGGTTGAGGTTCTGCCCGCTGCCTTGGAAATAGCCGAAGACGCTGGAGAAGATCGTATCGTTTTTCCGGAAGAGATCGAACGCCGGGTAGGGGAACATGCCGCTGGTCTCGCCGGATTTTTTGTCGCCCCAGGTGTGGCCCCACATACCGTGCATGACGAAGTCGCCCCGGCCTTTGACCTTGGCATTCCAGTTGAGGACCACCAGCCGCTCCGGCTCCGCCACCGGCAGCGACCGCATCAGTAGCGCGTCCATAAAGCTGTAGATCGCTGCATTCGCGCCGATTCCCAGCGCCAGCGACAAGACCGCCAGCACCGTGAACAGCCGGTTGGCGTTCATCGTCCGGAAGGCATAGCGCAGGTCCTGGCCAAGCTGCTCCGCGATGGTCCATCCCCACGCCGCGCGGGTGCTCTCCGCAACCAGGGCAACGTTCCCCAGCTCGCGCCGCGCGGCCCATTTCGCCTGTTGCTCCGCGAACCCCTTCGCCTGAAGCTGTTCGGCTTCCTCCTCCAGGTGGAACTGAATCTCTTCCCGGAGATCCTCTTCCCTGCGCCGGCGCTGCGCCAGCCAGCCCAACTTCCGAAAGAACGATTTCATGGCGTCTCCTCCTCAACCGGATTCAAGATCAGTCCCATGGCGCGCGAAAACGCCTGCCACTTGGAGTGTTCGGCCGCCAACTGTTTCCGCCCCAGCCGCGTGAGCCGGTAGTAGCGGGCCCGCTTGCCCTTCTCCGACAGCTCCCAGGTGGCCGACACCCACCCCTTCGCCTCCAGCCGGTGCAGCGCCGGATACAGCGACCCGGTCTCCACCTGCAGCAGCTCCTCGGAAGTCCGCTGGATGTGTTTGGCGATGGCGTGCCCGTGGGCCGCCCCCGCCCCGAGCGTGCGCAGGATCAGCAGGTCGAGGGTCCCCTGCAGCAATTCCATGCGCGGCGTTTTATGCTCCATTGTGTAGCCATCCTACTATAAGATTATGTAGCCTGTCTACTGAAGGCCGCCAGGCAAGCCCGTGGGGCAGCCAATCCTGGGGTGCCCCCTGGTCCCAGCCGGCTTTCAGCCGGCCTCTCCCCGTCTTCCGGCACGGTAGAATTTAGGGGAATGCCCACCAACCGCTCCGTGCCCACCGACACCGTGCTCCCCCACCTCGTCTACGAGAACGTCGCCGACGCCCTCGCCTGGCTGGCTGCGGCCTTCGGCTTCACCGAGCACTACCGCTACGGCGAACCCGGCGGCCCGCCCTCCGGCGCGCAGATGCAGCTCGGCGCCGCCTGCATCATGCTGAAAGCCGCTCGCCCCGGCGCCGCGACCCCGCTCGCAATCGGCCACTGGACCCAGTCGCTGACCGTTTTCGTGGATGATGTGGATGCACACTTCGCCAGAACCAAATCCGCCGGCGCCAAAATCGTGGAAGATCTCCACGAGACGTGCTATGGCGAGCGCCAGTACGGCGTCGAGGATCTCGCAGGCCACCACTGGCTCTTCTCGCAGCACGCCCGCGACCTAAGCCCCGACGAATGGGGAGCCACGCTCGCCCACCGCTGAGGAACGCCGCGGGGCCTGGATCATCCCTACCAGGGAAGCACGTGATCGCTCGACCACCAGCGGTGATATTCGATGCGGAGCACGCCTGCCTGGACCGCGTGGCCATGTCGCCGGATGCCTCGCTCGCTCCCGCCCCCGAGTTTGCCTGGCTCCCTGAGCCGGTCGATGTATCGCTGGTGACTCGCCAGCAGCGAGTCGCGCACGCTGGCTTGCCCCGACGGGCGTTCATCGTCTGTTCATCTGCCGAATCTTATACTAGTTTCTCTCGATGCACAAATCGCTCTTCCTGGGCCTCGGCCTGGCCCTCTGTGGCGGCGCGTTGGCGCAAACGCCGGTTCCGGTTCCGGCGCCATCGCTCGTCCTCACCTTGCAGGAGTGCATGGAGCGCGCCCGCGCCAACAGCCCGCAGCTTCTCTCGGCGAATATTGCGGCTCTGCTGGCGCACGAGGATACCCGCCAGGCCAAGGCCGCGCTGCTGCCCACGGCCATTGGATTCAGCCAGTACATCTATACCCAGCCCAACGGCTCCATCACCGGCGCGTACGTGTCCAACGACGGCGTACACGTCTACAACGACCAGTTTCAGGTGCACGGCGATATCTACGCTCCCTCGAAGATGGCGGATTACCACAAGGCGCAGTTGGCCGAGGCGGTTTCGCGCGCCAAGGCCGAGGTCGCCGCGCGCGGGCTGATCGCCACGGTGGTCGGGAACTACTATTCGATGGTTTCCGCCAAGCGCAAGTATGCCAACGCGCAGCAGAGCCTGGGCGAGGCGCAGAAGTTCGCCGACATCACCCAAAAGCTCGAGCACGGCGGCGAAGCCGCGCATTACGACAGCGTGAAGGCAGAGACGCAGCTTCTGGACCGCCAGCGCGACGTACAGGAATCGCAGCTCGCCATGGATAAGGCGCGGCTGAGTTTTTCGGTGCTGCTGTTCCCGGATTTCCGCCAGGATTTCACGGTGGCCGACGATCTGGACAGCACGCCGGCGCTGCCCCCCTTTCCGGAAATTCAAGCCATGGCGGGGCGCCTCAGCCCGGACATTCGCGCCGCGCAGGCCACCGTCGACGAGCAGCAATTCGAGCTGAAATCGGTGCGCGCGGAATTTCTGCCTTCGCTCTCGTTCGATTATTTCTGGGGCATCAACGCCAACCAGTTCGCCATCCACGATCCCGAGGGGCGGAACAATCTCGGATCGGTAGCGCAGGCGCAGGTGAATATCCCGGTGTGGAACTGGGGCGCCACCAGGAGCCGCGTGAAGCAGTCGGAGCTGCGCTTGCAGCAGGCGCGCAACGACCTGACGCTGACCCAGCGGCAGTTGCTCGCCAATCTCAATCAGTTCTACTTGGAGGCCGGCGCCGCCGCCTCGCAGATCGCGTCTTTGCACCGCTCGCTGGAGCTGTCCGCCGAGGCGCTCCGGCTGACCATGCTGCGCTACCAGGGCGGCGAGGGATCGGTGCTGGAAGTGGTGGACGCGCAGACCACGGCCGTCGAGGCTCGCAACGCCTATGAGGACGGCATGGTCCGCTATCGGCTGGCGGTGGCGAATCTGCAGACACTCACGGGAGCGTTTTGATGGGAGAAGAAAGAACACACGAGTCAGGAGTCAGGAGTCGGAAGGTGGACGGCGCCTGGCGGCGCGGCGCCGCGGGACTGGCACCAGGTCCCGGACCGCGTGATTCGGCGCGGCCGCGAAACCGCTCCCTGACGGTCGCGGCTCTGTTCCGAGCCGGTAGGGCAGGCGATTCGCCTGCCTCCGGGGGGCCTGGGCAGGCGAATCGCCTGCCCCACCGCATGTCTTCAAGGGAGTGCCGTATGGGCCGAGGCGGCCCACCAATGGGAATGAGGACCCGGTCGGCACTGGCAGGGCACTTTCGCCGGTTATTCACTGCGTCTTCAAGGGAGTGGTTGCCGGCAAAAGCACAAACCCACGCGGCCGGAGACCAAGCTCGCGTGTCTCGCACTCCGCTTGCCGATGCGGTGCAGGCACTCGTGCCGACGCTTGCCTTCGCCACCGGGGCACGGCTACGAACCGGTGTCGAGACCGGTGCCGGCACGAATCTCGACACGGCAGGCATGAGTGCCTGCGCCACGGAGTCAGGAGTCCGGAGACAGAAGGCCGGAGGCGCCCGGTGGCGCGGCGTGTCATTAATCGCTCTCTCGCTGGCGCTTATCGGCTGCTCCAAGAAAGAGGAGAAGGAAGTGGAGGCGCCGGCGCCGGTGCAGGTGACGGCGGTGACGCAGGATACCATCCGCCGCATCGTGGCCGGGGATGGCGTGCTCTTTCCGCTGGATCAGCAGAATGTCATGCCCAAGGTCTCCGCGCCCGTGCAAAAATTCTACGCCAACCGCGGCGATCACGTGAAAGTGGGGCAGCTTCTGGCGGCGCTCGAAAACCGCGATCTGAAATTCACCATGGCGTCCAACAAGGGGCAGGTGGACCAGGCCGAATCGAATCTGCGCGCCACCCAGGGCGCCACCATCCCCGAATCGCTGGTGAAGGCCCGCACCGACGTGGAGGCCGACCGCCAGACCGTGGAGGCCGCTAAGAAAGTCCTGGATAGCCGCGAGGAGTTGTTCAAGGAGGGCGCCCTGGCGCGCCGCCAGGTGGATGAGGCCCAGGTGAGCTGGGCGCAGGCCAACAGCCAGTTTCTGTCGGCGCAGGAGCACCTTCGCACGCTGGACGCGGTGGCCAAGGACGAGCAGATCAAGGCCGCCACGGCCCAGGTGGCTGCGGCCGTCGGCCAGTTCCAATCGGCCGAAGCCCAGGTGGCCTACACGGAGATCCGCAGCCCCATGAACGGCACCATCGCCGACCGGCCGCTGTATGCCGGAGACCTGGCCAGCACGGGCCAGCCGCTGTTTTCGATCGTGGATATTTCGCGCGTGGTGGCGCGCGTGAATGTGCCGCAGGCGCAGGCCTCGCTGGTGCGGGTGGGAATGCCGGCCGAAGTCACTTTCACCGACTCGGGCGAGCAAACGCAAGGCAAAGTGACGGTGGTCAGCCCGGCTACCGACCCCGCTAGCACCACGGTGCAGGTCTGGGTGCAGATCGACAATCCGGGCGAGCGCCTCAAGCCGGGCGCCGCCGTGCACGCGGCCATCGTCACGGAGATGTTCAAGGCCGTTCCGGTGGTGCCGGCGTCCGCGATTCTTCCGGGCGACGAGGGCGGCACGGCCGTGCTGGTGATCAGCTCCGATTCGGTGGCTCACCTGCGGCCGGTGCAGTTGGGCGTGCGCGAAGGCAACAAGGTGCAGGTGCTCAACGGTGCGCGGCCCGGCGAAGAAGTGGTGGTGGTGGGCGGGCTGGGCGTGGACGACAAATCCAAGGTGAAAGTGATCGACACCACGGTGAAGGAAACCGAGGACGAAGACGAGGACCAAAACGCCCCGCCCGAACCGGCGCCCAAGGGCGGCAAGGATCAGAAGAAGGAGGAGGCCAAGCCGAAAGGACAATGAGCGACCTTCCGACAAACCCGGGCCCAGGGGGCACTCCCCCAGAGGGTGCCCCTCCGCCGGCATCTCCACCGGGCGCACGGGGTGCCCCTCCGCCGGCATTTCCACCGGGCGCACGGGGCGGCCCGCCGGCATCTGCTCCGGGCGCACAGAGCGCCACGCCGGCGTCTCCTCCGGGCGCACAGGGCACCCCGCCGGCATCTGCTCCGGGCGCACAGGGCGGCCCGCCGGCATCTGCTCCGGATGCACAGGGCGCCCTTCCGGCGGCATCTCCCGCGGGCCCCGAGGGCGCCCCTCCGCCGCCGGACACGCAGCACTGGACCGCCCGTCACGGCAAGCCGATCATCTTCGTGATCCTCACGCTGGTGGCGGTGGGCATCTACCTGGCGCAGACCATTCCCGTGGCGGTGTTCCCGGATACCAATTTCCCGCGCGTGGTGGTGGGCGTGGACAACGGCGTTTTTCCCATCGACCAGATGCTGGTGACCTGCACCAAGCCGATCGAAGAAGCGCTCAACACGGTGCCCGGCCTGGAGCAGATCTATACCATCACCAGCCGCGGCACGGCCGAGATCGACCTGTTCTTCAACTGGAAGGTGGACATGTACCGCACGCTGGAGCTGGTGAACGCCGCGCTGGCGCGCGTGCAAACCACTCTGCCGCCCACCGCCAAACTTACGGCCAACCGCCTGACCTTCGCCGCGTTTCCGGTGATGGGATACAGCATGACCTCGGACAAAGTCCCGCAAACCACTTTGTGGGAGCTGGCGAATTACGAGATCAAGCCGCGGCTCAACCGGCAGACCGGAGTTTCCTCGGTGATCGTGCAGGGCGGGCAGGTGCCGGAGTTTCAGGTGATGCCCGACCCGGCCAAGCTGGTACAAACCGGCGTTACGGTGCCCAATATTCTGGACGCCATCGCGCGCAGCAACATGATCGATTCGCCGGGCCTGATCGAAGCCAACCACCAGCTTGTGTTGAGCCTGGTGAGCGGCCAGACTCGGACGCCGGAAGAGATCGCCAACATCGTGATCAAGACCACGCCCGCGGGAGCGGCCCTGCGGATCGGCGACGTGGCCACGGTGGCGCCTTCGGTGATGCCGGTGTACACGGTGGTGTCGGCCAACGCCAAGCCCGCCGTGCTGCTCAACATCAACCGGCAGCCAGATGGAAACACGGTGGAGGTGGCCAACGCGGTACGCGCGGAGATCGCACGGATTCAGAAGGATCTGCCTCGGGGCGTGGAGCTGCGGCCGTTCTACGATCAATCCGAGATCGTCAACGAGTCCATCGACAGCGTGCGCGACGCGATCCTGCTGGGACTGGTGCTGGCCTCGTTGATCATGGTGTTGTTCCTGCGCGACTGGGGAACTTCGCTGGTGGCCGGGCTGGTGATCCCCGCCACCATCGCAATAACCTTCGTGGCGCTGCGGGTGTTGGGCGAAACCTTCAACCTGATGACGCTGGGCGGCCTGGCGGCGGCGGTGGGACTGGTAATCGACGACGCCATCGTGGTGGTGGAGAACATCGTGATGCACCGCGATTTGGGCCAATCGCGGGCCGAGGCGATTCGCAGCGCGATCCGCGAAATCCGCGTTCCGCTGGTGGGGTCGACCATCACGCCGATCGTGGTGTTCCTGCCGCTGATCTCGATCACCGGGGTCACGGGCGTGTTTTTTCGCGCGCTGGCCGTGACTGTGGGGGTGGCGCTGCTCACCTCGCTGGCGCTGGCGCTCACCTGGACGCCCACCCTGAGCCACTGCCTGATCCGCAGCCAGGGCGGCCGCGGCCGGCACGCCGAGGCCGTTCCGCCGCGGCTGATGCGCGCTTATGAACGCGTGCTGCGCTTCACCCTGGAGCATCCGCTGGCGCTGGCGGTGTTCACGATCCTGCTGATTGGCGGCGCGTACGAATGCTACGACCACACCGGGTCGGATCTGCTGCCGGCCATGGACGAGGGCGGCTTCATCGTGGACTACCTGATGCCCGCGGGCGCTTCGCTCGAAGAGACCAACCGCGTGATCACCCACGTGGAAAGGATTCTGCGCGACACGCCGGAAGTGGAAAACACTTCGCGCCGCACCGGATTGGAATTGGGCCTGGCGCAGGTGACCGAGGCCAACCGGGGCGATATCTCGGTGAAGCTGAGACGCCAGCGCAAGCGCAGCGTGGACGAAGTGATCTCCGAGGTGCGCGCCAAGATCCGCGATCAGGAGCCGGTGCTGGACGTGGAATTCCCGCAGCTTCTGCAAGACATGATCGGCGACCTGACCAGCGCGCCGGAGCCGGTGTTCATCAAGCTGTTCGCACAGGATCCCGAGCTGCTGAACAAATGGGCCGTGGCGGTGGGCGATGCGATCAAGAAGATTCCGGGCGTGGTGGACGTGCTCAATGGAGTGGAGAACACCATCAGCGGCCCGGCGACGGTGTTCAATGTGGACCCGGCGGTAACGGCGCGCGCGGGGTTTTCGGCCTCGGAAGTGGAACTGGACGAGAGCGCGATTCTGCAGGGCGAGCCGGCAGCCACTCCGGTGGTGGTGAACGACCGCGCCTACACCATTCGCGTGCGATTCCCGGCTCGGACGCGCCGGACCATGGACACCATCCGCAACACTCTGCTGGTGAGCGGGACGGGGAAGACGGCCACCATAGGCTCGCTGGCGAACCTGGTGGAGATCCCGGGGGAGACCGAAATCCGCCGTGAGAACCTGCAGCGCGATGTGGCGGTGACGGCGCGTTTCGAAGGCCTGAACCTGGGCGACGGCATGGCCAAAGTGCAGGCGGTCATCGCCGATCTGAAACTGCCGCCGAGCATCCGGGTGCAGTACGGCGGTCTGTACGCGGACCAGCAGAAATCCTTTAAAGACCTGCTGTTCGTTCTGGCCCTGGCGGTGGTGCTGGTGTTTCTGGTGCTGCTGTTCGAGTTCGGCAATTTCGCCGCGCCGGTGGCGGTGCTGGCCTCGGCGCTGCTTTCGACCAGCGGCGTGTTTCTGGCGCTGCTGATCACGGGGACGACCTTCAATCTCTCGTCGTTCATGGGGCTGATTATGGTGGTGGGGATCGTGGCCAAGAACGGCATCCTGCTGCTGGATGCCGATCAGAAATTTCGCGCCGCCGGGATGCCGCCGGAAGCAGCCATGCTGCACGCAGGCGAGCGCCGGCTGCGCCCCATCATGATGACGGCGCTGGCCACCATGGCCGGCATGATTCCCCTGGCGCTGGGTTGGGGCGCCGGATCGCAAATGCTGCAACCTTTAGCCATCGGGGTGATTGGCGGCATCGCCGCCTCAATGGTGCTTTCCCTGGTGGTAACGCCCGCCGTGCGATATTACATGGGCGGGAGAAATGGATAAGGAGTAGACGCAATGAAGAAACTTCTGACGATCGCTTTGGTGGCCGTGGCGGCCTTCGCCGCCGAAGGCTACAAGGTTCTCAACAAGATCAAAATCGGCGGAACGGGCGGGTGGGATTACACTGCCGTGGATAGCGCCGCGGGGCGTATCTATGCCTCGCACGGCAACGTGGTGGAAGTGGTGGATGTGAACGCCGGCAAGGTGGTGGGGCAGATCCAGCAATTGCACGGCGTACACGGCATCGCCATCGCGACGGATCTGGGCAAGGGGTTCATCAGCAACGGCCAATCCAACAGCGTGACGGTTTTCGACCTGAAGTCCCTGGAAAAAACCGGGGAACCGGCCACGGGGCAGAACCCCGACGCGATCTGCTACGAGCCGATGACCAAGCGGGTGTTCACCTTCAACGGGCGCTCGAGCGATTCGACGGCCATCGACGCGAAGACCAACGAGATTGCAGGCACTTTCAAATTGGGCGGCAAGCCGGAGTTCTGCGCGGCGGATGGAGCCGGCAAGATCTACAACAACCTGGAAGACACCAGCGAAGCGATCGAGATCGACGCGGCCAAGCTGACGGTGCTGCGGCGCACGTCGCTGGCGCCGGCCGACGGTCCCTCGGGCCTGGCCATCGACGCCAAGAACAAGAAGCTGTTCTCGGTGTGCGGCAATAAGATGATGGCGGTAATCGATATTCCGACGATGAAGGTGATCGCCACGCCGGCCATCGGGACGGGACCGGATGCAGCGGGTTTTGACCCGGGGATGGGGCTGGCGTTCAGCTCGAACGGAGAGGGGACGCTGACGATCGTCAAACTGGTGAATGGCAAGTACGACGCGGTGGACACGGTGACCACGGAGCGCGGCGCGCGCACCATGACGGTGGATACCAAGCTGCATCGCGTGTACCTGCTGGCCGCGGAATACGGCCCCACGCCGGAAGCCAAGGAAGGCCAGAAGAGGGGCCGTCCGCCGGTGTTGCCGGACAGCTTCCATGTGCTGGTGGTGGGGAAGTAGCCCTGTATTCACCGCGGAAAAAGGCAAGAGTGAGTTGGCTTCTCCGCGCTTCCTCCGTCTTCTCCGCGGCTCCGCGGTGAATACCGGGTTTGACTCCAATTCGAGGAACAATACCCCCTCGTCTTGCGTTATCGGCTGTTGAGTTAAGATTGGTGATGATTTCCCCGAGTCTCTTTACGGCGACTCGCTAGCGTCTAACCACAACCCCGCGCCGGAGATGACCGCGCAGGAAGGCGTGCCACAGGGAACGGTCTACAACTTCACCATGGAATCGGCCGACAGCAAGATCTATCCCGGCATCGCGCGCGAGCCCAACACCTTTGGCCATCGAGACCCCACCGACCCCGCCAAGATGATCGTCACCACCAGCCACCCCGCTCCCTACACTCGCCGAGTGGCTGTGTATGTCCCCCAACAATACGTCCCCGGCACAGCCGCGCCGTTCATCGTCGGGGCGGACGGACCTGACCGGGCGTTGTTCACAGCCCTGGACAATCTGATCGCCCAGCATCGGGTGCCGGTGATGATTGCCATCTCCATAGGCAACGGCAGCGGCGACGCCCAGGGAAGCGAGCGCGGCCTGGAATACGACACGATGTCAGGCCTGTACGCGGAGTTCGTCGAGAAAGAGGTGCTGCCTTTCGTCGAGAAGCAATACAACGTGAAACTGACCAAAGATCTGGCTTCAGGTGAAGGGTAACCGTCATGGCGTCTCCTACCTTCCCTCAGTTTACGTCAGCCTCACCCTACTCCAAAGCAGGGCAACTATCCACACCGGAAGCCCGGCAGTGTGCCCCAGCGTTCTCAAGCGACGCACCCCGTTTGCTTCACCACTGAGATCGTAGCCCCCCTACCCCCCCTCCCCCCCCTACCCCCCCATCTCCCCCGGTTTAGTGGTCGGCATCTCCAGCCACCCCTGTTGCGGGACGGCCTCCATGGGCAGGCCTCCCTGCCAGAGCGAGAACAGGAAGCGCATTCCGGCGCCGGGGGCCACTCCCAGAGCGGCCAGCGGAATGCGGACCTCCAGCACTTGCGCGAAGGCGCAATCTATCTGCGCCGCCGGCCCGGCCGCGAGGTGGATTCCGGTGGCGTGCACGCCGCCGGCGAAGCTGATGGCCAACGCGCTCGGATGCGCGCCATCCAGCGATTGCGCGGTCAAGCGCAGCTCCATGCCGGTGAGTTCCGGCTCGCTCTCCGGGTGAAAGTCCACGCGCAGATAGAAGTTGGTTCCCTCGGAGCCGTATTGCACTTCCTTCACCAGAAACTTCTGGCCGTGCATGGAACCGGAGACCTCGTCCACGCGATAGATGCCGGCGCCGAGCCACTCGAAGAACGAGGTCACTTCGCCATCGATCACCGGCGCGACCGGACCGGAGGGCGGGATCAGCACCGCCGGAATCTTGACGCGCAGAATGGGACGCGACAGTTCCTCGGGCGGCATCAGGCCCAGGAAGCGGTAGACGTTGGCCAAATGGCTCCGGTAGAGCTGGTCGAACTCCTCGCGGTTGACGGAATCGTGCTCGGGGCCGTACCACCAGCACCAGTCGCTGCCCTCGGCGATGAGCAGCTCTTCGAGCGCCAGGCGGCGTTGCTCCTCGTTGACGGTGGTGGCCTCGTCGAAGGTCTGGCGCGCGCGCAGCAGCTCGGCCCACGCCTGGTTGTCTTCCTCCGCCCCGATCCACACGTCGAAATTGGCGTTGATCCAGGAGCCTGGAAAAATGTGGTCCACCAGTTCGGGGGCCATATGCCGGAGGGCCTCGCTGACGGTCACCGCGGAGAGCCCGGCATCGGCCGAGATCCGGCGGTAGAGTTCGCGCAGGAACGGGCGGCCGTTGCGGACGTAATATTCCCAGGCGTTTTCGCCGTCCAGGATGATGGGCAACAGGGCGTCGTGCCCCGAGCGGAGAATTCCGGCGCAGTTTTCGCGGATGCGCCGCAGAAAATCGTCGGCGGCCGCGGCGGCGTCCATTTTGGAATAGACGAAGCCGATCAGGTCGCTCATGAAGTGGTCGCGGAAAATCACCCCGAGCTGCCGGTTGGACTGCTGCCAACGGTACGGCCTGTAGAGGCCGTCGACGCCCACGGCGCGTCCCAAGGTCCGTTCGAGCACGCCGCTGTCGGAGGCCGCCCACTCGAAGCCAACCTCCGCGGCGATGGTGAAGACCTCATCGGAAACCGATCCCTCCGAGGGCCACAGCCCCACCGGCGCAGCGCCGAAGGTGTCGGCCATGTACTGGCGGGCCAGCGAGAGCTGGCGGTGGGCATCCTGCGGGTAGCGGAAGCGCGGCGGCAGGGGCACGCCGGGGTGGGCCACGCGCGCGATATCGGAATCGCACAGCAGCGGCAGAATCGGGTGGTAGTAAGGTGTGGTCGAGATTTCGACCTGCCCGGAGGCCGCCAGGTTGCGATAAATGGGCAGCACGCGGCCGATGATCTCGCGTTGCTTCTCACCCATGCGGCGCTGGTCGTCCAGCGTGAAATTGCGGCCGCGGCGCAACCATTCGGCGATCTCCGGGTCGGCCTCGTGGAACTCTTCGTCGAACCAGGCCAGTTGCGACCACATTTGCAGATCGCGAAGTTCCTGCGCGCCGAACAGTATGCGGGCGGCCGATCCCTTCTGGGCGTGCCAGGCGTCGAACAGCTCGCCATAGCGCGGGTAGCGGTAGATCATTTGCTGCGGATCGGAATAGAACGAATGCTTGAGCACAAAAGCGCGCTCCGCGTCGCTAAGGCTTTCGGCGGGCTTGAGGGCCATCTGCAGAAACGGATCCCCGGCCTTGCCGGCGGCGTACTCTTCCACCTGCGCCACCATCGAAGGCACCAGGTTGAAGGTCTGCTTCACGGCGGGGAACTCTTCCAGGATGCCCGCCATGCCGTAATAATCCTTGAGCGCGTGCATGCGGGTCCAGGGCAGTTTATACTCGCCCGAGATCAGGTCTTTATAGAACGGTTGATGCATGTGCCATAAAAAGCACAGATAAGTTTGCGGCATGAAGTTGTCGTGCGTCCGTCCGGCGGGCGCTACTTTCCGAAATAGCTCCTTACCGGCGGGGGTGGCGGATCCTTGCGGATGGCGCGCCAGAGAATATTGTTCAGCTCGTCGTCGTCGTTCTCGTCGGCTTCGTCGAAATGCATGCGGTTGGAAGCGGCCGCTCCGGGGGCCGTGGGCGGGTTCGTATCGTCCAACGGGATGTTGGGCTTCTCGGCCGTGTAGCCCGCCGGGTCGGGGGACCTCTGGAACGAGGCGGTCATGGGCCGCGCGCCCGCGTCGAAGTGCGTCATCGGCCGCAGCCCCAGCAGGTACTCGATGGTGCGCAGCATGGAGGTGGTGTTGTACATCGTGCCGTCCACCATGTGGCGTTTGGCGTAAGCCGAAATCACGAAGGCCGGCGAGCGGTGCGAATCCACGTGATCGGGCCCGTTCTGGGCGTCGTCTTCCAGCACGAAGATGGCGGTGCTGGTCCAGAACTTGGATTTGGAGACCGCTTCCACCAGCGTGCCCAGGGCGTAGTCGTTATCGGCGGCGGAGGAAAGCGGCGCGATTTTGCCGGCCGCCGTGCCGTTGGTGTGGTCGTTGCCCAGGCGCATCACGATCAGCCGCGGCATATTGCCGGTCCGCTCATATTCGGCCAGTTCGGCGCGGAAGACTTTGACGCGCTCCACATCCGGATAGGCCAGATCGAAACCGCGGTAGAAATGGTTGGTGAACTTGGCCAGCACGGGGTCGCGCACGCCGGTAATCTGCTCGGCGCCGGCGGGGGCGTTGGGCTTGTTGTTCACCATGTAACCGAAGTTGCGCAGCGGGACGCCCGCGGAGGCCGCGCTGGTCCACAGGTAGCCGGCCGGCGGCAGCGACGCCGGGTCCTGCTCCTCGAAATCGTAAAACTTGCGCCGGTTGGCGTACTTGTTGGGCCACAGCTTCTGCACGTAATCCGGGGCGATGGCGGCGGTCGACCAGTTGTGGCCGTCGGCGCTCACGTCGGCGTTCACGTAGAAGTTGTCGAGCAGTACAAACTCGCGCGCCAGCTTGTGCAAATTGGGCGTCACCTTTTCGCCGAACAGCACCAGGGAGGGGTCGCCGTTGCCCTCCTTCATGTCCCCCAGGACCTGGTCGTAGGTGCGGTTCTCGCGCACGATGTAGATGATGTGCTGGATGGGCGGCAGCGGATCGGGCTCGTCCATTTTGGCGTCGGTGTAGGCCGAGTTGGCGATCACCTCATCGGTCCAGGCTTCCAATTGCTTGCCGGTGAAGGGATCGATCCAGGAGGCCGTGCCGGTTTGCATGGCCCCCACGTACTCTACCACGGGCGCGCCCTCATGCTCCGGTTCCGCGCGGCGAAAGGGGCCGGGTCCTTTGGGATTCGCATAGGAGCGTGTGCCCTTGCCGTTGATCACCACCAGCGTTCCTGACTCCAGCACGCGCACTGCTGTGGGATACCAACCGGTGGGCAGAAAACCCTCCACGCGGCTGCGCGCTTCCGAAACATCCACCACGGCGGCGGCATTGGCGTCGGAGCAGGCCACGTACAGCCGCTTCCCATCGGGCGAGAGCGCCAGCGCCGATGGCGTCATGCCCAGCGGCTGGCGTGGCGTGAACGAAACGTTGATGCTTTCGATGACGTTCAGCTCTCGGCCTTCGCTGACGGCGACCGCATACACGTTGTTGGTATTGGCCGCGGCCACGAACAACCGCGCCACGAAGTTGGGCTCGCCGGGCGCCGGATCCTCGGGCCCGCCCTTGCGCCACACCATATCGGTGGGATGCGCGCCGATCCGCACCAGCGCCAACTGGCTCCCGCCGGCGGTGTCGTAATGGCCCATGGTGCCATCGGCCCAGTGGGTGACGAAGAAGGACTTGCCATCGGGATGGAAGAGGATGCGATAAGGCCGCCGGCCGGTCTTGTAGCGGCCGATGGTCATGCCGGATTGCGGGTTGATCACCGCCACCGAATCGCGGTACAACTGCGCGGCGTAGAGCAGGCGGCCGGCGGGATCGAGCGCCACGTCGCCGATGAAATCCTGGTCCGCCAGTTTGCCTTCGGGATAAACCGGGAAAGTGCGCGTGGCGGTGAGCGTTCCGTTGGCGAAACTGAACTCGAAGACCGC
The DNA here is from genome assembly GCA_052144935.1 of Bryobacteraceae bacterium. GTDB lineage: Bacteria > Acidobacteriota > Terriglobia > Bryobacterales > Bryobacteraceae > JOPF133. The sequence continues at coordinate 22,118 of JBKQPR010000258.1, forward strand.
TCCCTTGGAGCCGCCACCCGCATAGACGCGGTCGCCGCCGGGCGAAAACGTCAGGCCGAGCCAGGCATCCGGCGCCGCAACCCTGCTCACCACGCTGGCCGACGCGGTTTCGATCACGCTGATGCTGGGCGGCCTGTATCCGCCGTTGAGCACCAGCAGATATTTGCCGTCGGGCGAGAGCGCAGTGGCCATGGGCAGCGTATCGAGCGGCACTTGCTTGCCCGCCGGCGCCACGCGCCAGCCGGTATTGAGAAGGAATCCGCCACCCGGCAGCGGTCCCACCTGCTCGCGCGGCGACGGCTGCGTGCGGACCAGCGCGGCGAGAGAAATCAGTATGGCCGCGAAGACCAAGGCCCTGGCTGAACTTACGGTGTGTTGCATGGGTACCTTCATTGTACAAGCGGGGCATTGTCCGGCTTGGGTTGGGGAGGTACGATCAGGCTGAGGTACGATCGGGCATGACGCCGCAACCTTGTACAAGCGGGGCATTGTCAGGCTTGGGTTGGGGAGGTACGATCAGGCTGAGGTACGATCGGGCATGACGCCGCAACCTTCTTCGCCGCCCGCCGCGGTCCGGCGCGGCTTTTGGATGGCCCTGGCCCTGGGCTGTCTGTCTCTGGTGGTGACGGCGCTAAACCCCCTCGCAGGCGCGGTATTCGCAGCCATTTATTTCGCCATCGCGTGGGGCATCCGGCGCCGCCAGTTCTGGGCGGCAGTTGCCGGCGTGGCCATGCTGGCGCTTGCGGCATTTAAGACCATCGGCGCATGGGGCGCGGTTCCCGCCGCAGAGGTAATGATTGCCGCCGTGTTTCCGCTGGCTGCGATGCTCTGGATGGCCTGGACCGCAGTGGCGCTCTGGCGCGACCCGCAAGCTTCGCGGCGGTCCGTGGGCTGGGTGGCATTTCTGGTGGTGCTGGCCGTATGCGGAGTGTGCCTGCATCCGTATTACCTGTCAGCGGGATCGATGGAGAACACGCTGCTGGTGGGCGACTGCGTGATGACCGAGAACCTCACCTGGAGCCTCGGCCGGACCCCCAAACGGGGCGACGTGGTGATGGTGCGCTACCCGTTGGACCCGAAGCAGATTTTCATCAAGCGCGTGGTGGGAGTGCCGGGGGACCGTCTCCATCTGGTGAACAAGCAGCTCTACCGCAACGGACAGCCGGTGGTCGAGCCATATGCCATCCACAAGACCGATTACGTGGACAGTTACCGCGACAATTTTCCGTCGGAGCCAATGCCCCGGCTTCAGAGCCTCGCCGAGGGCATGCTGCAAAACCACGTCCGCGAGGGCGAGGTGGAAGTGCCGCCGGGCAGATACTTCGTGCTGGGCGACAATCGCGACGACTCGCTGGACAGCCGCTACTGGGGCTTCATCGGGCGCGCCGCGATTGTGGGAAGTCCGATCCTGATCTACGAATCGTTCGACGGCCCGCAGATGGCCACGCATATGCGCTGGAACCGAGTGTTGAAGCTGCTGTAGAGTGGGCATGCTTTAGCTCGCCATTCGGTTTCCATGGAGTGCAGAAGCCGCGGCTCGGGAAGGTCCTGGCAAGATGTGGTCGAGCTATGAGTGGTTTCGGAAAAGGTAGATGACCCTGACCAGTGAAGTCCGGTAGATCGACTTGCCGGGCTTTTCGGTGGTGACGAATTCGTCGGCCTGGAGCAGGTACGCGGCGGCAATATGCAGGGAATCCATCGGGCCGACACCCGATTTCGCCGATTCCTTGCCTGCGCGGCTCAGAATCAACTTCAAATCGTCATAAAAAACCGCTCGCCTAAGGTATGTCTGGTAGAAGCGATACTGGAACCGCCGAAAGTGAGCTGCGAGGGAGAATGTTGGCCGAATCCCGGCCTGATGAGCAGCAAGCCCAGGAGAACGACCCGCGGGGGCATACAGATATTGTAAGTGGCTGCGGCTATGGTTTTGGCCGCTTCTCCTCCTCTTCGCATTTCCGGTTCAGCTTCTCCTTCAACGGCATGAGGACACGCAGCGCGAACAGATTCAACAAGGCCAGCACGAGAGCCATCACAAAGCGGTCCTCGGCCACCGCCGCCCCAATCACCCCGGTGTTCCATATGCTGGCCGCGGTGGCCGTCCCATGCACGTTGCCCTCGCTTTTCAAAATCGCGCCGCCGCCGATGAATCCGATCCCCGCCACCATCCCCTGGATGATGCGCGACTGCGCCTCCTGGCTGTTGCCGAACCCCTGCATCCCCAGCATTACGTACCCGCAACTGGCCATCGCCACCAGCGGAAAGGTTCGCACTCCCACGCTGTGAGCCTCCTTTTCGCGGTACCAGCCCACCGGCAGCGCCAGTACATAGGAGAGCAGCAACCGCTGGATATCGTGCGGGGTGCCGTGCGACAGAAACGTCAAATCCATACGTGCCTTTATACCACTCAACGCTGTAAAGTGTATTCCCCAAAACGGTCAGGCACGCCCCAGCCGGGTCGCTTCGCGTGCGGCGCTCAGGTATCATAAATCAGACTGAAGAGTCCTTGAACGGAGGTTCCTATGGGCCAATCGACGACCGCGCGCCGGCGCTTCCTCGAAACTGCGGGGGGCGTGCTTTTGCTCAGGCCGCAAACGGTATTTGGGTCGCAAGCCAATTCGACGGTGGAAGTGGGCTTGGTGGGCTGCGGAGGGCGCGGCAACTGGATCGCGCCTTTCTTCCCCGAACATGCCGGCGCCCGCGTGGTGGCCGTGGCGGACGTGATCAAGAGCCGGCTCGATTCCACGCGCGACAAGCTGCGGGTGGATGCGGACCGCGCGTACTGGGGACCCGACGCGTATCGCGAGCTGGCGCAATCGAAGCTGGATGCGGTGGTGATCGAGACCCCGCCCTATTACCATCCGGCGGACGCCGCGGCGGCGGTAGAGGCGGGCAGGCACGTCTTCTGCGCCAAGCCGGTGGCCGTGGACGTTCCGGACAGCCAGAGCTTCCTCGGGAGCGGGAAGAAGGCTGCGAGCAAGGGCCTGAGCTTCTGGGTCGATTTCCAGAGCCGCGCCCGCCCCGTGTTTCAGGAGGCGGTCGAGCGCATCCAGCGGGGCGATATCGGGAGGATCGCCATGGCCCAGGTCTTCTACTATGCCAACCGGCCGTGGGTGGACCGTTCGACGCCCGGCATGGACCCCGGGCAAAAGCGGATCGTCAACTGGATAGGCGACCGCGTGATCAGCGGAGACATCATCGTGGAGCAGAACGTCCACGTTCTGGACATGGCCAACTGGTACCTTGGAGGCCACCCGCTGAAAGCCACCGGCGCGGGGGGACGGACCAACTGGGCGGGAACCAAGAGTGACACGGGCGACGCCTGGGACCACTTCGCGGTCACCTTCTGGTATCCGGGCGAGGTGCACGCCACGTTCAGCTCGCACCAGCTCACGGGCAGGTTCTCCGACCTGTGCGTGCGCTGCTTCGGCCTGAGAGGCTGCGCCGACACGCATTACGGCGGGCTGGTGCGGATCGCCAGCGACGACCAGGACAAGACCTGGACCGGCGCGGAGAAGGACGACACCTTCACGGCCGGCTGCGTCACCAACATCCGGAACTTCGTCGAGAGCATCCGGACGGGGAAGCCGATCAACAATGCCGCCGCGGCCGTGGAGAGCAACCTCACCGGCATTCTTGGGCGGACGGCGGCTTACCGCGGAGGTGTGGTGACGTGGGACGAAATGATGGCCTCCACCGAGAAATGGGAAGCCAGCCTGAAACTTAAGTGGTAGCGAAGATCCCCATGACAAAGATAAGCCGTCGCACTCTGCTCCAATCCGCGGCGTTGGCCTCGCTTGGCGGGCGCCTCGCCGGCGGCGCTGCCCGCAACTTCTCCATCGGCGTCACCGACTGGAACCTGAAGCTCGGAGCCAACCCGGACGCAGTGCCGCTGGCCGCGCGGATCGGTTTTGAGGGCGTCCAGGTTTCGTTCGGCAGGCGCATCGCCAACGACAAAATGCCCCTGGACGATCCCGAGATTATCTCCCGCTACTTGAGCCTGTCCCGCGAGCACCAGATCCCGATCGACGGAACCTGCGTCGACAGGCTCCACGACAACGGGCTAAAGAGCGATCCGCTCGCCATCAAATGGGTGCACGATTCCATCCGGCTGACGAGCGCGTTGAAGACCAGGGTGCTGCTTCTCCCGTTCTTCGGGAAATGGGCCATCCAGAACCAGGACGAAGGCAATGCGGTGGCCGATGCCCTGCACGAGGTGGTGCCCGCAGCGGAGAAAGCCGGAGTGATCCTGGGGCTGGAGGACACCATCTCGGCCGAGGACAATGTGCGCATCATGGACCGCGTGAAATCGAAAAACGTGTTGGTGTATTACGATGTCGGGAACTCGACCCAGGCCGGCTTCGACGTGGTGAAGGAGATCCGCTGGCTGGGCAAGGACCGGATTTGCCAGATCCACTTGAAGGACAACCCTCACTACCTGGGGGAGGGAGCCATTTCTTTCCCGCGGGTGATCGAAGCCATTCGGGATATCGGGTTCACGGGGGCCGCGAATCTGGAGACCGACACGCATGCGGGATCCACCGTGGAGGAGGATATGCGCAAGAACCTGGCCTACCTCCGCGGGGTGATCGCTTAACGTGGCGCGTTGGCAGGCGAAAGCGCCTGCCCCACATTGCAGGACCAACATTTTGCGAGGCAGTCTCCTCAGACCGAGCGTCCAGCTTGAGGCGGG
>JBKQPR010000259.1:0-51866 GCA_052144935.1 Bryobacteraceae bacterium
ACCGCCATAGAGCGCCCGCGGTTGGTTTTGGTCATGAGAATCAGGCTCGCGGTTTGCTTGCCCAAGGCGCGAGCATGAAGATTCAGCCCCAAGCACCCCCCTCGTGGGCGCGCGTCCCTTCCTTGCGGCGCTAACCACGCATCCCAATGATGCCCCGTCCCCTGCCTTGCATTCTTGACTGCCGCATTCCCGCGGGGCGCCCCACCCTCCTCTCAACCATCTCCTCCCAAGCCCCAAAGATCCGGCGTCGACGACCCACTCACCCTGCCAAAGCCGTTTCGCACCCCCCACTGTCTGAATTGCAGAATTGATAGAAAGATTTAATACACCGGCGCCCGGTCATCGGTTAGAATAGAAGAGAATCACACAAGGGAGAAACACAAGAACACAGATGACACAAAAGCGCACAACCGAAAACGATCTGGTGGTGTCCGGAAGCGCCGCCGCGCCAGCTCGCCGCAAGGCAGCCCGGCCTCGCTCCAAGCATTCCGCCACTCCGGCCGAAGCGCCTGTGATTTCGGCCTCCGCCGAGCCGGCGCCGACCCTGTCTGAAACTACCTTGTCTGTAACAACCGTGGAACCGTCCGTGACCATCGTCGAACCGGCGAACGCAGACATTGCGCGGCTGGCTTATTCCTACTGGGAGGCCCGCGGATGTCAAGGCGGTTCCGCCGAGGAAGATTGGCTGCGCGCGGAAGTGGAAATCCGCGGTGCGTTTAGCGTTACCGCGTAACCCGGCACCGGCGCGCGAGCGCGGACTCCTATCTCACTTATACTTTCGAAGCACGGCCAGTAATCGCCCCTGGATTTGAACGTCCGCCGCCGGCACCACGGTTGGCTGCAACGCAGCATTGGCGGGTTGCAGCCGAACCATGTCTCCAGGATCCCGGTAGATCCGTTTCAAGGTGGTTTCCATGCCGGCAACCAGCGCTACCACAATGTCGCCGTCGTGGGCCTGCGCCACGCGCTCCAGCAGGATCAGGTCGCCGTCGCAGATGTGATCCTCGATCATCGAATTGCCGCGCACCTCCAAAGCGAAGGTGTCGTGGTTACCCGCGAAGTCGGCGAAATTGAGCACCTCGCGCTGCTCGACGGATTCGACAGGCGCGCCTGCCGCAATCCGCCCCAGCAGCGGAATCTCCAGCGCGGCGGGCCGTGGGCGCCGCTGCTCCTGTACGTATTTCGAGGTCAGTTCCAGCGACCGGCTCTGGTTGAAGCCCCGCTTCAGGTAGCTCTTCGACTCCAGGACCGAGATGTGCTTATGCACGGTGGCCAGGGACGCCAGTTGCAGCCCTTTGGCGATTTCCTCAAAACTCGGACAGTAGCCGTTTTCGTCGAGAAAACCGGCGATGAAGTCGAGCACCTGCTTCTGCCGCTTGGTGAGTGCCATATCATCTCTATTCTGGGCGAATAAAAAGTGAAAATCAAGGGAAAAAGGCTAAAGTTCTTCGCCGTTCAGCCGATGGATGGGATGAGGCTCGGTTGATGATCTCGATTGGAAGCGCCATGAGCGAACTGGAGCGGTGTCACCGGCTGAGTGCCGCCGCTATGGATTCCTACACTGCCGCATTGCGCAGTATGGCGCAATATGTCGTGGAGGTCGACGAGTCGCTCACCGCGCCGCACCGCCGGCATCTGTCTGCGCTGGCCGAAGAGGTGGTTTCCGGCAAACCGGAAGCGCTGGAGGAAAGCCGCGCCACGCTGCGTGGGCTGTTGCGCGACTATCGCGATAAGGCGGCGCACTTTCTTGCCGGTCTGCGCGACGATCTGGCCGCCACGGCCCGCACCCTGGAAGAGATCCTCGATTCGCTGGCGCAAAACGACGGGGATCACGAGAGCCGCCTGCGCTCGGCGGTACGCCGGTTGCGCGAGCTGGCGAACGGTCCTTTCGAAGCCGCGGTCCGCACGGTAATTATGCCGGCGACCGAGGTCATCGAAGACTGTTTGGAAAAGATCCACAAGCAGCACCAGCTTACGATCGCCCAGTTTCAGGCCGAGATTCACATGCTGCACCAACGCATCGATACCCTGGAAACCACGGTTTCCATCGATCAGATGACCACACTCCTCAACCGCGCCGAAATGGAAGATCGGGTGCGCAACGCTTCCCCGCCATTCTGCATTTTGATGGTCAAGGTCCAAGGCTTCCGGCTGGCCGAAGCCAGGTATGGCCGAGATGCGGGCGCAGAGTGCATCGCCGCCTTCGCCAAGAGACTGCGCAGCGGAATGCCGCCCAGCGCGGAGGTGGGAAGATGGGGTTATGAGGAGTTCCTGGCGATTCTGCACACCGCGCGCGCCGAGTTGATGCCGATCGCCAAGTGGGTGACGGAGCACCTGTCCGGCTCCTACTCGTGCCTGCAAAACGGTAAGACCGTCCGCCCGCAGCTCCAGGCTAGCGCGGCGGTGCTGGAAAGCGGCAGCGACTCGCCCGCCCACATTCTGTCGCGCGTCTCGGAGTTCCTGGGGGGTCCAGGCCGTTGAACGCCGCCGCCAGGAACCAAGCCGCCGGCGAATGGCCGGCCATGCGCCGGCACTCGTGCTGGCGCCAAATGGGTACTGAGTACCCGTTTTCACGGTACCGGTCTCCCGCCGCTGCATCGCACCGGTGGGTCGATGGTCTGCCCCACGGATGCCGCGTACCGCGGCCAGCTCAAAGCGGCCACGGCGCAACTGATCGAGCAGGAGCGGCTCCGTTTTCATCTTGCCGCCGAGCTCGGGGGGCGGATTTATTGTTCGCAGGGGCGCCCCGAGGAATACAAGCTCGACGAGGAGTGTTTCCGCGCTGCGGTTGAGCGGTTGCCTGACGACTCCAAGGCAGGGCCGGTGCTGAATCGGGCGCTCGAACTGATGCGGCAAGCGATCGAAGAAGGTAGGAATGCGGTTCGCTGTTTGCGCTTGAACCACAGCCCCTCATTGGACCTGGAGGAAGCCTTCTCGCGGATTCAACAGGAGATGGTGACTGAACATGCCGGAAAAGACGTTGATTCTCGCGTGATTGTCAATGGCCAACCAGAGCCGCTCCATCCCATACTTCGCGACGAAGTGTATCGCATCGGCAGAGAGGCGCTCCTGAACGCGTTCCGGCATGCGCGCGCCAAGGCGATCGCGATGGAGATCGCGTATTCCGGCAAGCGTTTGTCGATTCGCGTGCGCGATGACGGCTGCGGCATCGATCCGGCTGTCCTGCAGGTCGGCCGAGACGGGCACTGGGGGCTTTCCGGAATGCGGGAGCGTGCCGACCGGATCGGAGCGCACCTGCAAGTCATGAGCAATCCCACCGCAGGCACGGAAGTCCATCTCCCGGTACCCATCACACAAAGAGACCAGCCTGCTCCTAAGCTGCGGTGGTTTAAGAAAAACCACCGAGGCAGGGTAACCCGCGACGCCACGACAGATCCTGCTCCGAACAATTAAAGCCATGGCCTCGCGCTGCCGATCCGACGACCGTGGACGTCATGCGCGCCAACGGACATGACCCCTGTGTGGTGGTACAGAACGGAAAGGAAATCGCCAGTGGGCGTCGACATCCGCGTAGTCTCGAGTTCCCGGAGGATGGGAGCGCCTTTCGGGGCATCCAATGGGGCTTCGCCAACAAAAACGCCATGTTCCGCCATCTCCGGTAAGTAAGGTATGGGAATCTCGGAACGAAGGTTCGCCTGGTGCGCCTCGCTGGCGTTTGGGTTCAGCCTGGCAGCCCCCGAAAGGCCCGTGACGGGGGGGGCTATCATCAGGGACAGGGGTCCCGATCGCGGCGCCTCAGGATGCGCGACAGGCGTTGGCCAGGATCGCCCGTTTGGCTTTGGCGCCGCAGTCACGCCGGCAGAGAGCGCCAGATGTCACGAGCTTCCATCTGCAAAGTATAGACGTGGCGCCCAGCCGGCGCCCATCGGTCCGTGCGGGCGACGGCCCACCGGGACGCCGTCGCGGACCGGAATCGACCGATGTGGCGGCTGGCCGCAAGGCAACCTGCCTGGGAGATCGATGAGATAATGGCGTGATCGTCATGAGCGCAGGACATGGGCGCTGGTGTGTCGCCGCAGGCGCAGTTCTGGCCGGGATGCTTCTGGTGTGCCCAGGCGCCCGCGCGCTCAATCCGTCGCTCGACATCAGCCAGTACGCGCACACGCCATGGAAGGTCCGCGACGGTTTCGTCAAGGGCGTGATCAGTTGTCTTGCGCAGACGCCCGACGGTTATCTCTGGTTGGGCACCGAATTCGGATTGGCGCGCTTCGATGGCGTACAGGCCGTGCCGTGGCAGCCGCCGGGCGGCCAAATGCTTCCTTCCAACCGGGTCTTCAGCCTGCTGTCCGCACGCGATGGAACGCTGTGGATCGGCTCCTCGAAAGGACTCGCCAGTTGGAAGGACGGCAAGCTTACCCAATACCCTGACCTCGCCGGGCAACCGGTCCGCGCGGCCATCGTCGAGGATCGCGAAGGCACGGTGTGGGCCGGGGGCCTGGCGGCCTCGCCTCCCGGGAAGCTCTGCGCCTTTCGAAAGGGCAGCGCGCAGTGTTACGGAGAGGACGGCGCCTTCGAAAACGGCGTGAGCGGTCTGTTCCAGGACCGCGGCGGCAATCTCTGGGTGGGAGTGCGCAATGGGCTATGGCGATGGAAACCAGGCCCGCCGAAATTCTATCCGGCCCCCGGGCCCGCCGCCAACGGCAGCGGCATTCAGGGACTCGCGGACGGTGACGGCGGCGCCTTGCTGTTCGGCCCCCCCAACGGACTCAGCCGGCTTGCCGGCAAGCAGATCGAAGCGTTCCCGCGTCCCGGCGTGGAGCAGCAGTTCACCGCCTTGCGTATGCTGCGCGACGGCGAGGGCAGTCTGTGGATCGGCACATCCGACGCGGGCCTCGTGCACTTACACGGCGATCGCACCGACGTTTTCACGCAGGCTGACGGCCTGTCGGGGGATTTCATCACCGCGCTGTTCGTCGATCGGGAAGGAAACATCTGGGCGGCTACCGACGGCGGCCTCGACCGTTTCCGCGAGTATGCGGTCCCCACGGTCTCTTTGAAGCAAGGCCTGTCGAACGCCAGCATCCTGTCGGTGGTCGCGGACCGGGATGGCAGCGTCTGGCTAAGCACCCGCCGCGGGTTGAACCGATGGAACAACGGGCAAATTACAGTCTTCGGCAAAAGCGGGGCGGACGGGTTGCTCAATGGCGCATATGCGGGATCGCTGTTTCAGGACAGCCGCGGACGCGTCTGGGCTTCCACGCTGCGCGAGTTCGGCTACCTGGAAAACGACCGGTTCGTTGCAGTAAAGAAAGTTCCCGGCGGGGCCGTGTATTCCATCCGCGAAGACAACCGTGGAAATCTGTGGATCGCCAACAGGAATGCCGGCTTGCTCGAGTTGCTCCCGAGCGGGCAGGTCGTCGAAACGCCCTGGACGGCGCTGGAACATAAAGACCCCGCCTTGTCTCTAGCCCCCGATCCTTCGGGGCGCGGCCTGTGGGTCGGATTCAGTCAGGGCGGGATTGTGCAGTTCGCCGATGGCAAGGTTGTCGCGTCTTACTCACCCGCCGGCGGACTGGCCGAGGGTCGCGTCAACGACCTTCGATTCGATCCGGACGGGGCGCTCTGGGCCGCGACCGAGGGCGGCTTCAGCCGCATCAGGAACGGCCGCATCGCCACGCTGTCCAGCAGGAACGGACTGCCCTGCGATTCGGTCCATTGGGCGCTGGAGGACAACGACCATGCCATCTGGTTGTACACCGCTTGCGGCCTGGCGCGCATCGCGCGCTCCGAGTTGGACGCCTGGGCGGCCGCCGCGGACAAAGATCCCCATACGAAGCGCACAGTCGCAGCCGCGGTCTTCGATAGCTCTGACGGTGTTCGCAGCCTGGATGACAACGGCGGCTACACGCCGCATGCCGCGAAGGCCGCCGATGGAAAAATCTGGTTTCTGCCGTCGGATGGCGCCAGCGTGGTCGATCCCCGGCGCCTTCCCGTCAACCGGCTTCCACCGCCCGTGCGCATCGAGACCATCACCGCCAACCACAAGCCCTACGAAACGCCCGCCGGCGCCAGCGGCAGCCTGGCCCTCCCGCCTCTGGTGCGCGATCTGGAGATCGACTATACGGCGCTGAGTCTGGTGGCGCAGGAAAAGGTGCGGTTCCGCTATATGCTGGAAGGGTGGGACCAGGATTGGCAGGACGTGGGCAATCGCCGGCAGGCATCGTATAACAACCTCCCTCCGCGCAACTACCGGTTCCGGGCGATCGCGTGCAATAACAGCGGAGTATGGAACGAGGCCGGCGCATCCTTGAATTTCTCCATCACCCCCGCGCTGTATCAGAACCACCTGGTCCAGGCGGCGTTCGTGGCGGCCCTTCTCGCCATGCTTTGGGGCGCCCATCGGCTCCGATTGCGGAGGCTGGCGTGGCAATATCACCTGCGCATGGAAGAACGCGTCGGCGAGCGCACCCGCATCGCGCGGGATCTGCACGACACTCTGCTGCAGAGTTTTCAAGGAGTGCTGCTGAAGTTTCACGCGGTGACGTACCTGCTTTCCGATCGTCCCGCCGAAGCGGGCCGGACGCTGGAGACGGTGATCGAGGAAGCGCGGCAGGCGGTGAATGAGGGGCGCGATGCGGTGCAGGCGCTCCGCTCCTCCACGCTGGTCACCAACGACCTCGCGCTGGCGATCGGCGCGCTCGGAGAAGAACTGGCGGCCGAACCCGCTGCTCTTCCGCCGGGCGCCAAAAGCCCGGAATTTCGCGTTACCGTGGAGGGCGTCTCCAGGGATCTTGCTCCGCTCATCCGCGACGATTTTCACCGCATCGCCAGAGAGGCGGTGCGCAATGCGTTCCGCCACGCCAACGCCAGCCGCATCGAAGTGGAGATCCGCTACGACCGCCGGCAGCTTCGCCTTCGCGTTTTGGACAACGGAAAGGGCATCGATCCAAAGGTCCTGAGCGAAGGTGGACGGCCGAGCCACTTTGGTTTGCCGGGCATGCACGAGCGCGCGAAATCCGCCGGCGGTAAGCTGGCTGTCTGGAGCGAGGCCGATTCCGGCGCGGAAATCGAGTTGACGATTCCCGCCGCAATCGCATACTCAAAGTTGACCGCCGGGAACGGGAGTAAGGCCATGGGAGGAGCCGCCAAGTGACAGGCGAAAATTGCATTCGAGTGCTCAGCGTGGATGACCATGCGCTCCTTCGCGAGGGGATTGCAGCCATCATTGGCCACCAGCCGGACATGCTGCTTGTCTCCCAGGCATCCGGCGGCATCGAGGCCATTCGCCAGTACCGCGAGCACCGGCCCGACGTTACGCTCATGGATCTGCGCATGCCCGATTTGGGCGGGATCGATGCATTGCTGGCCATCCGGTCGGAATTTCCGGACGCCCGCATCATTATGCTGACGACGTTCGAAGGCGACGAAGAAGTCCGGCGGGCGCTGGAAGCCGGAGCCTGTGGATACTTGTTGAAGAGCCTTCCACCAAGCCAGCTTTTGCAGTTCATCCGCGAGGTGCACGCTGGAAATAAGGATGCCCACCTCCCCTGATTCCGCTGCGCGAGCGGCCGTCGCGCTGGCCGCCATGGCGCTGGCGGCGCCTTGTGCTTTGGCGTTGAATCCGGCACTGGACGTCAGCCAGTACGCCCATACGGCGTGGAAAGTTCGCGAAGGATTTACCAAAGGGGCCGTTAACGCGATCGCCCAGACGCCGGATGGTTATCTTTGGCTGGGAACCGATCTCGGCCTGGTGCGCTTCGACGGAGTGCGGACGGTCGACTGGCATGCGCCGCCCGAACAGTCTTTGCCCACCATCCAGGTGACGAAACTGCTCGCCGGGCGCGATGGGACGCTTTGGATCGGGACCCCCAAGGGGCTGGCCAGTTGGAAGGCCGGCAAGCTGACCCGCTATACGGAGCTGGCCGGGCTTGCGATCTACGCGCTCCTGGAGAGCCGGGAGGGCACAATCTGGGTCGGCGCGGCCGCTTTTCCTCCGCCCGGAAAGCTTTGCGCGATCCGCAATGGCGGCGTCCACTGCCGCGGCGAGGACGGCTCTCTCGGCAACGGCGTTTCCGCGTTGTACGAGGATCGCAAAGGCGCCCTTTGGGTGGGAGTTTCGAACGGATTGTGGCGCTGGATTCCGGGTCCGCCAAAATTCTACGCGATCCAAGGTTTGTTGAACGGCATCCAAGGCCTCCTGGAAGGCGACGACGGAGCGATCCTGTTCACCATGCTCGGCACACTGGGGCGGTTCGACAGCGGAAAGACGGAACGGCTGTATACGTTTCCCGGCGATGCGGCGCGGTCCTATGCCCACAGGCTTCTGCGCGATCGCGACGGCGGCCTGTGGATCGCCACCGCGAGCCGCGGCCTTGTCCACATACACCACGGAAGAACCGACGCGTATACCGTGGCCGATGGCCTGTCCGGCGACGACGTGGCCGCGCTGTTTGAGGACCGGGAAGGCAACATCTGGGCCGCTACGCCCGGAGGCCTCGACCGCTTTCGCGACTTCGCCGCAGCTACGTATTCTGTGGATCAGGGATTGTCGAATGCTCTCGTCACATCGGTCGTGGCCGCCCGCGGCGGGAGTGTCTGGCTGGGCACTTTCGATGGATTAAACCGGTTCGACCACGGACAGTGGACGGTGTACCGCGCGCGCAGCGCACATCCTTCGGCGGGCGCGCGCGAGGCCGTCGGTCCGGGTTGGCCGGAACGCGGAGTGCAGTGCCTGTTTCTGGACGATCGCGGGCGTCTGTGGATCTTCACGCTAAACGGGGCCGGCTACTGGGAAGACGGGCGATATGTTCCGGTCCTTGGGCTTTCCGGCACGAACTACCATGCCATCGCCGAAGACCGAAGCGGGAACGTGTGGGCCGCCAACTCCGAAGCCGGTCTCTTTCGGGTGTCCGGCGGCCGCGTGGCGGAACAGATTTCCTGGGCCAGCCTGGGACATCCGGATGGCGTGATGGCCCTGGCGGCCGATCCCCGGCAGGGCGGCCTGTGGCTCGGGTTCCATCGCGGCGGCCTGGCATATTTCAGCGACGGTCAGATCCGCGCCCAGTACACCGCCGCCGATGGACTGGGCGAAGGACCGGTCAGCCACCTGCGATTCGACGCCGATGGCGCGCTATGGGCCTCGACCGACGGTGGCCTCAGCCGGTGGAAGAACGGCCGCTTTCGGACGCTTGGCAGCCGGAATGGTTTGCCTTGCGACGCGGTTCATTGGTCGATCCAAGACGACGATCATTCGCTCTGGCTGTACACCGTCTGCGGGCTGGCGCGGGTTGCGCGCTCCGACATAGACGCCTGGGCCGCGGCAGTGGACAGTGGGAACGCCTCGCCGACCGTACGCGCCGCCATCTTCGACAATTCCGACGGCGTCAGTACTCAGGCCGCGGTTGGCTTCTATAGTCCGCACGTGGCCAGGTCCCCGGATGGGAGGCTGTGGTTCAAAACCTTCGGCGGCGTGAGCGTCATCGACCCGCGCCATCTGCCCTTCAACCGATTGCCGCCCCCAGTGCATATTGAGCAGATCGTCGCCGACCGCAAGACTTGTTGGCGGAATTCCTCCGGCGATCCGCCTTCTAACTCGCTGCCGCCATTGGTTCGCGACGTGGAGATCGACTATACGGCGCTCAGCCTGACCGCGCCTGAAAAAGTGCGTTTCCGCTACAAACTGGAGGGCCGCGACCGCGATTGGACGGACGCCGGCACGCGCCGGCAGGCGTTCTACGCCGATCTGCCTCCCCGCCACTACCGCTTCCGCGCGATAGCCTGCAACAACAGCGGCGTTTGGAACGAGGCCGGCGCGGCGCTTGATTTCTCCGTCGCGCCTGCCCTCTACCAGACCGCGTGGTTCCAACTGTCGTGCGTGGCGGCCTCGCTGGGATTGCTCGCCGTCCTCTATCGGCTGCGCCTGCTCTATCTGGCGCGGGAATTCAACATCCGCCTGGAAGAGCGCGTCGGCGAGAGGACCCGCATCGCGCGGGATCTGCACGACACGTTGCTGCAGAGCTTTCAAGGAGTGCTGCTCAAGTTTCACGCCGTGTCGTACCAGCTCCCCGATCGTCCCGAAGCGAAGAAGGCGCTGGAGGCCGCCATCGAGCAGGCCCGGCAGGCGATCGCCGAAGGCCGCAAGGCGGTGCAGGGGCTGCGCGCCTCGAATGTCGTCACCAACGACCTTGCCCGGGCGGTCACCACGTTCGGCTATGCCATCGTCGCCGACCACGCGGGAAGCGATTGCCCCGACTTTCGCGTCGCTGTGGAAGGCGCCTCGAGGGACCTCGCGCCGCTGGTCAGAGACGAAATCTATCGCGTCGCTTGCGAAGCGCTGCGCAACGCCTTCCGCCACGCCGGCGCCCGGCGTATCGAAGTGGATCTCCACTACGGCAAGCGGCAGTTCCGGCTGCGCGTCCGCGACGACGGAAAGGGCATCGACCCGCAGGTTCTCCGTGACTGCGGGCGCCTCGGACATCACGGCTTGCCGGGCATGTATGAACGGGCCAAACTGGTTGGGGGTAAACTGGCTATCTGGAGTGAGATCGATTCCGGCGCCGAAATTGAGCTGACGGTTTCCGCCGCGGTGGCGTATGAAAAATCGCCCCCGGGGCGCCAACCGGCGTCTTCGGAATCAGGAGCTTGATGACGCTATGGCCCCGGGCCCGGACTCCATTCGGATTCTATCGGTCGACGATCACCCCTTGTTTCGAAGCGGAATCGCCGCGCTGCTCGCCACTCAGCCGGACATGAACCTGGTCGCCGAAGCTTCCAATGGACGCGACGCGATCCGGCAGTTTCGCGCGCACCGCCCGGACGTCACCCTGATGGATTTGCAGATGCCCGAGATGAACGGGCTGGATGCGCTGATCGCCATTCGCGGCGAATTTCCCGACGCGCGCGTCATCATGCTGACCACTTACGTGGGCGACGTTCAGGTGATGCGCGCCTTGAGAGTCGGCGCACGCGCGTATCTGCTGAAGAATTTGCTGGATAAGGAACTCCTGGAGACCATCCGGGCCGTCCACGCCGGAAAGAAAGCGCTCTCCGCCGAGGCTTCTTATGAATTGCTGAGCACGCCGCCGATGAACCTCTCACACCGGCGGAGATCGACGTCCTCCGCCTGATTGCCGGCGGCAACGCGAATAAACAGATTGCCGCGCAACTCGCCATCACGGAAGAGACCGTCAAGGGACGGGTCAAGAACATCCTTTCCAAGTTGCGCGCCAACGATCGAACCCACGCCGCCATGATCGGGTTGAGGCGGGGAATCATTGGCCCCCAAGACTCGAACGAGTAAGCCATGCCACCCTTTTTGGTCTTTTTTTCACAATCCCCGCCTGAGACCCTGGAGTAAGGGTAGCCTGCTTGCGACGTCTTTTCTCCACATTTGCCCGAGGTTGGCCAGGCGCGGGCCTGCTGCTGTTGCGCCTGGTATCCGGAATTGCCGCGCTTACTAAAGGACTCGCCAGGTTGGAGACCGGAACCTCCGCGGGATCGGTCCCGCTCGGTGTGCTTGCGGCCGCGGCCGGAGTCATTCTGCTCTGCGGCTTGTGGACTCCCATCGCGGCGTCGCTGGTGGGGCTGCTGGGGTTGTGGGACCTCCTGTCGCAGTCCGGCGATCCGTGGGCAAACATCCTGCTGAGCGCCATCGGCGCCGCGGTGGCGGCGCTTGGACCGGGCGCCTGGTCCATCGATGCACGCCTCTTCGGATGGAAGCGTATCGACATTCACAATCTGGAGCCATAACCACTTCGGGTGATGCTTCCCGGCTCCTTTGAGCCGCCGGCGATGTCGAATGAGTCTGAATAGGACTCCACCTGGGGTTTCTGCAAAGCGGAACCTGGCCCACAATCGTCATAAGGGCGAAGGACTCAACCCGTAATCTGCAGGCCGCCGGAGAGGAGGAATACCCTGATGACGAACGCCGATTGCATCCGAGTCTTGAGCGTCGATGACCACCCGCTGTTTCGGGAAGGCATCGCCGCAATCCTCAATAGCCAACCCGACATCCGCCTGGCGGGTGTCGCCTCCAATGGAAAGGAGGGTATTGAAAAGTTTCGCTCGCTGAGGCCTGACGTCACGCTCATGGACCTCCGTCTTCCAGACCTCGGCGGCCTCGACGTCATGATCGCCATCCGGTCGGAATTTCCGGACGCCCGGATGATTGTCTTGACGACCTTCGAGCGCGATGTAGAGGTGCGGCGCGCGCTGAACGCCGGCGCACGCGGCTATCTGCTCAAGAGCATGCCCCCAAAGCAGATGCTGGAGACCATTCGCCAGGTTCACACAGGCAAGAGGTGCGTGCCGCCCGAGATTGCCGCCGGCCTGGCCGAGCATTTCGGCGAGGAAGCGCTGAGCGACCGCGAAGTCGAGGTCCTGCGCCACGTCGCTGCCGGCAACCGCAATCGCGATATCGCCGAGAGGCTGTTCATCGCCGAGGAAACCGTCAAGGTGCATCTCAAGCACATCATGAGCAAACTGGGAGCGAACGATCGAACGCAGTCGGTGGCCATCGCCGCTCGCCGCGGCATCATCCACCTGTAGGCCGGCGGTCGTATTCGTCCGTCACTTTGCCGGCACGGCCGCCGGCGCGCCTTTGTCTTTCACGAAGAACACCGCACCTGCCGGCCATCCGGTTTCTGGCATTCGACGCCCTCGGCGCTGCCATCTGGACCGCGGCCTATACGGCGGTGGGTTATATCTTCCGCAACCAGTTGGACCTCGTGGCCACGCATATCGTGCGCATGGGCGCCGTCGTGGCCATCGCCATTGCCGCGGCATTGACGTATTACGCCGTTCGCCGGTTCGCCCCCCGCCGCCTCGGCGTCAGCCTCGACTTGGGCGGAATTGCTCAAAGGAGAAGTTCGTTCTGATGGATCGCCTTTCATGTATTGGCGCCGTGGCCTTTTTTGCCGCGGCCCCCGCCGCCGGGCAGGACGCCTCGACCGATCGCTCCGAGGCGCTGGAGAACAAGCGGGTCCTCTGGATTCTGCCCAATTACCGCACCTCCCCAAGTCTGGAGAACTATCGGCCACTGACGACCGCCGAGAAGTTCAAAATCGCGACGGACGATTCGTTCGACCGGGGGACCGTGGCGCTGGCGGCGGCATTCGCCGGCGAAGTGCAGCTCACCAACGCGAACCGGTCGTTTGGCCAGGGAGGAGCGGGATACGGCCGCTACTTCGGCGCCGCGTATGGCGATCTCGTGATTGGCGACTACATGTCGGAGGCCGTCTTCCCTACGCTCCTCGATCAGGACCCGCGCTATTTCCGGCGCGGCACGGGAAGCGGATGGTCGCGGCTCGGTTCCGCGGTTGGCCGGATTTTCCGCACTCACACCGATTCGGGGGGAACGCAATTCAACTACTCCGAGTTCCTCGGCAACTCGGCCGCGGTCGCCATTTCCAACGCGTACTACGCGGACAATCGGACCGCGCGCGACGCGGTTGCCAAGTTGGGCGTCCAAGCCGGCATCGATATGGCCGGCAATATTCTCAAGGAGTTCTGGCCCGATCTGCAGCGCAAATTCGGCCACAGGCATCCACGGGACGTCAACGCCTTCCGATAGTGTCCGCGCCATCCTGGGCTATCATGGAGGGTCACAGCGCGGAGACGTTCCGTTGAGACGTAATCCCATGCGCGGGGCCACCCGTCGCGCGGCCCTGGGCACCATCGCCGGCGCATTTCTGACGGCTTGCCGCTCAAACGATCAGCCGGTCCCTTCCGTCGCATTCACCAGGATTCCGCAAGCCGATCCCGGCGGCAACGACAAGAATGACATTATCGAAGGAACCGTAAAAGGCGGCCGGCAGGGGCAGCAAGTCGTGTTGTACGCCCACAGCGGCGCCCGGTGGTGGCTGCAGCCGCTGCGAGACCATCCATTCACCGCGGTTCAGGCGACGGGAAAATGGACCAATGCGACGCATCTCGGCGCGGAGTACGCCGCCCTGCTGGTCGATCCTGGCTTCCGCCCGCCGGCCACCTACGACGAACTGCCGCCTCGCGGCAGCGGCATCGCGGCGCTGGCGGTTGCCGGCGGGCAGGCGAAGCCTCCATCGGTCACCATTCCCTTCAGCGGATATGAATGGCGGGTCCGCGACGCCCCGAGCTCCCGCGGCGGCGGGAATCCGTATTCACCGTCCAATGTCTGGACCGACGACAGCGGCGCGATGCACCTGGCCATCAAGAAGGCCGGCGCCCGATGGCTGTGCTCCGAGGTGAGCCTCACCCGCAGTCTGGGATATGGAACCTACCGGTTCGTGATCCGCGATATCTCGCCCATGGAGCCATCTGAGGTCTTCTCGCTGTTTACCTGGGGTTATGCCGGAGGCGAGCAGGGCAATCGCGAGATGGACATCGAGATGACCCGCTGGGGCGACCCCTCGAACCGCAATTGTCAGTACGTGGTGCAGCCCTATAACGTGGCCGCTAATGTCGCGCGCTTTTCCGTGCCGGCGGGAAAACTCACTCACCAGTTCCGCTGGGAAGCAGGCCGGATCTCCTTTCGCACCTCGCGCGGGCGGGGGGAAGAGGCGCCATTAGTCGCCGAACATGTGTTCACTTCCGGCGTGCCTGTCCCCGGAATTGAATCTGTGCGGATGAACCACTACGTCTTCCGGACGGGCAATCTTCCAATTGCGCGCAGCCAGAGCGACGTAGTCGTGGAGCGCTTCGAGTACCTGCCTTAAGCAGTCAGCTTCTCCGCCGAGGCAACCCGTTTTTGCCCGATCCCCAGCTTTCGCATGCGATATTGCAGGGTCGTGCGCTTGAGTCCCAGTCGCTCTGCCGCGCCCTTCTGCCCGCTGATCACCCCGCCGCTGTCGCGCAGCACGCCCAGGATATGATCGCGCTCCGCCTCCGCCAAGGTACGCGAGGCCGCAGATTGGGCGGTTCTCTCCGCCGGCTTCAACTCGCCCAGCGGCGGGCGGAGCGTCGTGCCTGGAGAGAGGATCACTCCTCGTTCGATGAAGTTCTCGAGCTCGCGGATGTTTCCCGGCCAGTCGTAGGATTGCAACGCTTCAATTACTTCATCGGGAATGGTTTCGATCTCACGGTTCATCCGGCTCGCGAACTTCTCCGCGAAGTGCCAGACCAGCTCGGGAATATCCTGCCGCCGCTCCCGCAGAGGCGGAAGAGCGATCGGAAACACGTTCAGGCGATAAAAGAGATCGGCCCGGAAGCGTCGCTCCCGCACCATCTCCAGAAGGTTGACGTTCGTGGCCGTCACTACCCGCACGTTGACGTGTATGGTCTGCGTGCTGCCGAGCCTCTCGAACTCCTGCTCCTGCAGGACGCGCAACAATTTGGGCTGCAGTTCCATAGGCAGATCGCCGATCTCGTCCAGGAAGAGCGTTCCCCGGTCGGCGAGGTGAAACCTGCCGGTCGTCTGCATCGCGGCGCCGGTATATGCGCCGCGTTCATGCCCAAATAACTCGCTCTCCAGGAGACCGGCTGGTATGGACGCGCAGTTCACCCTCACGTACGGCCCGCGATAGCGCGGGCTCTGTTCGTGGATGGCGCGGGCCACCAGTTCCTTGCCGGTTCCGGTCTCGCCTTGGATCAGAACGGCGGAGTCGGTGGGCGCCACCAGTCGCACCGCGTCCCAGACCTGCGTCAGGCCGCCATCGACGCCGATGATTCTGCGCTGCCGTTCGATCGGGAAGGTCGTGATCTTTCTGGGAACCGTTGCCGTCATGTGTCTCCTCTTTCGCTCCTGCGTTTACAACTACCCGGATGCCCTTACTATGAACCATTCCATAGCTGAAGCCATCCCGAGATCGGATGTTTTTCCTTTGCCCCGGTAGCAGCGGTCCCCGCTAACCCAAAAGCGTTACGGCGCCGCCGTTTCGGCGTTTGACGAAATCCCGTCACCCGCGTCTCCGTCCCCGGCTCCGGCTAAAGGCAGCAAGCCTCACGCTTTCAGCCACTTCAGGAACGCCGGGTCCCGGCCCGTGAAATGCTCCCACAACAGCGTTGAAAAGGAGGGGGGCATGTCCAAGCTCAGTTTGCTGGCCTTGGTTGTGAGTGTTTCGGGGATCGTCAGTCCATCGGCGGTCGCCGCCGAACCCGTGGTAGTCAGCGTGGTCGACGGTGCAGCCGATGCTTTCGCGCGCTACACAGCCGCGCAAAACGAAGCCCGTCCTTGGCGCGTCGAGACCGTCGAAATCGAAGCCTCGCTGCCAAAACTTTCCAAGCACGGCCGGCTGCGGGCAATCCGCAAACTGCTGCCGGTCGGCCGGCCGCAGTACCAGGTTCTCGAAATCACCGGAGACCAGGTAGTGAAGAGCGAGGTCATCGCCCGCTACCTTAGCGAGGACATACGCACTGCCCAAATCCCGGCGGCGACGGTGTCCATTACTCCGGCCAACTATAAGTTTCGCTACAAAGGCGTAGCCCAGAACGGAGATAGTGCGACTTATTTCTTCTCGATTACGCCCCGCAAAAAGAGGGAAGGTCTCATCAAGGGAGAACTCTGGCTGGATGGAGCAACCGGGATTGCGGTTCGGCAGTCGGGCTACCTGGTCAAGAGGGCGTCGATTCTGGTGAAGCGCGTCGACGTGGCGCGCGAGATCCAGCTTTCGGGCGGCATAGCCCGGATGCGGGTCACCCATTTGTCTATCGACACCCGGCTGGCGGGCAGAGCGGAACTGACCATCGAAGAACGGCCCTACACCGCGTCGGATGAGGGGGGAGTCGCCGGACAACCGATGACGGTAAGCCCGCCGGAAGAGCCGCCGGCATTCCGGCATTTGCCGGCGCTGTGAGTTGGCCATGCTGCATCTAATAGTCCGTGGCAGAAGTCCCAAAACACCGCTTACTTACGTGCGCGGCTCTGTAGATGCAACGCGTTTCAGAGCCGCGACGGTTACGGAGCGGTTTCTACCACGGGCCGCCAACCTACTTAGTAAGTCTGTTATCGAATTGGCTACCGATGTGCTGTGAAGTAACACGAAGGGCGTCGCGACTTACTGCGCCGGCGCCCGATAGAAAGAGGAGATAGACAATGTCTGGAAAATATCGTCTCGCGGCAATTCTTCTGGGGGGAGCGCTGGCTTCGCTGCCGATGGCCGCCCAGGAAAACGATCGCTCCGAAGTCAGCGTTCAGCTCTTCGGCAGCTTCGTCAAAACCACCACCAACAACGGCATTTCGCAGAGCGCCGACAACAGCGCCGGAGTTCTGGCCAGTTATCGTTTCTTCTTCGCCGCCAATCACGGCGTGGAAGTCGACTACGGCTACACCCGCGACACCCAGTCCTACGGGCTGCCCACCGGTTCCGAGGGCGTGAAAGCGGATCAGCACGAGTTCTCGGCCGCGTATGTCTACCGGCGGCGTCTGGGCGGCCTGACGCCGTTTGTCGAGGCCGGCGTCGGCGGACTGGTGTTCTCTCCGACCGGCAACTCGTTCGGCGCTTCCACCGAGACCAAGGCGGCGTTTGTCTACGGCGCCGGCGCGGACTACAACGTGTCCAAGCGCGCGTTCATTCGCGCGGAATATCGCGGCCTGGTGTACGACAGCCCGACCTTCGGTCTGTCGCCGACGCTGGGCCCGAGCCGCCTCACCCATCGCGCCGAGCCGTCGATCGGCTTCGGCTATCGCTTCTAGTCGATCCGGCGGGCCGAACCGGGAGTTCATGGGGTGCTCGAACGATTCGGCCCGCAAACCGTCATGGGGAGAGTCTTATGAGGATTGCACGAGGAATTGTAAGCACGGTGCTGCTGGCCGCGAGCATTCCGGGGGCAGCCGGCGCCATCGATCTGCAACAGTCAACGCTCAAGGCTTGGGCTGACTATGTGAGCGGGGCCGATGCGCGCCTGCGAGACCGTCTCTCCGGCCGCCAGAGCTTTCTGTGGTCGGATGAGTCTTCCGACCGGCAGTCCCGATTGCGAGCCGGCGAAGTAGTGATCGCGCCGCTGGTCGGACGGGGAACCCAGGAAGTGCCGAACGGCCTGATCCACGACTGGATTGGCGCGGCCTTCATTCCCAATGCCAAAATCGGCGGCGTGATGGCGGTGCTGCAAGATTATGATCGCTACAAGGACGTCTATAAGCCGGTAGTGGCCGATTCCAGAGTGCTGGCGTGCTCCGCGGATGACCAGGAGTTTTCTATGACCTGGCGCCGCCGCATCCTGTTCGTCAACGCCGCCATGGAGGGACGGTATCGCGCCCGCGATTATGCGGTCGATGCACGCCGGGGCTATAACATCGCCGAGACTACATCCATACAGGAGATCGAGAACTATGGCCGTCCCGGCGAGCGGCTCGTGCCGGTGGAGAAGGGGAACGGTTACATCTGGCGGCTTCACAGCATCGCCCGATACGAAGAGCGCGATGGCGGCGTGTACCTCGAACTGCAAGTCATCGCTCTGACGCGCGACATTCCGTCTTCCCTGCGATGGTTGGTGAGTCCGGTGGTGAACCACATCTCCATCAATTCGCTTTCCACGACGTTGCGCCAGACGCGCCTGGCGGTGAACGCTCTGCCCGCCGGGCCGGAGCGCATGGCGCGATGCACCGGCCGGGACCGCGGCTTTCTGATCGCCAGGCGGGGCGGGGAATAAGGAGGATCGCGTGCAGGATGTGTTGCTGGCGCCGGAAGCAACCATTGCAGCGCCGCGAGCGGCGGATCGCGTTTCCACGTTGGTGGTCCGCCGCTCCGAGTGGGTGGTGCTGGCGTTTCTCGTCTACGCCGCGACGGCCGGTTGCTTTCTGCCGGTCGGTCCAGCGGTGAGGGAGCGGGTGCTCGTCGTCAATGCCGCCGTCAGCGTGGCGTATTACTTCCTGATTCGCGGCGATTCGCGGCGGCCCCGCCTGGCGCTCAGCGTGATCCGCGACTGGCTGCCGCTCGCCTTGATCCTCCTGGCCTACCGCGAGATGGGCTGGTTCGCGCTGCCTCACCAGGGTCATCCGCTGGAATCGCATTGGGTGGTGTGGGACCGCTTGTTTCTGCGCGGCGGCGGCAAACTGCTCATCGAATCCCTCGGACCCGTCGTGCCCTCCATTCTGGAAATCTCGTACGCCCTCGTCTATGCGCTGGCGCCGTTTTCCCTCGTAGTCTTGTACCTCTATGGACGAAGAGAGCCCGCGGATCGCTTTCTGCTGATCTTCAGCTTGGGCGTTCTGATGTGCTATGCCCAGTTTCCTTTCTGGCCTTCGGATCCGCCCCGCGTGGTGTTCTTCGGCGAGGACTTCCCGGCTTACGACACCATTTTTCGCCGCTTGAACTGGTGGATGCTGGGCAACTATGGCATCCATACCAGCGTCTTCCCCAGCGCACACGTCGCGGGCGCTTTTGCGGCCGCCTTCGGAATGCGGCGGGCGCTCCCGGAACACAAATGGGTGCACCGGGTTCTGGTGGTCATTGCCGCGCTGATCGCCGCCGCGACCGTCTACGGGCGATATCATTATTTGGCGGACGCCTGCGCGGGTTTCGTGATGGCGGCGATCGCCGTGGCGGCCGCGTGGCTCACTCACAACATCTCGCTATCGCCAAGACCGGCTGCCAATCGGCCCCAACCCCTGGGCTATGATGGAGGTGTTTTCGACGCCTTAAGGGAATGACGAAGGTGCCCGCACCGTTCGTGCTGGCCGCCGCCTGGGCGGCGATACTGCATCCCGCGGTGCATGCCCGCGACCCCCACCGGCTGCTCGAACAGTATATTCACGACGGCTGGACCGAAGAGCAGGGTTATCCCGGCGGCGCGGTCCACGCGTTCGCTCAGACGCCCGATGGATTCCTCTGGATCGGCGCCGAGAACGGCTTGGTTCGCTTCGACGGTCTCACCTTCCGTATCTTCAATCACGCCAATACCGACGCTCTTCCTGCCAGCGGAGTGCTCGCTCTGGCCGCGGACCGCGAGGGCGGCCTCTGGATCCTCATGCAAAGCCGCCAGGTCCTGCGCTACCGCGGCGGCGGTTTCGAACCCATCGCGCGGGAGAACGGCGTTACCGCCATCGCGCCGGGCGCGCTCGGCGATCTGCTGCTGGTCCGCCCGGAAGACACCATGCGGTATGCGGGCGGGAAATATGCACCCATCTCGCCCGCGCCGGGCTACACCAGCCGTCTGGTGATCTCCGTCGCCGAGGCGCCCGATGGGACCGTGTGGATGGGGACGCGCGATTTTGGCGCGTTCGCACTGCGCGACGGCAAGGCTTTCGATCTGCGCGGACTCCGCGATCGAAAGGTGGATTGTCTCTTGTCCGGCGACTCCGGCGCCGTGTGGTTGGGCACGGACCGCGGCCTCGCCCTGTGGAATGGCAAAGAACTGGCGCCGAGCGGCATCCCGGCAGCGTTCGAGACCGAGCAGGTATCCGCCATGGCGCGGGATCGCGACGGCAATCTGTGGCTGGCGACGCCCGGTGGATTGGCGCGTCTCACTCCGCAGCGGACTTTCGAGCGGGACGTGCGAAAGGCGGCCAGGCCCGAGGCTGCAACTGCCGTGTTTGAGGATCGCGAGGGAAACCTCTGGGTCGGCCGAACGCGAGGATTGGAGCGCTGGCGCGACCGCCTGTTCCTCAGCTTTCCGTCGCCTGGCGACGGGGACCCGGAAAACAGCGGGCCGCTCTATACGGATCCTTCCGGCGCCGCGTGGTTCAGCCCATCCACCGGGGGCCTCTATCGGATGAAAGGCACGGATATCCGCGAGGTAACCGAGGCGGGGATCGGCCGCGACGTGATCTACTCCATCGACGGCGCGCCCGGCGAACTCTGGATGGGCAGGCAGCGCGGCGGATTGACCCACCTGCGATACGGCGGCGAATCGTGGGCCGCCGAGACATTCACCGCCGCCGATGGTTTGGCCCCCGGTCCCGTGTACACCGTTCACCGCTGCCGCGACGGAACGGTGTGGGCCGGAACCTGGAACGCCGGCGTTAGCCGCATACGCGCCGGACGCGTCACTACCTACACCACCGCCGCCGGCCTTGCCTCGAATACGGTCTCCGCGATTGAGGAAGGCGCCGACGGAACCGTGTGGTTCGCCACCGCCAACGGCCTGAGCGCCTTCGCCGCCGATCGCTGGCGCACCTACACAAGCGCGCAGGGTCTGCCGCCGGCGAACATCAATTGTCTGCTCCAGGATTCCGCCGGCATCCTTTGGATCGGAACCGGCGACGGCCTGGCTTTCCTGCGAGACGGCCGCGTGCAGCCGCCGCGAGACTCGGGCGATCCGCTGGCCGATGAGATCTTCGGCATTGCCGACGATGGCCTTGGCTACTTGTGGGTGACGACATCGAAGCATGTGGCGCGCGTGCCGCGGGCCCGGCTTCTCGATCGGTCCGGCGCGGCGCCGCTACGCGAATTCGGCCCCTCCGACGGAGTGCCCGCGCCCCAGGGCGTCCGGCGCGACCGGTCGATCGTGAATGCCGCCGGCCGCATCTGGCTCTCCCTGCGCCATGGAATCTCGGTGGTCGAACCCGCTCGCCTCACTGCCAATTCCGCTCCGGCGATCATGCACATCGAGTCCGTTTCGGCGGACGGCAATCCCCTCGATCCTCTTTCGCCGCTAAGAATCCCCGCCGGGCGGCTGCGGATTCGGTTCGACTACCTCGCGCTCAGCCTCTCCGCGCCCGACCAGGTGAAGTACCGCTACCGGCTGGACCCACTGGATCGGGATTGGAACCAGCCCACTTCCGAGCGCGGCACGGTCTACATGAATCTGCGTCCCGGACCCTACCGTTTCCGCGTCGTCGCCAACAACAGCGCGGGCCTCTGGAATAGCGCCGAAGCGGATGTCGCCATGGAGATCGTGCCGGCATTCACGCAAACATGGAAATTCCGTTCGCTGGCGATTGCAGCGGTCGCCCTGGCGGCCTTCGGCTTCTATTGCCTGCGCGTTCGCCGCATCACCAAAGAACTCCACATCGGATTCGAGGAACGTCTGGATGAGCGGACGCGCATCGCCCAGGAGTTGCATGACACCTTGCTGCAGGGGCTTCTGGCGACATCCATGCAACTGCAGGTCGCGGTGGGCCGGCTGCCCGCCGATTCCGCCGCTCTTTCGCAGTTCCGTCGCGTCGTTGCGATGCTCCAGCAGGTTGTCAACGAAAGCAGAAACGCCGTGCGCGGCCTGCGGACGCGCGGATCGGCCGCCGACGATTTGGAGAGGGCGCTCGCCAACGTTCGCGAGGAACTCGCGGCCCCGGAATCCATCGGCTTGCGGATGACCGTGGACGGGGATCCGCGGCCCTTGAATCCTCTCATCCGCGATCAAGTGTATCGAATCGGACGAGAGGGCCTTTCCAACGCTTTCCGGCACTCCGGCGCCCCCATGGTCGAACTGGAGATTCACTACGGGGCATCCGATCTGCGCCTCACCGTTCGCGATGCCGGCCGCGGCATCGATGCGGAGGTCCTGCGCTCGGGCCGGGACGGTCACTTCGGCCTGCTTGGCATGCGTGAGTGCGCCGAAAGGATTGGCGCGCGCTTCAAGGTGAGGAGCCAGCGCGGCAGCGGAACCGAGCTGGAATTGATCGTGCCCGCTCCCATCGCCTTTGCGCGGCCCGACTCCCGCCACACGTCGCGCTGGCGCTTCTGGAGACGCCCGAAGACGGCGAAAACCACCGCCGTCTCGTGAAGCCTGGGCTATCCTACCGGATAGGATCGAAATATGATGGATCAGCCCGACCGCATCCGTGTGCTCACTGTGGACGATCATCCCCTCCTCCGTGAGGGAATTGCCGCCATCATTGACGGCGAGCCCGATATGACCCTGGTTTCCCACGCATCCACCGGCGCCGAGGCGATACAGATGCACCGCGAATACCAGCCCGACGTGACGTTGATGGACCTGCGCCTGCCGGATGTGAGCGGGATCGACGCAATGCTGGCGATCCGCTCAGAATCCCCGAATGCCCGCGTCATCATCCTGACAACCTTTGAGGGCGACGTGGAGATCCAGCGCGCGCTCCAGGCGGGCGCGCGGGGGTATCTTCTGAAAAGCATGCCCCCGAACGAACTGGCCCAGGCCATTCGCGAAGTGCATGCCGGCAAGAAACGGGTGCCTCCCGCCATCGCGGCCCACCTGGCCGAGTACATGGGGTCGGAGCGTCTGAGCCCCCGGGAGATTGAAGTCCTGCGTCAGGTCGCCGACGGCAACCGGAACCGCGACATCGCCGACAAGCTTCACATCTCCGAGGAGACGGTGAAAGTCCACGTCAAACACATCATGGATAAGCTGGGCGCCAATGACCGCACACAAGCGATCGCCATCGCGGTGCGCCGGGGAATCATTCAGCTCTGATTGCGTCGTCCCCCAAAAGGGGTATCTGAAAAATCCTCGATTGCGGGATGATTCGCATCCGCCGAATCCCGTATAGTTGGTGTATGACGCCAGTCAAAACCGACGTGCAATCCGCAGTTGTCCAGGACGTCCTCCAGGCTTTCGATGACCTCAACGGACCTCAGCCCGGCTTTCGGCCGGGGCACGCGAAGGGCATCCTTCTAACGGGAAGGTTTATTCCGTGCGCGGACGCACGTACGCTTACTCGGGCGCCTCACATCACCCGCAGTTCTACTCCGGTCACGGTCCGTTTCTCCGACGGAACAGGCTTGCCCGCCATCCCGGATGGCGATCCGAACGCCAGCCCGCGCGGTTTCGCCATCCGATTTCACCTCGCCGACCACGTTCACACCGACATCGTTGCCCACTCTGTGAACGGTTTCCCCGCTCGAAACGTGGACGAATTTCTGGGACTGCTTCGCGCGGTGCACGCCAGCGCGCCGGGCGGGGCCAGCCCTCTCCCCATCGAGAGCTTTCTGGGGACGCATCCCGCGGCGCTGGCCTTCGTGCAGGCGCCGAAGCCCGTGCCCGTCAGCTTCCTGAAGGAATGCTTCTACGCGCCGAATGCCTACCGTTTCATCAACGCCGCGGGAGAGAGCGCCTATGGCCGCTACCGCGTGCGTCCCGAAGGCCCGGCCGAATACCTCGACACGGCCGCCGCTGCGCAACAAACGCCCAACTTCCTGTTCGAAGACCTCCAGGCCAAACTCGCCGCCGGTCCCGCGAAAATGCGCATCGCCGTCCAGGTGGCCGCGAAGGAGGACATCGTCAACGACGCCACCGTGCAATGGCCGAAGGAGCGCCCTGAAGTTGAGCTTGGCGAGGTCGAACTCATGAGTGTGCTGCCCAACAACGCGGCGGAGCAACGGCACATCATCTTCGATCCCATCCCCCGAGTCGATGGCATTGAAGCTTCCGGCGATCCCTTGCTCGAACTCCGGGCAGCGGTTTACCTGGCGAGCGGCCGGCGCCGGCGGGCCGGCCGGTGAAGCCCCCCGCTACGTTTCCGTCCTGGGGGTCCTTGTCCGATCTTGCCTGCAGCGCCATCCCTACCAACGACGAGATCAGGATGGCCACATAGAGCTGTCCGACCAGCGCTTCGGCGACCGCCAGCGAGCGCGCCGCTGGATGCACCGGTTGCACGTCGCCGTAACCTACCGTGGTGAGCGTCACAAAACTGAAATAGATGAGATCGCTTGGCTGCCGGGAAATCCTGGCTGCGCCGCCGGCGCCGTAATGAATCGCTCCCGGAATTCGTTCCTCCAGCAACTGATACGCATACGTCCACACCAAGCCGATCAACAAATAACCCGCGATCCCGCCGACCACCCGGTTAACCGTCACCTTTCCCGGACGGAGCGTTCGTTTCAAAGTAACCGATAGGAGGGTCGACAAACACGCCAGCTTCAGAGCCGTATCCAGCGCCGCGAGCGCTTGCGAGGAATGGATCTCGGCGATGCCGTCCACCACGAAAGTAAACATCGTCAACGCAGTCACAACGTAGATTACGGTACGGTGACGGATGGTCGTGAAGGCGCCGAAAATCAGCGTTAGCGCGAACATCAGAGCCAGGGCCATCCTTCCAAATTGCGACAGCTTCACGACCGGCAGAACGATTGTCGTGAGCGTCAGGAAGGCCACAAAGAAGACCATTCCTCGATCACTGCCGAAGAAGATCGATACGGGCCGCGGCCCGCCGGTTTTCGAAGCTGTGTCACCCATTCATTCGAGTAGAGGTTGTTGGCAAGTGTTTGTGTTTGGCCGGGCCAACAGATTCCCGTGGCCGGCGCTCTTCGGTAATGAGGCGGCCGGCCGCCTCACAAAGGGACATACAATTGAACGGACCTCAGGTAGTCTACCTTGCACGCCACGGCGAGACCGCGTGGTCGCTCAGCGGACAACATACCGGGCGGACCGATCTGCCCTTGACAGCGCGCGGCGAATGCAATGCGCGCCGCCTGGGCGAACGTCTGAAAGACCTGCAATTCGTCCGCGTCTTTACCAGCCCACTGCAGCGCGCCAGACGAACCAGTGAACTGGCCGGCTTTGGGCAGAGAGCGGAGGTCGACAACGACCTGGTCGAATGGGACTACGGCGAATACGAGGGACTTCGCACCGCGGACATTCGGGTCAAGCGTCCGGATTGGGAATTGTTCCGCGACGGATTTCCCGGCGGCGAGACATTCGCGCAGATTGGCGCGCGGGCAGATCGAGTCGTGGCCCGCGTCCGGTCCGTCGACGGCGCGGTGCTCCTCTTCTCCAGCGCTCACTTCCTCCGGGTCCTCGCCGCGCGCTGGCTGGGCCTTGAACCGCAGGGCGCCCGCCTTTTCCTCCTGGGCACGGCGAGCCTCAGCACCCTGACCTACGAACACGATCCGTCAGAACCCGCAATTGGTACGTGGAATGACACTCGCCACGTGAGCGCGACGTGCATGGAAGAACCCAAATGAAGGCCAGCAGCCTCATACAAACTGTGAGCCCAGTTGAGAATGCGAAGGCTGTCGGTCTCTGCGGGGGCGAGGATGGCCTTTACGAACGCCATCTGTTGTTCGATCACGCGATCCAGCGCACAGCCGCGGACTCTCGGGTTCGCCTCCTTGCCCGTCCGCTGGCCAGCAACGTCTCTCACCTTCTGCAGTCGCGGGAGTCGCGCGCATGAGCGTCTTTCCGGCGGGCTATCGCGGCTCGGGCCTGCTGCTCCACGTCACTTCGTTGCCCTCGAAGTACGGCATCGGCGACGTGGGGCCGGCCGGGCTCGAGTGGATCGACCGGCTGCGCGAGGCCGGCCAAAGCTGGTGGCAGGCGCTGCCGCTCGGCCCCACCGGCTACGGCAACTCCCCGTATCAGCCTTTGTCTTCCTTCGCCGGCAACGAGCTGCTCGTCAGCCCGGATTGGCTGATCGAAGACGGGCTGCTGCGGGCGGACGACTGCGAGGCCCGGTTCGAGCAGCACGAAATCGATTACGATGCTGTGATTCCGTACAAGCGGCATCTGCTCGAAAAAGCCTGGCGGAACTTTGTCTCCGGCGCCTCCCGCGGCCTCCGGCCCCCATACGAGCAGTTCCGCAACGAGCAGGCGCACTGGCTCGACGACTACGCTCTTTTCCGCGCGTTGAAGGCCCGCTACAACGGGGCCTACTTTCTGCGCTGGCCCCGTGACGTGGTGGAGCGAGTCCCTTCACGCCTTGCCGAGGCGCGCGCCGAGTTGGCCGATCCGATCGAGTTGGCCTGCTTCGCCCAATTCCTCATCTTCCGCCAAGCTAATCGGCTCAGAGCTTACGCCCGCGCCAACGGTGTCCGCCTGGTCGGCGACCTGCCGTTCTTCGTCTCGGCCGATTCCAGCGATGTCTGGTCTCATCCCGAGTTCTTCCTGCTGACCGATCAGCGGCGGCCACAATTCGTCGCCGGCGTCCCTCCGGATTACTTCAGCGCCGACGGGCAACTGTGGGGCAACCCCGTCTACGACTGGGATGCCTTGAAACGCGCCGGTTACGGCTGGTCGATCGACCGCATGCGGGCCCTCCTGTCTCACGTCGATCTGGTGCGCCTGGATCACTTCCGCGCCTTCGTGGCGGCGTGGCACGTGCCGATGGGGGCGCCCAACGCGAGGTTCGGGCAATGGGTGGCCGGCCCCGGCGCCGATTTCTTCCTGGCGGCAACCAGGGAATTGGGCGGTCTCGCGTTCATTGCCGAAGATCTCGGGCTGATCACGCCCGACGTCATTCAATTGCGAGACTCGCAGGACCTCCCTGGCATGCGCGTTCTGCAGTTCGCATTCGACGGCGATCCGCGGAATCCACACCTGCCCGACAACTACATTCCGAACTCCGTTGCCTATACCGCCACGCACGACAACAACACCACCCGCGGCTGGTTCGACACGCTGCCCGCCGGGCGGAGGCAATCGCTGTGGGCATACCTGCGGCGACCGCCCGGCGAAGCTCGCGAGGCCGCGCCCGAACTGATGCGGCTGGCCTGGTCGTCCCCGGCGGCCCTGGCCATCGCGCCGCTGCAGGACTTGCTCGATTTGGGCAGCGAAGCGCGCATGAATGTGCCCGGCCAGGCCGCTGGCAACTGGCGCTGGCGGCTGACGGACGATCTGCTCTCCCAGGGGCCGTTCGACTGGCTGCGAGAGTTGACGCAGGCATCCAACCGTCTGGCCCATTCCACGCCCCACCATTCGCCCGAGCTACAGGAAATAGAGGTGACACGATGAAAGCGACGCAATTGCTTCACAACCTGGGCCAAAGCATCTGGCTCGACAACATCACGCGCGACCTGCTGAACAGCGGCACGTTGCAGCGGTACATCGACGAGTTTTCAGTCACGGGGCTGACGTCGAACCCAACCATCTTCGACCACGCCATCAAGAACAGCTCCGCCTACGACGCGGCCATCGCCGATCGACTGCGAAACGGAAAGACCGGTGAGGCGCTGTTCTTCGATCTGGCCCTGGACGACATCACGCGCGCCGCCCGTTTGTTTCAACCGGTCTACCATAAGACCGACGGAACGGATGGGTGGGTGTCGCTCGAAGTGTCGCCGCTCCTGGCCTACGACACCGCCAGCACTATTCGCGAGGCGCAGGATCTGCACACCCGCGCCGGCCGCCCGAACCTCTTCATCAAGATCCCCGGCACCAGGGAAGGCCTGCCCGCCATCGAGGAAGCGATCTTCGCCGGCATACCTGTGAATGTGACGCTGCTGTTCTCGCGCGAACAGTATCTGGCCGCCGCCGAGGCCTTCGCCAGAGGCATCGAGCGCCGCATCGATGCGGGACTCAACCCGGTGGTCGAATCGGTCGCCTCGGTGTTCGTCAGCCGCTGGGACGCCGCGGTCGCCGCCAAGACGCCCGAGGCTCTCCGCAACCGCCTCGGCATCGCGATCGCCATGCGCACCTACGCGGCCTACCGGAAGCTGCTCGCCTCGCCGCGCTGGCAGCGTCTCTTCAACGCCGGAGCGCGCCCGCAACGCCTGCTTTGGGCCAGCACCGGGACCAAGGATCCCCAGGCGTCGGACATCCTGTACATCAAGGCTCTGGCCGCGCCGTTCACCGTCAACACCATGCCGGAAGCCACCTTGAACGCCCTGGCGCAACACGGCGAACTCGGATCGATTCTGCCGGCCGACGGCGGAGACTGCGAGCAAGTCCTGGCGGAGTTCGCCAAGGCCGCGATCGACGTCGATGCGCTGGCCGCGCAACTTCAGGAGGAAGGCGCCAAGTCCTTCGTTAAGTCGTGGAACGACCTGATGGGCGTGATCGAGTCGAAGAGCGCGGCGATCCAGAAGGCCGTACCGTAGCGTAGAGGCGACGAGCGTCGCTCCGTTCGCCAACAGAACGGCGCCGGAGCGCGCTCTTCTCAATTGAGGAGGAAAAGCGGAATGGAAGCCATTTTAGAAAAGGCGGAAGCGCGTTCGGCCGTCGGGAGTCCCGCCTGGAAGGCTCTCGAATCGCACTATAAGAACGCTCGCAAGCTGCATCTGCGCAAGCTGTTCGCGGACGATCCCACCCGCGGCGAGCGCCTCACCGCCTCCGCCGTCGGCATCGAACTCGACTACTCGAAGAATCGCATCACCGATCAAACGCTCAAGCTGCTGTTCGGGCTCGCCAAAGAGGCCGGCCTCCGCGAACGGATCGATGCCATGTTCTCCGGCGCCAGGATCAACATCACGGAGAAGCGGGCCGTCCTGCACACCGCGCTGCGCGCTCCCGCCGGCGCTTCCATCGTGGTCGATGGGCAAAACGTCGTGCCGCAGGTCCACGCAGTGCTCGGCCGCATGGCCGCGTTCTCCGAGCAGGTGCGCGGCGGCGCATGGAAAGGCCACACCGGCAAGCGCATCCGCAACGTCGTCAATATCGGGATCGGCGGATCCGACCTCGGCCCGGTAATGGCCTATGAGGCGCTGCGCCATTACAGCCAGCGGGACATGACCTTCCGCTTCGTCTCCAACGTCGACGGAACCGACATCGCCGAGGCCGTCCGTGACTTCGACCCCGCCGAAACGCTCTTCATCGTCTCCTCTAAAACGTTCACCACCCTGGAAACCATGACCAACGCGCAATCGGCCCGCGCCTGGTCGCTCGCCGGATTGGGCGGCGACGAGAAGTCCGTGGCGCGCCATTTCGTCGCCGTCTCCACCAATGCGAAGGAAGTCGCCCGGTTCGGCATCGACACCGCCAATATGTTCGAGTTTTGGGATTGGGTCGGCGGCCGCTACTCGATGGACTCCGCCATCGGCCTCTCCACTATGCTGGCCATCGGCCCGGACAACTTCCGCGACATGCTCGACGGCTTCCATCAGATGGACGAGCACTTCCGCACGGCGCCCTTCGAACAAAATCTGCCGGTGATCCTGGGCCTGCTGGCGCTCTGGTACAACGACTTCTTCGGCGCCCAGACGGTCGCCGTCCTGCCCTACGACCAATACCTCAAGCGGTTCCCCGCCTACCTGCAGCAACTGACCATGGAGAGCAACGGCAAGCACGTGACGCTCGATGGCGCCGGGGTTCAGACCAACACCGGCCCGATTTACTGGGGCGAGCCGGGCACCAACGGCCAGCATTCCTTCTATCAACTGATCCATCAGGGCACCCGCCTCATCCCCTGCGACTTCATCGCCTTCGCTCAGCCGCTCAACCCTCTCGGCGAGCACCACGACATGCTCCTGGCGAACGTCTTCGCGCAGACTGAGGCGCTCGCGTTTGGCAAGACGCCAGAGCAGGTGAAAGCCGAAGGCACCCCCGACTGGCTCGTGCCGCACCGCGTCTTCGAAGGCAATCGTCCCTCGAACACCATCCTCGCCGAGCGCCTCACGCCGGCGACTCTCGGCAAGCTGGTGGCCCTCTACGAGCACAGCGTCTTCACGCAGGGCGTCATTTGGAACATCGATTCCTTCGACCAATGGGGCGTGGAACTCGGCAAGGTCCTCGCCAAGCGCATCATTCCGGAACTGGAAAGTAAGGAGGAGCCGGCACTCACGCACGACAGCTCGACCAATCGCCTCATTCGCCTCTACCGCAAACTCAAGGAGAATGCATGAAGACCATCGGTTTCGACAAGCCGCTGTATGTTCTGCCATTTGACCATCGCGGTTCGTTTCAGACCAAAATGTTCGGCTGGAAGGGCGCGCTGACCGCCGGACAGACGGCCGAAATCGCCGCGGCCAAGCAGGTAATTTACGACGCCTTCAAGGCTGCCGTCGAGGACGGCGTGCCCGAGTCGAAGGCCGGCATCCTGGTCGACGAGCAGTTCGGCGCCGCCATCCTCCGCGATGCGGCCGCCCATCGCTACACCACCGCCTGCCCGGCCGAGAAGAGCGGTCAGGAGGAATTCGATTTCGAGTACGGCGACGATTTCGCCAAACACATCGAGACCTTCCGGCCCACCTTCAGCAAGGTGCTGGTGCGTTACAACCCGGAAGGCGATCGTGCGATGAACGCCAGTCAGGCCGCCAGATTGAAGCGATTGTCCGACTATCTGCGCAACAGCAGCGGCAGCCTCTTCATGTTCGAGCTGATCGTGCCCGCCGAGAAGGCGCAGCTCGACAAGCTGAACGGCGACGAGACAGCCTACGACCTCCAACTGCGCCCCCAACTGATGACGCGGACCATCGAAGAGCTGCAGGACGCCGGCGTTGAACCGGACGTTTGGAAGGTCGAGGGTCTCGACCGGCGCGAGGATTGTGAAAAGATCGTCGGCGCGGCGCGCCGCGGCGGCCGCGACAAAGTCGGCGTCATCATTCTGGGGCGCGGCGAAGACGACCGCAAAGTCTTCGAGTGGCTCAGGACGGCGTCCGGTGTGCCCGGATTCATTGGATTCGCGGTCGGCCGCACCAGCTTCTGGGAACCGCTGGTCTCGTGGCGCGCCGGGAAGATCACCCGCGACGAAGCGGTGAACGGCATCCTGCGCCGCTACCGCGAATTTATCGCTGCCTTCGAGGGGAAGAAGTGAAACTCGCGCCCTCCATTCTCGCGGCCGATTTCGCCCGCCTCGGAGAGCAGGTGGCCGAGGCGGAGCAGGCAGGCGCGGACCGCATTCACGTCGACGTCATGGACGGGCGTTTCGTGCCCAATCTCTCCATGGGCGCGCCCATCGTGGCATCCCTGCGGCCGGTCACCCGCCTGCCCATCGAAGCGCACCTGATGATCTCGAATCCCGACCTGTTTCTGCAGGAGTTCGCGGAAGCCGGGGCGGATTCCTTCCTGGTCCACTGGGAAGGCAACTGCAACCTGCATCGGACCCTGCAAAACATCCAGGCTCTCGGAAAGCGCGCCGGCATCGCCATCAATCCGGCGACCCCCGCGGCGGTCCTCGAAGAAATTCTGCCTTGCGTCGACCAGGTGCTCGTCATGACCGTCGACCCGGGCTTTGGGCATCAGCATTTTCTCCATTCCACTCTGGCCAAGATCGGTCGCGTCCGCCAGCTCATCGATCGCGTCAAGCCGGAGTGCGAACTGGAAGTGGATGGCGGCATCGGTCCCGTGACGGCGCAGATGTGCGTCGAAGCGGGCGCTAACGTCCTGGTTGCCGGGACGGCAATCTTTGGCGGCAACAACGGCGTGTCCGAGGCGATGAGTCGCCTCCGCGCGGGGAGGGGGTAACATTATGCAACTCGGATTGGTGGGACTCGGAAGAATGGGCGCCAACATGGCGCGCCGGTTGATCAAGGGCGGCCACGAGTGCGTGGTTTTCGACATGTCGCCGAAAGCCGTGCAGGCGCTGGTCGCCGATAAGGCTACGGGATCGTCGGACTTGAAGGATCTCGTGCGTCGCCTGCAGAAGCCGCGAGCGGCCTGGCTGATGGTGCCCGCGGGAGTCGTCGACGAAACCATCGCCCGCGTCGCGCCCCTGCTCGACGAGGGCGACATCCTCATCGACGGCGGCAATTCTTATTACATCGATGACATCCGGCGCGCCAGGGAACTCGCGCCGAAGGGCATTCACTACGTGGACGTCGGCACCAGCGGCGGCGTGTGGGGCCTGGAACGCGGCTACTGCATGATGATCGGCGGCGAGACCCAGGTCGTCGCGCGCCTCGACCCCATCTTCCGGACGCTGGCCCCGGGCTCGGGCTACATCCCTCGCACGCCGGGGCGCGAAAAGCTCGGCGGCACCGCCGAACTCGGCTATCTCCACTGCGGCGGCAACGGCGCCGGCCATTTCGTCAAAATGGTGCACAACGGGATCGAATATGGCGTCATGGCCGCCTATGCCGAAGGGCTGGCGATTCTCCGCGACGCCAACGTCGGCAAGCAGACCGGAGCCGTCGACGCTGAGACCACTCCACTGCCCCATCCCGAGCATTACCAATACGATTTCGATCTGCGGGACGTTGCCGAGGTGTGGCGCCGCGGCAGCGTGATCGCCTCGTGGCTGCTCGATCTGACCGCCGCGTCGCTTGCCGAGGATTCTTCTCTGGCCAAATTCGCCGGCCGCGTCTCCGATTCCGGCGAAGGCCGCTGGACCATCAAAGCCGCCATCGACGAGGCGGTGCCCGCGCCCGTCCTCACCGCCGCCCTGTATGAGCGTTTCGCTTCGCGCGGCGATGCCGATTTCGCCAACAAGCTGCTTTCCGCCATGCGGTTTCAGTTCGGCGGTCACCTCGAAAAGGCTTCCGGGAAAAACGCCGCTTGAAAGGATCGACATGAACGCCACTCACTCCGACGCACTCGTCTTCTTCGGCGCCACCGGCGACCTCGCGTACAAGAAGATCTTCCCGGCTCTCCAGGCCATGCTCAAGCGCGGCAACCTGGACATCCCGATCATCGGCGTCGCCAAGGCGGGTTGGAACCTCGACCAGCTTCGCGCCCGCGCCCGCGAAAGCGTCGAACGCCACGGCGGCCTGGATCGTGACGCTTTCGATCGCCTGGCGCGCCTGTTGCGCTATGTGGATGGCGATTACCACGACGCCTCCACGTTCGAAGAACTCCGCAAGCAACTCGGGTCGGCCACACGGCCTGCATACTATCTCGCCATCCCCCCGGCGCTGTTCGAGCTGGCGACCGAGCAACTGGGCAAGTCGAACGGCGCCGGCGGTGCCCGCGTCATCGTCGAGAAACCGTTCGGAACCGACCTGTCCTCCGCGCGCGATCTCAATCGCATTCTCCTCGCGACCTTCCCCGAAAACAGCATCTTCCGCATCGATCACTATCTCGGCAAACAGCCAGTGCGCAACCTGCTCTACTTTCGCTTCGCCAACCTCTTCCTCGACCCGCTGTGGAACCGCGCCAACGTGGAAACCGTGCTGATCACCATGGCCGAGGATTTCGGCGTGCAGGGCCGGGGGGCATTCTACGATCGCACCGGGACCGTGCGCGACGTGGTCCAGAACCACATCTTTCAGATCCTATGCAACCTGGCCATGGAGCCGCCGGTGCGGGTGGACAGCGAGTCCGTCCGCGATGAGAAGGTGAAGGTGCTGAAGGCCATCGCCCCGATCGAGGCGAGGAACATCGTTCGCGGCCAGTTCCGGGGCTACCGCAGCGAGGGCGGCGTAACCGCCAACTCCCGCACCGAGACTTTCGCCGTGGTCAAGCTGGAAGTGAATTCTTGGCGCTGGCAGGGCGTTCCTTTCTATATCCGGGCAGGCAAGCAGATGCCCCTCACCTGCACGGAGATCCTGGTCCGCTTGCGGTGTCCGCCAAACGTCTACCATGCGAAGGCCGGCTCGAATTACGTACGCCTGCGAATCAGCCCGGACGTCGCGATCGCCCTGGGAACGAATGTGCTGTCTCCCGTCCAGGAGACAGTTGGCGAGTTCACCGAGATGGTGGCGAACCATCATCCGGAGGCCAATGAAATGGACGCCTACGAACGGGTGCTCGGCGAGGCCATGGCAGGCGACACGACCCTCTTTGCCCGCGAGGATTACGTCGAAGAGGCATGGCGGATCGTGGATCCCGTGCTCCGCGCCGACACCCCCGTTTACGAGTATGATCCAGGAACCTGGGGACCGGCCGACGCAAGCCAGGCGATCGTTCCCCCCGGCGGGTGGCACGCTCCGGTGCTGTCTCCGCCGCCTCAGCAGAACGCTTTGCGCGCCGCCTGAGACGGCGCCGGTGAACCCGATGGACCAGGCCCGTGAGATCTTCGTACGGCATCACGCTCACTATGAAGTGTCGCCCTATTACACCGTGCTGGATGTGCGAACTCCGGGCGCAGCTCCGCGTCCGAAGAGTATCCAGGCGGGATTCGATGTCGATGTGTTCGGCCGCGAGCCCGGCCTCTCCTCACCGGTGGCGAGCCGGAGAAAACGCTGGCCGAACTCACCGGCGCTTGACGCGCAGTTGTCGAACAAGCGGCCCAACCCTCCGCGGTCGAGATCATCCCCGGCGATTGGAGCGCTGGTTCTCGTGCCTTCACTCGTCCTGTACCAGGAGATTCAGAATGTCTGAGATGAAGAACAGTAAACAAACCGCTGCGCAGCTTTTGATCCGAAGCCTGGTGCGGCAAGACGTGAAACACATATTCGGGATACCGGGTGGAAAGATCATGCGTCAGGCCAGACAGTTTCCTCCGCTCACCGAAGCAGCGAAACATCAAGCAGAGAAAGTCTTCACTAACGTGCAGGGGACCTTGGCCGGATTTCGTACGCCCACATATGCTCAGGGCGTCGGCGTAGCTGGTTTTCACCTTCACTTCCTGCGGCAGGATAAACAGGCTGGAGGACACGCACTGGACTACCGGCTTCACGCCGGTAAGGTGCGGATTTGCACAGTGCATGAACTACGTGTAGAGTTGCCTGCGTCGGCGGAATTCCTCAAGACGAATTTCGAGGATCAGGCGCTGAACGAGAAAATCAAGGCGTCGGAGGGATAATGGCCGCAATCCCCCCGATCACGCCTATTTTACAGCGACTTCCACCAAAGTCTGAGCTTCGACGAATCGGGAGGCGGGAAGGGCGAGCCGTCCAGCCAAAACCGCCAACAGAATAATGGTCACGACGCTCCTCTTTTTTGGAGCGCCAGAGGAAACGCAATGAATATCGAAGTCCTGAACGATGCGGAATCGGTCGCCCGGCGCGCCGCGGCCATCATTGCCGAAGAGGCCTGGGAGGCTATCGCTGCCCGCGGCCTGTTCGTCATGGCCGTCAGCGGCGGTCACACTCCGTGGCTCATGTTGCGCGATCTGGCGGACGCTGGAATTCCCTGGCGGGCCGTGCATGTCATCCAGGTGGATGAACGCGTGGCGCCCGAGGGCGATCCCGACCGCAACCTCACTCACCTCCGCGAGAGCCTGCTCGATCGCGCTCCTTTGCCCAAGGACCAGCTTTATTCCATGCCCGTGGAATCGGACGATCTCGAAGCCGCGGCCGCGCACTATGCCGCGACACTCGAGAAAATCGCCGGCAACCCTCCCGTGCTCGACCTTGCACATCTGGGACTCGGCCCCGACGGCCACACCGCTTCGCTCGTGCCGGAGGATCCGGTGCTGCACGTCCAGGACGCCGATGTCGCCTTAAGCGGCCCATACCAAGGACACCGCCGCATGACCTTGACCTACCCCGCTCTGAATCGCGCCCGCAAAGTCCTCTGGGTCGTCACCGGCGCCGACAAGTCCGAAATGTGCCGCCGGCTGCTCGCCGGATACCGTTCCATTCCCGCCGGCGGCGTGCGCCGGGACAACGCACTGGTGGTGGCCGATTGCGCCGCCGCCGCCAAGTCTCAAAACCTGATCAAGGGAGCCGTCGTATGCGCTTAGGCATCGCCACCGATCACGGTGGATTCAGCTTGAAAGAAGATCTGCTCACCCGCCTTCGTGCGGCCGGGCACGACGTCGTCGATTTCGGGGCCCACACCCTTGCCTCAGGCGACGACTACCCCGACTTTGTCATCCCGCTCGCGCGCGCCGTGTCCAGCGGGCAGGTCGAGCGCGGCGTCGCAGTCTGCGGCAGCGGCGTCGGCGCCGCGGTCTGCGCCAACAAGATCCCGGGAGTCCGCGCCGCCCTCATCGAAGATCATTTCTCCGCGCGTCAGGGCGTCGAGGACGATCACATGAACATGATCTGCATGGGCGGCCGGATCACCGGCCCGTCCCTCGCCTGGGATCTCCTGGAGGCCTATCTGGCAGCCCAGTTCAGCCAGGCCGAACGTCACCTGCGCCGCCTCGCCAAAGTGGCGGCTCTCGAGGAGGAAAGAAAATGACACCGGTTGCCGAAACCCCCACCGCGGTGAATGTCGATCAACTGTGCATCAACACCATCCGCACCCTTTCCATGGACGCCGTGCAGCAGGCCAAGTCCGGCCACCCGGGCACGCCGATGGCGCTCGCGCCCCTCGTCTACACCATCTGGAATCGCGTCATGCGTTTCGATCCGCGGGATCCGATCTGGCCCAATCGCGACCGCTTCGTGCTGTCGAACGGCCACGCGTCCATGCTGCTCTGGTCGGTGCTGCACCTCACCCGCACCCAGGCAGTCAACGCCGACTACGAGAACCTGGGACACGCCTCGGTCACCCTCGACGATATCCGCCGCTTCCGCCAGATCGGCAGCAAAGCGCCCGGCCATCCCGAATACCACTTGGTCTCCGGCGTCGAAACCACTACCGGCCCCCTCGGCGCGGGCGTCGCCACCAGCGTGGGCATGGCCATCGCGCAGAAGTGGCTGGCCAGTCGCTATAACCGTCCCGGCTTTCCCGTCTTCGACTACCACATCTACTCCGTCTGCGGCGATGGCTGCATGATGGAGGGGGTTGCGTCGGAAGCCGCTTCGCTCGCCGGCCACCTCGGCCTCGATAACCTTTGCTGGATCTACGACAATAACCACATCACCATCGAAGGCCACACCAATATTGCCTTTTCCGAAGACGTGGCGATGCGCTTCCTGGCGTACGGCTGGCGCGTCCTGCGAATCAGCGACGCCAACGACATCGACCGCATCGAGCATACTCTCGGCCTTTTCCGCAAGGAGACCGGCAGCCCCACCCTCATCATCCTCGACAGCCACATCGGTTACGGGTCGCCCCACAAACAGGACACCGCCGAGGCTCACGGCGAACCGCTCGGCGATGAGGAAATCCGCCTCACCAAGCGCGCTTATGGCTGGCCGGAAGACGCGAAGTTCTTAGTGCCCGACGGCGTCTATGAACATTTCGAGGACGG
Source organism: Bryobacteraceae bacterium (assembly GCA_052144935.1). GTDB lineage: Bacteria > Acidobacteriota > Terriglobia > Bryobacterales > Bryobacteraceae > JOPF133. The sequence continues at coordinate 37,343 of JBKQPR010000259.1, forward strand.
AATCGGCACGCGCGGAGCGAATGCGCGCCGCGAGTGGGAAAAGCTCTTCGAGGCTTACCGCACCCAGTATCCCGAACTCGCCGCGGAGATTGAGCATATCGAGCGGCGCGAACTCCCCGCCGGCTGGGATCGCAATCTGCCGGTGTTTGCGGCCGACCCCAAAGGCATCGCTGGCCGCGACGCCTCCGGTAAGGTGCTGAACGTCCTCGCACAGAACATCCCATGGTTCATCGGCGGATCGGGCGACCTCGCGCCTTCCAACAAAACCCTCCTCACCTTCGAAGGCGCCGGCAATTTCCAGGCCGACAGCCCGCAAGGCAGGAACCTGCACTTCGGCATCCGCGAGCACGCCATGGGCGCCACCCTCAATGGCCTGGCCCTCTCCAAGATCCGGCCCTACGGCGCCACCTTTTTTATCTTCAGCGACTACCAACGGCCCGCCATCCGCCTCTCCGCCCTGATGGAACTGCCCACTATCTTCATCTTCACCCACGACGCCATGGGCGATGGGGAAGACGGGCCGACGCACCAGCCCATCGAGCAACTCGCCTCGCTGCGCGCCATCCCCGGCCTCGTCACCCTTCGCCCTGGCGACGCCAATGAAGTGGTCGAGGCTTACCGCTACATCCTGCAACTTCGCCATCAGCCCGCCGTGCTCGTCCTCTCGCGCCAGCCGCTTCCCACGCTCGACCGTTCGAAATATGCGCCCGCCACCGGCGTCGCGCGCGGCGCCTACGTCATCGCCGATGCCCCCGGCGCCGATCCCGAGGTGATCCTCATCGCCACCGGCAGCGAGGTCGGCGTCGCCATCGACGCCCACGAGCAACTCACCGCCCAAGGCATTCGCTCGCGTGTCGTCTCCATGCCGTCGTGGGACATCTTCGAGCATCAAAGCCGCGAGTATCGCGACAGCGTGCTGCCGCCCAAGGTAACCGCCCGTGTCGCCATCGAGCAGGCCTCCACGTTCGGATGGGAGCGCTACGTCGGTCAATCCGGCCGCATCATCGGCATGACGACTTTCGGCGCCTCGGCCCCGCTCAAAGAACTACAGCGTAAATTCGGCTTCGAGCCGGACCGCCTCGTCGCCGTCGCCAAGGAAGTTCTGGGGCGAGGCTGAGTCCATGCCTGTTGACTCCGCCACGTCCGCGGAGACCGCCATCGGGCGGAGCTTTCCGTTGGGAGCGGCCTTCGCGCCGGGCGGAGTCAACTTCAGCGTCTACTCCCGCGGCGCCACGGCCGTCGACCTCCTGCTCTTCGACCGCGACCACGACGCCCGGCCCGCCCGCGAGATTCCCATCGATCCAGTCGCCAATCGCACCTATCACTACTGGCACGTCTTCGTCCCGGGCATCCAACCCGGCCAGTTGTACGGGTATCGCGTCCACGGCCCTTCCGATCCCGTGAGCGGTCTGCGCTTCGATCCCGGCAAAGTCCTGCTTGACCCATACGGCCGAGGCGTAGTCGTTCCCGCCGCCTATTCGCGCGACGCCGCCAGGCTTCCCGGTGACAACGCGGCCGCCGCTATGAAGAGCGTGGTCGTCGATCCAGCCGGCTACGATTGGGAGGGCGATGCGCCGCCCCGCCGCCCGTCCTCGCGCACCGTCATTTACGAAATGCACGTCCGCGGCTTCACACGTCATCCCAGTGCCGGCCTGCCGCCCGAAACCCGCGGCACCTACGCCGGTTTGATCGAAAAGATTCCCTACCTCCACGATCTCGGCGTCACCGCCGTCGAACTGTTGCCCGTCTTCCAGTTCGACCCCCAGGACGCTCCCCTCGGACGTGTCAATTATTGGGGCTATTCGCCGGTATCTTTCTTCGCGCCGCACAGCGGCTACAGCTCGCGCCAGGACCCGCTCGGCCCCATCGACGAATTCCGCGACATGGTGAAGGCGCTCCACCGCGCCGGCATCGAAGTGATTCTGGACGTCGTCTTCAACCACACCGCCGAGGGCGATCATCGGGGCCCCACCTTGAATTTCCGCGGGTTCGAGAACGACGCCTACTACATCCTGGATCCCGACCGCTTCCACTTCGCCAACTACAGCGGCACCGGCAACACCCTCAACGCCAATCACCCCATCGTCCGCCGCATGATCCTCGACAGCCTCCGCTATTGGGTCGGTGAGATGCACGTCGATGGCTTCCGCTTCGATCTCGCCTCCATCCTGTCGCGCGATTCCTCCGGCCAGGTGATGTCCAATCCTCCCGTCCTCTGGGACATCGAGTCCGATCCGGCGCTGGCCGGCACAAAGTTGATCGCCGAAGCTTGGGACGCCGCCGGCCTCTACCAGGTCGGCAGCTTCGTCGGCGACAGTTGGAAGGAATGGAACGGTCGATTTCGCGACGACGTGCGCGCTTTCATTCGCTCCGAAGACGATTCCACCGCGCGCCTGGCCGACCGCCTTCTCGGCAGCCCAACGATCTACGGCCACAAAGAACGCGACGCCGGCGAGAGCATCAACTTTGTCGCCTGCCACGACGGATTCACCCTCAACGACCTCGTGTCCTACAACCAGAAGCACAACGAGGCCAACGGCGAAAGCAACTTCGATGGTGCCAACGACAATCGAAGCTGGAACTGCGGCGTCGAAGGACCGTCGGACGATCCCGCGGTCGAACGATTGCGGACCCGGCAAGTCAAAAACTTCCTCACCGTGACCCTGCTATCGCTGGGCATACCCATGATCGGCATGGGAGACGAAGTGCGGCGCTCTCAGTCCGCCAACAACAACGCCTACTGCCAGGACAACCCCACGAGCTGGTTCGATTGGACCCTGCTGGAAAAACATTCCGATCTCCACCGCTTCGTCCGCCTGCTCATCCAGAACCGTCTCGCGCGAGACACCGAAGCCGAGGAACGCCTGAGCCTGAATCAACTGCTTGCCGCCGCCCGCAAAACCTGGCATGGCGTGAAGCTCGAACAGCCCGACTGGAGTCCTACGTCGCACAGCATCGCCCTCAGCGCCCACCTGCCGGAGGAGAACCAGGCCTACTACTTCATGCTGAATGCATATTGGGAGCCGCTGGAATTCGAACTCCCCGACGGCGCCGCCCGTCCCTGGAAACGGTGGATTGACACCTCGCTCGATCCGCCGCAAGACATTGTGCCCGGCCAAACAGCGCCGCCAGTTACAGGATCTTCATATTCGGCAGGGCCACGCTCAGTCGTGGTTCTCTACCGCGAGGTGACCGAATGAGACTCTCATGTGCAGTGGCGGGCCTCCTGTGGACGATAACGATCGCCGCCGCGCAAACCGCGGCCCCTGCATCCGACCAGCAGTCCGCGCTCCAGCAGCAACTGCAGGAGCTGAAGCAGCAATACGCCGAAACCACTCGCGACCTCGAGCAGCGCATCGCCGCCCTGGAGCAGCAGATCGAAAAAGCCCAGCAGATCGAAAAAGCCAAATCCGCGGCAGCCGAGGCCACGCCCAAGCAAGGCACAGTATCGGCGGAGCAGCTCGCCCGCGAAGCCGCCCAGAAAGCCGTCTCGGGCCAGTCCAGTGACGTCGGCGCCACCTATCAGGGCGACGTCCCTTCGGAGCCGAGCTACGACCAACTGCAAGAGGCCGATCAAAAAATCGAACAACTGCAAGACCAGATGAAGGCCTTCGAATTCCACGGTTACTTTCGCTCCGGATACGGTCTCAACGGAGTCGGCGGCCAGCAGGTCGCTTTCCAAGCCCCCGGCGCGGACGCCAAGTACCGCCTCGGAAACGAAGCCGAGACTTACGGTGAATTCATCTTCGTCAATAATTGGATGAATCCCGACCATGCCACTGACAAGGCTTGGATGAAGACAGAGGTGATGATCGAAGCCAACACCACCAACTCCGCCAGCTACGCGAATTTCCCCAACGGGACCGGCGACGATCAGTTCCGTCTGCGCGAAGCCTTCATTCAGGCCGGCGACGTGTTCGAAGGCCAGCCCGACGCCAAGTTCTGGGCGGGCGAACGCTACTACCGCCGCCAGCATATCGAAATCGACGATTTCTACCCGCTCGACATGAGCGGCTACGGCGCCGGGGTTGAAGATCTCAACCTGGGAATCGGCAAGCTCGCCGTGGCCTATCTCGCTGGCGCCCGTCCCGACATCGTCACCGAAAACGGCTACCTCGCCAAGAGCAACGTGGATGTCCGGCTGTATGACCTCAAGGGCCCCGCCGGCCTGTGGGGTGGATGGTTCGACTACGCCGCCGCCAAGGGCGGCAAGACCTCGGACGGCACGGTCATCCCCACCACCGACGGCTATGCCTTCGGCCTCCGCCACCAACGCCTCGAATGGCACGGCGGCTATCACACCTTCAGCGTCCAATATGGAACCGGCGCGGCCAGCAATTTCAGCACCTCCATCGACGATCCGACTCCTTACCTGCGCAGCTCCCGTAGATTCCTCATGGCGGAACACCTGCTCTTCCAGCCCAACGACCGCTTCGCCCTAATGCCCATCTTCGTCTACCAGAGAACCCAGGACGGCAATCCGCAGCACGGCTGGAACCAGTGGGTCTCCTTCGGCGCGCGGCCGGAAGTCTTTTTCACCAAGCATCTATCCCTCGCCTTCGAAGGCGGCGCCGACCAGACGCACAGTCCCAGCGGCAACTACGAAGGCTGGCTCCGCAAATTCACCATCGCGCCGCAAATCGGCGCCGGCAGAAAATTCTTCAGTAGGCCCGTCCTCCGTCTCTTTCTGACTTATGCCGACTGGTCCGACGGCCTGCGCGGCCTGGTCGGCGGACAAGCGTATCTGCACAGAACCAGCGGATTGACCTACGGAGTGCAAGCCGAAACCTGGTGGTAACCATATGCCGACCAAAGCAATCAGCCCCATCGATACGGTGCCGGCGGTCCCGGCCCAACCCGCGGCGGACTATTCGCGTCCCCTCGCCATCGTCACCACGCTCTTCTTCATGTGGGGCTTCCTCACCTGCCTGAACGACATCCTGGTGCCGCACCTCAAGTCCATCTTCGACTTGAGCTACGCCCGCGTCATGCTCATCCAGTTCGCCTTCTTCTCGGCGTACTTCCTGTTCTCCGTGCCGTGGTCGCGCGTCGTGAACGCCATCGGCTATCAAAGGACGATGGTGGCCGGACTGCTGACGATGGCCCTTGGCGCATTCCTCTTCCTGCCCGCCGCATCCGCCGCTTCCTACCCGTTATTCCTCACCGCCCTGATGGTGCTGGCCGCGGGAATCACCGGTCTGCAAGTCGCCGCCAACCCCTATGTCGTCGTCTTGGGAAAACCGGAGAGCGCATCCAGCCGTCTCGACCTCACCCAGGCCTTCAACTCCCTCGGCACGACCGTCGCGCCGAAACTCGGCGGCCTGTTGATTCTCAGCGCGGCGCCCCTGGCCATGGAGCAGTTGCGCCAACTCACGCCGCAGACTCTGCACGCCTACCGCATCGATCAGGCCGCCTCGGTGAAGCTGCCCTACATGGTCATCGGCGCGGTCCTCGTGCTGCTGGCGGTGTTGATTGGCGCGGCCAAACTGCCCCAGATCGAGACCTCCGCCCGCCGCCGTGGCGAAAGCGCCAACGATTCCATCTGGCGGCATCCCAACCTTCTCTTCGGCGCCGTCGGAATCTTCGCTTATGTCGGCGCCGAAGTATCCATCGGCAGCTTCCTGGTGAGCTACTTCGGTCTGCCCAACATCGCCGGCATGTCCGCCCTCACTGCGGCAGGCTATGTCTCTTTCTACTGGGGTGGCGCCATGATCGGACGATTCCTCGGCGCGCCCCTGTTGCGCCGCATCAAGGCCGGCTACGTGCTCGCCGCCTGCGCCATCTGCGCCGCGACGCTCGTCTCTACCTCCATGCTGACGGGCGGACACACCGCCATGTGGACCATGCTCGCCGTCGGCTTCTTCAACTCGATCATGTTTCCCACCATTTTCAGCCTCGGCGTTGCGGAGCTCGGCCCGCTCACCGGCAGCGGATCCGGCCTTCTCAACATGGCCATCGTCGGCGGCGCCATTCTGCCGGTCATCCAGGGCGCCATCGCCGACAGCGTCGGGTTGCATCACGCCTTCGTGCTGCCCGTCATCTGTTACCTGTATATTCTGTTCTATGCGCTCAGCGGCTCGAAGCCCGCCAGCGCGCGTCAGTCGCAAAACGCATAAAAGGAGTCAACACGATGCTCTTGGCAGGCGATATCGGCGGCACCAAGACGGCGGTCGCCATTTTCTCGAAGGACAAGGGGCCGCATACGGCCGTCGCGGAAGATGAGTTCCACAGCGGGGACTACCCCAGCCTTGAGGCTATCGCCAGGGAATTCCTCGCCAAGACCGGCCTCCAGGTCGACCGTGCCTGCTTCGGCGTCGCCGGCCCAGTCTTGAACGGCCGCGCCAAGATCACGAACCTGCCGTGGGTCGTCGACCAGGCGGCCATCGCCAGAGAACTGAACCTAGGCCTCGGGGCCGTCTATCTGCTCAACGATCTCCAAGCCATTGCCTGTGCCGTCCCCGGCCTCCGCCCGGAAGATGTCGATACGCTCAGCGCCGGCCAACCCGTCGACCACGCCGGCATCGCCGTCTTCGCGCCAGGCACCGGCCTCGGTGAGGCCTTTCTCACCTGGGAGGACGGCGAGTACCGCGCGCACAGCTCCGAAGGAGGGCATGCCGATTTCGCTCCCTCCGACGACCTTCAGATCCGCCTCCTCCAATACATGCGTCAGCATTTCGACCACGTCAGTTACGAGCACGTCTGTTCCGGCGTCGGCATCCCTCACGTCTATGACTTCTTCCGCGATTCGGAGAAGACCCCCGAGAAGCCCGCCATCACCGAGCGCATCGCCATGGCCGGCGATCGCACCCACGCCATCATCCAGGCCGCGCTCGATCCTTCCGATCCCAGCCCGCGCGCCGCGGCCGCCATCGAGACCGTGGTCTCCATCATGGGAAGCGAAGCCGGCAACCTGGCGCTCAAGGTTCTCGCGGTGGGCGGCGTCTATCTCGCCGGTGGCATTCCCGTCCACGTCGCGCCCGTCCTGAAATCCCCGCGCTTCCTGCAGTCGTTCCGCCACAAAGGCCGCTTTTCCGACGTGATGAGCCGCATCCCCGTCCATCTCATGACCGGCAAGGTGGGTATCGCCGGCGCCGCGGCCTACGGCCTCAGCCGGCCCTAGGTCCTCGACCGTGTGATTGGGTGCGATTCCAAAACCGCTCTCTTACGGGGCGCCCCTCTGGGCCCGGCACCGATCTGAGCCGCGGATTCCGAAACCGCTCTCTTACGGGGCGCCCTCGGGGCCAGGCTCCGATCCGAGCCGCGGCTCCGAATCCGAGCCGCGAACGTTAGAGAGCGGTTCTTGCGAGACGCACCCTATCTCCCGGTCGAAGACCTGGCCCAACAAAGGCGGGCCGCGCATTCTCCTCATGAGTGTGAGCGACCATCTCCCGGTAATCGTGATTGTCGGCGGCGGCTTCGGCGGCCTGGCCGCGGCCAAAGCCTTGAAGAACGCGCCCGCGCGCGTCATCCTCATCGATCGCACCAACCACCACCTGTTTCAACCCCTCCTCTACCAGGTGGCCACTTCGGTCCTGACGCCCGGCCAGATCGGCTATCCCATCCGCGCCGTTCTGCGCGGCCAACCAAACACCAGCGTGCTCCTGGGTGAAGTGAGCGCCGTCGATCAGGCCGCCAAATGCGTCCTGGTCAGCGACTCGGATCGCGTCGACGTGCGCGTCCCATACGACTATCTGATTCTCGCCACCGGCGCCACTCACAGCTACTTCGGACACGATGAATTCCGCCGCCATGCGCCGGGATTGAAGAGTCTGGCCGACGCCCTTTCGATCCGCAATCGCATCCTCGGCGCATTCGAGCAGGCCGAGGCCGAAGAAGATCCCAGCCGCCACCGCGACCTGCTGACTTTCGTCCTGGTCGGCGGCGGCCCCACTGGCGTTGAGATGGCCAGCGCCCTCGCCATTCTCGTCCGCAATACCCTTCGCGCGGAGTTCCGGCGAGTCGATCCCGCCTCCGCCCGAATCGTCCTCATCGATCAATCGCCCCGCGTGCTCGGATCGTTCGCCACCACGCTCTCCGCCTCCGCCCAAAAGCGCCTCGCGGAGTTAGGCGTTGAGGTCCTCCTCGGACGCGCCGTGGAGAAGGTGGACGACCAAGGCGTGATCGCGGCGGGCGAACGCATCGCCAGCCATACCGTCATCTGGACCGCCGGCGTGAAGCCGTCACCGGCCGCGCAGTGGTTGAATGCGCCCGCGGACCGCGCCGGCCGCGTTCGCGTCGAGCCGGATCTCAGCGTCCCCGGCCATCCGGAGATCTTCGTGGTCGGCGACACCGCCTCGCTCGATCAGGATGGCAAGCCCCTGCCCGGCGTGGCGCAGGTGGCCATGCAGCAAGGCCGCTACGCCGGCCGTTTGATCGGCCGCCGAATCCTCGGCAAGCCTGCGCCCCTGCCCTTCCGCTATTTCGACAAGGGCAACATGGCGGTCGTCGGCAAAGGCTTCGCGGTCCTCCAGACCGGCAAACTCCATGTCAGCGGCTTCCTCGCATGGCTCGCCTGGGCCCTCGTCCATCTGCAGTTCCTCGGCCAATCCAGCCTGCGCGTGAGTGTCTTCGTCCAATGGGTCTGGACCTACCTGACCGGCCAAAGAGGCTCCCGGCTGATCGTTTCCTATAACGAAGTCGAACCGGCCAAAACCCCGGAAGCACCCGAACTCGCCCACAAGTAAACCTGGTTAGTCGGAGGAATCTGTGGGTGAGTTCCGGCCGCCGCAGCGGCGGCCCTCAGTGTCCTCCCGGCGCCGTGGAAGCGAGTTGGAGCGTGGTGGGATCACTTGCCCCTTGGCGACCGGGAGGGAGTAATTCCGCTCTGGCCAGTCTCAGTGTAGGCGACTTTTCGTCCAAATGAACTACCAGACCCTGGCGTTTCCCGTTACCGATCCGGCCAGATTCCCCACGACCGGATTTGACTCCAGCTTGGGAAGACGACGGTCAATTGAAAACACGGAACATCGTGTTTTCGCGGTCCCTGATTTGGCGATTAGGTACAAGCAGTTTCCAATCCGGTTTTCCGGGCATTTCTTACCTGAGATCAAACGGAGATCACCTGTTTTCATTGACCGTGATGGCCGTTCCGGTAAGCGCAAGGTCGAACCGCTCGAAGCCGAGATGAAAGCCCCTGGCCGGGAATGCGCGTATGTGTTTGATGCACGGGAGCGGATCGGCACCAAGTAGAAATACGTCATCGCCACCTATCGTGTTGCAGTGGTTGATACCCTGGGAAGCGCTATCGTGCATTTCCCCAGGAGAGAACAATGTCGGCGTGTTCGGCCAGGCGTGGTATGACGGAGCTGGCGGAGGTAGAATCGAATTGATGCCGAGGACAAGAAAGGGAGTGCGGTCGAGGCGCTCGAGCACCTTCGGGAATCTGGATGTTCGGGTTGCCCGCGGTTCGCTCGTTACGGCAGACCTTGTCCCTCGAAAGAAGGCAGACCCCGAGGAATTGACGAGGGCGGTCGCCAGGGCCACAGAAGTTTTGGGTGACCAAGATGCAGCTCTTCGATGGCTCGGAACACCTGTCGCCGCGCTGGACTACGCGACACCGGTCTCCGTCCTCGGCACTCCCCAAGGCGTGTCCCGCGTAAACGACGTTCTTACGCAAATGGAACACGGTGTCTGGTAATTGACGGTCTATCGGATTTGCAAGGCCAAATACCCCGCAAACGATGGCGAGGGCGCTCGGCTCGCCGGTGGTCGTTGGAACCACAAGGGAACGCCTCTGGTATATTGCGGGGCCACTGCTTCGCTCTGCGCTTTGGAGGTGCTCGCACACAGCGCCAAACTTCCGGCAGACGTGATTGTCATTGGGGCTAGAATTCCGCAGAGCGTTTCAATCCGAACGATCGAAGAAACGGATTTGCCTGCAACCTGGAGCGGCCCTGTCGCCACAAGAAAGACCAAGGACATCGGAACGAGTTGGGCAAAGAGCGGCGCAACGGCTGTCCTGTCGGTGCCCTCCGTGGTCGTTCCGAATGAGCGCAATTTATCTCCTGAATCCGGCGCATCCCGATTTCTCGAAAATCCGCCTCTCCGCACCCCAGCCTTTTGTGTTCGACAAGCGGCTAGAGTAGGCTATGGAGGCTGCGCCCGCACATGCCTTATTCCAAGCCGAAAACCTGCCCAGCCGGGCGCGCCTTGGGATGGCTTGTCGATCTTCGCTTTTGCTTGCGCAGAACGGGTAGCGGCGCAGGTCGGACATGGAAAGATCATGCGACAGATTTCGCGGCGCGGACGGTGTTTTTGTTATACCGGCACCATGACGCCCGGTCCCGACTATCACGAGCAGCGCTTCTACGACCTTATCGGCTCAACGCGATGCGCGAATGCCTACAGCATACGAACTTCAATATGCTGCGCAATCATGTCGTTGGTAAGGCAGATTCATTTGATCGAACGGAAAGACCGCCGCAATCTCGTGAGCGAGCCCCGCAGAAGTTGATGTTGCTGACGGAAGGCCAGACCGCCCGGCACGATTAACTCGACCTCGGTTCCGACGCTCGAGGAACGAAAGCTCAAGCGCGCTCCCACGCGTTGGGCGCGCTCCCGAATTCCCTTGATTCCGAAGTGACCATCCTTCCCTTTGTCCAGAACTATCTGGTCGATTCCTTTTCCATTGTCGCGCACCCGCAGGACCAGGTCGCGAGCGTAGCTTAGCTCTACGTCCAACCGGCTGCCTCCGGAGTGCCTGGCTGCGTTGCGAATCGCCTCGCATCCGATCCGATAGACCTCGTCGCGAATAATCGGATGCACCTCGCGAGCGCCGCCCTCCACCTTCACCGCGAAACTCATTGCGCCCCGGCTGCCGCACTCATCGTTCGCGTGCCGCAATGCTTCAGCCAAGTCATTCCTCTGGGTTATCGAAGGGCGCAAAGAACTCAGTGCTTCGCGCGTTTCCTCCATGGCTTGCTCCAGCCACAGGGAAAGCTTCCCCAGGGCGCCGTGCATCTTCGCTGCATCGGAAGGATCCCGCAGCGCAGAAGAGGCCATCAGTCTGCTAGCCTGAATCGTTTGCAACAGAGTGTCGTGCAGCTCTCGTGCTACTTGAGTGCGTTCCAATACCCGCTCATCCAATCGAGCCTGCATCTGAGCACTTATCTGCCAGAGGCGCACTCGGTACCCTCCGGCCAAAATGAGAACCAACGCAGTGGCGACAGCCAGTCGAAACCAGTTTGTCTCGTAGAAGTACGGTTTCTGGATAACGGCGAAGGTAATTCCGGAGAGGTCCCATACACCACTTCTGTTGCAAGCGCGAAGGCGAAAGGTGTGCGTCCCAACTGGAATATTCGTGTATACCGCCGTACGAAGATTATCGGCGTCCAGCCAAACCGGATCTACATCGTCCATCCGATACTGGAAGCGAATCTTTTCCGACCAGGCCAGAGAAACGGAGTCGAAATGAAGCTCCACGTGATGCGTGCCGGGAGGCAAAACGAGTTCACGGCCGGCGGGCTGGGTCGTTCGTCCAAGGGTGACCGCTTCGACGAAAATGGGCGGCTTGGCAGCGTCACTCGACAACTGCCGAAGGTCAAATAGTGCCAGCCCTTGTACGGTTGCAACCCAGAGCTTACCGTTGGCTGTGATAGCCATATTGGGAGTGCCGATGCTGCATTGCGTGGAGATCATGCCGTCGGCGCGGCCAAACGACGCGTAATCGAGAGGGGTCTCGCCGGCGCGTTCGGTTTGTTTCAGAACAGCCGCGGGTATCCGGAAGACCCCATTTCCTCCGCTGAACCACACGTCCCGCTGGAAGGGCGCCATGCTGAGCAGATCGAGATCGTGATTCACGTCCACCAGTTGATTTCCCTGAATGCGGTCTATTCCCTTCGGCGCGGAGAGCGCATAGAGGTTCCCGAACGAGTCTTCTCCGAGGCTGATGTAACGAGGATCGAAGATTTGCCGCGCTGACGAAACCGGCGCGAAGCGGTCGCCAATCATGTGGTCTATGCCTTGGCTGGTTCCCGCCCATATGTCGCCATGGCGATCCTCGTAGACATTGACAACCCGATCGCTGGACAGACCGTCGATCATGGTGTAATTGCGGAAGTGGCCATTCCGCATATGGCTCAGGCCGCCTTCCGTGGCAACCCACAAGGAACCGTCGCGCGCGACGGCGATCGTCCGCACGACATCGCTGGGGAGCCCCTGCGGCTTGGCGAACTGAACAAAACGGTCATCCGCAAAACGGAACAGCCCGCCTCCCCAGGTCCCCACCCAGAGTTCGCCGCTCACTCCTTCAGCCAAGGACCACACGCAGGAGTTTGACAAGCCATTCTTTTCGTCGTAAGTTTTGAAGCGCTTTCCGTCGAACACGGAAAGTCCGCCGCAGTTATTGCCCACCCACAAGCTTCCATCGCGTCTCGACAACACGGTCATGGGGATGTTGCTGGGCAACCCGTCCGCCCGGGTGAACATCCGGATCGGACGATCCTTGAATCGCATGAGTCCCTCACCGTTGGTCCCAACCCATAGATTGTTCTCGCGATCGCCATACACCCACCTCGACTGAATGTTCGGGGCAAAGGGCTCCAGCCGGGTCGTGGAAGGTCGAAATACTCCCCTTCCCGACCACACCCATACAGTCCCCCGCGGGTCCTGATACGCGCCGAGCACGCCATGGTCGCCGGTCATTCCGTACGGTTGGAATCGTTCCATCGACCCATTCGCGCGGCGCGCAAGGCCCGCCGATGTAGAGAACCAAACCGCGCCCTGACGGTCCTGGAAAACGTGATAGAGCTTATCGGGAAGAACACCCAACTGATCGGCCAGACCGGGATGCTCCACGACCCGCGTCCCGTCCAATTCGACGAACCCTTCGCCGGTAACGACCAGGAGGTGACAGTCCGGGCTTTGCTCCATTCGATTAATCGAAACGCGGGGAAGAACGGTCTCGAACCGGTTGTCACGGAACCGATAGAGTCCTCCGGATGTGCCGGCCCACAATGTGCCGTCGCAGCCGAAAACGAGGCGTGAGATGTCGTCACTGTTACCGGGGCCAGGATGGTGGAAGACCGATTGCGGGTGGTCGAAGCGGTCCCGGGCGGCGCCCGCGATGCGCGCCAGACCGGCGCTGGTGCCAATCCACAAATCGCCGTCCGGCCCCTCCGCAAGCGAACGGACGATGCCCTGCGGCGTTGACCGCGGCCCGCGAAAGTAGATCGGTGTGAAATGGCTGCCGTTGAAGCGATCGAGCCCGGCGTCGGTGCCGATCCACAGAAATCCGTCGCGCGTTTGAAGGATCGCATTGACGACGTTGGAGCTGAGGCCGTCTTCGACCGTGAAGGTGGTCCGGATGTAGCTGGTTGCCGGCTGGCTCGGGTCAACCGCAAGAACGGCCTCTGTGGCCACCGAAAGGAGGATCAAAAATCGGACGCTGGCTCTCCATAATAGAGGTCTTGAAAGCATACCAAAAACACGCATTGTTCAAGGAATCAGGTCCGCTACCCTTTGTCATCTCCACCGCATAGACGAAGGCGACCCGGCTGCACCTTCAGTATACCGCCCGCATCCAAACGCCTCTCCCACATGGGCATTATGGGCGGGGTTGACTTCCTTAGGGGGAAGCCCCGGGGGGAAGCTCTGGCTGTTTGCAGCATCGACGCGCAAGCAACAAAACCACGCCTTGATAACCGGAGCGCCTGGGAACATTTTCAACTGTCCGAATAGTCGCCGGCTCGTACACCGGCTCCCGGCGGCGATCCCGCAAGCTGGAGTAGTGGGAGATCGGTAACGACAAGTCGGCTTGTGGGCGCCGATTCTGTCTGGATCACGCCATCCGGAGGCGGGCCGTTCGGCGTCATGTTGACGTGTCGCGCCCGACGCTAAGAAGTGGCCCGCCGATCACGGCGCGTCGCCGACGCCGTGGCGTTTACCGGGGAGCAAACTAGCTTGAAAGGCAACTGGAAAAGGCAACTGGCCACGAACACAAAAGCCGAGGCTTCACTATCCGGCATCGGGTTCGCCGCCTGCGCGAACCGAGCTTCCCCGCGCCATTCGAGCCTATTAGTGACCCACAGATTCCTCTGAGGAGTCATAAATCTCAGCGGCCTGTGCTCCTCGGCGCCGGTTCCTGTCCTTCAGCGCAGGCCTCTCCGCAACGAATCAGCCGCCTCAATCTTCGGTTGCGGCGGCCCGTTCCGGCCACAACGCCGTAGCCGCCAACCCCACCGCAATCCCCAGAATCACGTCGAAAAACCGGTGCAGCGCGATCGTCCACCCGCTATGCGACTGCACCAGCATCACGACCGCCGGCGTAATGCTCGCCGTACGATACGCGCTGCGTTCCAGCCGGATTGCGCGAAGAGCACTCCCATCGCTAGCGCGCAGGCGCCGAACACGAACGGGTTGCCGGGAAATCGATCGCCTGCCCATCCTCCGACCGCCGCGCCACCGCCGTGCCGGCGAAGTACTGCGCGGCCGCCGGAAGCCCCGCTTCCGGCGTCGCCTGCATCACCGCCAGCGTCGTCATTCCCGCCCAGTATGGCTCCGGCAGCCGCAGTATGTGCGCAACCAG
>JBKQPR010000260.1:0-6939 GCA_052144935.1 Bryobacteraceae bacterium
AAGAAGTACACCTACATCCTCGACAAGCCCTACCGCTGGGAAGAGTGGGCCGCGCCCCGGGGAAAGGACGGCCAGATCGACCACAACCGGGCGAAGACCGGCGACGACCTCCGCGACTTCGTGAACCTGAAACTCTTCCCCTACCTGCACGGCTTCAAGCAAAAGGCCACCGGACCGAACACCATCGAATACAAGATGGGGGAAATCTTCGGCGAGATCAAGAACAAGATCTCCAGCGGGTACAATCTGCGCGAGATCATCGACCACATCGACGAGCTGCGCTTCCGCTCGCAGAGCGAGAAGCACGAACTGTCGCATCTCTACGAGGCCAAGATCCGGAACATGGGCAACGCCGGGCGCAACGGCGGCGAGTATTACACCCCTCGCCCGCTCATTCGCGCCATCGTGCGGGTGGTGCAGCCCAAAATCGGCGACCGCATCTACGATGGCGCGGCCGGCTCGGCGGGCTTCCTGTGCGAGTCGTTCGATTTCATGAAGGCCAAGCCCGGCCTCACCACCAAAGGTCTCGCCACCCTCCAGACGCGCACCTTCTACGGCAAGGAAAAGAAGTCGCTCGCCTACGTCATCGCCATCATGAAATCGCCATCATGAATATGATCCTGCACGGCATCGAGGCGCCCAACATTGTCCACACCAATACCCTCACCGAGAACCTCGCCGACATTCAGGAAAAGGACCGCTTCGACGTGGTGCTGGCCAATCCGCCCCTCGGAGGGAAGGAGCGCAAGGAGGTGCAGCAGAATTTCCCCATCCGAACCGGCGAGACGGCGTTCCTCTTCCTGCAGCACTTCATCAAGATTCTCAAGGCCGGCGGGCGCGGCGGCGTGGTCATCAAGAACACCTTCCTCTCCAACACCGATAACGCTTCCGTGAGCCTGCGCAAGCTGTTGCTGGAAAGCTGCAGCCTGCACACGGTGCTCGATTGCCCAGGCGGCACTTTCCAGGGCGCGGGAGTGAAGACGGTGGTGCTGTTCTTTGAGAAGGGCGCCAAGACGCGCAAGATCTGGTATTACCAGCTCGACCCCGGACGCAACCTCGGCAAGACCAACCCGCTCAATGACGACGACCTGGCCGAGTTCGTAGAGTTGCAGAAGACCTTCGCCGACTCGCCCAAATCCTGGAGCGTGGATGCCACCGTGGACGGCACCGTGGACGGCAAGGCCATCAACCCGGCGACTTTCGACCTATCCGTGAAGAACCCGAACGGGGGCGAGGCGGTGGTGCATCGGAGCCCGCGGGAGATCCTGGATGAAATCGCCGCGCTGGACGCCGAGAGCGCGGCAGTGCTGGAGACGATACGGGGGCTGCTGTGAAGCTCAAGCCGGCATTTTTCGACGGCATCCGCGACTTGATCGCTGGGGCGCGCGCTACCGTTGCACGCGGCGTGGACCTCGTTCAGGTCCACACCAACTTCGAGATCGGCCGGCGCATCGTGGAGGAGGAACAGCGCGGCAAGAACAGGGCCGCTTATGGAGAAGAGATCATCAAGGCATTGGCCGACTGGCTCACGGGCGAGTTCGGCAAAGGGTTTTCCACCAGCAATCTCGCCTACATGCGCACGTTTTATCTTCTCTATCAGGATCGAGGTCCAATTTTCCAGTCAGCGTCTGGAAAATCCGGCTCCTCCCAAATTGGCCAGTCAACGATTGGCCAATTCGACGCCCCAGCAATTGGCCAGACAGTGTCTGACCAATTGACGATTTTCCAGACACTGTCTGGAAAATCGGACTCTCTTCAGCCCCGCCCCTTCACCCTGAGCTGGTCGCACTACGTTTTCCTCCTCGGCGTCAAGAACCCCAACGAGCGTAGTTTCTATGAGATAGAAGCCAGCGAGCAGAACTGGACGCTACGCGAACTCAAGCGCCAGTTCAACTCGGGACTCTACGAGCGCCTGGCCCTCAGCCGCGACAAGGAAGGGATTCGCAGGCTTGCGCGGGAGGGGCAAATCGTCGAGCAGCCGAGCGATCTGCTCAAGGAGCCTCTGGTTCTGGAATTCTTGGGATTGGACGAGCGGAGCCGCTATTCGGAATCCGACCTGGAATCCGCCATCATCGGCCAGATCGAGCGCTTCCTCCTGGAAATGGGCAAAGGTTTCCTCTTCGAGGCACGGCAGAAGCGCTTCACTTTCGACGAAGAGCACTTCTTCGTGGACCTGGTTTTTCTACAACCGCCTGCTGCGCTGCTATGTCCTGCTCGACCTGAAAATCGGCAAGATCGCCCATCAGGACCTCGGTCAGATGCAGATGTACGTCAACTACTTCGACCGCTTCGTGACAACCGGCGAGGAGAACTCCACCATCGGCATCGTGCTATGCAAGCAGAAGAACAAGGCGCTGGTGGAAATCACCTTGCCCAAGGACGCCAACATCCACGCACGGAAGTATCAGCTCTACCTGCCCAGCAGGGACGAGCTGCAGCGGAAGCTGATGGAGCGGATGGGGGACCAGGATGCGGGCGATGAATAGGGGGAAGGGCGAAGGGGCCGCGGACGGTGGGCCGGCGAACCGATGGCAGCACGGGGTATGGGCCCTTCGACATGAGCGTTAATCTTCTCCACATCGGGCGGGCACGCGCCGTCATGCTGAGGAGGCCGTAAAATGCCCCCGTCCGGCCCCCAAGCGCCGGGCGGAGAAACTGGGTAATCTGAAGCATGCCTCCCCTATGAACTTTTCATTGATCGGAATTCTCATCCGCCTGCGCTACAAGCTGCTGTGGGCTAAGACGCGCTCACGAAGCGGCAAGATCGCGCTGTTCTTTGCAGGGTATCTGCTGCTGGTGATGGTGATGGCGTTCCTGTCGATGGGAGGAATCGGCGCCGGCATGCAGGCGATTCGCAGCGGCAAAGGCCCCCTGGTAGCGGGGATCGCGCTGGCAGGCATTTACCTGCAAGGGCTGCTCGCCAGCGTGGTGCTGGGGTTCGGGATGGCCGCCATCTTTTCGGATACCGAGCTCCGCCGCTATCCCCTCAAAGAGCGCGAGCGCCGCCTGGCGCGCCATTTCATCGGCATCGCGGACCCATTCTGGTACCTGTTCCTCGCCTTGGACCTGGGCGTGGCTTTGGGGCTGTACCTCTTCGGCGAGGGATCGTTCTGGCTGGGATCGATCGCCGCCCTGCTGTTGTTGGTCTCCAATTACCTGGGCGCCCGCGTGGTGGGCATCCTGGTGGACCGCCTGATGGCGAAGAAGGCCGGCGGCGCGGTGCTGATTCTTCTGGCGATCGGTTGCGCGATGTTGCCGCAAATGGCGATGCGAGGATACAAGAACCCGGCGATTGCCGGACCGCTCAAACAGTTGTGGACCTGGTTGCCGCCGGCAGGCGCCGCAGCCGCCATGACGCGGGCGGACTTGACGGCTGT
The DNA here is from genome assembly GCA_052144935.1 of Bryobacteraceae bacterium. GTDB lineage: Bacteria > Acidobacteriota > Terriglobia > Bryobacterales > Bryobacteraceae > JOPF133. The sequence continues at coordinate 3,378 of JBKQPR010000260.1, forward strand.
CTCGGGTTTGGCGGTGGTTGCCGGTTGGCTGATCGCCATGGCCGCGCTGCTGGTGGTTTTGGAGCGCCGGCCACCCAAAGTCCAAGTCGCGCTGGCCACCAAAGTGGTATGGGCAGGCCCCATCGACCGGTTCGGCGCACTGTTCGGCACGCGGAACGGCCGGCTGGTGGCGCTGTGGCTGCGCTTCTTCTCCCGCAACAACCGGTTTCGCGCCGTTTTTGCGCTGGCATTGCCGATCTTCGTCCTCATGATCCGGCAGGGATCCGGGAATCCATTCGCGCTCAGCGAGGCCACCTTCTCGATGGTCGGCATTGCCATTACCGGGAGGTTTGCGGTGAATCTGTTTGGTTACGTGGGCGGGGGATTTCGCCGCTGTCTGTTGCTGCCAACCGAACCCGCGGCGGCATTGCGCGCCGGCAGCTATCTGTTTGTGTCGCTGGGAGTCGTGCTGATTTCTCTGGGCGCCGGGGCCTGGTGTTTGCTTTCGCGCGCCCCCTTCGACGGACGAGCCTTGATTATGCTGGTGGGTGCGAGCGTCACCAGTCTGTTCCTGTTTCACGGCGTCGCGATTTGGACGGCCATCCTGGGCGCCCGGCGCGGCAACTACCAGGGCTTCGGAAACGACCTCTCGTTTGCGGGTAACGCCACGCTGTTGGGCGGAGTGTTTGGGCTGCTTCTGGCGGGGACATTGCTTGCCAAAAGGTGGCCGGGAATCGTCTCGCCGGACCACTGGTGGGCGACACCCCCGATGGCAGCGGCAGCGATCGGGCTTTACTTCGCGTCGCTGCGGTCCGCGGCGGCGGTGTTCCGGACCCGGCGCGAGCAACTGATGGCAACGGTGGAAGGAAGAGGCTGATCGAATGAGTTCCCAACCTGACGCGATACGAATTTCTAATTTAGTGAAGCGCTACGGCGCGGTGACGGCGGTGGAAGGGCTGTCTCTCAGCGTGGGCGCGGGCCGCATCTTCGGCTTCCTGGGACCGAACGGTTCGGGAAAGAGCACCACGATCGGCTGCCTGACCGGGTTGTTGGACCCCACCGCCGGCAAGATCGAGATCCTGGGACAGCCGTTCGACACGGAGAATGCCGCCATCAAGCGGCGCATCGGGGTGATGCCGGAAACCCTGGGACTGTTCGACCCGCTGTACGCTCACGAGTTTCTGGCCTTTGTGGCCCGCATGTTCGGCCTGGATGAAGCCACGACGCGCAAGCGGGTGACCGAGCTGCTGGACGCGCTGGAATTGACCGACACCTCCAAAACACTGGCCGGGTATAGCACGGGCATGCGAAAGCGGGTGGCGTTTGCGGCCGCGGTAATCCATTCGCCGGAAGTGTTGTTTCTGGACGAACCCTTCGAAAGCATCGACCCGGCCGGCGTGGCGCTACTCAAACAATGGCTGAGGCGTTTCGCGGACCAAGGCCGCACGGTCTTCATGACCACTCACGTCCTGGAGACCGTGGAGCGCCTGTGCCATGATGTGGCCATCATTACCAAGCACGGCAAACTGGTGTGGCAGGGCGATGTGACGGCGCTGGCCCACGACGGGTCGCTGACTTGCAACGGGCAGCAATTTCGCACTTTGGAAACGCTGTTCCTGCACCTGACGGGGGAGAAGTACACGGAGCTGAACTGGCTGTAGGCCGTTCCCGCTACAGCGGCCGAAGCCGCGGTTGAGGGCCGGCACCTGGCGGCCGGAGTCTTGTCGATACCCTGAACCAAGGGCACCCGTGGAGGAGTTCGTAATGGATCTCAAGCCACTGCCGTTTCGGTCCGTCCTCGAGCAATACCAGAAACAGGCCGAGGTACTGCTCGAAGGCCACCAATCGGGCGATTCCCAGGCAATCCGGATCGTCCATCAAAAGCATCCCCGTTTCCTGGACTCGAAAATCACCTGGCTGCCAAGGAACCTGCCGGACGCGGAGATTCGCAGCGCGGCGTTTGACCTTGCCGATGCGCAACTCACCATCGCCCGCTATTACAACTTCCAGAATTGGCAGAAGCTCGCGGAGTACGTCGAAGGGGTCACCCAGGACGGCCCAGTCTTCCAATTCGAATCGGCCGTGGAGGCCGTCATCGCCGGTGACGGGGCCGCGCTGGAATCGTGGCTGCGCGAAGATCCGGAACTGGTTCGAGCGCGCTCGACGCGCGTCACGTGCTTTGACCCGCCGGTTCATCGTGCCACCCTGCTTCATTACGTCGCGGCCAACGGCGTCGAGAGTTATCGCCAGAAGACGCCGGGGAACGCCGTTGAGATTGCCAAAACCCTGCTCCAGGCCGGCGCCGAAGCCGATGCGCGGGCCGGCATGTATGGCGGACAGTGCACCACCATGAGCATGCTGGTATCGAGCAGTCATCCGGCCAAGGCTGGCGTGCAGGTTGCGCTGGTGGAAACCCTGCTGGATTTTGGCGCCGCGATCGAAGGGCGCGGCGCCGGCAAATGGACATCCCCACTGATGACGGCCCTGGCCTTCGGATACCTGGACGCTGCCGAGGCGCTCGTCAGACGCGGTGCGCGAGTGGATGACCTCGCAGCGGCGGCAGGGTTGGGGCGGCTCGCCGAGGCAGCGCGATTGCTCGCGACGGCCGACCCGGAAAGCCGTCACCGCGCGCTGGCGTTAGCCGCGCAACACGGGCACGTGGAAATTGTACGGCTGCTCCTCGATGCCGGCGAAGATCCCAGCCGATACAACCCGGACGGAAACCATCCCCACTCGACGGCGTTGCATCAGGCCGTGATAGCCGGTCACGACGCGGTTGTCCGGTTGCTGGTGGAGCGGGGAGCGAGATTGGACATCCAGGACACCATCTTTCACGGCACGCCGCTCGGCTGGGCCCGGCACGCGGGGCAAACCGAGATCGAGAAGTACCTGTGCGCCCATGGGGCAGAAACCGCGGGGGCGTGAGCCGTAGGCAAACGCTCTGGCGCTAGAACAGCGGCCCCAGCGGGAGCCGGATGGCGACGAGGGCCGCGCCGTTGCCGTCGGCCTTGCGCCAGTCATCTTCCGAAATCACCTGGATGGCCTCGGCCTGCTTCGCCTGGAGGCCGCGGTTGATGGCCGGCAATTCGCGGCCGGTGAGCGTGGTGAATTCGCCGATCACGTCCGCGAGTTCGTGTGCCAGCGCCCCGGCGCGGGCCACTTGCGAATCCGTGGGCCGGCCTTCGTAGCCGCCCACATCGCCGTACAGATTGCCCAGGAACTCGCGCAGCCGCTCTTCGCCGGCGATGGCGCCTTCCTTGGTAGCGCTGGCCAGGTCACTGTGTGGTCCGTGATCATCTGCTAAAATCGAACGCTAAGATCGAAACCTGATCGGTTTGGGGCGGAAGGCACGAACTGAGACGAGTTGCTTCCGGCTTCCTCTTGGCGCCGCCGCAGGTTTCCCAAGAAACACGGGCCGCCCCTCACATGTTTGAACAAGCCTTCAAGAACATCGACGACGTCCTCTGGAAAGAGGCCGGCTGTACCACCGAACTGGACTACACCGAGCAGACCTCGTGGCTCCTCTTCCTGAAATACCTGGACGGGCTGGAGCAGGACAAGGCCGACGAAGCCGCGCTGGAGG
>JBKQPR010000261.1:0-29787 GCA_052144935.1 Bryobacteraceae bacterium
CCCCCCGCGGTGAGGACTTTACTGCTTCCCTAGAAGTAGAACCGTAGCGAGAGCTGCATTGCGCGCACCAGGCCCGATTTGCCGGTGATCATTCCGAACTGGCTCGAAGTCGGATTCAGACTCGGACCGCTCAGGTTCGGATGATTCGGGAAGTCGTAACACTCGGCGCGGAACTGGAACCCGCTCCGCTCGTTGATAGCAAACGTCTTGAACAGGGAGAGGTTCCAATCCTGGAGGCCCGGCTGGTAAACGGAGTCACGCACACCTGGCTGCAGGTTGAAGGTGCCCGCCGTCGGCTGCGAGACGTTGGCTGTGAAATACTTCAAGTTGGCCGGCGTGCTGGCGCCGGCGCTCGGCCCGGCGTAAGCGCCGGTGTTGATCTGGATGGGTCCGTTCAACACCCAGAACTGGCCTTCCGAGCCGCAGCCGAAGCTGCCGTACTCGCCGACGCCCGCAAAGTCGTTGTTGGTCCCGATTCCGCAGGGGGTGCCGGTCTGGAACTGCGCCGTCCCGGCGATCGACCATCCGCCGGCGATCTTGTTCTTCTTCAGGAACGGGATGGAGTAGATGTAGTTGATGATCGCGATGTGGTGCACATCGTACTCCGAGGGTCCCCACAGATTGCTGGTGTTGTAAGTGTCGGGCACGATGTCGCGGTAATTGGAGCTGTTATCCATACTCCTGGAAAGCGTGTAGCTGAAGCCGAAGCTCGAACCGGCGGTGAATCGCCGCTCCCAGGAGATCTGCAGAGCTTTGTAAGTGGAGTTCACCACGCTCTCTTCTTCCTGGAGGGCGGCGAACCCTTTATACGGCCGCAGATAGTTCACATTGGCGCCTGGATTGGCCTGCAAAGCGCCCGGCTGCGGCTCGTTGATGTCGTAGACATCCCATCCATGCGTGCCGCGATGACCCACGTAGGCGACCGTCAGCACGCTATGAATCGGAAGTTGCCGCTCCACCGTGACGTTCCAGTTCCACGCCAGCGGATACTTCAGATGCGGATTCAGGGTGGTGATGGTCAAGGGCGCGGCGGTGCCGCTGGTCACCGACGCTGGAGGATTGTCTACCGATACGTTGTTCACCGTGATGAACGGCTGGAAGGGAGAATTGCCGCCGGGGAAGATGTTGTCGAGCAGGGGCATGCGGGTCATGAACTCTCCGATTCCCAACCGCAGCACCGTCTTGCTGTTGATCGAATACGCGATGCCCAGGCGGGGCTGCCAATAGTTGGTGTTCCCGATGTAGTTCCGGGGCAGATTGGGAGCGAACAGGCTGGTGCAGGAAGCGCCGTCGCAGGCGTTGGCAGTGGCGGGAGTGGCCGCCAGGACGCGCCCTACAGCCGCGCTGGGGAAGGAACTGAGTCCCGGAATCACCACCCCATCGAACGGGTTGCCAGTTCCGAGAATCACATTGCCGGTGGTTCTGTCCACCTGCGGGGCGGTAGAGGGATTATAGAGCGCTCCATCGAAATAGTCGTTGTTGCCCCACAGGGCGTGAAATCCCGTGACGAAGGTCCAGCGCACGCCGTATTCGATGTGCAGTCTGTTGGAGACCTTCCAGGAATCCTGGGCGAACGCTTCATCCATCCAGCCGCGGAAGATGGTCAGCGAGCGGGGACCGATTTCAGTATAGGCGTCGGCGAGGCCCAGCGCCATGTTGGCTATCCCTATGCCCGAGGTGGCGCCCAACCCGGTCCGGCCATCCGTGAAAGTGAAGGTGCCGTTCTGGTTGCTCGCGCCGCCGGGCACGGTGCTTACGTTGATCTGGTCGCCGTCGTTCTCACCGGAATACTCGGAGTAATACCCGAATTTCAGGGTGTGGTTCCCAATGACTTTGGTCAGCGTATCGCCAAACGTCCAAATGGTCCCGGAGGAGTGGGAGGGATAGGGACCGCCCGACAGCCCGGAGAAATTCGGTATGGTGACGGTCGGAATCTTGTTGGGATAGTCCTTTCCGTTGGGCATCAGGTACGGATAGTTGATGCCGAGATTCTGGCGGTTGAAGCCATTCAGCGAGCTGTTGACCGGGATGTACACATCGTCGATCGACAGGGTGATGCGGGCTTCGTTGACCATGGTCGGGCTGATGGTGGAAACCAGCGAGATCACGTTGGTCTGATTCGGGCGGTTGAAGTACTTGGCGTTCAGACCGGAAGTCTGGTCGAAGGGTTGGTATTCCCAGTAGGCGGCATCCGTGCGCCGGGCCACGATTTTGTTCTTGGAGTTGAGGATGATGTCGAAATCGTAAGTGCCCTTGCGCTGATTGATGGGGTGGGAGGCCTGGGCGATCCAATTGGTCGATCCGACCTGGAAGCCGGGGACCGGCGCCGGGATGGCATTCATGATAGCCATGCCGTTGTGGCTCTGCCGGTTGGCGGGGATGATGTTGCCCGGGAACGGGACGCAGCTCGCGGCGCCGCTGGTAGGGCAGGTGGCCGGGTCGTAAATCACGTGGCTGCCCGAGTAGAACGGGTTCGCGCTGAGCAGTTCGCTGAAATTGCCCTGCCGCATCAGCGGGGTGGGGTTCGCCATCGTGGAGTAGTCCAGGAGACGGTAGCGGATCCAATCCTCACCTACGAAGAAGAATAACTTCTGGCGGTATTTCTGGTTCATTCCGGGAACCCAGATCGGCCCGCCGACCGTTCCGCCGGGGTTGTTGTAGACCAGCGGCTGTGTGAAATTCGTCAAGGTGCTCTGATTGCGCGTCCAGGTATTGGCGTTCATGGCCGAATTGCGCAGGTATTCGTACAGGCTGCCATGGAAATCGCTGGTGCCGGCTTTGCTCACCATGCGGATCTGGCCGCCCGCCGAGCGCCCGTACTCCGGCGCGTAGTCCGCGGTCAGCACCTGGATTTCTTCAATCGAGTCGACGTTGCCGACCGCAATGGTGGCCCCGTTGGCGCGGGTGCGCACGTTGTCGGCGCCGTCCATGGTCACCAGGGTGTCCCACGAACGGGCCCCATTGATCTGGAAGGGGACGCCGGCGCCCACCGCGAAGTTGAAGTCGCCCATGGTCGCGCCGCCTCGCACGCCGGGGAGGAATTGGGCCATGTACAGCGGATTGCGGCCGTTCAACTCCTGCATGCTGACCTGCTGGCCGGTGACTTCATCCTGGACCGCCGACGAATCGGTCTGCAGAACCTGTGCCGTGGCGCTCACCTCCACAACCTCGGTCGCAGCGCCGACCGTCAGCGTGGCGTCCAACGCAAGCGCCGTGCTGGGGTCCAGTTTGTTGTGAGTACTATCGAATTTTTTGAACCCGGCGGCCTCTACCGACACGGCATAGAAACCGGGGGGCAGGTTAGTAACCGTATAGTAGCCGGAGTCGTTTGTGGTGGCCGGGTGTTCCTCACCGGTCCCTTCATTCTTGACGAGGACTTTGGCGTGGGGAACCACACCACCGGAAGGATCTCGAACGAAGCCGCCCATCGAACCCACGTCCGTTTGGGCCATGGCGATTGCCGAAAAAACTGCACAAACAAGCAGTGCGCGTAAGACGCGAACAAGGCGCATACACTTCTCCTTTTTAAACGCAAGCGCTTTCCTAAGCGCCACGTTTTCGCACTACACCGATGACGGCTTCGAATTATGGGTGGAGGCGAACTTCGGGCCTGATATCCTGATTTTCACCGGCTGCATTCGCCCCGGAAGGGCCGAAGGGCCGATTCCCCATTACCTCACCCCAATACGAACCCGTACCGCGAGATTACAAACGTGTGATCTAGTTGAGACATATCACGAGGCCTCCAGGGATGCAAGGAAAAATACAGTGACAGATCGCGAATTCCCGGAAATTTCGGAATAAAAGTGCTGTTTATCTCAAACCGGCCGCGAACCCAGGGATAGGAGGATCCGAAAAGACCAAAAAACAGCTACAAAAACTCCGGTTCCGGCGGCCCTCACAGGGTGGCGAAGGCCTCGTAATCGGCAAGCACGGCCTTTTCCATTTTGCGGGCGCATTGAAACAGCCAGGCGGACGGGCGCTTCTGCAGGTCTTTGAGCAGGATGGCGGGCTTGGCGCTGCCCAGGTGTACATTGGCGGTTTCCCAGCCCATCGAACGCAGCAGCCGCATCTCGTCGCGCTCCTTGGGCAGCGCGGAAAGCTCGATGCGCGAGCAATCGGGCGCCAGGCGGCGCACGATCCAGCGCTTCAGCAGGCGCACGAACGGGTCGCGGCAACGCACGGCACAATCCAGAATTTCCTGGTACAGGATGGGCGCGTTTCCCTTGCCGCGCTCGGCCCACACGCAGGCCGAAGGCGCCAGCGCCTTGGCCTCGCGGGCCACCGATCCGCCGTGCCAGTCGGCCAGGGCCACGTAGCGCTCGCGGCCCAGGCTGCCCAGACCGGCCACGCGATGCGCCACGCGAAACTCCAGCCCGCGCTCCGGCATCATGCGGGCAATCGCTTTGGAGGCGCCGGCGGGAATCGGTCCATCCAGCAGCGGCAGCGCGTGGAGCTTCTCCCAGAACTTCTCCGGCTCGTGCAGGCGGGCCACCGCCATGGTCCGCAAGGCGCAGTGGTGTTCGGCCAGGGCGAACGGGCGTCCGCCGGCCTCTAGAGCTTCGCGATAGCCGTCCAGGATCGCCGCGATGCCGGCCTGCTGGTCGCAGGTCATCCCGGCCAGCAGCGCGCTTGAAGCCAGACGGATGAGGTCGTTGGGATAGGGGAGATACCAGGCTTCGTCGAAATCGTTGATGCCCCAAATCAGGCGGCCTTCGATGTCGCGCCAGGTGCCGAAGTTCTCCACATGGAGATCGCCCACCGCCAGCACGCGCGGCGCTCGCGCCAACGGGCCGCAGATGGCGGCCAAGGTCTGCGCCCAACGATAATAAGTGGCTCGCAAAAACGGGAAGGGAGCGGAGCGCATCTGCTGGTGCTTGAACTGCAGATCCTGCTCGATCAGCCGGATGTGGCGCGAGAGCCAGGATTCGTATTTTTCGGTGGCTTTGGCGATGTTCATGGCGCTTCACGCCACAGCGGGCGTGAGCATCCATTTGAGCACACCTTGAGGATCGCCGCCGAAGCGGTCGCAATCGATGCGCACCAGGGCGGCCTTCTTCATCTCGACCTGCAAGGCCGGGCAGCCCAGCAGGAAGGCCGCCGCGGCGCTCATCAGGGGCTCGTGGCTGGCCAGCAAAATGGCGTTTTCGGCGCGGTGCGAGCGGATCTCGGCCCACAGATCGTGGGGCGAAGCTTCGGGAACCAGGGACCGCGAATGAACCAGCCGGCCTGCGTAAGCCAGCGCCTGCACGGCGATTTCGGCCGTTTCCAGGGCGCGGCGATAGGGGCTGGACAGGATCAGGGTGGGGGAAACCTCGGCCTGGCGGGCCCGTTTGAGCACCCGCCGCAGCTTGTCGCGTCCTTCGGCGGTGAGGGCCCGTTCGGAATCCGGCCGGCCCAGGGCAGGATCTTCGGCGATCGCGTGGCGCAGGAGATAGATTTCCATGGGGGTATACCCTCATTATGACTCAGCGGGGGGCACGCTCTTTGACGCGGAGGAAAGGCGGAAAAAGATTGAAAGGTCTTCGCCGCGTTTTGCCCCGCGCCTCCGGGCCCAGAGGGCGCCCCCCGCGTCAGGGTTTTTCTACCAGGGGAGAAGCACTGGCGAACGCGGAGATCGTGATCTCCGAGTGGCTGGAAACGGCTCGTGAACTGGGCCGTCCAGTGCCGGAGCCGAAGGGGCGCCTCCTTTTCGCCTGAAGCAGGAATTGCTTGACGGCTGCTTCTACGGCCGGGGCGTTACGCGTCCAGGCGGCGTGAAAGGGACTTGGAAGAAGGCGCTTCGCGGCAGTGTCGAGTGACACGTATACTTTGGCAGGGCGATTGCGACAACGGAGTCGGCGGTAGCATTGCATTGTGATGCTGCCGTTCGATGGCCCAGTTCAACGCGAAACGGCTGCCAATGTCAGGGCCATCCAATCCGCATAAAGCAATCGTCCTGGCAAAGCAGGGCGGCTTCGTCCAAGGCGTGGTATCGGGAATGCGCCGGCGATCAGCCTCGTTCTGCTCGTCCGTCCTCCGGCGCCGGCGCACTCCCGATACAACCGGCAAGACTTCACGGGACGAATCTTGGCGAGTTGGATGCGGTGAGATCTGAACCCATTGTGATTGTGCTCCCTGCGAGGGGACTTAACAGGGGCGGGAATTCGCAATTGGGGGCACCGATGGCACCGATCGGGCCCCCGGCGCGGATACCCGCCTCGTGCTATACTCGGAGAGTTCTTTCCTGTAGGAATCCAGGGAATATCTATGCCTAAGCTGAAGACTCACAAAGGTGCGTCCAAGCGGTTCAAGAAGACGGGCACGGGCAAAGTGGTTCGCAATCACGCTTTTGGCCGTCACATCCTGACCTCGAAGCCGCACAAGCGCAAGAAAAAACTGCATCAGAGCGTGGTGGCCGATGCGGCCGATCAGCCCGTCCTGAGGCGGATGCTCCCCTACTGAGCGCGGGAGCGTTTGTGCGGACGGTGCGCGTGGCACGTGCCCGTTCCGCCAAGCCGGCAACACAAATAAAAGGAGATCAAACGTGCCCAGAGTAAAACGTGGTGCCCACCGGAGAGCCTCCCGGAAAAAGACGCTTGCCCAGGCTTCCGGTTACTTTCTCACCAAGAGCAAGCTGTATCGCGCAGCCCAGGAAGCGGTCGAGCGCGGTCTCAAGTTCGCCTATGTGGGCCGCAAGAATAAGAAGCGCGATTACCGCGCCTTGTGGATCGTCCGCATCAACGCGGCCTGCCGCGCTGCCGGCATTTCCTACAGCAAATTTATGCATGGACTAAAGGCCGCTGGTTTGGACTTGGACCGCAAAGTGTTAGCGGATGTCGCATTCCACGATGAGGCGGCATTCGGTCAACTGGTGGCGTCGGCGAAAGCCGCCCTCGAGAAAGCGTGAGATCCGCTATGACGCCGATCGAAGAAGAAGGCGATTCTCTCAGCAGCCTGGAAGAGCGAATTCAACAGGCGATCCAGGTGGTGGCCCGGCTGCGGAAAGAAAAAGAGGCCGCCCTGGCAGACGCCGCCGCGGCCAAGGCCGAAGCGGCGAGGCTCCAGGAAGAGGTGCGGCAGCTTCAGTCCGACCGCAAGCAGGTGCGCACTCGCATCGAGAAGTTGCTGGGCCAGATCGATCAGTTGAGCGCCAGTTAGCGGTCCCCCAGCGCGGAGGCCCGAATGGATGGCAGCACCCCCGAAAAACAGCCGGTTCGCGTGACGATTCTGAGCCGGCCCTACACCTTGTTGGCCACGGGCGATCCCCGCGAAGTCGAGGAGGTGGCGGCCAGCGTGGACGAATTGATGCTTTCCATCGCTTCGCGGGCTCCCAACGCCGATTCCACGCGCATCGCCGTGCTCGCGTGCCTGCATTTGGCCGACAGGTTGCGCGCCCTGGAGCGGGAGTTTCAGGGTCTCAAGGAGCGGGTGGACCGCAAGAGCCTGGAATTCGCCGGAATGCTGGAACAGTTGATGGCGTCGGAGGGAGAACCGCAATGATCGCCCGATGGCTTCCGCTCTTCTCGGCGATGGCGGGGATGGCCGCAGTGTCCGCCGCTTACCAGTCCGAAATCGCCGGGTGGCACGCCCAACGCGAGGCCGCACTCAAGGCCGAAAACGGCTGGCTTAGCCTCGCGGGCCTCTTCTGGCTGCGCGAGGGAGCCAACCATTTTGGCGCGGATGGCTCGAACGACATCGTCCTGGCAGACGGACCCGCGCGGGCCGGCGTCTTCGATCTCGATTACGGCAAAGTGACCGTCACCATGAACGAGGCGCACGCGCGGACATCGCCGTCCATGACCACCACGGCCAGCCGTCCGGTGGTCCCCGATTCGGCCGATGTGGTGAAAGTGGGGCGGCTGAATCTGTTCGTCATCCAGCGCGGCGACCGCATCGGAATTCGCCTGAAGGACCCCGACAGCCCAGCCCGGCGCGAGTTCCGCGGCATCCAGAGCTTTCCGGCCAACGAAGCCTGGCGGGTCAACGCGAAGTTCGTGCCCGAGGCGCGCAAAATCCCCATTCTGAATGTCTTAGGACAGACGGATTCCTCCGATTCGCCGGGCTATGCGGTCTTTCGCCTGGGGGGCCGGGAATTGCGGCTCTATCCGATTCTGGAAGAACCGGACGCCAGGCAACTCTTCTTCATTTTCCGCGACCAGACCAGCGGCAAAGAGACCTACGGCGCGGGCCGGTTTCTCTACAGCGATATGCCCAAGGACGGCCAGGTGGTGCTGGACTTCAACAAGGCGTACAATCCGCCCTGCGCGTTCACTCCTTACGCCACTTGCCCGTTGCCACCTCCGGAAAACCGGCTGGCGGTGCGTATCGAAGCCGGCGAAAAGAAGTACGGACACTGATCGGTTTCGGTGGTCGAGCGCCAGCGGGCGCGAGGCCGCTGGAAGGCGTCCCCAGGGGGCCGCATGGCTGGGCTGCCTCTCCTACGCCTGCCAAGCCAGGAACTGGTTCAGACTCAGTAGCGAGCTCCGCTTCCGGTCCAGGTTGGAACCGGAAGATTCCGAGAACTGTGCGATCCGCGAGATCACCTCGTCGTGAAACTGCACGAAAAGCGCAGTGAGGTGTGGGTCGCGCCAACCCCGGCGGGCTTCCGTCTGGATGGTTTCGAGCGCATGTTCCTCCCCGAAAGCCTCCTTGTAGGTCCTCCGGCTGGTCAGCGCGTCGTAGATATCGGCAATCTGGACCACCCGCGCCAGCAAGGGAATCTGTTCGCCCCGCAGTCCATCCGGATACCCCGATCCGTCCCAACGTTCGTGGTGGTGGCGGATGATCGGCAACACAGGCTGCAAGGACTTCATGTGCCGGCAGATCTCCTCTCCGCGCGAGCTGTGGGTTCGCATGACGGCCCATTCCGCGGCAGTCAGCTTTCCTCTCTTGAACAGAATCGAATCCGGGATACCCACCTTGCCGATATCGTGCAGGTAACCTCCGCGATAGAGGGTGACCAGGCTGGTTCGGTCCACTCCCATGGCCACTCCGAGAGTGACGCTGATCAGGGCCAGGCGCTCGCAGTGGCCCCAGGTAGATTGATCCCGCTGTTCCACCGCCCGCGCCAGGGCGAAGAGGATCGCTTCGGTCTCTTCCACTGGCGATTGCGCCTCAAACAGCGTTGAGGATTCAGTCCGCGGGCCGTCCTCGGACTCCGACGGGCGCGACTCCGGAGCGCGCACTGCAACAGCGGGTTTCCAAAATGAGCTTCGTGACAGTTGGGGCACCGGTTTTAACCTTTCCGCTCCATGGTCCCGATGGATGTATCGACTGATTTCCGGAAAAACTAGAGGCCTAGGACAAAAATCTTTCCAATCTCAGTCCCTCACCACGGTGACCGACCGCCATGCGGAGTTCCCCGCCGCGTCATACGCGCGCACCGTGATCGCATTGGTCCCCACCAATAGGGGTATGCTGACCGACCACGAGGACGTGCCCGCGGCTACCCCGGTATCTCCGAACGCATCGTTCCATTTCACCGACGCCACTCCCGCGCTGGCGGCCGCCGTGCCGCTGAATAGCAGGCTGGCCGCCGTGGTGGACACCATCGTTCCGGCGGGCGACGTGATGGTCAGCGAAGGCGGTGTGCTCCCGCCGCCCGAGGACGGTGGGTTGGAACTGGGCGGATTCGGCGCCGGTGGACTGGAAGGCGGGTTCGGCGCCGGCGGATTCGGCGCAGGTGGATTCGATGCCGGCGGATTCGACGCCGGCGGATTGGAAGGCGGCGCCGGCTGGGATCCGGGAGTCCCATAAAGGGCTTGGATACCCGCGATATCGTAGTCCGTCAGACCAGTCGCCCGGTGGTAATAGGGATACATGACCGCCCCCGGCTGGTCGGAGTGGCCGAGACCCAGAGCGTGCCCGGCCTCGTGCAGAGCCACCGAAAAGACATCCACGCTCGATCCCACGTTCCAGGTCTCATCGGCGTTCAGGTGCATGTCGCCGGCAATCGGCTCGGAGTTGGGCGGGTCCGGATAAAAGGTGTGCGCCAGAGACGACGGATCGGTAAACGGGTACGCGTCTCCGTGGGCCCCGCTGACAAACTCGACAAAGATGGTGCGTACGGCATCCGCCTGGGCGCCGGGCGTCAACGAGATGTTGGCGTACTGCTCCCACGCGCGGAAGGCGCTTTCAATCTGGCTCTCCACGGTCGCGGTGTCCAACTGGTTGGTCAGAGCCCCGAAGACGTAATTGAGCGACACTACGCCCGTCGAGTCCACGGGCCATCCCTGGCTTACGAGCACGTAATTGCCGACCGGGCCGGCCTCGGTCAGAGCGCCGGCGCAGGCCATCACAGGGGCGCCCGAAACCAGATCGGCCGAAGCCGGCATAATATAGGAAACTTCGTCCCAGGCCGCCAGATTGGCCAACTGGCCGGAATCGCCTCCGATTAACAATTGAGCAGGCAGGAGTGCCGCATTCTGCAGGATCTGGAAGCCGTAGCTTTCCACCAGCGCCTGCGCGTCGTTCATATTGGTATCGGGCTGGAAGACTGCCAGGTAGAACCCGTTGCCGGCGTCGGCCAGCGGACTGATCTTGTCCGCGGCCGCCATGCGAAGCCAGCGAGCCACCCCCAGATCCGCGCCCTCGAAGCCGGCGGGAATTGAGACCATCAGTGCGTTGTCGGGCACGTATTCCAGCACGCGAGCTCCGCGGCGGGCCAGTTGCTGGCGCCCTTCGAAGTCTGGAAGATGTTGAAATTGGAGTATATAGTGGCCCGCCGTGGCGGGCAGACGGCTGCCCGGAACCAGTTGCCGGCCGGTCGGTTCACGCCCCAGAGTGCGGGTTTTCAACCGGATGGCGTCCTGCGCAACGAGACCCTGCGCAAGGGCCACAAAGAGAATCCAGCGGAATGATTGCGATTGCAAGATATTGAACTCCCGTTAAACTTTTCGAAGCAAATGAGAGATTCTTGAGGCTGGAAGCACTCAATGAGCAGCCATGCTCCGATCGTTTTCTCTCTTGTTTCTTTTGGCGTGGATCGGGCCCCCGGCCGGCGTCGCTCAGCCCGGCCCGTACCGCATTGAAACCGTAGCCGGAAGCTCGAATATAGGCGACGGCGGACCCGCCATTTCAGCCCAAATCACCAACATCCAGGGAATTGCCGTGGACGGCGCCGGGAATCTCTACCTCACGGACACCGACAATGCGCGTGTGCGCAAGGTGGCCGCCGCCACCGGCACCATCACCACCCTGGCCGGTACCGGCGTGGCTGGGTTTGCAGGAGATGGAGGCCCCGCCACTTCGGCGCAACTGAACCTGCCCTACGGTTTGGCGGTGGATGCTACCGGCGCGGTGTACGTTGCCGACCTGGGGAATAACCGCGTGCGGCGGATCGGGCCGGACGGCACGATTTCCACGGTGGCCGGGAATGGAGCCATGCTTTCGGCGGGCGATGGAGGCCCCGCCACTTCAGCCTCCCTGATGAGCCCGCGGAACCTGGCCCTGGACAGCACGGGGAACCTGTATATCTCGGAATTCGCAGGACATCGCATCCGCAAAGTGGCTTCCGGCGGGACCATCTCGACGATTGCGGGCAACGGCACGCCGGGGTTCAGCGGCGACAACGGACCCCCCATAAACGCGGAATTGCAGTATCCGGCCGGCCTGACCTTCGATACCGGCGGGGCCCTGTACATCGCCGATTCGGGGAACAATTGCGTGCGGCGGATCATGGCGGGCCTGATCGCCACGGTTGCGGGGATCGGCAGCACTTCCCTGACCACGCCGGGGGCGGTGGCGGTGGGCAGCAATGCCACCATTTACGTGGCCGATTTCAACCCCATGGTGCATATGCTGACCACGGGCGGGACCTGGAGCGTGTTTGCCGGGGTGAGTACGGCCGGCTTTTCCGGAGACGGCGGCCCCGCCAGCCTGGCGCAGCTCACCCAACCGCGCGACCTGGCGCTCGACAAGAGCGGAGATATTTACATCGCCGACGGGGTGCGCGTGCGGAAAGTGAACAGCGCCGGAAGCATCCAGACCGTGGCTGGCGATGGCTACCTCAACGCGGTCGGCGATTTCGGGACCGCCACGAACGCGGTCCTCTATCAGCCGTCGGGCGTGAGCCTGGACACGCAAGGCAATCTTTATATCGCCGATACCGGCACGCAACGCGTACGGCACGTGATGCCCGGCGGGACTATCACCACCATCGCCGGAACCGGTACGGCCGCCTCATCCACCAACAATATCTCGTCGGTGATGGCCACCTTGAATTTCCCCATGGGAGTGGCTGTGGATGCCAGCGGCAACCTGATCATCTCCGATACCCAAAACCAGCGCGTGCGCCAAGTCACTGCCGGCATCATCCAAACCGTGGCGGGAACGGGGGTGGCCGGCATGGGGTCTGCCAATCAGTTGGCCTCCCAAACGCAGTTGAACTCCCCGCGAAGCACCTGTCTGGCGACGTCGGGCACACTCTACGTGGCGGATACCGGCAACCAGCGCGTTCTGAGCATTTCGAAGGCGGCGCTGATCACCGTGGCGGCCGGTAACGGTATGGCCGGCTGGAGCGGAGATGGCGAGGTGGCGTGGCTGGCGCAGCTCAACCAGCCGAGCGCCTGCGCGCTGGATTCGGCGGGAGATCTGTTCATTGCGGATACCGGGAACAACCGCATCCGGAAGGTCAGCCCGACGGGAATTATCAGTACGGTGGTGGGGACCGGAGCGGCGGGGTCGGCGGGCGATGAAGGGCCGGCCACCGCCGCGCTGCTGAATTCGCCGCGCGGTATTGCGCTCGACGGCAACGGCAATATTTTCATTGGCGATACGGGAAACAATCGGATTCGCGAAGTGACTGCGGATGGAGTGATCCACACCATCGCCGGGCAGAGCGCCGCCGGGTTTGCGGGCGACGGCGGGCCGGGCACCGCGGCGCAACTGAACGGTCCGGCGGGGATCCTGCTGGATGGCTCGGGCAACCTGTATGTCGCGGACAGTGGCAACAACCGCGTGCGGGAACTGGTTCCGGATTCCAGCGCTTCCAATGTGACGCTGCCCGGCGATTTGACCGTGGTGAACGCGGCCACCCAGGTCTCCGGTCCGGTCGCCCCGGGGGAAATGGTGGCGATCCTGGGATCGAACCTGGGACCGGCGACGGGGGTCTCCGGGGCCTTCGATCAGAATGGGGAATTGCCACCGGTACTGGGCCAGGTGGTGGTGCAGTTCGATGGCGTGGCCGCGCCGCTGGCCTACGTGCAGGCCAGTCAGATTTACGTCCAGGTGCCGTATGCGGTCTCGGGCAACCTCAGTACCCAGGTGCAGCTCTACTATCAGGGGCAAGCCGAAGCGGCGGTGGGCGTGCCGGTGACCACCGCGGCTCCGGGTCTGTTCGCGGGCGTGGTGAACCAGGATGGATCGTTCAATTCCCAGTTCTCGCCGGCGGCGCGGGGTTCCACGATCACGCTGTACGGCACCGGGGCAGGGCTCACCAATCCCGCCAGCGTGACCGGACAGGCATCCAAGGCGCCTTATCCGCAACCGGTTCTGCCGGTGAGCTTGAAAATCGGGGGCGTGGCGGCCACGGTGGTTTCCGCCGCCAGCGCGCCAGGGCAGGCTGGGATTCTACAGGTGATCGCGACGACGCCGGGAACCTCCCTGGCGCCCGCAGGCGCTGTTTCGGTGGTCCTGACGGTTGGAACCGCGGCGTCACCGCCCCTCACCGTGTGGCTGAAATAGAGGGCGGGTTCCTACTTCCGCCGTCCTCCGGCGGGTTGGACATCCATTTCGCCAAGATCGTGGCCCGTGCAGCAGGCCGGCCGTTCCCGAAGTCTCGGTAAGTCTTGCCTTGCCACCCCGAGCTGGATCCGCAGTGACGGCTGGATGACGATGCCGGACCCCTCAAGGCCCCGGCCGAATCCGCGGCTTGCAATTTGGATCGCCAGGTTTATCAATGACGAACGCCGCTGCCGGATATCTGACGTGGCTATATAACATCGCGGCATGGTCACCCGAAGAGCGGTTGCGATCCATGTTCGCTGCGCACCGCAGCCAGTTTTCCAATAGCTCTTCTGCCAGGCCGGTTCTCTTGCGGGATGCCTTCCCACGGGGCTACCATTCCACCAATGGCGCTGGCGCGTTCTCGTCGTACACTGACCGGTATGGTGCCGATCGCCCTTACGATTGCCGGGTCGGATCCCAGTGGCGGAGCGGGTATCCAGGCGGATCTGAAAACCTTTCATCAGTTCCGGGTCTACGGCCAAGCCGTCATTACACTGCTCACGGTGCAGAACAGTCTGGGGATTTCACGGGTTAAAGTGCTGGCGGCCGATCTGGTGGCCGAGCAGATCGCCGCGCTGCTTGAGGATATGCCCCCGGCGGCCGCCAAGACCGGCGCGCTGGGGTCGGCTGCCGTGGTGGAGGCGGTTGCCGAACTCGCTTCGACGTTCCGATTCCCCCTGGTGGTCGACCCGGTGATGATCGGCAAGCATGGCCAGCCTCTGCTGCCGAAAAAAGGGCTGGCCGTGCTCCGCGACCGCCTGCTGCCCTTGGCGGCGCTGGTCACGCCCAACCTGCCGGAAGCCGGGGCCCTCACCGGGATGACCATTCGCACGGCCGGCGACATGCGCCAGGCCGCCTGCCGGTTGCACAAGCTGGGCGCGCGCGCAGTGCTGGTGAAAGGCGGGCATTCTGAGGGCGAGGCCATGGATGTTCTGTTCGACGGCGAAGAGTGGCGCGAGTTCAGCGCTCCGCGCATTTCGACCCGGCACACGCACGGCACCGGCTGCGCCTATTCGGCAGCCATCACCGCCGGCCTGGCTCGCGGCCTGCCCCTCGGCGACGCGGTAGCGCGCGCCAAAGAGTTCATCAGCGAAGCAATCCGGAGCAACCCCGGCCTGGGACACGGCGCGGGGCCGGTGAATCATTTTGCGGAGGCGCCATGAAATTCCAGGAACTGCTGATCGGCGGCATCCAGCGCTCGGAGATTCCCTTGCGCTTCGAACCGGGCGCGGAAGAGTCCGTGGCCAAGCCCGTCACCGAGGTGCTGCAGGCGTGGATCTCGGCGCACCTGCCGGCGCGCGCGGAGTCGGATTTCGACGCCGGCCGCCGCGCGCTGGCGGTCCAGTTGATGGCGGAGTTGGACGGGTCGGCCGATCTGCCGGAGTGAAACCTGGCGGGCGAGAATGTCCTCACCGCAGAGACGCGGAGAAAACGGAGGAAGCGCGGAGAAAACAATTCTCCTTCTTGCCTTTCCTCCGCGCTTCCTCAGCGAAGTCCGCGTCTCCGCGGTGAACACAAGGTTTCCCCCGTCTACTGAATCCTGTACACCACCCGGTTGGGCGACGGGTGCTCGACCGTCAAGGTGGCGTTGCCGCGCTTTTCGGGGGCCGGGCCGCCGGGCGGAAGCGGGCTGTCCTGCTCGATGGTGAGGATGTTCTCCGATAGCCGCACCTTGCGGCTCCAGCCGGGGCCGGCGAATTCCACTCCCTCTTCGTTCACTCGTGCTTCCACGGGGCCCGATCCGGCCATAGCGCCCTGCTCGGGGAGGAAATTCACGTTGGCATCCTTCCAGGTGAACTCCATCCACCGGCCGCCATCCTGGGAGGAGAAAACCGCGCGTACCTTCTGCGTTTCGAGCACCCACTCGGGCGAGCCATCGCCATCCAGGTCGGCGCTCCACACCACCGTCCGGCCGCGCGGAACGAGCAGGAGGCGCATGGGCAGGTCCGCGGTGAAGCCGGGCGAGGAGGGCGAGGTCACATGCAAGCGCCAGTTCTGCAGGCCGGAAAGGCCCTCGGCGGCGAAGACGCGCATCGAAACGCGGCGCTCGTCGACTGCGCCCACGCTGATCTCGGTTTTGGGAGGGAAGAAATCCAGGCCCTCGCCCGAGGCCTCCAGGCGGTAAGTCTGAATGCCGGGCGAATTGTTACGGATGGAGATTTCCAGATTGGCGCCGGCCTTGGGGTCGGCGGGTATGGTAGGCGGCTCGGCAGTCAGCTCGGTTTCCGACCCGAAATGGATCTCCAGGGCCTCCATCAACCGGATGGAAGCCGGACGGAAGAGTTGCAGGCGGGCGCGGCCCAGCAGGAATCCATCGGCTTCAATCGCCAGGTTCGCCCAGTCGCCATGCAACGCGTCCGCCGGGACGGTCACCTCGTAATCGATTTCGTTGGGCGATTTCACCTTGCGGACGGCCGAGAAACCCTCCGGGAGCCGAAGGCGCGATCTGGTGGCCACTTCCGGCGAAGAATAGGTGGTGGAAATGGTATTCGGCTGCCCGATCACGAGCCGCTTGGCCTCGTTGAAAAACGCCGAGGTTTCCGGTTCCTCGATGGCGATTCCGACGCGCACGTGGTGGTCCGCCGCCGGATTGGCAGGCACGGGAAGGCGTACGCGGAGGGTCTTATCGTCCCAGTCGAAATCCGTCAAGCTGCCGGCCGCCAGGTACGGCCCGACGGGCTGGCGGGCCAGTTGCAGGATGGCTTCGCCCGCCTCGGGGGCCGCGAATTCCATGGCCAGGATGCCGTTTTCAAACTCGATGTCGAGCAGCTCGGCGGTGGCGTAGACCACGTGCTCGACGCCGGAGAAATTGGAACACTCGTGGCACAGGCCATCCGGCCCTATGGAGACGGCCAGCGGCAGCCACAGCGATTCGCCCGGCGGCACGGCCACCTGCGGGATGACGAAGGGTTTCCGGGTCACCGGATCGAGTACCCGCAACTCATCGTGGAACGGAACGGCCGAGCGGTTGGTGATGGCGGCCACGGAGGCCACCGGCGAGATCAGCTCGGTGACCGAAACACCGTCCGGCAGCTTGCCGGCAGCCGGTTTCGGCACAGCCGCCGGTTCGAGCCCGGCCAGCAGAGGCGACCAGTTGTGCAGCAGGGCCGCGTCGCGGCGCAACGCGGACATCGTGGGGCGCTCATCGCCGCTCAGGCCCACCGCGCCCTGGCGCAGAAAAGCGCTTCCGGCGGGGGCCCATCCGGCGGGATAGAGCGCGTCTTCGACATCGGTCCACAACAGCGCGCCCGAGGAACCGCCCTCGGCAATCGCGGCCCGGCTCGCCGCCAACGCCTGCGGATCGTTCGCGGAAACTACTTTGACCTTGGCCGGCGGGGCTTCCGCATCGATCGCCAGCGCGCGGCCTTCCACGTATGCCACCGGGCCGCCGTGGCTGGCGGTCTGGGTGGCCAGCAACTGCTCGAGCTGCTTTAGCCAGGCGCTTCGGGAGGCGGCATCCGCCGCGGGGGGCGTTCCCTGGTCGCGCCATCCCGCCACGGGCGGCAGAGGGCGCACCCAGGCGCGCAGGTTCAGCCTGCGCAGCAGCCGTACGAAGGCGACCAGGTCGCGCCGCGGGCTGGTGCGGCCGGTGAAATCGTAATCGCCCGGCGCAAGCTGATGCCAGTTCCACGGAATGGAAAACGCCACCGTGCGCACGCCCACGTTTTTCAGCCAGACCAGCTCGCGCTCCCACAACGTGCGCGGGTAGAGATAGTAAGGGAACTCGACGGCCTGCACGTAATCGGGTGCCGGCGCGGCGGACGGCGCCGGTGCGGCGGACGGCGCCGGCGGGGCCGCCGCGGCCATCAGCAGCGCGGCTACCGGCGCCAGAGAGCGCATCGCCCGGCGGCGCATCAAAACTGGCGGGCCCTTCGCACCCGAAAATCCTCCACCAGCGGCATGCGAATCACGGTGCACATTTCAAACAGCCGCGAGCGGGCCCGCGCCCCGATCTGCTCCGACAGGATGCGCCGGTACTCGGGCTTGTCGAGGGCCACGTTTTTCTGGATCACCGTGCTGCCGGCGTCGGCATCCGGCACGTTGGTGGTCGCGATCAGCGGCTTGCGGTTGTTGCAGCGGTAGGTGATGATCGCGGTGATAGTGTCTTCCACCCAGTCCGAGCCGCGATGCGCGCCCAGATCGTCCAGCAGCAGCACTTCGGCGTCCAGCGCGACGCGGTAGGCTTCCTTGTCGGTGGAATGCGAGGCCTCGTCGAAGCCGGCGCGGATGCGGTCCAGCAGATTCTGATAATCGCAGAACAGGCATTCGAAGCCCTTTTCGAGGATCTTGCGCGCGGCCGCCACGGCCAGGTGAGTCTTGCCGCTGCCGGGTTCGCCGATCAGCAGCAGACCAGGGCGGGCCTCGTTGGGGAAGTCGCGCAGGTAATTGCGCACCGACATGAGGACATTGGTGAGTTCGCGGCGGGCGATGGGGTTGTCGGGGCCTGGCACCACGAAGTTGTCGAGGGAGGCGTTGCGGTAAAGGGGTGGAATCTGGGCGCGTTCTTCCAGGCGGCTGTTGCGCCCCTGAAAGCGGCACTCGCAAGGCTCCGCGCCGGAGACGTTGGCGCGTTCCACGATCAACCACCCGACGCCGCCGCACTTGGGACAAACCGACTCCGTGGCCATCGCTTCCATTATCTGCCAGACGGGTGGGAGGGTGGCGGGGTTGCGGTGGGGCATGCTCTGGCGCTTTGGCCAGCATTAGCCTGCCCTCCCATGCCGGCTTCGGGACCAGCGGCGACGCCCGGAGGTTTTGGCGTCGTTCGCGTGGCGGACGGGCAAGCTAATGCTGGCCAAAGCGCCAGAGCATGCCCCACCCTACTGCCCGCTCGTCAGCGACAGCGTGTATGCCCCGACGCTATTGTAATAACCGCTGTAGGGTTCGGCTTTGGCCACCACGTAGTACGTCCCGGCGGGGAGCGTCTGTTGAAGCAAAGCGCTGGCGCCGCCACCGCCCGAATCGCCGAAGGCCAGCAGGTTGCCGTTCGAGTCCAGCAGGATCAGGTAGGCGCTGAAGGCGCTGGAGTCCAGTTCCAGATTCACCGTCGTCGCGGCATTCAGGGTGAAAGAATAGACATCGGCGAAGGTGGAGTCGGTATACTGGCACGAAGTGTAATTGAGCGCCCCATTGATCGTGGCGCCCACAGTGAGACCGCCCTGCGGCACGCAGAACGGCGGCCGCGATCCGGCCGTGGTGCGCACGTCCACCTCGTACAATCCACCCGCCGTAACGGATACGGCCCGCGCCTGCAGTTGGTAAGTGCCCGCCGGCAGATACTGGATAATCAGCGGATCGTTGGGCGCGTAGCTGTCTTCGTCGCTGCGCAGGAGGTTGCCGGACTGATCGGTCAGGGTCAGGTGGCCCTCCACCTGGCTCGACGTCATGACCGCCAAAATCACCCCGGCCGAGGGCAGCGTAAACTGATACAGATCCAGCGGCTGGCCGCTGGGGCCTGGGCAACTCCCCTCCCCGAGGTCCGCAATGTAGCCGCCGTTGTTATCCACGGGCTGGATGTAAGTGCAGGGAGTAAGGGTGTGGGCAGTGAAGTTAGCGGTGAGCTGATAAGCGCCAGTTCCGGAAATAGCCGCGGCGGCCACGGTGTAGGTGCCGGCGGGTAACTGGGTGACTAACTCGGTGGACCCCAATCCCAGGTCGTCTTCGCTCAGCAGAATCAGATTGTCCTTGGTGTCGCGGAAGGCCAGGCGCCCGGCAAATGCGCTGGATGTGAGGGTCGCATCCAGGGTCCCGTCCGCCGGCAGCGTGACGCTGTACAGGTCGGTCAGGCCCAGGTCGTTGTCGCGGCAGGAAGAAGGCGTGAGCGTGCCCGCCAGCGCGCCGCTGGGAGAGGCAGCGATCAGCGAGCAGGGTTGGGGAGATCCCGCCGTGAACTGGTAGTTGAATGCGTAGGCGCCGCCCGTTGCCACCGGGCTGACAATCTCGACAGTGTAATTGCCAGGGCTGAGCTGCGCGCGGATCTCGGCAATATTCTGCGCCGCCGTGCTGCCGCCGCCGCCTGTATCGAGCGCGATGGTGTTGCCGCTTTGATCCAGCAGGTAAATGGTGGGATCGAAAGCGGAGCTGGCGGCGCTCAGATCTGCCAGGCCCGCGGCCGTCAGCGTGAGGTTGTAGAAGGTGAAGTACGAGATGGTCCCGTTGTCCCCGGCGGAGGTGCAGCTCGAAGTGGTGACGGTGGAGTTGTCGCTGGCGCTGGCGGAGAAGGTGGATTGCGGCACGCAGGTCTCGGTAGCGGCGGGCTGGAAGCTGGTGTCGATTTCGTAGGCGCCCAGCACATCCGCGGTGGAAATCAGAATTTCGTACTGTGTGTGCGCATATACCGCCACCTGCAAAGCGCCGCCCGATGCCACCGCCGTGCCATCCGGCTGGCGCACGATCACGGCGGGTGTGAAGTCCGGGCTGGAGACCGAAATCGTCAGCGTCCCCGATCCGAGGGTGCTTAGCGAGTAGCCTTCGTAAGCCGTCCCGGAAGGCAGCGCGCATCCCGACATTCCGAGCGTACCGTCCACGGTGTCATGGAGGCCGATGGAATCGAAATTGGCGCATAGCATGCCGGGTTCGGGCATGAACGCCGTCTGCACCGTGTACCCGCCCACCTGCCCGGGTGTCTGCCCATCAACCAAGAGGGTGTAGCTGCCGGCCTCGATAGGTTGCTGAACGGCGAGGCCGGAAGCGATCTGCGCGCCGGAGTTGTCGCGCAGGATCAGGATGAGGTTGTTCGATATGCCGCTGAGGTTGATTTGGATTTGGCCGCGATCGGGCAGCACCAGCCGGTAAGCCTGATAAGCCGTACCGTCGGACAGCACGCAACTGGAATTATCGAGCGACGCGGAAACCGTGGCGGAGGGCAGGATGCGCACCGGAGCGCAGGTCTGGCCGTGGACAACGGAGACAGCGAAGGCTCCCAGTAGTGCGGCCACGACGAGGCGCATTGCTTCAGCTTAAAACACTTGGCGGGCTGGAGCATTCCGTGCGCGACGGGCTTGGTTGTGACTGCCTGTCCGGACGGAAACGAGTATCCGGCCGGTCTCAAGCCGGACCCGAGTCCGATCTCCTCTCTCCGCCTCAAACACAGCGACACACTCCCGAAATGGAATTGCACCATTGCTCCGAATCTGTGGATTCAATTTTGAGTCGCCCCTTAAGTGGCATGACGATTTTGCCGCGCTGGAAAACGGCTTCAACGAAGTCACCTTCGGCGATGCCGGCCAGAGTGCGCAGCCGGGTGGGCAGTGTCATCTGGCCTTTGCAGTGGATTTTCACAATGGTGGTCATATTAGGAGCAAAGAGGTTGAATGATCTGCCAGTAGCACAGCAGACGGGCAGCATCCGTCAAGCTGTTTCGCAGGCAGATCCACGCGCCCCTCGCAGGCCCCCATCCGATCGAACCCCACTTTATTGACAGGGTTTGGGGGGATGGTACAATGATTCAGAACTCGGAGTTGCCAATTCCTTTGGTTCCAGGAACATGCGACAGCCGCATCCTTTCTGGGACCGAATGAATCCAGGAAGGCTGATACTGTTGATCCGGCCGACCGTGAAGTTGATGGAGGGGGCGAAGTAGTTACAGAATCTGCTGCCTGGCACTTCCGGCGCGTTTCGTTCAGGCGATCTTGGATTCCTTCTTGAGGGCTTCGTGGAGTAGCGTTTTAATAAGAGTCTGGTAGCCGACTCCGCGCTTCTCGGCCAGCTTCCGGGCCCGCTCAATATCGGTGACCGGCAACCGGACGGAAACGTTCTTCGTGGGCACGGCGCCGCGACGGCCATGCTTCAGCAACAGGTCCGCAATCAGGTCTTGATGCCGATCCCACCATCTCGCTTCCTCGGCTTCGGAGCGGAACTCCGGTGCATCGACCACAATGGGTTTGGCTTTGGCCTGTTTCGACCTCATAACTTTTCCCTCACTTTCCTTTTCGCCACATGCGCGGTGACGACGCGAATTCCGCCGCTGCGCCTCGTGTAAACGAACTGCAACGCCCTTCCTGCGTCGGTCAGCCCCGCGCACAGCACCCGTTCCTCGCCACTGCGCTTCTGGACGGCAAGCACGACCAGTGGATCGCTGGCGAATGCCTGCTCGACCTCCGCCGGCGTGACGCCGTGCCGCGCGATGTGCCCGGTGTTGGCGTCATCCCAGTCGAACTTCGGCGCGCGCGACATGCCTCACACCATTGTATATACATATCGGCATGGCGGCGCAACATTGCGAAGGGCAGAGCAGCCGCCTGTCGGGCGCGGGCCCGGTGCAGCCGTCACGATGCCCCTGTTTTGCTCCGCCAGCTATTTGTAGTTCCGCAGAACAAAAGCATCTCAACCACCTTGCGTTCGAGAACCATTGGACGCGAGCGCATGTCTCAACGCCCGCGCCGTTGAATACGCACCACTCTCAGCGGGACGCGCCGCCTGACAGCCACACGGCTACTCGGGAGGGGAGACAGCCTGAGCTTCCTCGACCCCTGCTTTGATCGCCGGCGCCTCTACTTCAGCGTCCGTGTCTTCCAATTCGAGGGTCTCCCCCGTCGACGGCAAACCCGCATCCAGAGGATCAGGCCTGCACCAGCCGATAGCCTTCCTAACGTTGTCGATCGCGGTCGTCACCGCAGAATACGCAGACAGTTTCTTGTACGTGGTCACCGGCTGGTTCGTCTTCGGGTCGATCTGGTCCCTCCGCTGGCGAATGCTCGAGGTCCAGATCGCGTCCGACTCCTGCCAGTTAATCTGGCCTGGTTTGCTCGCGTACTTACGCCAGTCCTCTGGAGCGTAGGTCAGCAGTTCGTTGCCGATACATCCGAGGATCACCAGCCCCTCACCCTCCAGGCAAACATACTTTCCAGTCCGAATACCGAAAAGTTTGGATTTCTTGTCGTCCGATATGATGGCCCCGGCAAACTCCTCGATGGTCGCAAACGCAGGAGAGACGTCTCCCACGCAGATCTCATCCGTTCCAACCCTACTTTATTGACAGGGTTTGGGGGGATGGTACAATGATTCAGAACTCGGAGTTGCCCAATTCCTTTGGTTCCAGGAACATGCGATAGCCGCATCCTTTCTGGGACCAAATGAATCCAAGAAGGTGATTATGGCTTTCGTGGCCCCTATCCCGCACCTGGCGCGCACCCAGGCGGAACCTCTGCTCGCGACCATCGGCAACACGCCGCTCCTCCGCCTGGAAAAGATTCCCGAGGAGTTTCCCGGAATCGAGATCTTCGGCAAGGCCGAGTATTTCAACCCCGGCGGCTCGGTGAAGGACCGCGCAGCCCTCAATATGGTGCTGGATGGCGAACGCTCCGGCCGGCTCAATCATAGCCGCATCATCCTCGATTCCACCAGCGGCAATACCGGCATCGCCTACGCCATGATCGCCGCCAACCGCGGATACAAGGTCAAGCTGGTGCTGCCCGCCAACGCTTCGCCCGAGCGCAAACGCATCCTCAAGGCCTACGGCGCGGAAATGCTTTTCAGCGATCCCAACGAGGGCTCCGACGGCGCCATCCGCATGTGCCGGAAGATTTACAACGACGACCCCGACCGCTACTTCTACCCCGACCAGTACAACAACCCGGCCAATTGGAAGGCGCATTTCGAGCACACCGGTCCCGAGATCATCAAGCAGACCGGCGGCGCGCTCACTCATTTCGTGACCGCCATGGGCACCAGCGGAACCTTCACCGGCGTCTCGCGGCGGCTGAAGCGCGATCTGCCCGAGGTCAAGTGCTACTCGGCGCAGCCCTCCAGCGGTTTCCATGGACTGGAGGGGCTCAAGCACATGCCCACCGCCATCGTGCCGGGGATTTACGACCAGCAACTGGCCGACGGCAATCTGTGGATTGAAACCGAAGACGCCTACGCCATGGTGCGGCGGCTGGCGCGCGAAGAGGGCCTGCTGGTGGGCATCTCTTCGGGATGCAACGTGCACGCGGCCTGCCTGCTGGCGCGCGACCTCGCCGGCCGCGGCGAATCGGCCACTATCGTGACCGTCCTCTGCGACAGCGCCGAGAAGTACCTCAGCGAACATTTCTGGGACGAGTAATGATCCGCATCCAATCCGAACCGTGGGCGGCCATGGTGGCGCACGCCCGCCAGACCTATCCCAACGAATGCTGCGGCGCGATGCTCGGCTCGATCGACGGCGATGAGAAGCTGGTGCGCGTGGCCCTGCCGCTCGAAAATGCTTTCGCGGGCGCCCAGGCGGCGCGCTACGAGCTGCGCCCCGAAGACCTTCTGGCCGCCGACAAGGCCGCCCGCGACCGGCACATGGACCTCATCGGCATCTATCACTCGCATCCCGATTGCGATGCCTATTTCTCGCCCACCGATTTGCGAAATTCCTGCCCCTGGTATTCTTTCGTTGTGCTATCCATTCGGAAGGGCGAATTCCACCACGCCAACAGTTGGCTGCCCAACGTCGAACAAACCGAGGCGGCCAAAGAGGAGTTGACTTACTAACATGGCCAGAGTCCTGATACCCACACCCCTGCGCCAGTTCACCGGCAAGCAGGATGCGGTGAGCGCGCCCGGCGCCACCGTGGCGGAAGTGCTCAACGCGCTCACCGCCGAATACCCCGACCTGCGCAAACAGATCTTCACGGGCGAGGGCAAGGTGCGCAGCTTCGTCAACGTCTACCTGAACGACGAAGACATCCGCTACCTGGGCAAGGACGCCACGCCGGTCCAGGATGCCGACACCATTTCGCTGGTGCCTTCGATTGCGGGCGGCTCGGCGGGCGGCTCGGTGCTAACGGCGCCGGGCCCACAAGTGGGCACCCCGGAAGCCGCGCTCTCCAACGACGAGATTCTGCGCTACAGCCGCCACCTGATCATTCCCGAGGTGGGCATTGAGGGCCAGCAGAAGCTGAAGGCCGCCAAGGTGCTGCTGGTGGGCGCGGGCGGTCTGGGCGCCCCTCTGGGCCTCTACCTCACGGCCGCCGGCGTGGGCCACATCGGCATGGTGGATTTCGACGTGGTGGACTTCACCAACCTGCAGCGCCAGGTGATTCATGCCACCGCCGACGTAGGCCGCAAGAAGCTGGACTCCGCCGCCGAGAAGATGCAGGCCATCAACCCGCACGTGCGGATCACCAAGCACGAAGTGGCGCTTTCCAGCGAAAACGCCCTCGACATTCTGAAAGATTACGACCTGGTGGTGGACGGCACCGACAACTTCCCCACCCGCTACCTGGTGAATGACGCCTGCGTGCTGCTGGGCAAGCCCAATGTCTACGGCTCGATTTTCCGCTTCGAAGGCCAGGCCACCGTATTCGCTTACGAGGGCGGCCCCTGCTACCGCTGCCTGTATCCCGAGCCGCCTCCTCCCGGCCTGGTGCCGAGCTGCGCCGAAGGCGGCGTGCTGGGAATTCTGCCCGGCACCATTGGGCTGATCCAGGCCACCGAGGCGGTCAAGCTGATTCTGGGGATCGGTGAGCCGCTGGTGGGCCGCCTCCTGCTCTACGACGCGCTGGGCATGCGCTTCCGCGAGTTGAAGCTGCGCAAGAATCCCGAGTGCCCGATTTGCGGCGAGCATCGCACCATCGCCAAGCTGATCGATTACCATCAATTTTGCGGGGTGCCGGGCCCGGAGGGCGCCCCGGGCTCAGTGGGCGCCGCAGCGCCCCCGGCGCAGGAGGCCAAGGTGAACGAAGGTGAAATCGACGTTACCGAATTGAAGCAGAAGATCGATCGCGGCGACAACTTCGTCCTGATCGACGTGCGTGAGCCGCACGAATACAAGATTTGCAGCATCCCTGGGTCCAGGCTGATTCCGCTGGGCGAATTCCCGCGGCACGTCGGCGAATTCGATCCCGAGGCCGACATCGTGATTCACTGCCGCAGCGGCATGCGCAGCGCCAAGGCCTGCGCCGTATTGCGCCAGGCCGGCTTCCAGCACGTGCGCAACGTGGTCGGCGGCATTCTGGCCTGGAGCGACAAGGTCGATCCGAGCGTTCCGAAGTACTGACACTATAATAACGTTACGCCCGGCGCCCTTGCGGATTGACTACTTGACCGGATTGGCCCTGAAGTAGTACAGAGAAAACCTCTCTATCGCTTCAGTCCAGGACCTTCGAGCTTTGTCCTCGAGCAGTTTATCTGTGACCAAGACCGGGAAAGATGGCTCCTCCCAGACAGGACAGAACTCCCTATAACTGAATTCGGCTGAGGGATTGATTCCGGGAGCGTTTCGGGAAGAATAGACATCTTCGAGGTACCGAACCCTGACTGAAAGCGGACACAAGCGGTCGTTGGATGCAAGAAGATCAGTCTTGGTGCACGTGGCTACGATCTCCACTGCTAACCCACCGCAGTTCGCTGTCCCTCCTTCGCAGGACGGTGCGACGGGAATTCCATTCCGTCGCAGGACTAGCTCAGCGGCATCTTGCACGAAAGCATGCGTTAGGCGCCGTGTGAGGCCGGGTGTGGCACCATCAAGGGAAACCAAGCCGAAGACGGCAACGGCTGGCCTACCCTGCAAGGTTCTGATTGCTCGTTGGTCAAATCTTTGTTCCCCGGTAGCCTCTGGTGTTGTTTGGCCGCGGGCAGGCATAGTCGCCTCGGCCAGCAGTGAGGTCGATATGACAGCAAGGCAGCGGGATAGCTTCATTTCAGCAGTATGCATCAGCACAGAACCGCCCTGGGGGCCTCAATGCGGGCGCCCAAGAACCATGCTGCCCGCACCGTAGCGGCGCATACACGGTCGCGCACGATGGGGTACGGTCTCTTACGTGGCTTTCGCCAAGGGTTCAAACCACTCACGGATCGCTTCCTCTTCTGACGGAGTAATCGCGCATGTCAAATTGAACGTTCGAGTGTAATCGTCACCGTGTTTCGGATAGACCTCGATGCGCACATGACCGATAGGATCGGATTGCTCACGGTAACATAGCCAAGCAATTCTTCCGCCCGTCCTAAGTTCGATGCTGTGGAGAATCTTCTTTGCCTCGTGAGTCATTTGCGATGCACCCTCACTTAATGGACTGCTCGTCAAGACGCGCCGGGAGCAGAGAACCGTCCTTCCTTTTCGCTAGTCCAAGCGTAGACAAAAGCATTGTCGGAGCGAACCTCTATAAAGCAACGCCTATTTTTTGCTATCCTCGGTCTGAGACGAAGCTGCGTTAGCTGTCCTCCCACTTCTCCAGCACCGCAAACAGCGACTGCCCGAACGGCGGCCGCACCAGGTCCTCCAGGCGCGACATCACCGGCACCACCACATCGTCGAAAAAGGCGATCTGCCGCGCGGATTGCTCGTGCCGGCGGAAAATATGCGAATTGGCCCACCAGGCAAAAAAGCCGGCGCTGTTTACATAGTGCAGTTTCCTTACCGCCAGGCCGGCGGCTTCCGCCACACGGACGAGACTCCCGCGGCGGTAGCGCCGGTAGTGGCCCAGGTCGCGGTCGATGGGACCGTAGAGCGACGGGAAGGCCGGCACCAGCAGAACGATGCGGCCTCCGCGCGGCAGAATGGAGGCCATCGCCCGCAACGCCCCGGCGTCGTCGGCGATGTGCTCCAGCACGTTGAGGCAGACGCAGGAATCCGGCTGGAAGCGGCGCAGCTCCGAGAAGCACGGGCTGGGCGCCTCGCAGGCGATGGCGTGCAGGTTGGCTCGGCCGGGATAGCGCTGCCGGAGGCGCTCGATGCAGGCCGCTTCGGCGTCCAGCGCCACCACCAGGTCGCGATCCAGCAGGGTCTCGGTGAAATTGCCCAATCCGCAGCCGATCTCCACCACGCGCCGGCCAAGCTCGCGGCCTGCCAAACGGCTTTGCCAGGCAAAGTAGCGCCTGGCGCGGGTCATGCGCTCCTGATCCTCCACCGTATACCGGGGGTCCGGCGCCATCGCTGAGTGCGGTAATCCCATGCAATCCCGTTGCTCACCATTGTAGCCTTGGCGTCCCGCGGACGAGGCGGCCGGTCCACGGAAACCCTCACCCGCGGACCAGTGTGACGGGACGTCCCGGAGCCCGGCTCTGCGCGTCACGCCGGTGCGGCTCTCGATCGACACGAGCGCATGCCTGCGCCCAGGCCCAGGGAGAAGCCGCCTCGGTTCCAAAACCCCAAACCGGTACAGAGTACCGGTTTTTTCTTGCTGCTTGACAGGACAGGCTTCGGGACAGTAAAAGGCGCTGGCGTAATCAAGGATCCCTCATGGCCCCCCGGTGGTCAGTGGGCCCGTGACCGCTCCATCACGGAGCGCCTTTCTTCTGCCAGTGGCTCACACCTCCACCTTGTAGTTCAACGTGTGCTCGTCGCCGGGCAAGCCGCGAAAGCCCCAGTTGTGCTTGGGGGTCTCGAAGATGGTGATCTCCAGATCCATCGGCGAAAGGCCCAATTCGGACTCGAAACGCGCAAACAGCAGCCGGATCAGGTCCTTCTTGGCGCCCGCGCTGCGCCCCTCGAACATGCTGAACTCCAGGATCGTGTAGCGCGGCGAGCGGCCCGCGGGATAGAAAAACTCGCCTTCGTCCAACTGGAAGAAGCGGTGCGCGCGCTTGTCCAGGGGATACTGGAGGGCATCCACCACGCAGGAATCAATCACATCCGAGACCTTCGGAATAAGCGGCCCAAGCTGCTTCCTCAGGCCGAAGATTTTGACTTGGGACATGTCCCAGTCTAACCGCGCCGGGGCCGGGCCGTTCACCGCACCCAGCGGCATGCCATCGGCACGCACCGCATACAATCGAAGGGGATGGTCTATACCTGCTACGAGATGGTCCGCGACTGCCGGGCCGACCGGCCGGAGGGCTGGTCGTACTTCATCGCCAACTACGTTCCCGTGATCCGCAAGCTGCTGGCGCATTACGCGGGCGGTCGCGCGCCCGCGCTGGAAGGCGTGCTGGCGGGACTGCGGAAGCCCGAATCGAGCCTGTTCGCCAGCCTGGAGCCGGCTCCCGAGCGCTGGTTCGTGGGAGAGTTGCGGCAGAAAGTGGTGGCCGCGCTGGCGATTCCCGAAGCGGCCGCGCCGCTGGACCTGGAAACCCTCGCCGCGGCCCTGCAGCCGTTGACGATGGTCGAAAAGCAGGCCGCCTGGCTGGAAACCATGGGCTACGGCCCGCCCGAAACCGGCGCCATGTTACGGATGGCCCCCACCACTGTCGAGAAGATCCGCGGGCGGGCGGGTGAACTGCTCCGGGGCGCGGTGGATACCTGGAACCGGACCCTGCTGCCGGAAAACGGACCCGCGCTGGGACGGGCTGCCGCGGCGGCCCACACGGACGATTGCCTGCTCTCCAAAACCTTCCTCGACATGCTGGACGGCCGCAGCACCTGGCGCACCCGCGAGCAGATCGAGCGGCACGCCACCACCTGCTGGCACTGCATCGATCATTTCTGCCGCATGGCCGAAGTGGTCGAATTGCTGCGCGGCGTCGAGCCGCTTCCGGAGGCGGAGTTGGAGCCGTTTCGCAAACTGTTGGGCATCCGCGAGGAGAAGCCGGGCGGATGGAAGAGATGGTTCGGCGGAGCATTGTAGACGGTTGACCACGCCGATCGGAGCCACGACTGTCAAGGAGTGGTCCACGGCAATCCACGCCGATCCGAGCCACGACTGTCAAGGAGTGGTCCACGGCAGTCGCACAACATCACACGGATTCAGACCCAGCCGCGCCTCCGATCCGCCGCCCGCGCTGCCGGTGGGCTAATGTATAGGAAGGAGCGCCTATGAGCATTTCACGACGCGAGTTTTTGGAGACCGCCGCGGCAGGCAGCCTGGCGGCCGGTTCCGTAATGGCGGACGGCGGCGCCGGCATGCCCACCCGGGTCTTGGGCAAGACCGGAGCGCGGGTCTCGATCCTGGCCATGGGTGGCGGCAGCCGTTTTCTCCAGTATGAAGAGGACCAGGCCGCCGAGGCGGTCCACAAGGCGCTCGATCTGGGGATCACCTACATCGACACCTGCGACGATTACGGCAAGGACCACCTTTCCGAGCGGCGCATCGGGGCTGCCATCAAGGGCCGCCGCGACCGCATTTTCCTGGCTACCAAAGTGACCACGCGCGTGCCCGAAGACGTGCCCCGGGTGGTGGAATTGAGCCTCAAATGCCTGCAGGTGGACCACGTGGACCTGCTGCACATCCATTC
>JBKQPR010000262.1:0-40208 GCA_052144935.1 Bryobacteraceae bacterium
GGGGGCGGTGCCCGCAGGGGTGCCCGCGGGGCTGGCCGCAGATGTGTCCACGGGGGCGGTGCCCGCAGGGGTGCCCGCGGGGCTGGCCGCAGATGTGTCCACGGGGGCGGTGCCCGCAGGGGTGCCCGCGGGGCTGGCCGCAGATGTGTCCACGGGGGCGGTGCCCGCGGGGGTGCCCGTTGGGCCCTGCGCCGCTGCGCCCCGCGCCAAGGCGCCGCCGGCCAATAGGAGTATCGGTAAAACTCTCATCGCGTCCTCTACTGCCCAATACGCCGCCGAATGCCCTGGGAACGCAAAAAAGCTCCTTTCACGGTATCATTTGCCTAATGCGAAAACTCGCCGTCCCCTTCCTCCTGGCGCTATTCCTGCTTCAGGCGCAGACCGCCAACCGCTTTGCCCTCACCATCGACAACATCATGCGCGGACCCGGCCTGGTGGGCTACGAACCTACCCAGGTACGCTGGTCCGGCGATAGCCAGCGCATCTACTTCCAGTGGAAGCAGCCGGTGCAGAAGGAAGAGGATCCCGCCGATACCTACGAGGTGAACCGCGATGGCGCCGGCCTGCGCAAGCTCACCGACGAGGAGGCCAGGCTCGCGCCCCCGTTTGCCGGAGACGCCACCCGCGATAACCGGCTGATTACGTATAGCCGCGAGGGCGACATCTTCGTCTACGACAACACCACCGGCCAGACCCGCCAGATCACCAAAACTTCCGACAACGAGGCCAACCCGCGCTTCCTGCCCGATGGCAAGCGCATCTCCTTCACGCGCGCCGGCAACCTCTACGTCATGTCGCTCGATACCGGGATGCTGGTTCAGATGACCGACATCCGCGCCGCGGCCGCCGCCCCCGCGGCAGGCGAGACCGCCGGGGGCCGTGGAGGCGGTGGCGGGCGCGGCGGATTCGGCCGAGGAGGTGGTGGCCCGGTGCAGGCGGCGGCCGGCGAACCGCCGCGCGGCACCGACAGTCAGGAGTACCTCAAGAAGGAGCAGAAGGACCTGCTGGAAACCGTCCGCGAGCGCGCCGCCCTGCATGACGAAGAGGAGGCCCGCCGCAAGAAGGAGAACCCGCGCAAGCCCTTCACTCCGCAGGCTCGCCAGAACGTCACCGGTCTGCTGCTTTCGCCCGACGAGAAGTACGTGGTGGCCAGCGTCGTCGAAGGCGGCAACGCCAAGAACACCGTGATTCCCAACTACGTCACCGAATCGGCCTACGTCGAAGACATCTCCGGCCGCACCAACGTGGGCGATACGCAGAGCAAATCGCGGCTGGCGCTGATCGACGTGGTGACTGGCGAGGTCAAATACGTGGACCACGGCCAGAAGGCCGCCGGGCCCACCGAAGGTGGGCGGCCCACGGCCGCCGCGGCCGCCGGCACCCCCACCTCCGGTGCACCCACTTCCGGTGCGGCCGCCGGCACCCCCACCTCCGGTGCACCCACTTCCGGTGCGCCCACGACGGGTGTGCCCCTTGGCCGCAACGCCGGCCCGCCCGAGCGCGATGTGCAACTCTTTCCGCCGCTATGGTCCGAAGACGGCTCCAAGGCCGTGCTGATGGCGCGCGCCGCCGACAACAAGGACCGCTGGATTCTGGCCCTCGACCCCGCGACCGGCAAGACCCGCGTGCTGGCCGCCGACCATGACGCCGCCTGGGTGGATGGTCCCGGCGCCAACAACCTCGGCTGGCTGAAGAACGGACGCGAAGTCTTCTTCCAGTCCGAGCGCACCGGCTATTCGCAACTCTACGCCGTGGCTTTCGAGGGCGGCGAACCGCGCGCGCTGACTTCCGGCAACTGGGAAGTGACCAACGTGCGCCAGTCGCCCGATAAGTCGCACTTCTACATCACCGGCAGCAAGGAGAACCCCTACGAGCAGCAGCTCTACGAAATGGGCGCCGAGGGCGGCCCGCTCACGCGCCTCACGGCCGCGCCCGGCAAGCACCTCGCGGTAGTCTCGCCCGGCGGCCGTTTCATCGCGGATGTCTTCTCCTACACCAATCGGCCTCCCGAGCTTTACGTGCAGGAAAACCGTCCGCTGGCCGAAAGCAGGAAGCTCACCTCGTCGCCCGCGCCGGAATTCTGGCAGTACTCCTGGATTGACGCGCCCATCGTCACCTTCACCGCCCGCGACGGCGTCAAAGTGCCGGCCCGCCTCTTCAAGCCTGCCAATTTCCGCCGCGGCGGCCCGGCTGTGATCTTCGTCCACGGGGCGGGCTATCTGCAGAACGTGGACCGCAAGTGGTCCACTTACTATCACGAGTATATGTTCGACCACATCCTGATGGAGCGCGGCTTCCTGGTGATCGACCCGGATTACCGCGGCTCGGCGGGCTACGGCCGCGATTGGCGCACCGCCATCTATGAGCATATGGGCGGCAAGGATCTCGACGATATCGTGGACGCGGCCAAATACGTTGTCTCGGACTACGGCGTGGACTCCAGGAAGATCGGCCTCTTCGGAGGCAGCTATGGCGGCTTCATCACCCTGATGGCGATGTTCACGCAGCCCGATGTGTTCGCCGCCGGCGCCGCGCTGCGCCCGGTCTCCGATTGGGCCCTCTACAACCACGGCTACACGTCCGACATTCTGAACGTGCCGCAAAGCGATGCCGAGGCTTACCGCAAATCGTCGCCCATCTTTTTCGCGCAGGGGTTGAAGGGCGCCCTGCTCATCTGCCACGGCATGGTGGACACCAACGTAGAATTTGAGGACACCGTGCGGCTGGTGCAAAAGCTCATCGAGTTGCGCAAGGAGAACTGGCAGTTGGCGGTCTTTCCAGTGGAAAACCACGGATTCATTCAGCCGAGCAGTTGGGCCGACGAATACAAGCGCATATTGAAATTGTTCGAGAGCAATCTGAGGTGACAGGGACCAGTTCCGCCGCCAGTGGACGGTGCTATCCTCGATTCAGCATGTCGCCCTACGACTCGAGCGGCGTCGACGTAACGCTGATCCGGTGTTTTCTGTCTTTGACACCAGCGGAGCGAATGGAACGGCTCCAGGACTTCATGGACTTCACGGAGCAGATCTGGAGGCTCAACGGCATTGAACCGCCCGTTGGAAATCCTGAAGACGCTGGCTGACCACGAGGTCGAGTTCATCGTGGTGGGAGGGGTCGCGGCCGTGGCCCTCGGCGCTCCGGTCAACAGCGCCTTGGATATCGACGTCGTTCACCTGATTACTCCGGCGAATGTGCAGCGGTTGCTGGCGGCACTAGCCGAGTTGGATGCCCACTATCGTGACCGCCCCGAACTTCGCCCCGGCGAATCGGACCTATCGAGCCCCGGCCACCAACTGCTCGCCACGCGCCTCTGGCCGCTGGACGTGCTGGGAGCCATTGGCAAGGGTCGTGTCTATGCCGATCTGCTGCCCCGCTCGGTCGAGGTCGAATTCTCCCCCAGCCTCCGGTGCCGGGTGCTCGACCTTGAAACGCAGATCGCCATCAAGGAGGAAATCGGTGCGGCGAAAGACCTCGCCATCCTTCCCATCCTCCGGCGGACCCTGGAGGAGAGGCGGCGCCTGCGGTAGTTAGCTGCTTCTCCCGGAGATGTATGGGCAGCTCCTGCGGGCCGGTGCCGCGCCTCGTGTTTCACGTGAAACAACAAAATGGCGTATCCTAAATAGCCAGGAGGCCAAAATGGAAGCAGAAGCGATTGCCGAAGTCCTGGGTGGGCCGAAGGTGCTGGGCAAGGCGATAAAGAGCCCTGACGATCTGGCACAGCTTGTCCGTAAGGGACTGCCGGTGGGCGCCATTTCGGCGCTGGCGGAAAGCCTCCAGCTTGGCACCGGCGTTCTGGCGCGGAAACTCGGCATTCCGCAGCGAACGCTGACTCGCAGGCTGAGCCGCGGGGATCTCCTGACGTCCGCCGAATCGGATCGTACCGTCCGCATGGCACGGGTATGTGCCGAAGCCGTGGAAATGATCGGCGACCGGGAGAAAGCCATTGAATGGCTCAGCACTCCGAACCGGGCATTGGGCGGTGAAAGACCCCTGGATCAACTCGATACCGACATGGGCGCGCGCATAGTCGAGGATATCCTGGGCCGCATTGCCTATGGCGTCTACAGTTAATGCGGTTCTGGAGAATATGCCGCCGCCGTTATGCCCGGGAGGCCGCCAGCGGCGAGGGCGCCCGTCTGTACGGCGGCCGGTGGAACAGCCGGGGAGTGCGCGTGATCTACGACTCAGCTTCGTTGGCGCTCGCAGCCGTTGAAACGTTCGTAAATCTGGAACCGAATCTAAGACCGGGGGACCTGGTGTCGATCGAAGGCGACATCCCCGATGCCGTTGAGACCATTACGCTCGACGTGAAGGCTCTGCCGGCGCGCTGGTACGGAACCAGAGACGAGTCCTTACACCGGTTCGGCGACGAGTGGATTCGCGATGGACGGAGCGCGGTTCTGCTGGTTCCGTCGGCGGCGATCCGCGGGGAGTGGAATGTGCTGTTGAACCCCGCTCATGCCGGGTTCTCCAGGATCGCATTTGGGGACCCGGAGCCATTTGAGTTCGACGCGCGAATGTTCCGTTAAGCGGGGCCGAGGGGAAGCGGTGACAGGCGAAAGCGCCTGTCCCACCAGCGGGGCCACGCGGCCGAAACACGTACGAATTGGCAACTCCGCCCCCTCCCATCACTTTTTTTGATTCGACACCGGCCTCAGAACCTGATAATCTCATTGGACACAGGACCAATCCAGAGAGGGAGAGCTATGCAAACCGTCCTAAACGAAGACCTCAAACGCGAATTTGTGAAACGCGGCTTTTCGCGCCGTAGCTTTGGCCGGATCGCTGCCATGGTGGGCGGCGGCGCTGCCGCAATGCCTTTTTTCAATGAACCGGCTCTGGCCCAGCTTTCCAGAGTGGAGGCCCCCCCCGACGCGGTCCTCATCAACGCCAACGAAAACCCGCTGGGACCTTGCCCGGAAGCCCGCGAAGCGTGCGCCAAAATGATTGCCTACGGCGGGCGCTACCGTTACAGCGAATCCGATAAGGTACAGAAAATCCTGGCCGAGCAGGAAGGCCTGAAGACCGACTACGTGCGCATCTTCCCCGGCTCCAGCGGACCGCTCCACCAGGCCGTGCTGGCCTTCACCTCGCCCACCAAAGCATTCGTCACCGGCAACCCCGGTTACGAAGCCGGCGAGCGCGCCGCCCGATTCGTCGGCGCCAAAGTCGTCTCGGTACCGCTGCTCAAGGAGAAGAGCTATGCGCACGACGTGAAGGCCATGGCCGCGGTGGCCGACGCGGGCCTGATCTACATCTGCAATCCCAACAACCCGACCGGCACCCTGACGCCCCCGGAAGAGATCGAGTGGCTGGTGGCCAACAAGCCCAGGGACGCCGTGGTGATGATCGACGAGGCCTACACGCACCTCTCCGACGCGCCCTTCAACAGCCACCTGGTGGCGGCCGGCAAGGACGTGGTGATCCTGCGCACCTTCTCGAAAATCTACGGCATGGCCGGGCTTCGCGCCGGCGCGGCCCTGGCCCGTCCCGACCTGCTGCAGAAGGTGAGCAACTATAGCTCCACCATGATGCCCATCACCGGCATGGCCGCCGCCAGCGCCAGTCTGATGGTGAAGGACCTCGTCCCGACGCGCCGCAAGTCCATCGCCGCCGTCCGCCTGGATACCTTCAATTTCCTGGAGCAGAAGCGCTTCTCCTTCGTTCCTTCGGTCTCCAACTGCTTCATGGTGGATGTGAAGCGGCCCGGCAGGGAGATCATCACGGCGCTGCAGAAGGAAAAAGTCTACATCGGCCGCGTATGGCCCAGTTGGCCCACCTACGTCCGCGTCACCGTCGGCCTACAAGACGAGATGGACAAGTTCAAAGCCGCATTCGCCAAGGTGATGGCTTGAACCTTCGGGGCATTCTGCATCGCAGAGGCCCCCATGGCGGCCGTTACGGCTGGAAGCGGCTGGCAGGAGATTGTTCGGGCGGCGTGATCGCGGCTCTGATCGCGCTGCCCTACGGTCTGGCGATGGCTTCTCTGATGGGGCTGCCGCCGGTGTTGGGCGTGTTCACGTCCATCTTGACGGCGCCGCTGATCGCGCTGCTTGGCCGCAACCCCGTGCTGATCGGCGGCACCGCCAGCGCCACGGTCCCTTTCATTGCCTTGGCGGTACGCCAACGCGGACTGGGCGGCGCGGCCCTGCTTTGCCTGCTGGCCTCGCTGGCGATGGTGGCGTTCGCCGTTCTGCGGCTGGGGCGCTATATCACGCGCGTTCCCCACGCCGTGGTTTCGGGATTCTCCTGCGGCATCGGCGGCATGATGCTGGTGTCGCAACTGGACATTATCCTGGGGGTGTCCTCGCCGCTGACCCGCTCGGCCGGCTCGACCGTCAGCCAGCTCGTGGCGGTGGCCCATCACCTCGCCGATACCCGCATGGTGCCCCTGGTGCTGGGGATGATGGTGGTTCTGGCGGCCACCTTCTCCGCGCGTTTCTCCCACCGCCTGCCGGCGCCTCTGATCGGTGTCGCGCTGGCCATCGCGATGGCGCGCTTGTTCGGCTGGCGCGAAAGGGAAGTCGGATTTCTATCCTCCGGGCTGCCGCCGCTGGCGCCGTTCTCGCTCCGCGTGCCGCAAATTCTGGCCATGCTGCCATCGGCGATCGCGCTGGCCTTCGTTTCTTCGGTGAACATTTTGATCACCTCGCGCGTGGTGGAGCATTTCCGCGGCCGCCACAAGCGCATGAAGCCTGGCGACGCCGACCGCGAGCTGGGCGCGTACGGGCTGGCCAATCTGTGCGCTTCGGTTTTCGGCGCGCCGCTCAGCGTGGGGATTCCGGCGCGCAGCCTGGCGGTGGTGCGCTGCGGCGGCACCACTCCGCTGGCCAACCTGGTCCACGCCGTGTTTCTGCTGGTGATTCTGCGGCTCGGCTCCGGCTTCGTGGCCCGCATCCCCATTCCCGCGCTGGCCGGCGTGACCGCCTGGATGGGCCTCTGCCTGTTGGATTGGAGCGCGTGGCGACGGCTGCCCAAAATGGCGCGCGTGGATGCGGCCGCCTTCCTGGTCACGGTCGTCAGCGTCCTCACCGTCAACGCCGTGCTGGCCGTGGCGATCGGCTGCTCGTTGTACGCCCTGCACGCGATGTGGGTGCGGTACGCGCGGCCCGCCATGGTCGAAGCTTTCGATCCACCATCGATACCATAGGGCGGACCGTTGTGCGGACGCCCGGCCGCCCCTCTCGGGCGCAGTGTTATAGACTGGGGGTGGACCGAGTTCCTATGCCGCAAACTCTAATCACGTGCGACCCGAAGATCATGATGGGTAAACCAACCATTGCCGGGACCAGGATCACGGTCGAACTGGTTCTTGAAAAGCTCGCGGCTGGAGAGACCGTGGACCAGATCGTGTCCGAGCATCCCCGATTGACGGCGGAAAGCATTCGAGCGGCAATTTCCTTTGCAGCCGACGTGCTTCGGGCCGATGTGGTGTATCCGATGGAGACAGTGGCCGGTTGAAAATCATCGCCGATGAGAGCGTCGACCAGCAGATTGTCGTCCGGCTCCGCGCCAATGGACACGAGGTCCTATATATTGCCGAGTTTGACCCGGGTACCGACGATGAAACGGTTCTGGGCCACAGCCGGCACGCCAGCGCCGTCTTGCCGACTGCGGACAAAGATTTCGGAGAGCTTGTCTTCCGCCAGCATCTGGTTCACTCTGGCGTCCTGCTTGTCCGGCTCGCGGGTCTCAATCCAGACAGTAAAGCCGACTTGGTAGCGGCGACATTCGACCGCCACGGCGAAGAGTTGAGCGCCGGATTTGCCGTTCTTTCCAAGCGTACGCTTCGATTGCGAAAGCGGAATGGGTAAGTCCGCAGAGAGCGTTCGAATCCAGACTGGGGAGCCAGATCTTCCAACGTTGCAAACTTTGGCTTCCCAAATGGCGAAGGTCGCTAAGTCTTTGCTTTCCGGGTTCGAATCCTCACTGGGCACGGGCCGCTCAATGAGATCCAGCAAAAATGGCTCGACAAATGGAGGTCGGACGGCAACTCCGCGATTGCGCTCTGCTAATTCGGCTCGACGCGTCCCAGAGCCTCATCGGTTGCCAACTCCAACTCTTCAAGCTCACTCTCGTCGAGATCCCGGATCTTGGTCTTAAATGCCGACTTGGGGATAGCCCGCATCTGGAATGCCAGCGCAACGAAGTCCTGGGGCGGTCCGCCGAGGGAGGAAGAGCTAATCAACGCGGTTCCGGCCAGCTTCGCGCGGTCAAGGTTCGTGGTGAGCGGAACTACCAGGACCGATTCAAGCGCCTGCGTCAACGTATCACTTTGCCAAATCACGACGGGCCTTCGCCCCGTCTGCTGAACCGATGAACCGTCGTTGGAACGAGCGTATCCACCACAACTTCAGCGCGACGATGATGTTCGTAGACGGCTGACAGATTACAACCGCCACGTCCGTTTTCCCGCGCTCCCGAGGTCGAAATGAACCGAGGTCAGCCCACCAGACCTCTCCTCGCTTCAACTTCGCTCCGTCGCCTCTAGCGAGTTCGCCCACTCAGCGAGACCTTGCTCGGTGAGAGGAAGGTCATCCCCGTTCCCGGTCTTCGCTAATCTCGCCAAATCCCAGCGACTGGGGTCCGACCGCCGCATCACGATTAGTTTCACACACTCACCTGGACGAAGGCCCAGCCGCTCCACAGGCCGCAGCACTCCATTTTCGTACTGGGCTTCAACCAATCTCACGACCATGATCGTAGCACGCGGCGCTTGTACCTCGCACGGTTCCAGGTTTATCGAGCCTGGGCACCCACCTTGGACAACTCGGGGCGCCTGGCGCGGAGAAGCCACGCCCGAAAGGAGTTACACGGTGTGAAGACGGGGGATGCGCTTGCCGCCCTCGCTCCGCTCACTCGTGCCGCAACGCCGCCAGCGGATCCATCCGTGCCGCTCTCCGCGCCGGTATATAACACGCCGCCAGCGCGATCGCCGCCAGAAGCCCGGTGGTCGCCGCCAACACCGCCGGATCGTTGGGCTTCACTTCGTGCAGCAGGCTCGCCATCACGCGCCCGGCGGCGATGGCGCCCGCCACCCCGATCGCAAATCCGATCGCCGCGAGGCGCATGCCCTCCGCCAGCACTTGCCCCAGCACCCGCCCGCGGCTGGCGCCCAGCGACATGCGGATCCCGATCTCGCGCGTCCTTTGGTTGACCACGTACGACAGCACGCCATAAATTCCCACGGCCGCCAGCAGGGCCGCGAACGCCGCGAAGGATCCCACCAGCAGGCTCAGGAATTGCGACCCCTGCGCGCCGTCGCCAATCACCTCCGCCATGCTGCGCACATTGTAAAGCGGCAGGCTCCCATCCAGTTGCGCCACGGCCTGCCGCGCTGCCGCGGTCAAGCTGGAGGGCCGCAGGGGCGTATGCAGCACCAGGAATAGCCGTCCCCAGTTGGTCAGCGGCGAATACCCTTCCGGGATGGCCGTCTCGGTCAGCCCCCACTCCCTCACATCGTTCACCACGCCGATCACCCGTTGCCACGGCCCGTTATCGCGGCCCCAGGAAAACACTTGCCCCAGCGCGTCGTGCTGGGGCCAGAACCGCCGGGCCATGGCCTTGTTGATCACCGCCGGATAGACCATCGCGTCGGTCTCGGCCGAAGGCAGCTTCTCTTTCTTCTTCCACGCTTCCTGCTGGCGTGCGTCCATGGGCGCCGCCACCGCCACATCCTCCGCCGTAAACACCCGCCCCGCAATCAGCCGCACGCCCATGGCGCGGAAATAATCGGGCGATACCGAATGCATCTCGACGAGCGGGCCGTCGATCGGGGTGGAGGGCTGGCCGCGCACCTTGATGTACCAGTTGCTCCCGCCCTCCAGCGGCAGGTGGTCGCTCAGCGCGGCCACGTCCACCCCGGGGATGTGGCGCGCTTTTTCCAGCAGTGCCTGGGCAAACTCCATTTGCTGCGCGGCCTTTTCGTAGCGCGCTTCGGGAAGTTGCACGGCGCCCGTCCAGACCCCCTCCGCCCGCACTCCCACCTCGACGTTCCGCAGCCGCACAAAATCCTTCAGCAGCAGTCCGGCGCCCGCCAGCAGCAGCAGCGAGAGCGCGATCTCGCCCACCACCAGCACGTTGCTCGCGAGGCGCCGTTTTTTCGACGGGCTTACCGAGCTCCCCGCCCCGCCCTTCAGCTCGTCATGCAAATCCGCCCGCGACGCCTGTGCCGCCGGCACCATGCCGAACAGAATCCCGGTCGCCAGGGCCAGCGCGAGGGTAAACCCCAGCACCGTCGCGTTCAACTCGATGGCGTTGAATTGGGGAAGGGCGAAGCTCTTGGCGTGCGAAAACAGGCTGACGATGCCCCAGCCCAAGCCCAGCCCGGCGGCAGCGCCGGCAAACCCCAGCAGCAGGCTCTCGGTGAGCAATTGCCGCACCAGCCGGCTGCGCGCCGCTCCTAGCGCGCTGCGCACGGCCATCTCTTTTTGCCGCGCCACCGCCCGCGACATCAGCAGGTTGGCGACATTGGCGCACGCGATCAGCAGCACCAGAGCCACGGCCCACAACATCATCAGCAGCGAGCCGCGCGAATCCCCCACCAGGTTCTCGCGCAGCGATACCACCTTCGCGCCGACCTTGTAATTGGAATCCGGATACGCCTTCTCCAGCCCCGCCGCGATCACCGTCAGGTCCGCCTGCGCCGCTTTTACCGTCACCCCCGTTTTCATCCTTCCGACGGCGTTGGCCCAGTGCGATCCGCGCTGGAATTCGTTGTGCACCATCTCCTTGGTCGTCCACAGTTGCGCCCGAGACGGGTAGCGGAAGCTGGCCGGCATCACCCCCACGATGGTGTACTTTCGCGCGTCCAGTTCGATGCTTCGCCCCACCGCGCCGGGGTCGCCGGCAAAGCGGCTCTGCCAGAACGCGTAACTGAGCACCGCTACGCGATCCTTTCCCGATTGCCCCTCGCCGGGCGCCCAAGTCCGGCCCAGCACCGGGCGCACTCCGAGCACATCGAAGAAATTGACCTCCGTGGCCACCCCGTGTACGCTGTCCGCCCGCCCCTCCTGGCCGGCATTCAAGTTCTGCACCCAGCCGAACATGGCCATGTCTTGAAAGGTGTGATTTTGCGCACGCCAGTCGGCCAGATCCGGCCC
This sequence comes from Bryobacteraceae bacterium, assembly GCA_052144935.1. GTDB lineage: Bacteria > Acidobacteriota > Terriglobia > Bryobacterales > Bryobacteraceae > JOPF133. Next base: position 11,106 of record JBKQPR010000262.1, read on the forward strand.
GGCAAAGGGATACGTGCCCGGCGCCGCCTCGGTCTCGAAAAGCCGCAATAGCCGATCCGGATTACGGAAAGGCAGGGGCCGCAGCAGGATCGTATCGACGATGCTGAAGATCGCGGTGTTGGCCCCCACCCCGATCGCCAGGGTCGCCACGGCCACCGCCGTGAACCCCTTCGCCTTCCAAAAATTGCGCAGAGCGTAGCGCAGGTCTTGCACGAAGTTCAGCACGAAGTTCAGACGTTGCAATCGGACAAAAAGTTAGTATCCGAAGCCGCGGGACGGGCGTGCCGGCGATGGCGGTCAGCCGGTCAGCTCCCGGAGCAGCGCGGTCGAGCGCGGGATCAACTCCAAGGCCTCTCCCGCCGCCACCATCGGCTTGGCGGCGCGCTCGGGTTCGGCGGAATCGAGGATCACTTCCCAGGCCGTGCCCTCGCGGCGCGGCATGAAAAAACGGATCGGTTCATGATGGGGGTTCAGCAGAATCAGGAACGTCTCGTCGCGAATGGGTTCGCCGACGCCGTTCACGTCGTCCAGCGTGCGCCCGCTCAGCCGCAGGCCGATGCAGCGAACCCAGCCCTGATTCCACTCCTCGGGGGTCATTTCATTCCCGTCCGGCCGCAGCCAGGTAATGTCCTGCTCTTCGCGGCCGTTGACTTCGCGGGCCGCGCCGCCGGGGTCGATCCGGCGATCCTGGAAAAATTTGCGGCGGTGCAGGTTGGGATGCCGGCGGCGCAGCTCCACCAGCCGGGCGGTGAATTCCAGCAGGGCGCGGCCGGCTTCGTCCAGGTTCCAATCGAACCAACCGACGGGGTTATCCTGGGCGTAAGCATTGTTGTTGCCGTGCTGCGTGCGGCCGATCTCGTCTCCGCCGCAGATCATGGGGACGCCTTGCGAAAGCAGCAGGGTGAGCAGGAAATTGCGTACCTGGCGCCGGCGCACTTCCACAATCCGCGGGTCTTGGGTATCGCCTTCGACGCCATAGTTCGAGGAGTGGTTATCGTTCGAGCCGTCGCGGTTGTCTTCGCCGTTGGCCTGGTTGTGCTTGTGGCCGTAACTCACCAGGTCGCGCAGGGTGAAGCCGTCGTGGGCGGTGGCAAAGTTGATGCTGGCGCTGGGATGGCGGCCATCGCGCTGGTAGAGATCGCTCGAACCGGTGAGCCGGTAGCCCAACTCGGCCAATTGCCCGTCATCGCCCTTCCAGTAGCGCCGCACCACGTCGCGGTAGCGCCCGTTCCACTCGGCCCACAAGGGCGGAAACTTGCCCACCTGGTAGCCGCCCTCGCCCACGTCCCAGGGCTCGGCGATCAGCTTCACCTGGGAAATCACGGGGTCCTGGTTGATGATGTCGAAGAAGGCCGAGAGGCGGTCCACATCGTGCAGCTCGCGCGCCAGCGCGGCCGCCAGGTCGAAGCGGAAGCCGTCCACGTGCATCTCCTGTACCCAATAGCGCAGGCTGTCCATGATCAGCTTGAGCACCTGGGGATGGCGCACGTTGAGGGTGTTGCCGGTGCCGGTGAAATCCATGTAATAGCGCGGATTTTCGGGAACCAGCCGGTAGTAGGTGGCGTTGTCGATGCCGCGGAAGCTCAGGGTCGGCCCCATCTGGTTGCCCTCGGCGGTGTGGTTGTAGACCACGTCGAGGATCACCTCAATCGAAGCCCGGTGCAGCGCCTTTACCATGGCCTTAAACTCGCCGATCTGCTCGCCGCGGTCGCCCGAGGCGCTGTAGCGGGCCTCGGGAGCGAAAAAACCGATCGAATTGTAACCCCAGTAATTGCGCAGGCCGCGCTCGAGCAGGTGCTTGTCGTCCACGAAATCGTGCACCGGCATCAGCTCGACGGCGGTGATGCCCAGCTTGCGCAGATACTCGACGGCCACCGGATGGGCCAGCCCCGCGTAGGTGCCGCGCAGCTCCGCGGGGATCTCCGGATGAGTCGCGGTGAAGCCCTTTACGTGCAGCTCATACAGAATGGAATCGTGCAGCGGGGTGAGCGGCGGTCGGTCGTTTTCCCAATCGAAGTGCGAGGTGGTGACCACGCACTTGGGAACGCCCCAGGCGTCGTCGGACGGGTCGCAGGAGAGGTCTTCGCGCGGGTCGCCGATGAGGTACCCGAAGACCGGGGCATCCCAGTTGAGCGACCCGGAGACGGCTTTGGCATAGGGATCGATGAGCAGCTTAGCGGGATTGAAGCGCTCGCCGCGTTCGGGATCGTACAGCCCGCGGACCCGGTAGCCGTACAATTGCCCCAGCCGCACTCCAGGCAGATAACCATGCCAGACATAACCGGTCGACTCGCGCAGAGGGATGGTTTCATAGTCGGGAGAGTCCAGCGCCGCGAAAAGGCACACTTCCACGGCCGTGGCCTTTTCCGAGTAGAGAGAAAAGTTCACACCCGTTCCGTCCCAGGTGGCGCCTTGGGGATACGGTTTACCGGGCAGGATTGTGCGGGGCATATTCTCCGGCCTTCCCGAGAGAGCAAACGGTACTCCAGACGGCGATTGCAGTTTCGACGGAAGTACGCAGCGTTACGACGATTCCTAATTGTCTAGTTTCGCACGCTCAGTCCTGTGAGTCCCAGATGCAGAGGCGAGAACACCCGGTGGAAGCCCTCACCGGCGGAGCCGGCTGGCGTGAGGTCTTACAATTGCCCGGCGGGATCAACTCTTCTTCAATCGGCGGCGCAGAGAGAGCAAGCTCACGCCGGCAAGCAGTGCAGCCCCCACAACCGGCGCCGAACCCGGCTCGGGTAAGGACGTCTGTGTATCCGTTGCGGTGAATGACGGGTTACCGACGCTCCCCCATCCGCCCCCGTCAACGGTAAGGGAGTAATTGGTGTTGAATGAAATCGCAAAGTTGCTCCCGGGCGGGATTCCCAGGTCCAGGCCGCCCGGCCCCGGGAGAGTCCCCGAGAAAATAAACTCCAGCAAGTCGTCGGATGAGAAGTAGTCGATCGAGCAGAACAGGAAAAACGGGTTGGGAACGATGGGATCCGAAGCACCGTTGCAGGTGAAGGTTGCGCCGGCAAACTCGGCGGGAGTTATGTTGTCGGCGATAAAGGTCAAGCTGGTGATGTTTTGCCCGGTGTTGTTGAAGTAGGCAATAAAGCCGCCGCCTGAAGCATCGGGGCCCAAAGTCGCCGTGCCGTTGAACGGGGTGCTGTCGCCGTAGCCTTCCATGCCCATTTGCGGGTCGATGATGCTGGCGCGGCCAGCCACGGAGAGCGCGCTCAGCAACGCACACGCAGCCAGCAATCGCTTCCACCGGACCGAAGTTTTGGACGCTCCCCGTGACACTGGACCCTGTCTCCCTATCATCCGGCAACACCTCTGGCGGAGTCAACTCAAAATCACGCCCGTACCGCCGGAAGTACTGCTATTAGCCGGAAGTACCGCTATTAGCCGAAAGTACTGCTATTACTTAGGGGCCTATTTCTTTGTTGGCAGGGGTGTACTTGCCTGAAGCTGCTGGAATTCCGGGGTCTGGCGGAGCGCCTTGAATTCGGGATCGCTCTGGATTTCCTGCCATGAGTAGCCGTTGTGCAAGGCCTGCGCGAGGCTGGCCAGAGCTTCCTGGGTCCGGCCGGCAATCGCGTGAATTTGCGCCTCCAGATCCAGCAGGCCTGGATCGGCCGGCTTGATTTTGAGCGCCCGCTGGATGAACCTGCGGGCGTTGGCATCGTCGCCCTTTTTGGCATAAGCACTCGCCAGGTAACCCAAGGCGTCCGTATCGTTGGGGTTCGTCTCCAGGCTCCGATAGGCCAGCTTGATCGCCTCATCGTAAGCCGCCGAGGCCTTATCCCGCTGCCCCGACCAGCGATAGCCGTCGCCGAGGCTCGCCCGGTAGGCGGGGTCCTTCGGTTCCAATTGGACCGCTTTCTCGAAAAGTTTGACGGATTCGTCGTACCGGCCCACGTAAAAGTACGCCACGCCGAGCTGCGCATAGTAGTGGGCTTTGGGCTGCAGCGCAATCGCTTTTTGAAGCGCCGCAATGCAGTCCGTCCAGTTTCCAAGGCGGTAGTAGGCGGCTCCCAGGTTGGCCCACCCGGTGGGCATGTCCGGCTCCAACTGGGTAACGCGCCGGATGGCCTCCAGGGCCTGTTGGTTGTCCCCCAAATTGAAATAGGCCTTCGCCAGGGAATTGTAGTTCCCCCAAAGGTACGGGTTGATGCGGGTAGCCTCTACGTAGGCCGCGATGGCTTCCGCGGTGCGGCCGGCCGCCTCATACGCCGCGCCCAGGCGCCTGTGGGCTTCGTCGGAATTGGGCGCCAACTGCAGCGCCCGCCGCAGCTCGGCGATGGCGCCCTCTGATTTCCCGGTGCGCGTGTACACCCCACCCAGCGCCATGTGGACCTCGGGCAGATTGTCGTTCAAGCGCTCCGCCTGCTGCGCCGCGCCGAGCGCGCGTTCGATCCATACGGGATCCTTGGTTGACTCCGCCATCACCAGATCGGCGTCCGCCGATCCCGCGTAAGCCAGAGCGAACCCCGGGTCGCGCCTGACCGCCTGGTCGAATAGCGCCAGGGCCTTTTCAGCATTGGCAGCATCGTTCATCCGCCGCAGATTGCGGCCCTTCAAGTAAAAATCGTAAGCCTCGATATCCTGTGTGGGCCTGGCGCTGGTGCGCGCGCGTTCGGCGTTGGTCTCCCGGATAACCAGCGCGTCGGCCACGGATTTGAAGGCGTTGTCCTCGAGAGTCAGCAGATCCTGCCGGACCCCCCGGAACTCGCTCGGCTTCATCACCTGGCGATGGTTTTTCACATCGTCCATGGTTAAGGCGATGGCGATTTGGTCGTTGGCCCCCTGCTGGATGGTCCCCTTAATCAGAACCGCGACGCCCAAAGCTTTGGCAATCTTGTCGTCGGCGCCCTGCTTGACTGCCGAGGCGACCCTGGAGCCATCCGCCACGAACACGTTTTCGAGCCCGCCCAGCTTGGCGGAGAGCGATTCCACCACACCGTCGGCGAGGTACTTCAGGGCGCCTTCGTCCCCCACCACGTTGAGCGGCAACACCGCTACATAATGCTGGATGCCGTGCGGCCCGCCGCGGGCCCCCAAGCGGGCCAGAATGGCGTTGCGGGTCTGGGGAATCGCGGCCAGCGCCGCCGCCAGCGCCACGAGCGCCGCCGCCACCAGTCCCGTCCTGCGCGACGGCTTGGGGATCTGAATGCTGATGGTGGCGTCGCGCCGCGCGCTCGGAGTGCCCGCAGGGATGTCCGCCAGAGTGCCGGTTGGCGTGCCGGCTGCGGTGGCCGCTGGGGCGCCCTCTGAGGCGCCCTTGGGGGCCTGCTGCGCATCCAGATCGGCCAGGATCTCGCGCGCGTTCTGATAGCGCCGGCCGGGGTCTTTTACCAGGCACTTCAGAATAATGCCGGCAATGTATTCCGGCAGCTCCGGGCGCTGGGTGCGCGGGTCGGGCGGCTGCTCGGTCATGCGCTGGTACATGAGCTGCATGGCCGATTCGCCGCGGAAGGGCACCTGCCCGGTGAACATCTCGTACAGGATCAGGCCCAGCGAATAGAGGTCCGACCGGTGGTCCACCTCTTTGGCTTCCACTTGCTCCGGCGACATGTAACGGGGGGTGCCCATGATCTGGCCGGTGCGGGTCATCTTGGTGACCTCGGCTTCGAGCGATTTGGCCAGGCCGAAATCCAGGATGTACAGGTTATCCGCCTGGTCGATGAGGATGTTTTGCGGCTTCAGGTCGCGGTGCACCACCTCCTCGCCATGCGCGGCATCCAGGGCGGCGCACAACTGGCGCGCAAACCGCAGTGCGCGGTCGAACGGCAGGGCGCCGGTGCGATCGATCAGGTCCGCCATGTCCCGGCCCTCCACGAAGGCCATGGTGATGTACTTGACGCCGCCAAAATCGCTCAGGTCGTGAATGCGCAGGATGTGCTTGTGGGAGATGCGGCTGGCCAGCAGCAGTTCCTGCTTGAAACGCTGCATGGCCTGTGGGCTGGCCAGCTCGGGACGCACCAGCTTGACGGCTACCATGCGGTCCAGTTCCAGATCGAGGGCTTTGTAGACCGCGCCCATGCCACCCTCGCCGAGCAAGCGTTCGATGCGATAGCGGTTGGCGAAGACCGCCCCGGCGGGGAGCTGGAAAGGGTGCCCGCCCCCGCTCCGGGTTCCCGGCTGCGTGGCGCCGGCCGCGGTCGTGACTACGCCCATGGCGGCAAGCGGGCGCGAGCTTGCCTGCGGGGCGGCGGCCGACGGGCTGTCCAGGAAAACCGTGGCGGCATTGTCGCCGCCGGCTGCCAGACTGCGCCCGCATTGCCCGCAGAACTTCACGTGGTCCGGATTGACGGCATTACAACCTGGGCACACCATGGATGCTTCCCCGTGCGTTCGCAGAAAAGTATTGATCTACCCATTATGCGGCCAGAACCCGGCGGCGCGCAACGTCGGCGCGATCGCCGCGATCGCCCCGCGGCGTGGCCTTACTCGACCGCCAGCGTCACGCCCGCGGGGCTCTGGACAGTCCCAATCGTCACCATTACCGGGACGCTCGGCCCCGGCGTCACTCCCGCCGGCACCACGGCGTTGATCTGCGTCAGCCCAGCCACCGCGCCGGGGGCCCCACCGGCGTATTCGACGGGCGCGTTCAGGCCTCCGATGGTCACCGAGGCCGGCAGCGTGAGGGACGGCGGCGACGAATTGCCGGTAATGGATGCATCGGCGCTGGGGGGGTTGGTCACACCGCCACCCGTGCAGTAAATGACTACCACCGAGCCGCGCGCCGCGGGATTGTTGGGGCCGTTCACGGTGAGGTCCTGATTCAGGATGGCGCCGGGGCCCTTTCCGGAAGAGTCCAGCGTGAAGATCGCGGGTGTGGACGGCACCACGGGCACGGTGACGGTATTAGAAGCCGTCCCCTGGTAGATCACCTGCACGTTGGTTTGGGCGTTGGCGTTGCCGGCCACTTCATAGGGCGCCACCGCGTTCACCTGGCCGGCGGAGGCATAGGTGAGGGCGGCCGACACATTGTCGAACATCACCTGCACACCAGCCAGCGTCCTGGCGATCGAGAGGCCATCGGGCGTCACTTGCAATCCGGCGCCCGTGGCCGGTCCCAGGTTCGACCCGAACAGCCCGACGATCTCACCGGGCGAAACCGCGTTGGTGGCGTAATCGGCGCCATCGGCCACCACCGTGAGCACGACCGGGCTGGCCTGCGCCACCGGCAGGAGCAAAACCGAAACGCCGTTGTCAATATGCAGATTGCCCGTGCGCGCCACGCTGGTATTGGCCAGCACCTGGATGGTGATCGCGCCGTTGCCCGATCCCGACGCACCGGAGTTGATCTGCAGCCAGCTCACATCGCTGAAGGCGCTCCAGTTGCAGCCGGCCCCGGTGCTGATGGCGATGCGGCCGTTGGTGGCGGCGGCGGCATACGATGCCGACGTGGGGCTGAACGCAAAATTGGCGGCCGAGCCATCCTGGGTGATGGCAAGTTGCGCACTGGTGGCGACGGTGATCGACCCGCTGCGGCCGGTCACGCAACCATTGGCCGTCACGGTATAGTTCACCGTTCCGTTACCGGTGGTGCTGATGTTGCTGGCAAGGGCGATCGGGATCCAGCCCGCGCTCGAAGACGGCACCCAGGTACAGGCGGTCTGCACCTGGAGGGTCCCCGTGCCGCCGGCCACCGGAAAGTTGGCCGTTGGCGGCGTGAGCGTATAGTTGCAGATCTGGGCCGCCTGGGTGACCGCGATCGACTGGGCTGCCACCGTGATTGTGCCGGCGCGAGCCGTGGCAGCCGTGTTGGTATCGGCGTGCCAGCCCACCGTGCCGTTTCCCGACCCGGTCTGGCCGAAATCGATGTGCAGCCAGCTCGTGTTGGTGGTAGCCGCCCAGATACAGCCGCTTCCCGCCGTCACGTTTATGGTAGTGCCCGTCACCGAGCCGGTCCCTGAACCGGCGGCAATGGGGATCTGGGAGGGGCTGACCGTGTACGTACACTGGCCAAACAGCGGCGCCACGGCGGCCAGAACCAGGAGCAGCCTCATCCCTTGTATAGTAGCGAACTGCATGCCGCGAGTATGGCTACGGCGCCCGGCGTGTCGCCGTGAACGCAGATGGTCTCCACCCCGCCCGAGTGCGCCAGGCGCAGAGCCTGTTGGGCCGCTTCCGCGGGATCGGTGATGAGCGCGCCGGGCAGTTTGCGCGAGCGCAACGTGCCATCGGGTTCGTAGCGGCGGTCGGCGAAGCCTTCGCCCGCCACCGGCAGACCCATCCGGCGCCAGACGTCCAGCATGGGCGAGCCGGCCAGGCCAAACACTGGAACCGCCGGAAGCTTCCGACCCTGGACCCAGCGCGCCACTCCGTCACCGATGGCTTGCGCCACCTCGGCATTTCTCACCGCCACGTTGTACAACGCGCCGTGGGGCTTCACGTGTACGATGCGCCCTCCGAGCTGGGACACTACGGCTTCCAGGCGGGCAATCTGCTGGAAGACGGTCTCCGCGATTTCCGCGCTCGTGAGCGGCATCTCGAGGCGGCCGAAGTTGGCGCGGTCGGGATATCCCGGATGGGCGCCGATGCGCACCCCGCGCTCCAGGGCCAGGCGCGCCGTGCGTTCCATGATGGCCTCGTCGCCGGCGTGCCCGCCGCAGGCGATGTTGGCCGAGGTGATGTACTGCATGAGAGCCGCCTCATGCGCGGCGTCTTCCAGTTCCCCCATGTCGCAGTTCAGATCGATTGGCATATGCGCGGAGGGCGCCAACCGCTCCCTGACGGTCGCGGCTCCGCAGCCTTTTCCGCGCCGGGCCCCGAGGGCACCCCGTCAGGGAGCGATTCTGCCCCTACACCAGAGCATACAGCCATTCGCCTGCCGACCGATGTTAGTTTTGCGAGGGTCTCTCAGCGCGATCGACTACCAGGACCTCGATGGGTCTTTTCGCGGCTCCAACTTAAGACTTAAGACCAAGCTGCTCCTGAAGCGCTGTGAAGATCGAGGGACCGGGGCCGTTATCCGCCGCCGCGCTGTCGTCGTGGGCGTAGTCCAGAGTGAAGTCATAGACGCCTTGGAGGCCGGTCATGTCCAGTATTGGGTTGCCAAACTGCCTGGCGAGAGATCCAGCGAACTCCTGCATCGAAATCTGTCGCGCGGTGAGCTGGTGGCCGTCTCCGCAAATCTCCATGTCGCCATCGTCCTTCACCGGGCGGATTTTGGGCCCGTTCTTTGCGGCTACCAGCGCGTAGATTGGCAGCTCCTTGGTTTCGAGGTGGACTTTAAGTTGAAACCGATCTTCAGTAGCGTCTGGAGCATCCACATCAATTGCGGCTTGGGGGTTGCCGTGGCCGCTTTGGCGCCGATGTCGTACCGGTCCGACACGAGCCAGCCCGGCCCAAACCCCGCCGGTTACGGATAAGGGGCCCGGCGTATACGACGGGGCTTAATCGACGCAATGAAAGATCCTCCTGAAATCGCAACAGCAGGATCTCTCTGTAGATCGGATCGAGCAACTCCAAAGCCGCCGCCAGCCGCACCGCGTCCTCACCCCTCGCCGCCGCCAGGAAGGTAGTGCGCTAAGAGTTAGCGCACTGCTCAGGATCTGCCTCTGTCGCAGGCCGTCGATCGCGAGATTGCGGGCGATCGAGAACAGCCACGTCTCAAACCTGGATCGGCCTTCAATACTGGGCCGCTCCCGCGAGCACGCGAGCCCATGTCTCCTGCACAAGGTCTTCGACCTGTTCACGGCGGCCGGTCAGAGCAGATATCTCGCCAGCCGGTATTGATAGCGATCCACTACCTCACTGATGAGCGCGGCATCCTTTTGGCGCAGACCACGCGCAATCCGATGGGTTTCGCCTTTAACCCCAGGCCAGGATGCGGCTGCGCCAGAGCATACGGCCATTTCCCCGGCTGGCGTTCCCGGGGCTCTGCTGGAGAGTCTCGGATTATCTGGCCGCAGCGGGTATGATGATGCTATGGGCACTATCACAGACACGCCCCTGCTGACGTTCGAGCAATTCGAGCGGATGCCTGAGCCCGAGCAGCCAGGCAAACAGGAACTGCTGGAAGGAGAGCTGATCGAGATGCCGCCGCCTGGATCGAAGCACAACAGGCGTGCAACCAAAATCTTCCAGGCCTTGACGGCTGCCTTAGCCGCCGCGCATGCCTGCGGCGAGGCGGCCGAACTGGGTGAAGTGTTCATTGAAATGGGCTATAAGCTGGGCATCCGTAACTGGCTGCAACCGGACATCAGCATCAGCCACCCAGGCCAAAGCGAACGAAAGTACTTGGAGGGTGCGCCGGCCATCGCCATCGAGGTCGTCTCCCCGGATGACCGCGCCGCAGATCTGGACCGCAAGACGGACCTCTACTTCAAGCACGGCGCCCGCGAGGTCTGGCGGCTTTACCAGTCAACCCGCCGTATGATGATTCACTCGGGCAGCGCTTCGCAGGTGCGGGTGGAACATGAAGCCGTTACGACGCCCCTGCTGCCGGGCTTCTCTCTTACGCTTCGCGAGATTCTCAGGATTAAAGCAGGGCATACAGCCACTTCTCCTGTTCCCGAAGCAGATCCAGGGCGCGGTCCAGAGTGACGGCCTCGAAGCGCACGGTATCGCGCGGGCGGGCCTGGCCGAGCTTCCAGAAATCGGCCGAGATCACGTTGGCGGGCTTGGGATAGCCGCCGGTGGTCTGGTGCTCGACAAACAGGATGATGGGCTGGCCGTCGGGTGGCGCCTGGATAGCGCCCAGGGCCACACCTTCAGTCAGCATTCCACCGGCCGGGCTGGGTATGGCGGGACCGCGCAGGCGCAGGCCCATGCGATTGGATTCCTCGCTCACCACATAGGCGCCGCCGTACAATTCTCCCGCGAAGCGATCGGCCTGCGGACCTTCGGTCACGCGCAGCAGCGCCTCGGCGGAATGTGCAGGCGGATGGGAAATGGCGCGGCGCGGCCGGCGGACGGCCGCATCGCCGATGGGCAGCCGGTCGCCCGCGCGCAAGGGGCGCCCGCCCACCCCGGTCATCACGTGCGCCGAGGCGCTGCCCATCACCAGGGAGGTCGAGATACCGCCGCGCACCGCCAGATAGCCGCGCGCGCCGCCCCGGGTGGGCCCGCAGCGCAAGGTGTGGCCGGCCTTTACCTCCACCGAGGTCCAAAGCGGCAGGCCGGCCCCGAAATCCGAGCCGGTGAGCGCGATGACGGCGGCGGCTTCGAACCGGAACGTGCCGCCTACCAGGGTCATTTCCAGCGCGGCGGCGTTTTCGGCGTTCCCCACCAGCAGATTAGCGGCTCGCAGCGCCAGCGGATCGGCTGCGCCCGAGGCCGAGACGCCGAAGTGGGCGTAATGGAACCGGCCCAGGTCCTGCACGGTAGTGAGCAGACCGGGCGCGGCCACGCGAATGCCGCTCAAAAACGCTCCTTCGGGACAGGCCGGAAGCGCACCCGGTCGTCCATGCGCAGCAAGCCGGGTGGCGAGGCCTGGGGATCGAAGAGGCGCAACGGGGTGCGGCCGATCAGGCGCCAGCCGCCAGGCGAAGCCAGAGGGTACACGCCAGCCTGGCTGCCGCCGATGGCCACGCTGCCCTCGGGCACGTGCTTGCGGGGCGCAGAAAGGCGCGGGGTGGCGAGCGACGCGGGCAGGCCGCCCAGATACGGAAAGCAGGTGGAGAAGCCCACGAAATAGACCAGGTAATCGGCCGCGGCGTGCAGCTCGACCACGCGCGCGGGGTCCAGACCGCAGTGGCGGGCTACATCCTCCAGGTCCGGCCCGAATTCGCCACCGTAGCAGACCGGGATCTCCACCAGGCGCGGGGGGTCCCAGGCGGCCTCGGCCGATTCGGCACCGTCGGCCTCGGCGCCGCCGGCCGCGCCGCCAGGGCGGTAGGATTCTCCGGTTGCGGCAGCGCCAGCGGCGGCATCGACATCGGTGGCATCGCCGCAGGTTGGCAGGCGGGGTGCCCCCTGGGCCCGCCTGCCCCACCTGGCATCGTCCGCGCCGGCATCCGCTGCGGCGGCACACGCGGCGGCAGCGCCAGCGGCGGCGTCGGCCAAACGCGCGCGAACCAGCCCCTCGATCTCGCCGTGCGAGCGCAGGCGGGGGTCGAAATCGATCAGTACGCTGGCGAAGGCGGGGTGCAGGTTGAGGATCCCGCGAACGCCCGCCATCCGGTGGCAGAGCAGGCTGACCTGGCGGTGCGCCTCGTCCGAGATCCGGGCGCCGAAGGAAATCAGCAGCGAGCGGTCGCTGGCCGGTCGAATGGTCACTTCTCGTGATGGTACCGCGCCCCGCGCCCAGCCCGCGCCGCGCCCATACCGAATTGTTTTTCTCGCGCCTGTATGATATGTGTAGGTATCTGGGAAATATTCAACATGGCCTACGTTATAGCAGAACCTTGCATTGGCACCAAAGATACTGCCTGCGTCGACGCATGTCCGGTCGATTGCATTCACCCCAAGAAGGATAACCCGAAATACGCCACCGAGGAGATGCTCTACATCGATCCGGTGGAATGCATCGATTGTGGCGCTTGCGTCCCGGTCTGCCCGGTTTCGGCCATTTTTGCATTGGACGACCTGCCGGAGAAGTGGAACGATTTCACCCCCAGGAACGCCGCCTACTTCGGCCGCTGAAACCAGCCGGTCCCTCAGGGTTGGCAGGCGGGGCGCCCCAAGCCACTTATTTGCCCGCGACCGCATTCTGCGCCAGTCGTGGGGCGGGCAATCCTGCCAGGCAATCCTGCCCGCGGCCGCCTTTCAGGCGGCTTTTTCGGGCCACGCGCGAGTCTGCGCACCGGGCGAGAGCCGCCTGAAGGCGGCTGCAGCCAAGATTGGCTGCCCCACGACTGAGCGGCACCCTGCCCCCCGTCAGTCCGGCCGGTACGTGGCGCTGGCGGTGTCGGTCTCCCAAAGCTTCACCGCGCCTACCCGCACGCCCTTTTGGGCCTTCAGCGCCTCGCTCACCTGGTCGTAAATGTACTTGGCCATGTTCTCGGCCGAGGGGTTCAGCACGTCGAAGGGCGGAAAATCGTTCAGCCACTGGTGGTCCATGCGGTCCAGCACGGCGTGCAGGGCCTTCTTCAGCTCCACGAAATCCACCAGCAGGCCGATGGAATCCAGCTCCGCGCCCGCCAGCGTCACCTGGCACCGGTAGTTGTGGCCATGCACGTTTTCGCACTTGCCGCGATAGTTCCGCAGGGCGTGCCCGGCGGCGAATGTCTCTTCAATGGTCACTTCAAACATCGAAAAACTTCTCCACGTCTTCGAGGCGGGTGGTAAATCCGTAGGCGGGCAGGCTATCGAAAAATACCTGGCCGTAGCGTTGTTTGGTAATCCGGTTGTCCAGCAGGACCAGCACGCCCCGGTCCGACTTGCCTCGAATCAACCTCCCGAATCCCTGCTTGAGCGCGATGGCGGCCTGCGGAATCTGGTAATCGTAAAACGGATTGCCCCCCGCCCTGCGAATAGTCTCGATGCGCGCGTTCACCACCGGGTCGTTGGGCACCGCAAAGGGCAGCTTATCTATGATAACGCAGCTCAACTGCTCGCCCGGCACGTCCACGCCCTGCCAGAAGGAAGAAGTGGCGAACAGCACCGCGTTGGGCGTGCGGCGGAACTCCTCCAGCAGCGCCGTGCGCGGGCCGGTGCCCTGCAGCAGCGTGGGGTAGTCGATTTCGAGCGACACCCGGTCGTGCACCATGCGCATCTGCTGATTGCTGGTGAACAGCACGAAGGCCCGCCCGCGGCTGTGGCTCAGGATCTTCACCACCTCGTCGGCGGCGGCCCTGGAAAAGGCCTGGTCGCGCGGATCGGGCATGTGCTGCGGCACATACAGCAGCACCTGCTGGTGGTAATCGAAGTGGCCGGGCACGATCAGGCTGCGCGGGTTCTCCAACCCCAGCCGCCCCTGCGCGTAATCGAAGTTGCCGCCCACGGCCAGCGTGGCCGAGGTGAGCACCACCGTATCCACATGCGCGAATAGCCGTTCGGCGAGGATCGAGGCCACCGCGATGGGGGTGGCCTGCAGGAAGCAGCCCCGGCCGCGGCGCTCCAGCCAGAAGACAAAGCGGTCGTCGTCTTCCTCCATCACGAAACGCAGGCCGATGGAAAGCTCGCCGGTGCGGCGGGAAAGCGGCCCCACCTCGTCGGGCGGGTTTTTCAGCAGCTTGAGATGCGACTGGATGAGTTCCAGCGCCACCCGCAAATCCGTGTAGATCCCTTGGTGCTCCTCCCGGAAGCTCTCGCGGTTCTGGAACGCGATCCGCCGGTCCCCCTCGCCGAACAACCCGAAGAAATCGCCCGCAATCTCATCCAGCCGCTCCAGGATGTGGTCCAGCTCGGGCGTGCCGAATTGCTTCATGGGGCCGATCACGGCGATGTCGCGGCGCAGCTCCTGGAAGCGGTAATTGCTGATGGACACCCCGAAGTACTGGCCCACCACGTCCTCGATTTCGTGGGCCTCGTCGAAGACCACGGCGTGGTACTCCGGCAGGATGCCGCCCTCGTGGTTGTCGTCGCGCAGCGAGAGGTCGGCGAAGAAGAGGTGGTGGTTGACGATGATGATGTCGCTTTCGGCGGCCCGCTGGTGCATCAGGGTGATGAAGCAGCGCTCGAAATTGGGGCACTTCTGGTTGGTGCACAGGTCCGAGCGGGCATCCAGTTTGTGCCATGCCTGGCTGCCCTCGGGCAGGGTCTTGATCTCCGCGCGATCGCCGAATTCGGTGGTCTTTTCCCATTCGCGAATGATGTGGAAATCGGCTGCTTCCTCGAGGCCGGTGAGCACCGGGTCCTTGTCCATGTCGTAGATCTTCTGACGGCAGGCGTAGTTGTTGCGCCCCTTCATGTAGCAGACCTTCAGCGGACGCGTGAAGTGCTGCTGCAGAAACGGGATGTCTTTCAGGAAGAGCTGCTCCTGCAGATTCTTGGTGCCGGTGGAAACCACGATGCGCTTGCCCGAGAGCAGCGCCGGCACCAGGTAGGCCAGGGTCTTGCCGGTGCCCGTGCCGGCTTCCACGATCAGGTGCCGCTTGTCCTTGAGGGCCGCCTCGACGGCCTCCGCCATGGCCACCTGCCCCGGCCGGTGCTCGTAGTTGGGGTGCCACTCCGAAAGCGTGCCGCCGCGGGCGAAGAACCGGCGCACCCCGGCTGGACGTGCCTGAATCGGCATGGGTGCTTTGATTTTACCAGGAGAGCCCGCAAAGTCGCGCGGGCCCGGCGGCGCGGGTGGCGGAGTCTGCGGCTGGCGCGGCGACGCGGTGGGTGGGGCGCAGCGGCACGGCGGGTGGGGCGCAGCGGCGCGGTTGCCGGGTTGCGGGCGCGGCGGGCCGCGGCGGGCGCGTTCGGGGATACCCCTGGAGCGCGGCAGCGCAGGCCCTTGGGACCGGCTCAGAGGCCGCTCAGAGGACGTCTTCCAGTTTCTTGCGCAGCTCGGCCGAGAGCCGCGGGCTTTCGCCGCCCGTGGAGACGGCGAACTGCAGGGTGCCGCGCTCCACGCGGGCGGGCACCAGGAAATCGCACTCCTCGGCCGAGTCGGCGATGTTGGCGAAAACGCCCTTCCCCTTGGCGGCGATGCCGATCCGATGGTTGGTCAGCCGTTCGTCCGTGGCGGCGAAGACCAGCACCACGCCGCCGAGGTCGGAGGCGCGAAAGCGCCGGCGCACCATCCTCACGGGCAGAGATTCGAATTCCGGATCCCACTCCGGCGCTACTACCGTGACGCGGGCGCCCGCCTCCAGAAGTCCTTTGGATTTGCGGAGCGCGACCTTTCCGGCGCCGACTACCAGCACCGGACGGTCCTTCAGATCGAGAAAGATGGGGTAATGTTTCAATTCCAAAATGTAACACGGCCATCGCGGGAGGCGGCGGGGCGCATCATGAGAGAGGGCCAGGCGATGAGTTCCATCGACGAGATCATCGAGCTATACAAGCGCGACGTGGATGTCACGCTGCTTGAAGAATCGCTGAAAAGGAGTCCGGAGGAGCGGATTCTCGCGCTCGAGGAGTTCGAGCGCTTCCGGGAGGAGCTGAGGGCCGCGGCGGAGCGACAGCTTGACCCGATTCGCTGAACTGCTTCGGGCGCTTGCGGGCGACGGCGTGGAATTCATCGTGGTGGGCGGCATGGCGGCTGCCGCTCTTGGGTGCGCGCACAACTCAGGATCTGGATATAGCCTACGGCCGGTCGGACGAGAACCTGCGAGCGCTTGCCAATTCGCTGACGCCACACAATCCGTATCTGCGGGGCGCTCCTCCCGGCCTGCCCTTTCGCCTGGATTTCGATACCCTGCGCGCGAGCCCGAATTTTACCCTCGTCTCCGATCTGGGATGGGTCGATCTTCTGGGCGAGGTCGCCGGCGGCGGCAGATACGAAGACATCCTGCCGCATTCGACGGCGATTCAGGTGTTTGGGATATCGTGCCGGCGGAGCGGGTCCCGCGGCCAGCCAGATTTTCAATGGCTTATAGGCGGCTCTTGACCCAAGATGGGTCATAGTCCGGAAAAGTCTCTGAGGAGAGGCCTTTGCTCTGAGTCTGGTATCGGTCCGTCTTGACGCGCGCGCTTGGCGAGGCGGCGTTTCTTCGGGGTCAGTTGCCTATTTACACGGTTTCAGGAGTACGCTCATTCCGGCAGTCAGTTTGAGGCGAACACCGTTTATCAAAAACGGCGGCTTCAGCTTCTTGCCACCTTGTTAACGCGCCCCGGAGGAGCTCCCGCAACAATGCAACCCGAATGCATCCCCAACTACGATATCCGGCGGGCATTCTCCCGTCCTTGCTACGATAAGCATGGCATGTGTCCATCGAGACCTCCGCCGGTCTCCTATTTCACTACACTTTTTCGTTTTGCGGTTCCGTGCGGGAGTTCTTCCCGTCACGGGGACAGGAGGATGCAATGAAAGACATCAAGCGAAAGCTCATGATTGCCGGCATGACGGCGTCATCCGCCGGTCTGTTGTTTCAGATAGCGGTCAGGACAAGTCCGGCGCAACCGAACGATGCAGCACTGATTGCGAAAGCCAAAGGCATTCACAACCGTGTCCTCAAGCTCGACACTCACAACGATATCGATCCCGCGAACTTCACGGCGGATTGCAACTACACCATGCGCCTCACGACGCAGGTCAATTTGCCGAAGATGATCGAAGGCGGCATGGATGTTTCGTTCATGATCGTTTACGTCGGCCAGGGCCCGCTGACACCGGAAGGTTTTGACGGCGCATATCGGCAGGCGGTCGCGAAGTTCGACGCCGTTCATCGTTTGACTGAACAAATCGCACCCGGCCAAATCGGCCTGGCGTTGACGCCTGCCGACGTCCTCGCATTGCACAAAAAGAACCTTCGAATCGCCGTCATCGGCGTGGAGAACGGATATCCCATTGGGAACGATCTCAAAAGAGTGAAGGAGTTCTACGACAGGGGCGGGCGATACATGTCTCTGGCCCACAATGGCAACAGCCAGCTCGCCGATTCGAATACGGGAGAAACCCAGGGCTACCTCTACAACAATGGGCTGTCGCCGCTCGGCCGGGAGGTCATCGCCGAGATGAATCGCCTGGGTATGATGGTCGATCTGTCGCACCCCTCGAAAGGCGCAAACATGGAAGCCATGCGGCTTTCCCAGGCTCCGGTAATCGCGTCGCATTCCGGGGTGCGCGCGCTCGCCGACGTCAGCCGGAATATGGACGACGAGCAGTTGCTGGCTCTTAAGAAGAACGGCGGCGTGATTCAGGTCGTGGGGTTCGCATCTTATATCAAAACGGATTCGAAAGAACGCACCGGCGCCCTCGCGAAGTTGCGTGAAGAGTTCGGGCTTGCCCCACAGGGCGGCGGACGCGGCGGTGGCGGCGGAATCGCCGGAGGCCGTGGACGTGGCGGCGCCGCTGGAGGCTCCGGAGGCGGCGCTGTGGCGAATTCGGCGCGGGCATGTCCCGTCGAGAGTGCCAGCGGGCCTGCTCCGCAGGGTCGTGGGGCCAGGGGCGGGGCGGGCCGGGGGCGAGGAAATGCAGGCCTCGAAGCCCTTTCACCCGAACGGCGTGCGGAATACGACAAGCGGCTGGCTGAGATTGACGCAAAGTTGCCGCCTGCGGGCCGAGCCAACGTGAAGGACTTCGTGAATCACATCGACTACGCGGTGAAGCTCATTGGAATCGATCACGTTGGAATTTCGTCGGACTTCGATGGTGGCGGCGGAATCGACGGCTGGAACAGCGCGGCGGACGCATTCAACGTCACGCTGGAACTGGTTCGGCGCGGCTACACGGAAGAACAGATCGGAAAGCTGTGGAGTGGCAATCTGCTTCGAGTTTGGGGAGAAGCAGAGAAAGTCTCCCAAAGACTGCGGAAAGAACCGGGCTGAAACGGGTTATGGCCGTTTTTCCGGCACCATACCCTGCGCGCTTAACAAATTCCAAAAGGCGCTCCGGAGTGCGCCCGACGTTGACGTACGCGCGGGAACTGCGGTAGTGCACGCGAAGTCGCTACCGGAATATGTGCTGGACCGCAAGACGTTCCACTTGGCCGAGAACATTCTGGCCCATACGTCGAATATTGGCGAACTGGAAATGTCGTGGCCTCCAGGCCGAGACGTGGCCGAAACTACCGTGGTTTCCTACCGGTTGCGATCCATTCCGTTGGCGGGTTCCAGGAAAACTTGAGCGCCGGCGTAGCCAACCTCTACGAACAAATCCCGGAGATCGTCAGGGGTGAGATAGGCACCCCCGATCAGCTTCATCGCAAGTTGGTATAGCCAAGTCGAACCTGCGGCCGCGGAATGGCGACAGACGCGACCCCTTCAACTTCTGGCTGCGCGACGATTGGCAAGTTTTGGCCCCCGCGGCCGAAATTCATTCCAGTGCGAAGCCCGTCCCGTCGCTCGTACTGCAATCAGTGTGCAGCCGGGGGAAGGGCTTCTTTTTCAGAGGGCACTCAGGAACGCCACCAGGTCCTGCTGTTCCTGCGCGGTGAATCCGATACTGAAGCGCTGGTTGTAGAAAGTAACCACGTCGCTGAGCGAAAGGGCCGAGCCGTTATGGAAATACGGTGCGCGGGCGGCCAGCCCGCGGAGGATTGGGCCCTTCACTTTTCCTACGTCGCTCCACAGCCCGGTGACCAGCGCGCGGCCGGGATCGGTAGTCGATAGGATCTCGCCGGTTGCGTTGTGGCGGATGGTGAACACCGGGAGGTAGCTGACATCGAGCGGACTGGTGAGGTCGCCCACGCCGATATTGATGGGCAATGGAAATGAGTGGTTGCCGACATTCGGGCTGGAGTGACAGGTGCCGCACGTACCGGGGATGGAAGCGACGCCGAGAACATCATTCAGGCCGCCGACTCCAGTGATATTAATCGGTCTGGAGTTGAACAGCGCCTCGCCCCGCGCGATACTGGCGCGCCGGGCGTTCTGCAAGCCGAAGAATCCGCTCTGCTGCGGCAGGTTCGCCCACGCGCTGAACAAATTGAAGATGGCCGGATTGAATGTGGTGCCCGGCTTATCGTTTCCCAGGGGATCGTTGATCCCGATATAGAAGGGCTGGGACGCGATGGCCACGGGGCCACCCGCCGCTCCGCTCGAGGTCAGCGATCCAGCCTCGTAATCGTACCCCTGCGCGGTGGTCAGCGCCATTTCGAAGTTCACGATGTCCTGCACTTGGGCCGCCGTGGGCGCCGCGCCCTGGGCGTGTCCCGTAGTGGCATCGATGGCCTGGTGGGCGAGGTCGGCCAGCAGGTCCGCCGGATTGGTGGCGAGGGTGATCTTTTGCGTGCCGGTTGGCACGGCCGATTCGCGTCCGTCCCACATCACCGCACTCAGGAACCGAAGGTTGGTGGAGGGCAAGGGGCGGCGGTACATGGAGAGAGTCTGCGTGTCACCGCAGCCATAAGGGTTCTGAACCGCAATCACGGTGAAATCCGCGCCGGCCGGGGCCGCCAGGGCAATACGGATCAGGCCCCGGCTGGTGAGCAGGCTGTAAGCTTGGCGGCGGCCCTCGATCGTCGCGACGTCGATATCGTGGTCGCAGTTGGATCCGTCGTTGGTGCGGAAAATGGGATCGGTACCGCCGGTCAGCAGAAACCGGAGACTCACTTCCGCGGCCGAAATGCCAAATCCCTCGGCCGCGCGATGACAGGTGCCACAACTGCGTCCATTGGTCCCGAGCGACTGGAAAAACGCGCCGGTCAGGGGGATGGGTCCGCCCGCGGAATTGTGATTTTGCACCAAACCGGTTCCATCGGGGAACGGAAACAGATCGGGCAGAGTGGATTGCGCGCTCATGCTGATTGCGGCAACCAGCGTTCCAAGCGCAACTCGGGCAATTCCGGTCATCAGTGTTGCCAAGGCTTTACTGGCTATAGTCGTTTTCATCGGACTCTCCTCCGTACGTGAAATTGGTTCCGGAAGGCGACGGCCGCCATCCCGTCAATTACTACCTGCGCGATCCGTCGGAAGATTTAGCGGCCGCACCCGAAATTATTACCGGTGCGGCCCCGCGTCCTTCGCTCGTGTTGTAATAGGGTCCATAGGCGATGGAGATCACGCAGATTTTGCGGCGCATTCAGACAGGCGATCGTGAAGCGCTGAACGAAGCGATTCCGCTGGTCTATGCCGAACTGAAGAAACTGGCGTCTGCTCATTTGCGCCGCGAGAACGGGCCCGTCGCGCTGGAGACCACCGCACTGGTGCATGAGGCCTTTCTGCGAATGGCTGGAGGCCGCCATCCCGCCTACGAGAACCGGGCCCACTTTTACGGCATCGCTTCCCGCTTGATGCGGCAGATCCTGGTCGAGATGGCTCGCTCCCGTACCACGGAGAAGCGTTTCGCTCAGGAAGAGCCGCTGCGCACCGACCATCCGGATATCGGCCGGCAGTCCGACCGGACTTTGCTTGCCATCGACGACGCCCTGAGCCGCCTAGCCTCTGAGGACGGGTTGAAAGCGCAACTGATCGATATGCGCTATTTCGGCGGCATGACGGCGGAAGAATCCTCCGAAGCGCTCTCTCTCTCGGTGCACGTGGTTCGCCGGAACCTTCGCCTGGCCAAGGCATGGCTACGCAAGGAAGTGGCCGGCTTGGACACGTAATTAACGGGAGGCCTTCGAGGCAATCTGACGCAGCACATAGGCATTGCCGGGGAGCTTCCGCTCCCAAAGCCTCCAAAGCCCCAGGCGGCGCGCATTCAGGGCGGCCGCAAGGCCGGCGTGCCCCGCTCGCCGCTCGACCGCGGCCATCGCCGCATATAGGTTCGATAGCTCCGTGGCGTCGTCCAGATTTGTCTCTGGTTCCGGCTTGGCGGCGGCGATCAGGTCGAGCAATTCCTGGTAGAGCCGCAGTGCGTGCGGGATGTTGCCGGTGTCGGCCTCATGATCCGCCAGCGCCTGAAGAGCCTCGGCTGCTTCCCCACCTGGGTCGACCTTGTCGACAGGATAATAATTCAGCACGCGCAGTCGCTGGAAGGCATCGTCAAGCCGTTGCCGGGCTTCGGCGGGCCGGCCTAACCTCCGCAAGGGATAGCTGGAGCCAGCTAATAATCTGACAACGTAGGTTTGCAGGTGCACATCGTCTTTGATATCGGCCAAGTGGCTTAGAGTGTGGTCATAGACGGCCAGGGACCGGGCTTCGTCGACACCACGAAGAGTCCCCGCTAAGGGGATTCCCGCCATTGCGAGCGTTCCCCGATCGGTGTGGTCGTTCGAGTCCTGGTGCACGAAACCGTCCGCAAGACGCCAAGAGCGCTCCAGAGCTTTCACGGCTTCCTCGGGCCGGCCGAGGCTGACGCCGCTCTCATCGCCGAGAATTTTGCCTTGGTAGACCAAAGCTTGAGAGAGATTCGTCATTTGGCCGTGACCGACGGTCTTACCACCGGGGCCGAGTAGTGCCACCGAATCCTGAATCGCGGAAAGAGCCTCTTCCAGATTGCCCTGGCGTTGAAATACCTTTGCCTTGACCCATTGCAGGGTGCCCCGGTACGCCGGGAAATCGAAGGTCCGGCTAAGTTCCACGGCGCGGCCCGTAAGTCTCAGGGCTTTGTCGAACCGTCTGGCGGATACATAACGGTTTGCAACGTTCAAATAAGTATTCAGGATTGCCGAGTCTTCGGACTTGTCGCCTATTCCAGCCTGGAACTTCTCCAGCCACTGTGCCGAGGCGTCAGCGAACAGAAGTCCTTCATCGGGCCGATTATTAAACCCGGCCAGTAGCATTCGATCGTGCGCGATCTGCGCGGCGCGAAACATCGCCGTGCGGTTGTGAGGCTGGGCTTGGAGTACGGAGCGGAGAAACCCGTCCGCGATTTGAAGGTTCTGCCCGGCACGGTCGAGTTGGCCCAGAGTCGGCCCGATGGGCACTCCCTGTACGCGCGCTACGCGCATGTAAGCGTTGCCGACCTCCAAAGATAGGTCCGGATCGCCGCGAGCGTCCGCGGCAAGCCGTCCCAGATATTCCAGAGACGTGTCGACAATCAACTGCCGGGTCTTAGTGCTGCCGGGCAATTGGCGAGCCAGAGCATCGATATCGAACAACTTGTTGGCCAGTTGGCGCACTTCCAGGAAATGCCGCTGAGCGATGGCTCGTTCGCGGTTGGCGACCAACAGCCCGGCCGCCAGACTGCAGACGATAGCCGCGGCCGCGGCCATCGGGACCCAGTGACGCCGCAGGAACTTGCGACTCGCGTACCAGGCGTTGCCGCGCCTCGCACGCACGGGCCGCGATTCCAGGAACGCGCGGATGTCGTCAGCCAGGGCATCGGCCGAGCCATAGCGCTCTTCCGGTTCTTTGCGGAGAGCCTTCAGGATGATGAAGTCGAGGTCCTTCGGAATCGCCGCATTGACGCGGCTCGGCGCCGCCGGTTCCGTCAGGCATACCGCCAACTCGATGGCCTGCTGGCTGGAAGTGGAAATCGTGTGAGGGGATTGGCCGGTAAGCAACTGGTAGAGCACCGCGCCCAATGAATAGATGTCGCTCGTGGTCGCCTCAGCCGTACCGCGGACCTGTTCCGGACTAGCGAACGCGGGCGTCAGGATACGCTCCTGCGTGAGTGTTCGATCCATCGAAGCATCGAGCATTCTGGCAATACCGAAATCGAGGAGTTTCAGCTCGCCGGAACTTTCAACCAGGATGTTCGACGGCTTGAGATCGCGATGAATGATGAGGTTGCGGTGTGCGTATGAAACCGCCTCGCAGGTCTTCAGGAAAAGCGCCAACTTGCCGCGCAAATCGAGTTTGGAGGCGTAAGCATCGATGGGCACGCCGTCGACGTATTCCATCGCCAGGTAAGGCTGCCCATCGCCGGTGCGACCCGCGTCCAACAGGCGAGCAATGCCAGGATGGCTGAGCGTCGCCAGAATCTGCCTCTCCCTCAAGAAGCGATCGACAAATGCCGGTTCAAAGCGATGCTGTCCAATGATCTTGATGGCAACCCGCTGCTCGACTTCTCCATCGGCGCGCTCCGCTAAGTACACCGACCCCATACCTCCGCGACCAAGCACGCGGAGCAGCCGGTAAGGTCCGCAACGCGGGTTCGGTTCGAGATTGTCCAGCAGGGACCTTTGTGCCGAAGAAACCACGTATCCACTCAAAGACCCGTCGCCTGTGCCGGAGTCGAACCGAAGCAGCACCTCAACTTCCGCGCGCACTTCGTCAGAGACCTGCCGACTCTGCAAGTATGCTTCCCGTTGACCGGACGGCAGGTCGGCAAGCTCGTGGAAGAGATTCTCCACCTCGCGTTTCAACTCGTAGTCTCCATCCAGGTACGCGCGGCGCCCGCACTCAGAGGGGAGTGAGCCGCCCAGCCTCCTGTCAGTTTACCTCATGTTTCCGAAAGGCGTCCCGGGGCGCCAAGAGCGACGGGGTTGCGGCTTCGGTATGCAGCCGTTCCGGTAGTTGGCTGGTCTTGGCTATGCCTCTGTCGCGGAGCCGACGGCATCCCAATCCTGGTCTCCACGGCGCTGGATTTGGAAGCGAAGAATCAAGTGTCAAGAATCAAGTTCTGGTTGTTGGTACCCGTCAGACCACCTGTGACCGGTGCCCTGCCGGCGATCACCCGCTGGAAGTCGCCCAGCGTTTACCAATACCTGGCGAGAACAGCCCCTCGCATAAACAATCGGGGGATAGATCCTCCGCCGACTCGCGGAAGTGACCGCCATCCGATTGGAAACGCCAGGCCGGATTCGGTCCGCTGAGACAGTCAGCGGAAGCCTGCCCGAATCAAGAACCGGCACGCGGATTTGGGCGCGTTTTGGGGGCGCCGGTCCTCGGGTACCCGTTCGAGCTTTAGCGGGAGCACTTGTTCAGTGCGCCAACTGCCGCAGCACATACGGCAGAATCCCGCCGTTCCGGTAGTATTCCACTTCTTGCGGCGTGTCCACCCGGACATCCACTCCGAAGGTCTTCTCCGAACCGTCCTCGGCGACCGCCCGCACCGATGCCTTGCGCCCGCCGCCGTTCAGCGAGTGGCGCACGCCATCGATGTGGAAAATCTCCTTGCCCGTCAGCTTCAGGCTCCCCGCAGTGTCGCCGGGTTGGAATTGCAGCGGCAGGACCCCCATTCCCACCAGGTTGGTGCGGTGGATGCGCTCGAAGCTTTCGGCGATCACCGCCCGCACGCCCAGGAGCGCCACGCCCTTGGCCGCCCAGTCGCGCGACGATCCCGAACCGTACTCCTTGCCCGCCAGGATCAGCAACGGCGTCCCTTCCTTCTGATAGATCATGGAGGCGTCGTAGATGTACAGCTTCTCGCCATCCGGCAGGTGTACGGTCCAGCCGCCCTCGGTGCCCGGCGCAAGCTGGTTGCGCAGCCGGATGTTGGCCAGGGTGCCCCGCACCATCACCTCGTGATTCCCGCGCCGCGCACCGTAGGAGTTGAAATCCCCGGGCTGCACGCCCTGCGCGATCAGGTAGCGGCCCGCCGGGCTGTCCTTGGGGATATTGCCGGCCGGCGAAATGTGGTCGGTGGTCACCGAATCGCCCAGGAGCGCCAGCACGCGCATCCCGCCGATGTCCTGCACCGAGGTCTCCGGGTCCGCCAGTTTGTCGAAGTAGGGCGGCTTCTTGATGTAAGTGGAGTGGCCGTCCCACTGGAAGAGGCCGCCCGTGGGCACCGGCATGGACTGCCAGTTCCGGTCGCCATCGAAGGCCTGAGCGTATTCGGAGCGGAACATCTCGGGGTCGACCGACGCCCGCACGGTGGCCAGCACCTCTTCGTTGGACGGCCAGATGTCGCGCAGGTAAACAGGCTGCCCGGCGGAATCCCGGCCCAGCGGGTCGTGGGTCAGGTCGATGTCGATGGTCCCGGCCAGCGCGTAGGCCACCACCAGCGGCGGCGAGGCCAGGTAGTTGGCCTTCACCTGCGAGTTGATGCGCCCTTCGAAGTTGCGGTTGCCGCTCAAGACCGCGGCCACCACCAGGTTCTCCTTCTGCACCGCCTGGGCCACCGGCTCCGGCAGAGGCCCGCTGTTGCCGATGCAGGTGGTGCAGCCGAATCCCACCAGGTGGAACTTGAGCTGTTCGAGATACGTCAAGAGGCCTGCCTTCTGGTAGTAATCGATGACCACCTTGGATCCCGGCGCCAGGCTGGTCTTCACCCAGGGCTTCACATGCAAGCCGCGCTCGACCGCCTTCTTGGCCACCAGGCCGGCGGCCAGCATCACCGAGGGGTTGGAGGTGTTGGTGCAGCTCGTAATGGCCGCGATCACCACCGCGCCGGTCTCCACCTGCTCGGTGTGGCCATCGATCTCGGCCGCGGCAGACTTCGCCGGGCCGGGGAAGGCGTCGTGGAAATTCTTGCGCACGCCGGGCAGTTCAATGCGATCCTGCGGCCGCTTGGGACCGGCCATAGAGGGCGTGACGGTGGCCAGATCCAGGTCCAGAGTTTCCGAGTACACGGGGTCGGGCGTGGCATCCGTGCGGAAGAGGCCCTGCTCCTTGGTGTAGGCTTCCACCAGCGCTACCAGGTCCGGCTGGCGATTGCTGAATCTCAGGTATGCCAGGGTCTCGTGGTCCACCGGGAAGAAGCCCATGGTGGCGCCGTATTCGGGCGCCATGTTGGCCACCGTGGCGCGGTCCGCCAGGCTCAAGGCGCTCAATCCGGTGCCGTAAAATTCCACGAATTTGCCGACCACGCCCCTTTTGCGCAGAATCTGGGTGATGGTGAGCACCAGGTCGGTTGCGGTGCAGCCTTCCGCCAGCCGGCCGTGCAGCTTGAATCCGACCACCGGCGGCAGCAGCATGGAGATGGGCTGGCCCAGCATGCAGGCCTCCGCCTCGATCCCGCCGACGCCCCAGCCCAACACGCCCAGCCCGTTGATCATGGTGGTGTGGGAGTCGGTGCCGACCAGCGAATCCGGGTAAGCCTGCCCGTCGGCGCGGAATACCACCGAAGCCAGATATTCCAGGTTCACCTGGTGGACAATGCCGGTGTCGGGCGGCACCACGCGGAAATTCCGGAAAGCCGTCTGGGCCCAGCGCAGCAGCATGTAGCGCTCGCGATTGCGCTGGAATTCGAGCAGCGCGTTGAACTGAAAGGCGTCTTTGGAGCCGAACTGATCCACCTGCACCGAGTGGTCGATCACCAGGTCGGCGGGCATGAGGGGGTTGGCGCGCCCGGGATCGGCCCCCATGGCCACCAGAGCGTCGCGCATGGCCGCCAGATCCACCACGCAGGGAACTCCGGTGAAGTCCTGCAGGAGGACCCGCGCCGGCATAAAGCTGATCTCCTTACCATTGGGGCCGGTTACGCCACGCGCCACATACTCCACGTCGCCGGCCGTAACCCGCTGCCCGTCTTCAAACCGCAACAGGTTCTCCAGCAGGATCTTAGTGGAAAAGGGCAGACGCGAGACGTGCGCCGTTCCCCGCTCCTCGAGGGAGGCCAGGCGGAAGTATTCATACTCCGCGCCGCCCGCACGCAACCTGGCTGCCGCGCCGAAACTGTTTTTTGCCATCTCTTCGATTATAGTTGCCCGTCAGCGGGCGGAATTTGCGGGCAACCCTAAAGTTCCGCGGAATTCCGACGATCTACCCTATGTGTTGCCACAATCATCGCCTGGCAGTAACTGGCGCGGAGACGATCGGGTCACACTCGCCGGGCTGGTGGAGCGTTTCGACCGGGACGCAGCCGGCAGCCGCAAACTGATTCGGGAGATGCTGGAAGCCGGTCCGCAGACCTTTCTGGAGAGCGCGGTGGCGGTTCTACGGGAGCGGCCGGAATCGCGCGGTTCCCAATTCGTGATTACGCTTCTGGTGGCCCACGAACTGCTGCTGGCCACTGTATGCGACCCGTCGCTCGATCGCGGCCAGGCCCTGGCCTTGGCGCGCGCGGCCCTGCAAGTGGATTCCATGGCCGATATGACCATGGCCAAGGGGCTGGTGAACCGGGCGCCGGAAACGGCGGCCGATCCCGGCCGTCTGATGGACATCCTGGACGAAATCTCCGACGGCACCCGCATTCTGCCCTCGCTGCTGCGCCTCTTGCGCCATGCCAACCCGCACGTCCGTTCCAAAGCTGCGCGCATGACCGGCCGTGGCAGCCGCGGGGTGCGTTGGGTCGAGCGCCGGCTGGCCGACGAAGACCCGCGCGTGCGCGCCAATGCCATCGAGTCGATGTGGGGCCTGGATAGCCCTGAAGCGCGTGCGCTGCTGCACGGAGCCATGCGCGATCCCAACAATCGCGTGGCCGGCAATGCCATCCTGGGCCTGTACATGCTCGGCGATTGCTCCACGATTCCCGAGATGTTGCACATGGCGGCAAGCGATGCGGCTGTCTCACGGTCCACCGCCGCCTGGTTGATGGGCGAAACCGGCGATCCGCGATTTGTCGAGGTGGTAGCGGAGCGGCTGCGCGAAACCGATCCGATGGTGCGCAAACGGGCCTTTTGGGCGCTCAGCAGGATCAAGACGGCGGCCGCCAAAGTGGCGCAGACCGCGGAATGGCGCATGGCCGGCCGCTTTCGTCTCGTCGAGCGCGGCGGGAAAACACGCCGGATGCGCGTGGCGGTGGCCTCCGCGGACGGAAAAGAATTGCCCGCCATCCTGCCTACGCAATTCCTGCTGACCGAAGACGGCCATGGAGTCAACCTCTATCAGGTGACCGAAAGGGAACTGCCGCCGGCGCTTTCGGTGGCCTTCGTTTTTCCGGAAAGCGCGGGGCGGGTAGAACCGCCCTGGGTAAAGGGAGCGTTGCATGCTCTGCAATGGAAGCGCAATTCCGACTTATGGGCGCTGGCGCCGTATCTGGCCGGGGCGGGCTGGCAATACGAGCCGCAGAAGGCTACCGCCGGGGAAGCCGTCTTCGGCTCGGCCCCCGATGCCATCAGGGCCAATTTCCTGCGCCCCACCACCGCGCCGGCGTGTCCCGATCTTTGGACCGCTATCCGGATTGCCGTTCGTGGGCAAGACCGGTTGGTCCGCGGAGAGCGCCGGGTGATCGTTTTCAGCGGCGTGGAAGAGGGTCGTGCGGCGGGGTCGGGGTTGATTTCCTCGGTAATCACCTCGTCGACTCTGGTGCAGGTTATCTCAACCGAAGACAATCCGGGCCTGGAGGAATTCTGCCTGCGGACACGCGGTCTCTTCCGCCACGTGGGCGGGGAGGAGGCGGCGGCGGCCATCGAGCAGGCCTACCTCCAACTGCTGGCGCGCTACGAGATCAGTTATCAGACGGCCTGCCCGCAGGCACGGAACCTGAAGATTCGCGCCCATACGCCATCGGGCTGGGCCGAGGTGACTCTGGGCATCCCGCCTCCCGCGGAGGCGAGAGGGTGAGCGCGGTAATAGCGGGTGAACTCTTGACGCGGAGGCGCGGAGACGCGGAGGAAAACGCGGAGAACACCTTGAATGCAAAAGGTCGCATCAGTTTCGCGGCCATGCGGTGTGTCTGGAACAGGCGGGTGTGCAGGCCGCGAAATTGATGCGACCGCGCGGTGAACTAAACCGCAGCTCAGTGCCGGGTTATGGGGATTGAATGCTTGAGGTTTGCTCGGTTCCGCGGCGCCGGAAAGCCGGTCAGCAGACGGCGCCTGTTCGCCGCGGAATCGAGTAAACCGCGCAGTGAACTAAACCGCGGGTTGAGGCCGGCTCTTTAATGGGTTTTGTTTGGCCACTGCCTCCGTTGGGGAGGCCGTGTGGAAGAGTTTGGGGTGGTTTTGGGCAGGGGTCGACGGCAGATCT
>JBKQPR010000263.1:0-49816 GCA_052144935.1 Bryobacteraceae bacterium
GCCGCATTCCCGCGGGGCGCCCCACCCTCCTCTCAACCATCTCCTCCCAAGCCCCAAAGATCCGGCGTCGACGACCCACTCACCCTGCCAAAGCCGTTTCGCACCCCCCACTGTCTGAATTGCAGTCCCCTTAGATTTCCCGCCTTGACTACCACAGCCAAAGGTGATAATGTGCCGAATTAGGCTGAGGGACCCAGCCGGGGGCAAGCGCTCAATCGACGATTGGGACGCGGACTCTCCACTCAAGAAGAGTCTTCCCCTGTGTTTAGCGAAGACGGAAAGGAGAGTTTATGTCTCTCGTAGGACGTTCCGCGTTGATTGTCCTGGCTTTTGCGGGGGTGTCCTTGGCGCAGGATATCCGGACAGCTACCCTGGTTGGCACCGTCACGGATGCCAGTGGTTCAGCCGTTCCCAACGCTCAAGTTACCGTGGTCAATATTCAGACCAAGGTCGAAACACACGGCCAGACGACGCCTGAGGGCGACTATTATGTTCCATTCCTGAACATAGGCCAATATGAGGCCCGCGTGGAGGCCCCCGGCTTCATGAAGTTCGTCCGGACCGGCCTCATTTTGGAAGCGGGATCGACGGTGCGCGTCGACGCGAAACTCGAAGTTGGCGCTACCACCCAGACAGTCGAGGTGACGGCGGCCACTCCCCTTCTGGCGACGGACAACGCGGTGGTCGGGGGGCTGGACGATGCCAAAAAAGTTGAAGAGAGTTCCATGCTCCAGTCCAAGCCCCAGCACCTCATGTACTACATGGAGGGCGCCTATTCCGATAATGGCGGCACTTATCACATCCTGGGCCAGCCCGCCACGCTGATCAACTACACCGTCGATGGGGCGAATGCCAAGCAGGCCATCCGTAACGCGATCGGCGAAACCAGCACCTCCCTGACGGTTCCGGTCGACGCGGTTGCGGAAGCCCAGGTGTGGACCACTGGAATCCCCGCCGAGATCGGCCATAGCGCCGGTGGAACGTACAACATGGTCCTGAAGAGTGGGGCCAATCTGCTTCACTGGTCCGCCGAAGAACGCTATATCAACAAAGACTTCATCGACCGGGCCTATTTTCAGCAGAGCGTTGCCAACCTCGCCACCGCCCCGTTCGAGTATCACAATTTCGACACCGCTCTGAGCGGCCCGATAGTCATTCCCAAAGTCTACGACGGACGGAACAAGACTTTTTTCCTGCTCGCGTACCGGCTGGATTACGATCACGAGGCCAATGTCTCCACGACATCCACGCCGGACCAGGGCATGCTGACTGGGAATTTTGCGTTCGGCGGACTGGGATATCAGATCTATGACCCCAAGAGTATAGCCTGCACGCTGGCAGCGGGCTGTCCCAGTTCCACCGGTTGGACCGCGACACCCTTTCCAAACTACCAGATTCCCCAGAGCCGCTTTGACCCGGTGGCAGCCAAATTTTTGTCTTACAACCCGTATACACCCGCTAATACCGCAGGATTCTATAGCGCCACCGGTCCAAACAACAACCTGACCGCTCTGACTCATTACCTCTCGGACCGCGAGGGCTATGTAGTCAAGATCGACGAGCAGATTGGTCCCAATGACAGGTTCTTCGCGCGATATTCCGGAAACATGTTCCGCGAGCCGATTGGCCGCAACGCCGTGCAGTACGCTTGGGGCGCAATCGACAGCACGGAGTTCAGCTACGGCTTGGCCGAACCAATCGACGTCAAGGTCCCGACCCTGGGCTATTATCACAATTTCGGCCCGACGCTGATCAACGAGTTTCGATTTGCCTATCAACGGCGCAATGACACCGTGCATCCGGAACTAAACAACCAGGGGTGGGCGGGCATTTTGGGGATACCGGGGGTTGGCCCGCAGACCTTCCCCGGATTCGTCGGGGCATCGGGCGGCAGTTCCGTCACCTGGACCGCCAACCCGAGCGGGAGTCCCAGCAACACCAACCTGCGGACCCTCAATGAGGATTTCGAGATTATCGACAACGTGACCAAGGTGTACGGGGCGCACACCTTTAAAGCGGGCTACCAGGGCATGATCGTCAGGGAGAACGACGTCGCCGTGTCAGAGCCATCGGGCGCTTACAACTTCGCTACTTCCGGAAGCGGCCTGCCTTTTACGCCTAACACCGGTAACTCGTTTGCCTCGTTTCTGCTCGGTTCGGTGACTTCCGCCACCTTCACCAACCTGCTGGCAAATTATCTGCCGCGCTGGTGGTCCCACCAGTTCTACGTCCAGGACGATTGGCGTTTCGCCCACAACCTGACGATAAGCATAGGGGTGCGCTACAGCTATGAGAATCCGGCCAATACCAAGTGGGGATTGAAGTCCGAGTTCAATCCCAACGTAGTCGATCCGGTGACCGGCTTTATGGGCGCGATTACCAATCCTAAGGGAACCTTGTACAACGCCGACTATAAGAATTTCGCGCCGCGTCTGGGCGTGTCGTGGAACTTCGCCCCGAAGTTTGTGTACCGCGGATCCTTCAGCGTCTTTACCCAGGACGTTATGCCGGAACTTGGGCAAGACAATTACCTGGCAACGGCTCAGGTGCAGCAACCTTCCGGAAACCCGTATCCCGCTTTCTACCTGTCTCAAGGCCCGGGTCCGATCACTTATACCATCAATGGGTCGACCGACACGGCCAATTATGTCGGGACCAACTATAGCGCGCGAACCGCTACCTACATCGATCCGAACCTCCGCAACCCCTATAGCATGACCTGGGCCTCCGGGTTCCAGTGGGAGTTCAAGCCCAGTCAACTGGCGGAAGTGGTATACCAGGGCTCGGCCGGCGTGGGTCTCTTTAACTCTGTGAATATGAACGTATTGCCTCTTTCGATTTACAACTCGACGAATACCACGCTGCTGAGCCAGGTGTACGCCAGCTCGCAAAACTATCTGACATACCCGCAGTTCGGCAGCATCACCGCCTACGGTAATTACGGCCACAGCACCTATCACGCGCTGACCTCGCGCCTAGAGCGGCGGTTCAACAACGGATTCTCGTACAACTTCCTCTTTACCTGGAGCAAGAACCTTGGCGGAGCGGCCGGATCGGGGGAGCAGTACTACGACTGGAATTTAACCAAGGGCCCCATCAGCACCGACGTGAAGTTAATGGGCGTCGCCACGGCTACATACGACCTGCCATTCGGCAAACACCGGAAATACCTGAACCGGAATACCACGGCAGGCTACATCACGGACGTGCTGGCCGGGGGCTGGACCTTCACTACGATTCAGAGCATGCGCACGGGCGAGCCCCTTAACTTTACGATGGCCGGCAGCCCTTACAAGCAACTGCCCGGTCAGACGATACCGAATATCGTGCTCGGGCAAAAGATCAACGTCCAGAACTATTCGGTCGGCACCAATCTGTGGCCCGAATCCAACCAGAACCCGTTTTTGAATATCAACGCCTTCTCCTACCCGGGGAACTATCAGAACGGCGATGCCGGCGTGGGCATAGCCCGTCAAGGCAATGTGTGGTGGCCGGAGTACTCGCTGTACAAGAGCTGGACCTACAGAGAGAAGTTCAAGCTTACCGTGCGATTTGACGGCCACAACGTGCTCCCGAAGACACGCGCCTTCCTGGCCCCGAACACAACCGTGAATATCACGAGCCCTGTGAGTTTCGGCAGGTTTGCTCCCCTTACGGGGTATAGCTATAGCAACTGGTACACCCCAAACCCGAACTGGCAAGGCATACTGCGGCTCGAGTTCTGAGAGGCGGGCTTTACTGTTTCGGAATTGAGGGACGTCGAGAATCGAGGAAAATATGACGTTACTACAGAAGACACAAAAGGCAATATTCAGCCGCCGGGCGATGTTGCGAAGTGCCGCGGCCGCGGCCACGTTGGGTCCCTTGTTCAAGGCGACCGAGGGATCGGTGAGCGCGCAGCAAACGGTGAATCGCAACTCTTCCCCGAGCGGGCTGAAGATCACGGACATGCGCGCCTGCCGGTTGGCCGCGAATTACGACTACCCGCTCATCAAAATGTATACCAACCAGGACGTTTACGGGTTGGGCGAGGTGCGGGACGCCGGAGTGGAAGGCATCGCCCTGGTGCTCAAGGCGCACCTGGTAGGCAGGAACCCTCTGAACATCGAAGGCAACCTGAGAATGTTGCGCAACTTCGCCAACCATGGCCGGATGGGCGGTGGTTACAGCGCGGTCGATATGGCCCTCCACGATATCGCCGGCAAGGTTTACGGCGTTCCCGCTTACCGGCTGATCGGCAATAAGAATCACGATCGCATTCGGATCTACGCCGATACTACCAGTCACCCGGATCCCAAGGTCTATGCCGAGCGCATGCGCAAGCGCAAGGAGATGGGGTTGACCTTCTTCAAGATGGACTTGCAGTCCGACATGCTGAAGGACCGCCCGGGCGCGCTCAACGAGCGTGGCGTCTGCACCGAAAAGGGCCTGGGTTACCTCTGCGAATACATTGCCGCCATCCGCGATGTCATCGGCCCGGGCACGCCTCTGGCAGCCGACCATTTCGGTCCGCTCAATATCAACGATTCGATCCGCTACGCCAGGGCCTTCGAACCGTACCAGCTTTCCTGGGCCGAAGACCTGCTCCAGATTCCGGAAGGCCACCAGTATCCGTACTTGAACTGGCAGGCATACAAGACGATCTCCGACGCCACCGTCACGCCCGTCCTGACCGGCGAAGATATCTTCGGGCTTCAGGGCGGCTTCCAGGAGTTGCTCGACCACCGCGCCTTGGACGCAATCCATCCCGACATCGAAACTTCAGGAGGGTTGCTGGAAACCAAGAAGATTGCCGATCATGCCGAAGAGTGCGGCATACGGGTGGCCATGCACCATGCCGGATCGCCAATCGGCGGCTTCGCGGGATATCATTGCGCCGCCACCTTCGGCAACAACTTCCTGGCGATGGAGAACCACGCCCTGGATATGCCGTGGTGGCAGGATCTGGTGACCGGTATTCCCAAGCCGATCATCGACAAGGGCTACGTGACGGTTCCGGAAAAGCCGGGGCTCGGACTGGAACTCAACGATGCGGTGGTGAAGGAGCACCTGCGCCGGCCCGGATACTTCGAGCCCACGCCGATGTTTGACGACGTGATCGTCTCCGGATTCCGCACGGGTGGTCCTTGGCCGCATTTCGATGAAACAGGCAAGTGGTGCAACTGTGTTACCTACGAGTAATGCCAGGAGGCCTCGTGCGCTGCCATAGACTGATTGCCATCGTACTCGCCGCCGCGTCCGGCCTGTTTGCGGCTGACCCGACGTTTTTGAGGCGTTATATTCCGGACGTCCCGCCGCAGCCGGACGACTTGACGGCGGGGGGCAGAGGCGCTTCCTACCGGCCGGTGTTCGGCGCGGGCGATTCCCAGGCGAAGCAGCTCAAGGGAATCGCCCGCTACGGGGAACTGACTGTAACCGCCGACGGGACCAGCGCGATGGTGAGCTATCCCGCCGAGGAGCAGATTTACTATATTCTCGAAGGAACCGGGACGTTACTGTACGAAGACCAGAAGGCGCCGGTCAAGAAAGACGACTTCATGTACCTTCCGGCAGGCGTCAAGCACGGGATGGCCAACGCGTCCAATCGGCCCGTGCGGCTGCTGGCGATGGGGTTCAAGATCCCTCCCGGCACCAAACTGGCGCCCACGCCCAAGCTCATGTTGGCCAACGCCGCCGACGTGCCACTCGTGCCGGTCCAGGGACACGGGCCAACCGCGCTGTTCAAGCTGTTGATGGGCACCACCGAGAGCCGGCGCGACAAACTGGCCGCGGCCAGCCAGATGGTGAGCCTGTTCATCATGGACTTTGCCCCCACCGGAACCAACATCCCTCACCACCATGAGATGGAAGAAGAGATCTACTACATTCTCAGAGGACACGGCGACATGGTAGCGGGCGGCGGCGCGGACGGCAACGAAGGGCGCTACCCGGCCCGCGAAGGCGACGCATTTTTCATCCGCCTGAATGCAACGGTTGGATTCTACAGCGGCTCACAGGGTGGGGACCATGACCTGGTTCTCGCCGTGCGGTCGCGGTTCCCATTCCAGCGATGAGGGGGCGTGCCGCGCCGCGAGCCGATACGCCACTCAGGAAGCTTAGACAGACGTTAGAAAGACTTGAGCGCCACCGCTTCTCGCCCGGGCGCGCCGTGAGATCGCGGGGGTCGAAAACTGGCGTTCGTGAACCGAGTCTGTAGGCCGATGAGGCGCAGCCGAGGACGGCGCCGCATTGGGCCAGCGGCTTCAACCGCCTCGGGCCGCTGCGCAAGAACGCCGGCAATCAGGACGTGCCCAGCTCGCACAACGAAGTGCTCACCGAGATGACCAACGTCGTGGGCGCGGCGTCTCTGGGCGTGACGGTAGGCTGCGCGCGTTGCCACGACCCAGACGAAGAGACGGCAGGGCTAAACATGGAGAAATCGGAGTTTCACGGCGAGTGCAATTACAGGTTTTTCCAAGGCCGACCTGGCTATGTTACACCAAGCGCAGTGAGTAGGGCGGACCCCCCTGGTCCGCGCGGGTCCCGTGGACCCGCTCTTCTCCCAACCAAATCAGCCTCAGGCAAGCTCGAAAAAGCCGACGAGGGCGCCGGCCGCGGACCAGGGGGTCCGCCCCACAAATCCGATCCAACCTTAGTCGGATTGTAGAGTCCATTCGCGCTGATAGACTACCTATCGGCAACCTTTCATGATTTTGCAATCCGCCCGCCGCCTTGCAACCGGCTTGCTAATCGCACTTCCCGCGCTCGCGCAGTGGGACGACGGGCTGCTGAAGCCTTATGTGATGAATCACCGCGCGGCCACGTCTTCGCCGGCGGATCTCTCCTTCCTTCACGACTCGCCGGCAGGGAAGGATGGCTACATCCGCATACAAGGCGGACATCTGGTAAGGCCCAACGGCCGGCGTATCCGCTTTTGGGGCGTCCATCTGACCGACTGGAGCCGCGGCTCCGTCGAACTGCCGCCCAAAGAAGATATCCCGATGTGGGCCGCAACACTAGCCCGCTTTGGCGTCAACATCGTGCGGTTCCACTTTCTCGACCTAGCGGCTCCGCGTGGCATTATCGATTCCACAAAGGACGACAGCCGTTCCTTCGACCCGCAGCAACTCGACCGCCTGGACTTTCTGGTCTCCGAGTTGAAGAAGCGCGGCATCTATATGGACCTCAACCTCAACGTCGGCCGCTCGTACAAGGCGGGCGACGGCGTTGCGGGGTTCGACCAGATCCAATGGGGCAAGGGGTTGGCGTTGTTCGATACGCGCCTGATCGAGTTGGAGAAGGAATACGCCAAACAGCTCCTGACGCACGTCAATCCGTACACCAAGACCGAGTATCGCAATGAACCGGCCATCGCCCTGATGGAGATTGTGAATGAGAATGCGCTGTACATGGGATTCTCTTCGCGAGTGCCCTTCTATGAAGAGGAACTCACCAAACTCTACAACGATTGGCTGCACAAGAAGCTCACTCCCGAACAGTTGCAGACGGTGCGCCAGGCTGCCGGCGTGGCGGCTGACGCGCCAGTGCCTCGGCTCAAAGGCAACGAGGCCGCAACGGCTCCCAAGGAGCGGTACAACGCCGAGATGGCGTTCTTCATGGATGCGGAGAATCGGTTTTATCAGGATATGAGCGGTTACTTGCGGAAAACGCTGGGCGTGAGGCAGCCCATCATCGGCACTGCCGATCACAGCCATACCAGCGCGCCGTATTCGATGCTGGCCAGCTTATCCAAGCTGGATATTCTGGACGGCCACATCTATTGGAACGGCAATCAGCCCATGGTGAACGATCCGCTCCACTCTACCGTGGTCCAACTGTCGCGAACGGCGTTCGCGGGCAAGCCGTATACAGTGAGTGAGACCAACCATCCGTTCCCCAGTGAATGGGCCAGCGAGGGGATTCCCACGATCGCCGCCTACGCCGGCTTTCAGGATTGGGACATGATCGTCATGTACACTTTCGAGCCGAAACTGGCGCCGGACTGGAAGCCGTATGTGGGCGACCCCTTCGATATCTCACTCGACCCGGTTCGAATGACTGAGATGGCCACTGGCGCGCTGATGTTCCTGCGCGGCGACGTTCGGCCCGCCCGGCAAACCGTGGAGCGGACCTACTCCAGGGAGGAAGTGGTGGAGAACCGGCTGCTGCCGCGTACGGAGCAGCCTTATTTCACACCTGGTTTTCCGCTGGCCCTCCCGCTGGAACACGGCGTTCGCATTCAGTCGCTCGATGGGCCTCCGACGCAAAAACTCACGCTGCCCGAAGAGAATCCCATTATCTCCGACACTAAGGAACTGTCCTGGTACACGTCTGCCGAAAAGACCGGTTTGATCACCGTCGAGACTGACCGGACGCAGGCCCTCATCGGATTCCTTAAAGCGAACCACAAGGTCCTGAAGAATCTGGGCGCCGATATCACCAACAACTTCGCCACTATTGTGCTGGCTTCCATGGATGACAAGCCACTGGCGCGATCGGATAAGATGCTGCTGACCACGGGATCGCGCGTGGCCAACACCGGCCAGAAATGGAACGACACGCGCACCAGGCTGACGAACCAGGGAAGTTCCCCTTCGCTGATCGAACCGGTGACAGGCGAGGTCACTCTTCGCAGTATCGAAGGGGCAACCATGGTGAGTGCGGCGCCCTTAGATGGCTCCGGAAAGCCCATCGGCGCCGAGATCCACGCCATGAAAACCGCCGACGGATGGAAGCTTCCCATCGGCGAGCCCGCCACTACCTGGTACGTGATTTCCGTCCGGCGGCGTTAGAAGTAATAACAATATAATAAGGAAGTGTCTGTGATCAATTCAAGCGATTCGATGACCCGCCGCGCGCCTGCTCGGCCGCGCGTGAGGAGCTGTGGCCGATAAGCCCCTTTCCACCTGGTCGTGCAAGTGCGGACCAGCCATCGCCCTGAAATGGCCCTCGCTCATGGTTTCGACAGAAGGCTAACAGCAAGGATTCTAGTTCCGGTTGCGCGCGAAACAATCCGCCTAAAGTAGGATTTAGCGGTTAACAAGTGTTCTGGGCAAGCTAACGCATGCCCCACCTTGCCGCCGCGCGGTACTCCGGGACGGCCTCGACGGCCTTCAATCGCAACACCACCCCGTTAGCCGAATAGGCCGGGCGGGCCGACGGCGGCAGATAGATCGGAGCATCCTTGCGCAGTCCCAGAACCTGCAACTCCAGCCCGTGCTTGAGCGCATCTTGAGGCACGCGCCACAAGCCCAGCTCCAGCGGCGCGCCATGATAAAAATCGTCGGTGAGCAACCTTCCGCCCGCATAGAGCCGCGCTACATCGCCTTCATACGCGATCCTCAGAATGGTGCGATTAGCCGCGGATGCATCGACCTGGATGGACCAACGGGCGGCGCGCGAAAAATCCGCGTCCACCGGAGCCATCGCCACCTCTTTGCCCATGCGTGGCAGCGGCGTCGCCCCGGCTTTGGCAAGCTGGCGCACGGTGGTATTCACCTGGACCGCGGTATTCAATGGGGCCAGCTCAGGCGCCTCCGTGTAGCGCTCAAAGATGCCGTCGCGCCCGGCCGGGCGGAAGCCATCCACGCCGCGAGTCAGGCCCGGAAAAATCGCGAATGAAAGGCGCGACCGGTCGTTGGAACGCAGATCCATACGGTCCTGCGAGAACCAGACGTCCGCATCCGAGATCACCAGACGCTCGGTTCCCGCAACCGGGGCTTTCCACAAATTGCGCGCCCGCTCACGAGACAGCACCACGATATCCGAGCTCTGCCGGTTGCCCCCGCTGACATGAATAGCCACCGCGGCGCACGCTACAACTCCGTCGACGTAGACCATGCCACCCTCCCTTCGGATGCGGCCGCCGGGGGCTTCAATGGTCACGCCCAACGTCTCCCCAAAGGCGAATTGCGGAGCAATTCCCGGCCAGGCGAAGAACACGTACAAATGTTGGTCCGGCAAGCGGCTGACCGGCTGCGCCGTGGCATACGCCAGTGTGGCGGCTCCGATTGGCATGTTGACCGGCCAGAAAGTATATGCCCCGCTGGGGATATCCAAGGGCTGCCGCGGCAGGCTAAGTTCGCCGCCGGCGAGTTTAATGCGCGCCTGGAAACCCTTCCGCTCCGGCAGCGCTGCGCCCTTTTGATAATTCTCAATGAACAAGAATCCGCGCTCGCCATTTCCGCGCATGGCGACGCGAGGTGTGACGGTGTCATCCCTTGACGTGGGCCTGGATTTTGGCTGCTCGACGGGAAAGCTGGCGGTCATTGGGGCAAGATCCGCTCCGAAATCGTTCAGGAAGAGATGAAACGTCTTGAGATCGCGAAACGAATCGCGCATTTGTCCGAACTCGCCCAGCGGCGCCTGAAAATCGTAGCTCTTCACCGGGACATCGTTGGGATAGCCGGTAGCCTGCGATTCCTGCAGCGTGGTCAGTTTGCCCTCCGGATTCGTGCCGCCATGGAACATGTAGTAACCGTAGAGCGTCACCCCGGAGCCAAGCTTGGCGTTATCCACCGCGGCGATATCGCAGGCGCTCATCACGGGCCGGCGATGGTAAGCGAGTTCCATGCCTCCAGCCATTTCGGCGGTCAGGAACGGCCGCCCCGCAAAACGCGCATCGATCTCCGGATGCTTCGATTTCAAATCCATACCTACGTTCTCTTCGCAGCGGATGGGCGTGAAGAAATAGTGCGGGCTGGGCGCTAGCTCGGCCAGTTGGCGATACCAGAAACCATCCGGATACCCGCCGAATACGGGGACCACATCGCGCGAAGGCACGTCGGCGTTATCCCAGCCGGTGACCGTGTAGAACGGGGCGTCGATACCTGCTTCCCGCGCCATCCGCCGCAGGGTGAGGATATGCTCTTCGCCCTTCCCCGGGCCGTGCGAATGGTATTCGTTCTCGATCTGGACGCCTACGATTGGCCCGCCATCCTTCCAGTACAACCCCTTCAACTGGCGGCCGATCTCGCCGTAAAAGCGCGCCACATACCGTAAATACGCAGGATCGTTTTGCCGCACTTTCGTCTTGGCCGGCAGCCAGTCGGGCAGGCCTCCGTTGCGAACCTCGCCATGATCCCATGGGCCCACGCGGACCCACACGTAGAGTCCGTTCTTGGCAGCCAACTCCACGAACCGGCGCAAATCGCGCTGGCCGGACCAGTCGAATTGGCCTTCGACTTCTTCGTGGTGAATCCAAAAGATATACGTCGAGACGATGTGAATGCCGCCGGCCTTCATCTTGAGCAGTTCGTCCTCCCACTCCTCGGCTGGATAGCGCGAATAGTGGAATTCGCCCATCACGGGGAACCAGGGCTTGCCATCGAGAGTGAGATAGCGGCTGTTGATGCCGAGGGTTTGACCGTCGGGAGAGCGTCCGCCGGCCTCGAATGGCAGCGGCTCGGGGGCGCCGGGAATAGCGCTTGCATCGATATAGATATTGCTGTGAGCGTCCCGGCCGGCAGGCTCGGCCACGCTATGCCAGCACGCGCAGAGCACGGCCGCCAAGACCATCAGGCAACCCGCCGATGCGTACCGGGAAGGCAACAGAGCTTGAGTCTAGCAGCAGGAGGGATTGGCCAAATCCGACTTTGGTTGGAGTGCGGGCGGATAAAAGGGGCAGGTGACGAAAGGCGAATCGTCCCACCAGCTCTTCAGGAAATGTTCAAACCTGGGGCGCGCCTCTGGCGCGTGGACCGGCCAGGAGGCCCGTCCTACAAATGTTCCAGGCCCCGCTTTAGAGCCGCAATCACCGCTTGGGTGCGGTCACTCACGCCGAGGCGTTCTAGAATTACGCTCACGTGGCATTTCACGGTCGCCTCCGTAATGCGCAACGCTGTCCCGATACCTTTGTTCGTTTTGCCCTGAACTAATAGCGAAAGCACTTCACGCTCCCGCGGGCTCAAATCGGAATTCGGCGTGCGCGTGGCCAGGCTGCGCGCCAAACCGGAAGGCAGGAACCGCTTACCGGCGTACACCCGGCGAATGGCGTCCACCAGCGTGTCATTCGACATCGCTTTGATCAGGTATCCGGCCGCGCCCGCGGCTAGCGCCTGATGTATATCCTCATCGCCCTCGTAGGTGGTCAGCACCACGCAACGTGCGCTGCCATCTTCCTGACGTATGGCCCGTAGCGCGTCCAGACCGCTCATGCCCGGCAGCCTCAGGTCCATCAACGTAACATCGGGGCGCCGCTCGCGGAATATGCGCACGGCGTCCTCGCCGGACCCGGCTTGCGCGCACACCTTCATATCCGGCTGCGCGTCGATAATCGCGGCGATCCCCAGACGCATGGTGGGATGATCGTCCACGACCAGTACGCCGAATTTTTCGGCTCCGATTTTTTCAAGCATGGTCATGAGCGCAAATCCATACCCAGCTTTTCCGCGGCAGCCGAGCGCACCGGCGCCTCGAAAACCAGTTCCGTGCCC
The DNA here is from genome assembly GCA_052144935.1 of Bryobacteraceae bacterium. Lineage (GTDB taxonomy): Bacteria > Acidobacteriota > Terriglobia > Bryobacterales > Bryobacteraceae > JOPF133. Next base: position 12,414 of record JBKQPR010000263.1, read on the forward strand.
GAGCCAGGCGCGCTGCGTAGATCGAAGCTGCCGCCCAAGCGTTCGGTTCTCTCCCGCATACCCACAATTCCGAAATGCTCGCCGGCTACGGCCAGCGCCTCTTCCGGATCGAAGCCGCAACCATCGTCGGCCACGCGCATGCGGATTTTATGGTCTTCGAAAAACACTTGCAACCGCACTTCTTTTGGCTGCGCATGGCGAACGGCGTTGTAGACGGCCTCGCGGGCCACCATCAGAATATCGTGCTCCACCGCCGGATCGAGCCTGGCCGGCGTGCCGAACGTTTCCAACCGCACCGGAACGCGCGACGCGTGGCTGGCCTGCTGCGCCATCTGGTCGAGCAGCGGGCCAATCTCTCCTTCGAGCGAGCCGGATCCGCTTTGCCGCAGATTCCACACCGCACGCCTGGCCTCATCCACCGTAACTCGCACCTGCGTGCGCGCGTGGTCGATCAGTTCGCGCCGGTAAGCTTCATCCACGGAACCCAGCGCGGCTACGCCTTCGAGCAGTGCGGAAACGCCGGCGCAGCCCTGAATCACGGTGTCGTGCATCTCGCGCGCCACGCGGTTGCGTTCCTCCAGCACCGCGCAGAAACGCGCATGCACCTGACGCAGGCGCAACCGGTACGCAGCTAGCGCCATCGCCAGCACCAGCCCGCCGCAGGACGCCAGAAACCACGGCGTGCGGTACAAATGCGGCCGCCAGTCGATAGGCAGAGACGCTTCAGTGAAGCTTTCCGGCATGTTCATCAGGAAAGCCTGTACGCGGAAGCGGTAATGCCTCGGAGAAAGGTTGGTGTAATACGCCACGCGCCGCCGTACGGCCTCCGTCCATTCGCGGTCGAAGCCTTCCAGCATGTAGCGGAACCCGATACGCTCCTGCGACCGCAGCCGGATGGCGCTGTAGTCGATCTGCAATTTGCCTTGCCCCGGGGGCGCCACCAGAGGCGCGGATCCCGGCATTTCGCGGCCATCCACCACGGCCTGCTCGATCACCACTTTGGGCAGCGCTTCCGGCGCTTCGAGCGGCAAAATGCGCACGGGCCCGCGGTTGCTGGGGAACCAGATCTCGCCGCCGGCGGTCAAACAGCCCGCAGGAGACACTCCCCCGTGGATCTGCGTGGCCTCGACGCCATCCGAAAGTCCATAGAGCGTAACCGCCGGACGGAATTCGGGGTGGCGGGCGGCGCGGTCCAGATCGCTCCGCGCTACCGCCGAGATTCCGTTCGGTCCGCTCATCCAGAAGACTCCCCGCGCGTCTTCCAGAATCTGGTAAATGCTGCTGCTGGCCAAGCCTTGGGCGTTGCCGAAGCTGCTTATCTTTCCGTCGCGCCAGCGGAACAGGCCCGCACCGCGGGTACCGAACCATAGACCACTGTCCCCATCCTGATGAATCGCCCAGACTTTTTCGGAACCGAGCGCACGAGTCACGTCATCCTGCACGAAGGCTCCACCGCGCCAATGGCTGACGCCGCGTTCAGTGCCGATCCAGACATCGCCGGCGCGATCTTCCGCGAGCGCGCGGATGCTGAAATAGGCAAGCCCATCGGCTTCGCCAAAATTAGTGAGCGCGCCGCCGTGCCACCGCGAGATGCCCTCGTCGGTGCCGATCCAGACGCTGCCGTCGCGGGTCTCAAGCAACGCGCGGACGAAGTCGTTTACCAATCCGGCGCTCTTTGTATACTGCACGCGCCGCCCTTTTTGGATACGGAACGCTCCCTCGCCTTCCGTGCCGATCCACAGCGCGCCCGACCGCTCGCGCATGACGTTGCGTACGCGGACGCCGGGAGACGGCGGCGGCATCAACTCGGAATGGTCTCGCCGCGCGTCGATGCGGTAGAGACTGGTGCTGGCCACCCAGAGAGAGCCGTCCGCGTCGGGATAAACTGTGCCGAAATCCGCATTGGCGGTATCGGGCAATGGGAACGCATTCAGCGCCGTGCGGCTCAGGCGCAGAAGCCCCGTCTGCATGCCCGCCCAGATGTTCCGCTCGTTGTCTTCGAACAACGCCAACACCGTGCCGCTGGGCGCCGCATCCGCCGCGGCGATGGACGTGAACCGGCCGCCGGCGTAATGAGACAATCCTCCGCCGATGGTGCCGATCCACAGCGCGCCCGCGCGATCCGCCAGCAGTGACCGCACCGTGGCGCGGATGTCCGGCACCCGTTCGAAATGCCCCGTAGCGCCGCCGCCCGGCCCCATACGCTGCAAACCGGAAACGGTGCCTACCCAGATGGCTCCATCCTTGGTTTCCAGAATCGATTTGACGCGGGTTGCGCCGCCGCCGCCTTCCAGATGAAATTCCTTGCAGTCCTCGCCGTGAATGCGCAGCAGCGTCGATCCACCCACCCACAGGTTGCCGGAGCGGTCTTCGTAGATGGAATGTACCGCGAGTGCCGGGATCCTGCCGGTTCCATCGGCGCGGTGCAGCCGGTCGCCTTCCATCCGGAATAATCCGTCGTCAGTGCCCACCCACAGCGTGCCGTTGCGATCTTCCCGCACGGCGCGCACAAATTCGTTGGTCAGTCCCTGGCCGGCTGAGTAAGCGCGAAAAACACCGTTGTGGTAGCGCAGCAGCCCCATGCCGTCGGTGCCCGCCCACAGGCTGCCGTCGCGTCCGGCGGTAAGGCAAAAGATGCTGTCCTGGCGGATCAGCGCGGTGTTATCGCGGTCGAAGAGCACGAAGCGCGCGCCGTCGAAGCGCACCAGGCCGCCGCTGGTTCCAATCCACAAATAGTGGTCGGGAGTCTGCGCGAATGCCTGGACGGTATTCTCCGGCAGGCCGTCCTGCATCTGCCAAACACGGCGGGTGTAACCATCCGGCAATTTCCTTGGAACCGCCCCGGCAAGCGGAAAAAGCACCGTAAGCAGCAACCCGGCTACCCGTACTGAACGCATCCCCCACCGACCACTGAGGTATTCTATCATCACTGCGCTCGACTGTCGTTTGGATACTGCCCTGTGGTGCCTGTGGATGGCCCTCACTTTCGTAGCGCTGGCCTGCCAGCCCGGCACCGCGATGCTGCGCCGTGTCTACGAAGAAGGCCTGGCGCGGCGCGAACGCGAGTATGGCGCGGCGGACCCTCGCACCACCCAGGCCGCGCGCGATCCGGGGCTTTTCCTCGAACGGGCGGGCGATGCGGCCGGAGCCCGCCGGGCACTGACCGCTAGCGGTGACGATTGACGAAAGCCGCTTGGCCCGGCGGCTCCGCAGACATTGGAAGACGACGCGTCGCTGGCGGCCCAAACCGAAATGAAGCTGTTTTGTATGTTGCGACAGATAACCCGAGCCCGCCTGCAGGAACTTGACCTTGCCATCGACCTCGACTCGCGCGCCGATGCCGTCACGGTTTGATATCACGCCACGGAGGCGAACTGCCAGGCACTTCCGTCCTGTCCCACAATGGTTCCGGAACACGCGAACTTGCGGGCCAAGCCTGCTCTTCAGCAGCAGGTCCAGATTGCCGTCGCCATCGAGATCGGTCGCGGCAAAGGCCCGGCTGTCTTCAGCGAAGTCGAGACCGCTCACACCGGAAAAGTCGTAATAGCGGCTCCCTCTCCGGACATAGAAGACGTTCGGCTGCCGGCCAGCCTCGCTGTACCGTTCATGCGCCGCCTGGCTGAGCGCGTTCCAGCCATTCTCGTACGTCGGCTCCGGTTTTTCCGATTCCGGCGAGGCTGCCGCGACCTTGCGCCAGAAGAAGCTTTCGAGATCCGTCTCGGACACGTTTGTCAGCATGCCGGCGGTAATGAGAATTTCCGGCGTCCCGTCGTTGTCGAAGTCGATGCCGTCGGAAGACCACGCCCAGCGTCCCATTTCGACGCCTTCCATCGCGCCTTTTTCCTCAAACGTCCCATCGCCACGGTTTTGATACAGCGAATTGCCCTTGGCATGCCGGCGCCAGACATCCCCCGGCTGCAGATTCTTTTGGGAAACGACGCGTTGTCCGGCGTCGCTCCACAGGTTGGATACGTAGAGGTCGGGCCTACCGTCGCCGTCGTAGTCGAACCAGGCTGCGCTCATTCCGTCACCCAGATCCTCGACCCCTCCGCGCGCCAGCAGAGTCTTGATCTTGTTCTTGGCCGTCACCAGGGCGGGGCGGAGACCGGCCTCGGCGGCCCGCTCGAAGAGGGTCGGCCGCAGCAGGAAATCCGCGCTCTCCATCATCACGGATTCCCCGCTGTGCGGATCGAAGTAGAAGTTGGAGACGATGCCGTGTTCCGAAGGAAAGCTCCCGGTGACCACCGAGGCGTTGTTGACGTTGGTCACCGAAGGGATCACCGAGCGGCCCACCTTGTATATCCCGCCCGCCACGAGCCGCCTCAGGTTGGGCATTTCGCTGCGCTCGATGTACTCCGGGCCGAGACCGTCCACCAGCGCCACCAGCGTTTTTTGTGCGGGCATAGATCCAGCCTAGCAGCCCGCGGCGGAAACCCTTAACGCCCATATGGGCGGTTTTCGATGGACCGTCTGTCTTTTGAATCAATCAGTTACGGGGCAGAACGGCACAAGTTGTGCCGCTTTCGAGGTTCCGCTACGGACTGCCGGCGTAACGCCCGCTGGTACTGGGAACCCACCGATTCCCGTTGCGGCGTGCCATGCCTTATGCTGGCTCTTCGCAGCTCTCCAATGATTACTTCCAAACCTGCCTCTGCGACTTCCACGGCGGCGGTCTTCCGCGCTGTGGGGGAGCCGTTGAAACTGGAGCAGTTCCCCATTCCCGAGCCCCAGGGAAGCGAGGTCGTGGCCAGGGTCCTCTGCGCCACGATCTGTGGAAGCGACCTGCATTCCTACTTTGGCCGGCGTCACTCGCCGATGCCCAGCGTGCTCGGACACGAGATGGTGGCCCGGGTTCAAGCCGTGGGTCCACGCGGAGCGACGGACTTTCGCGGCCGGCCCCTGGCGATCGGAGACCGGATCACCTGGTCCATGGTCTGGAGCTGCGGCGTGTGCTTCTATTGCCGCCGCGGCTTGCGGCCGAAATGCGAGAAGCTGATGAAGTTCGGCCACGAAGCAATCGTCCCCGGCCGGGCGCTGATCGGCGGCATGGCCGAGCACTGCCACTTGCCCGAGGGAACCGCGATCTTCCGAGTCCCCGGCAACCTTTCGGACGCGGTCGCCAGTCCCGCCAATTGTGCGACGGCGACGGTGGCGGCGCTCTTCCGGTATGCCGGCCCGGTCGCGGGCCAGGTGGTGGTGGTGCATGGAGCCGGAATGCTGGGCCAGACGGCTTGCGCGATGGCGGCCCTCGGCGGCGCGGCGCAGGTGATCGCCATCGAACCGGACGCCCGGCGGCGCGCCAAAGCCCTGCGGTTCGGCGCCACGGAAGCGCTGGACAGCGCCCGTCCCGCCAACGAAATCCTCGCCCGCGTGCGGGAACTGAGCGCCGGCCGGGGAGCCGATATCGGCCTGGAAGTGGCCGGTTACCCGGAGTCCATCGAACTCGGTGTCGGCCTGCTGCGCATGGGCGGCAGGTTGGTCATGGCCGGCGCCACGTTCCCCAGCCGCCCCGTCGAGTTGGCGGGCGAACAACTGGTGCGGCGGATGATCCACATAATGGGCGTCTACAACTACTCGCCGGAAAATCTGGAGAGCGCGCTGGCGTTTCTATCCCAAGCAATCGACCGGTATCCCTTCGAAGAGCTGGTGGGCCGGCGCTTCCCCTTGAGCGCCGTGAATGAGGCGCTCGACTACGCGGAGACCCAACGCCCGCCGCGCGTGGCCCTGATTCCGTAGGCCGGGACACAGGAGACAAAGCGGGAGACAGAGCAGGAGACAAGATGAGCATTGAGACGCAACTTCCCAGCAACGTCAAAGCCGTGATCTTCGACATTTCCGGCACCACGCTGGACTACGGCAGCCGTGGGCCCGTGGTGGCCTTCGTGGAGCTGTTCGCCCGCCATGGAGTGGCCGTGAGCGAGCAGGAAGCCCGCAAGCCGATGGGCACCCACAAGAAGGACCATATCTGGACGATGCTCCAGGAACCTTCCATCGGCGCGCGGTGGGAGAAAGCCCAGGGATCCCAGGCGGCGCGCGAGGACCTGGACAAGCTGTACGAGGAGTTCGCGCCGCTCCAGATGGAGGTGCTGAAGCGGCACTGCGACGTGATTCCCGGAGTGCCCGAGGTGGTGAGGGACCTGCGCTCGCGGGGCATCAAAATCGCCAACACCACGGGCTTCGATACGGGAATGATGACGGACCTGATCCGGCTGGCCGGCGAAGGCGGCTACACGCCGGATCTTTGGGTATGCCCCGACCAGGTGGGCAAGGGCCGTCCGGCGCCCTGGATGGCTTTCCACGCGGCCAGGCAGCTCGGCGTGTACCCGATGTCGGCTTTTGTCAAGATCGGCGATACGCTGGCCGACATCGCGGAAGCGCACGCCGCCGGGATGTGGGCGGTTTCCGTTCTGCGGCATGGCAACGAAGTCGGCCTCTCGAAAGAAGCGCTCGAAGAACTGCCGCCGTCCGAACTCTCTACCTGGATGGGCGCCGCCCGCGCGCGCCTGGCCGCCCAGGGCCCGCACTACATCATCGACGGTACGGCCGATGTGATCCCGGTGGTGGATGAGATCTCCGCCCGCATCGCGCGCGGCGAGCGGCCGTAAGACATGCCCTAAGACGCATTTCTCACAGGCGTTCGGGCGTCATGACGTGGCGCAGGCAATCCTGCCTGCCGCGTCGGCACTCAGGCCGACGCCGGTCTTCGACACTGCGTCACAATCGCAAGCGGTTGTCGAGACGAGTCTCGACACGGCAGGCACGAGTGCCTGCGCCACGTCGGCCGCGGGGCCGGAACATCCGGAAACCCTGTGGCGCGCTTGCGACGCGCCCGGCACTTTCGGGCATCATGGTAGAAGATGAACTACGAGCGAGAACTCCAATTTGCCCGCCGTATCGCCGCCGTGGCTGGTGAAAACGCGAGGCGCATTCGCACGGGTGACATTTGCGTCGAGACGAAACCGGATGCATCGCCCGTCACCATTGCCGACAAAGAGAACGAGCGCCTCATCCGCGAAGCCATCGAGCTGGAGTTCCCGGACGACGGCATCCTCGGTGAAGAAGGCTCGAGCAAGGCCGGCTCTAGCGGCCGCCGCTGGATCATCGACCCCATCGATGGCACCCGCGATTTCGTCCGCGGCAACCGGTTCTGGTGCGTCCTGGTCGCACTTGAAGAAGCCGGCGAGTCGCTCGCCGGAGTCGCGCATTTTCCCATGCTGAACGAGACGTATTGGGCGTCGCGCGGCAGCGGCTCGTATGGGAACGAGGAGCGCCTGCGGGTCTCTGCCATCGCATCCCTCGGCGATTGTGTATTCAGTCCCGATGGTCTGCACCTGATCCAGGCCCGCCCCCACTTGCCGCGAGTGATGGACCTGATGCAGCGTTGCTGGGCCGTCCGGTCGTACGGAGGCGCGCTGGACGCCTGCCTGCTGGCGGCGGGTAAAGCGGAAATTTGGTTCGAACCCAAAGTCGAGGTCTGGGACCTGGCCGCCCTGAAGCTGATCATCGAAGAGGCCGGCGGCCTGTTTTTTGCGCTGGATGGATCGCGGGCCATCGACAAGGGCACGGCGATTGGGTGCGCGCCAGGCGTTGCCGCTCAGGTGCGTGAAGCCTTCGGCATCCTGCGCGACTACTCGTAACGCAAAGCCGTCAGCGGATCGACCATGGCCGCGCGGCGCGAGGGGATCCAGCACGCCAGAAACGCGATGGCTGCCAGGAACAGGGGCGCGGCGGTGAACGTGACCAGGTCGTGCGGCGGAACGCCATAAAGGATCGCCGTGGAGAGCTTCGCTACCGCCAGCGCCGCCGCAAGACCCAGCACCAGGGCGATCCCTGTCAGCAGCATGCCCTGGCGGACGATCAGCCGCTGGACTCCGCCGCTCCCGGCGCCCAAGGCCAGGCGGATGCCGATCTCCCGCGTGCGCCGGCTCACCGTGTAACTCATCACTCCATACAGTCCGACCGCCGCCAGCAACAGGCCGACCACGCCGATGATGCCGAACAGCGCGCCGGCCAGGCGCGGCAGGAAGAGCGCGTTGCGGAGGTGTTCCTCCATGGTTTCGGTATTGAAAACGGCCAGGGTGGGATCGAGCGAGTGGATCTCGCGCTCGACGGCGCGCGCCAGCCCCGCGGAGTTGCCGGCGCTGCGGACCAGCAGCGTATATCCCAGGAAGGATGGTTCACGGCCGATGTCCTGCTCCAGGGAGCGGTAGAGAATAGGCCGGACTTCCTCACCAAGGGTCCGGGACTTGGTGTTCTTCACCACGCCGACGATCTGGTAGGTCGCGCCGCCGCCGGTGATGCGCCGGCCGATGGCGTCCTCGTTCTGAAATAGCCGTTGCGCTAAGGCCTCGTTGATGACGGCGGCTTTGGGCGCGCCGGCGGGTTCCGCGGCGAAATCGCGGCCGGCCACGCGAGGGATGCCCATAGTCTCAAAGTAGCCGGCGGTCGCCATGTAGACGTCCGCAAGCGAGCCGGTGGCCTGCGGCCGGCCCTCGATGCGATAACCCTCGCGCGTGCCGCCGATCGAGAGCAGAGCACGATCGTCTCGCCCGGCCTCGCCCGTGCCGTCGATCCTGGAGGAGGGTCGCCGGACCGAGATGGTGGTTGCGCAGTGAAGGTGCTGGACTTCGGCCTGGCGAAAGCGATCTGGGGACTGGAGCAGAACCAGGATCTCTCGCAAGCAGCGACCGTGACGGCCGTAGAGACTCTCGCCGGACACATTGCCGGCACACCCGGCTACATGAGTCCGGAGCAGGCGCGCGGAAGAGAGGTCGACAAGCGGACGGATATCTGGGCCTTCGGATGCCTGTTGTACAAGTTGCTCACCGGCGAGCGCGCCTTTCCCGGCGAGACGGGCGCCCCACTGAACGTCATTCGCGAAATGGTACCGGGCCGGCTTCCCTACTTGCTGGCCAATCCGTTTCGAGCCAAGAATTCGCGTATGGCCACGTAGATTTTGGTCCGCTCCTCCGGCGTGAAGTTCCCGTGTTTCCCTTCCGGGATGGTCACCAACTGGTGGGCCACACCGGCCTTCTCGAGCGCCTCCTGCAACCGCACGGAGTGGCTGTAGGGAACGGTGGGGTCGGCGTCGCCCTGGATCGAGAGAATCGGCGGCAGCCCGGAGCGCACATAGGTCAGCGGCGACACGCGGCGGGCAATCTCCTCACGGTTCGGCTGGCTGCCCAACCACGCCACCGCATACGACTTGCGATTAGGCCCGTCGAGGAGGTCGCCAACGTCGGCAATGCCGTACCAGTCGATGATCGCCGCCACGTTTGGCAGAGGTGCTCCGGGGCACTGCCGGTCGAGACCCGCGGATTCGGGAATCATCCCGGTGGTCAGCGCCAGGTGGCCGCCGGCCGAATCGCCGCTGACCACCAGTCTGCTGGTGTCGATATCGTAGGTCCTGGCCTGCGCCGCAATGAAGCGCAAGGCGCATAGACAATCCTCCACCGCGGCGGGCGCCAGCGAGACGCGCGCCAGCCGGTATTCGACGTTGACGACATTCCACCCCATTTCAAGCCACGGCATCAGCGACATAACAGCGGTTTCCTTCGATCCCCCGGTCCAGCCGCCGCCGTGAATCCAGATGAGGGTGGGTTGCGGGCCGGTGGTGTCGCGCCGCTTGTAGATGTCCAGCTTGGATTCGTAGTTGCTGTTTACCGAGTAGGTGATGTTGGGGAAGATCTGGTACTCGTTGGCCGCGTGGGTTGCCCAGGTCGCCTGAGGAGACAACTGGGCGAGAGCCATTTGCGGAAGGAGAACCGCTAATGTGAGCGAAAGGTTGCGCATGACACCTCCAATCCTCAATCCGACACTGTAGCACCAGGGAGCTTTCCTGGGCCAATGGGCAACACTGGCGGCAACGCTCGCGCGCGAGGCGTCAATGTCATTACGCCGGCCCCCTCGGTTCCTCAGCGATCCTTCAGCCTCCGGAACCACAATCGGCTTCCCCGATCGCTGCCCGGCGCCACTGCTGGCCGCCAGGCCGAACCAGTCCTGCGGTTTCAGCCCGGCGTCCGGCCCGCTGCGCTGTAGGCGGCGGCCAGGGTCCGCCGCGGGCGGAGAGCTTCCATCCACCTAGCGGCGCGCCGCCTGGCGCGCGGTGCGTGGCAGCGAGCTGGTGGACGGCTGCCTCGGTCTCCTGCGGCTGCCTGGCGGGCCGATCCCGGCGTTTCGTACGCAATCCCGGATTATTCCGCCACGGATCAACCGGTGAGATCGCGAAGCCATGCCCCGATCGCATACGCCACCGCGGCAGCACCGCCGCCAATCACAAGAGTCTCAATGCCGGACTGCCACCATGGCCGGATCGACCATCGACTCTTGAGTGCGCCGATCAAGACGAACAGCAGGCTGGTTGCCGTCGAAGCTACCCAGAAAGCGCTCTTGAGGCCTGCGACGAATGGAACAAGCGGGACAACACCGCAAAGAAGAAAGGCCGAAAACGTCGATCCGGCAGCCCGCCACGGCGAACGCACCGCAGCCGGCAGTCCGTATTCGTAGCGGAGCATCATGCGCACCCAGCGATCACGGTCCGACGTGATCGCCGCGACGGCCTGGTCGAGCAGATCGCCCACAATCCCGAGTCCCCGCAGAATCTCGCCTACCTCTTCCCGTTCACCATCCGGAGAGACCTCGATGTGCCGGCGCTCAACGGCTTCGGCTTGGCGGAACTCCTCGTGCTCGGATCGAGTAGCCAGATAGTTGCCTGCCGCCATCGCGAAACCGTCCGCGATCAAGTTTGCGGCGCCGAGGATCAGGATGACACGTGAAGACAGGTGCGCCCCAACGACTCCCGAGACGATCGCGAATGTCGTGGCGGTGCCGTCCATTCCGCCATAGACCCAATCCCTGAGATAGCTGTGGTGGGGTCCAGCCGCGAGTCGCTGGCGAATGGCCTCGTGGTTGTGTTCGTGTTCCATGCGTTCTCGCCCTTCGTCGACCGATGGCATACAGTTCGCCCCAACGTTCGTGAAGTGCGTATTGCTTCGTACCGTAGAAGGGAAGTCTAACAGGAAGCGCGACATTCAGGGTTCGGCGCCAGGTGTGCGTGAGGCGGATCCAGCCGGATTCTTCACAGGCCATTTCGTTGTTTTGGAATTTACCCCTAGCATCACCGGAAAGATCTATCCAGATAGGCTGCGCCCGTGACAATTCCCTCCGCCGGGTGAACCTGGGCGATCCCATGAACCTTTTCCCCGCGGCTTTTTTGATCATAGGCGAGGGCGCCCAGGATGGGTGCCGGTGTAGCTCATGCGGAAGCCGAGCGCTCGTTGGTAAGCCCTCAGTCAAGTCGGTTCACGTATTCAAAGATTTTTCTGTAGTAGATAACCGCCTTTGTTTTCAGTAAAATCTTTTCTAAGAGCGGCGAAGCCTACGACCGCTCCGTGCCAAGATCGGATTAGGGGAGGACCTTATCTATTGCGGACCTAAAGCTTCGGATGCCCCGCGAGGCGGCAGTTCGGCCGCCCCCCGATGCCCGTGTTCAAACCGGAAAGAACCAATAGCTACGGAATTTGACTACATCAGGAATTAGCCGCAGCTAGCAAATTCGCCGGAATCCATTGAAAACATTGGTCGGGGCGGGGCGATTTGAACGCCCGACCCCCTGCGCCCAAGGCAGGTGCGCTACCAGGCTGCGCTACGCCCCGACATTTGCTGCTCTTTTGATTCTACCCCGCCGGGCCGAGGAAATCCTACTCCGGGGGCCCTCCGGGCCCTCCGACGCCCTCCGCCCTCCTCGCCCTCCTCTGCCCTCCTCTGCCCGCCTTCCCGCTTCCCTTGTGGAAATTCTGTGCATACTATATAAAGGTTGCGGGAAAGCGACTCGCAGCCTATGAGCGCAAAGCACTTCGGAGCCACACCGGGCCACCGCTCGCCGCCGCGTTTTATCCGAAGGGTAAACCGTTCAAAAGGAGGAGCCGTTTTTTATTCGCACGCCGGCTGCCCGCGGCGCTAATCTAGGTCATTGGTCATGTCAGCACCCGAAGCCACCGAGAAGGGGTTACCCACCAATATCGATGCCGAGCGTTTCGTGCTCGGCTCCATCCTGCTCGACGACGCCCTCTACATTCAGTCCGCCGGCACGCTGGAGGCCGACGACTTCAGCCTCGAAAAGCACCGCCGCGTCTTCAAGCGGATGGGCGAACTGCAGGAGCGCGGCGAGCGCATCGATCGCATCACCGTGGCCAACGAGCTCATGAAGTTCAACGAGCTGGAGGCTTGCGGCGGCCTCAGCTACCTGGTTTCGCTCGACGACGGATTGCCGCAGATCCCCAACGTCGACAGCTACATCCGCATCGTCAAGGACAAAGCCGTGCTGCGCCGTATCGTTTTCACCGGGCAGCACATGATGAACCGCGCCCTGATGGGCGAGGAGGAACCCAACGATATTCTAGCGGGCGCCGAAGAGACTCTGCTGAGGTTGGGCGAAGCCCGCGTCAAATCCGGCCTCCTGCATGCCGGCCAGATCCTGGAAAGCTATGAGGGAGGCATCAACGCCTTCCTCGATCCCAGCAAGCGCATCAAGGGCATCAGCACCGGATTCGCCAAGTTCGACGAAATGACCGGCGGAATGCACGGCGGCGACCTGATTATCATTGCGGCCCGCCCGTCCATGGGCAAAACCGCCCTGGCCTTGAATATCGCTCAGCACGCCGTGCTCGTGCCGCCGAAAAAGACGGTAGCCATCTTCTCGCTCGAAATGTCGCGCGAGTCGCTGCTCACCCGCATGGTGTGCGCCGCCGCGCGCGTGGACAGCCAGCGATTCCGCGCCGGCTACCTCACGGCCGACGAACGCCGCAAGCTCAACCGCAGCCTGACCGAATTGGCGGACGCGCCGCTTTTCATCGACGACACGGCCGGCCTGCACCTAATGGACATGCACGCCAAGCTGCGCCGCCTGCAGGCTGAACGCGGCAACGAGAGAATCGGCCTGGTGATCGTGGACTATCTCCAGTTGATGAGCGTGCGCGGCTTCGAAAATCGCACCCAGGAAGTCAGCGCGCTTTCCCGCGGCATGAAGCTGATGGCCAAGGAGCTGAACCTTCCCATGATGGTGCTCTCCCAGCTTAACCGCGCCGTCGAAACCCGTCAGGGCGATCACCGGCCGCAGCTCAGCGACCTTCGCGAGAGCGGCAGCATCGAGCAGGATGCCGACGTGGTCGGCTTCATCTTCCGCGAGGAGGTCTACCATAAGGATCGCGAAGATCTGCGCGGCCTCGCCGAGTTGATCGTCGCCAAGCAGCGCAACGGTCCCGTGGGCACGGTGAATCTGGTCTTCCTCCACTCGCAGACCAAGTTCGAGAACCGCGCCGAAGATACCGGGGAGCTGCCGGAGGAGTAGCCAGCTTGGTCTCAACGGGGACCAAATCCTTGACGCAGAAGCGCGGAGGTAGTTGAGGATAGGACGCCTTCAGCGTGGTGTGCAACGTCAATGAAACTATCCGAACTTATTGACAAACAAGTCGCAGACCTTACGGACTGGCGCGGCAAAATGCTTGCCAATCTTCGCAAGGTCATTCATGATGCCGACCCCGAGATCATCGAGGAATGGAAATGGATGGGCACCCCCGTGTTGGTCTCACGATGGACTAATCTGCGTGGCCAACGCTCACAAGGATAAGGTAAAACCGACCTTTTCTCAGGGCGCAAGCCTTCCAGATCCGGACAAGCTCTTCGACGCCGGCCTTGAAGGCAATAGATGGCGAGCGATTGATCTCTACGAGGGCGGCAGAGTCAATGAGCGCGCCCTGAAAAAATCATCCGTGCTGCCGTGGCTCACAATCGTGCTGGGCGGAAGGGGAAAACTCCGGCAGATGCTCGCGGGACGCGGAGAAGCAAACATTAGAATTGCCTTCTCCGCGTCTCCGCGCCTCTGCGTCAAAGAGGCTTGCGGTGAACGCACGGTTTCAGCGAGTGACGAACAGTTCCGCGCCGGCGAAACCCACCGATTGGATGCGGTCCCGCAGGGTGCTGAACTTCACCGCCTGGGCCGCCGTGCGCACTCTCTCCGTCTCGGCCACGGTGAACTCTCGCCAGTAGCGGTCGGCGCGGTCGCGGTAGGAGTAGCCCGCGTAGTCCGAGCGCGCTTCCGCCACCACCGCCAGGAACGTCTCCCAGAAACTGGTCCGCTGGAAAAGGGATTTGCGCATCAGGGCTTCGCGCGGCAGCTCGATGGCTTGCCGCCCGCCGCGCAACACGGCCCGCACGCAGCGGCTCGCGCCGAACGGCCGCTCCGGCTCGGCATCGGGGAAGGTGGCCAGCAGCGCGCGCAGGCTTTCCGGTTCGGCCTCCCATCCGGCCCAGCGGAATCGCGACGCTCCGCTCACCAGCGTCCCGCGCAGCAGCATCTCGCGGATGCGCGGCTCGTCCTTGCCGGCGACGCCAAGCATGTGCTCCACCAGCTCGCGCACCGGCAGTTCCCTCACCACCACCGGCGTAATGGAAATCGCCTCCGCGTTTTCCGAGCTGAGCTTCACGCGAATTGTGCCGGGCAGCGCCATCCTTGATTTCACGCTAGCATAGGTCCGTGACGGCTCTGGAAAAGGTCTGGGCGGAAATCGGCCGCTACGATCACGCCCTGCTGCGCTTCTCCGCCCGCGAGAATCACGGCGCCATCGAGCTGGTGATCGAGTTGAAACAGCCCGTCCCGGACATGCACACGTATTACGCGCCGCTTCACGCGCGCGACATCGAGCACCCGCAATTCCCCTGGACGTTTCAGCGCTATCTCTACGATTGCATGCACGATTACCTGGTGGAGATGTTCCTCCGCACGCCGCAAAGCCGGGAATCCCGCCGATGACCGCCGCCGATCTGCTGGCCGCCGAGATCCGCCGCTCGGGGCTCGTCTCTTTCCATCGCTTCATGGAAGTCGCGCTGTATGCGCCCGGCGCCGGCTACTACCGCGGCGCGCGCGGGCTAGGCGCGCGCGGGCTAGGCGGGCGCGGGCCCAGCGGGCACCCCGACCCGTTCGGAAAGGCCGGCGATTTCTTCACCGCCGAGCAGATCCAGCCCGTGTTCGGCATCCTGATGGCCGCGCGCATCCGCCAGCTCTACCGCGAGATGGGCCAGCCACGCGACTTCACCGTGGTCGAAATCGGCGCCGGCCGCGCGGAAATGGCCGAGGCTTTCTCCGAGTGGCGTTACCTTCCGCTGGATCTGGATTCCGGCGAGCTGCCCGCCCGCTTCACCGGCGTGGTCTTTTCGAACGAGTTCTTCGACGCGCTGCCGGTCGATGTGGCGGCCTGGCGCCAGGGCGCCTTTCGCGAGCAATGCGTGGCGCTCGACGATTCCGGCGCATTCGTGTGGCGCGAGGGCGGCCCGGTCTCCGAGCGCGTGGCCGATTACCTTCTGCGCTACTTCCCGCCGCCCGAAGAGGGGCGCTGGTACGAAGTGAATCTGGATGCGCTCGCCTGGATGGAGCGGATCGGCCGCGCGCTCGCGTCGGGCTTCGTGCTCACCGTCGATTACGGCTATACGCGCGCCGAATCCGTGCGCTTCCCCGCCGGCACGCTCATGGGCTACCACCGCCACACCGCGCGGGAGAACGTGCTGGAGCGTCCCGGAGAGCGCGACATCACCGCGCACGTCAACTTCACCGCGCTCGAAGAGCACGGGGCGCGCTGCGGATTGCGCACGTTGCGCTTCGAAACGCTGGCGCGCACGCTGCTCGATGCGGGCGAAGGCGACCAGTTCGCCCAGGCCTTGGAAGCCGCCGGCTCCGCCGAGGAGATCCGCCGCCGCATGCAGCTCAAGACGCTGCTGTTCGGCATGGGAGAGACCTTCCGGGTGCTGCTGCAGCGGAAGGAAGCGGAGGGAGGACGGGGAGGAGAGGCCTGAAAATGAAAAAGGCCCCGGAAAACCGGGGCCTTGGAGTTCAAAACATTTTGTAGCCCCTTTGGGGCGCGCCCTGCTACTTCTTTTTCTTCGCTGGAGCTTTCTTCTTCGGGGCGGCTTTCTTGGTTGCACTCTTCATCGATTGATTCTCCCTAACATCAAATTTTGCGATTCGAAAATCGCAATGTGATTCATATATAAAGTTGTTCGCGAAGAAAGTCAAGAAAAAAATGCGCGGCGCGCCACGAATCGTTCACTTTCGCGTCGCGGGGAGCCAACACGCGACGCGGAGGCGCGGAGACGCGGAGAAAATTCGCGAAGAAGAACTTCGTGAGAGATGTTCGGCGCGAGGCTCAGCGCCCGGCGGAGAACGAGGAAGGCGAGCGTTACCGCGGACACGCCGCTTTGCCGCGGAGCCCCGGCGCGCGCCGCCGTTCATAGACGAGGAAAATTCTTGACGCGGAGGCGCGGCGCGGCGGAGAGTGAGGAAGGTGAGCGGTGCGCGGCGGACACGCCGCCTCACGCCGGAGCCCCAGTGCCGAGGGAGGCGCCGTTCCAAGGACGGAGAAAACTCTTGGCGCCGAGCGCGGCGACGCCGGGGAAGCGCGGAGAAAAACTCGCGGAGTGGTCCGCCGAGAGCGTCACCGATGAAGGATAGCGCCTTCCCAGAAGCTCTTCTGCGCGTTTTTCTCCGCGTCTCCGCGCCTCCGCGTCCGCTTTTCTCCCGCGCCTCCACGCCCCAACGCCGCATCGGCGCATCGGCGCGGTCCCGCTTTTCTTCGGCCGGCCGCAAACTTGATTGCACGTTCCTCTCGTATATACAATAAGACGGCCTCGATGATGCTTCTTCCCCTACTGCTGGCGCTCCGCGTTGCCGAAGGCGATGGAGACTTGGTCCTCCGCCTCCAGCGCCGCGATCCTCAGGCGCTTGCGGACCTCTACGACCGCTACGGCCGCCTGGTCTTCTCGTTGATCCTGCGCGTGGTGCGCGACACGGGCATCGCCGAGGATCTGGTGCAGGAAACCTTCCTGCGTGTCTGGAACCGCGTCCAAGGCTTTGAAGCCGGCAAAGGATCCATCGGGCCTTGGCTGCTGGCGGTCGCGCGTAATCGGGCCATCGATTATTTGCGCTCCGCCGGCGGCCGCGAGCGCAACGCCATGGATCTCGAAGAGACCATTCATCCCGCGCTCTCGAGCGACATGGAACAAGGCATTCTCAACTCCGACCGGATCCGGCGTGTCAAGGCGGCCATGGACAAGCTGTCCCCGCATCAGCGCCAGGCCATTGAGCTGGCGTACTTCGAAGGCCTCTCGCAAAGCGAGATGGCCGAGCGCATGGGCCAGCCGCTCGGCACCGTGAAGACTTGGGTGCGCACGGCCCTCCGAAGCCTGCGCGATGAACTGGGAACGGCGGTGCCCGCATGAACTGCCCGGAACTCCGCGATCATTACGAACTTTTTGGGCTCGGGCTGGCCGACGAGCCGGAGAGGAGCGAGATCCGCGAGCATCTCAACCGCGGATGCGAAGTCTGTATGGCGGAAATGCGCAAGGCGATCGAATTGACGGCGCTGGTTGGGGCTGCCGTGGCTCCCGCGGCGCCGTCGCCCAAACTGCGGCGGCGGATTCTGGCTTCCACCGGATACGAACCACGCCGTTTGGGCTGGACCCTTCTAGCCGTGGCGACGGCGGTGCTCGCTTGCTTCGCGGCGATCTACTTCAGCGGACGCGAAAACCAATACGCCCAGGAGTCTGCCGCCCTGCGCGACCAGATTCGCCGCCAGACCATCGAGTTGACCCGCCTCAACGAAGCCTTCGCCATTCTCAGCGGTCCCGACACAACCGTGACCACCTTCGGCGCCGGCCCAGCCGCGCCACCCAAGGGAAAAGTTTTCGTCAACGCCCAACAAGGCGTGCTGCTGATCGCCTCCAATCTGCCGCCGGCTCCCTCCGGCAAGGCTTACGAGATGTGGGTGATTCCCAAAGCCGGCCAACCGGTTCCCGCCGGCTTGTTCCAATCCCAAGCGGATGGCACGGCGATGCACATCCAGCGCGGCCCGTTGGACGTCCGCGCCACCGGCGCCGTGGCGGTCACGCTCGAAAGCGAAGGCGGCGCGCCGCAGCCCACCTCCACGCCGCTGATTGTAGCCGCGCTGCAATAGCGAACCCGGATACAATAACCGTCGTGACCAAGTACATCCGCTTTCACTCCCCCTCTGGCGACGGGTACGGCATCCTCGACGGCGATATCGTTCGCGTCATCTCGGGCGATCTGTTCGGCCGCCACACCGAGTCGGGCGCCACTCACCGGTTATCGGAAGTCCGGCTCCTGTGCCCCGCGCAGCCCGGCAAGATCCTGGCGGTCGGGTTGAATTATAAGAGCCATCTCGGCGGACGCCCGCAGCCGGCGCACCCCGAAATGTTTTACAAGCCGGTCACCGCGCTACAGGATCCCGAAGGCCCGATCGTGCTTCCGCGCGACTCGACGGATGTGCACTACGAAGGGGAACTGGTGGCGGTGATCGGCAAGCCCGTGAAGAACGCCACGCCCGGCGAGGCGCGCGACGCCATCTTCGGCGTGACCTGCGGCAACGACGTGAGCGAGCGCAACTGGCAGCACGGCGCCGGCAAGGATCTGCAATGGTGGCGCGCCAAAGGTTCCGACACCTTCGCTCCCCTCGGCCCCGCCATCGTAACCGGCCTCGATTACGGCAATCTGCTGCTCCAGACCCGCCTCAATGGCGAAGTGGTGCAGAAACAATCCACCGCCGATCTGGTTTTCGATTGCGCCGCGATCGTAAGCTGGGTGAGCGGCTGGGTAACTTTGCTTCCCGGAGACATTATCTACACCGGAACCCCCGGCAGCACCCGCAAGCTCTCGCCGGGCGACGTGGTGGCAGTGGAGATCGAGGGGATTGGGGTGCTGCGCAACCGCGTACAGTGAGAACCTGTTCCGAAACAACTATGCCGACCGCTCCCTCCGGGGTGCCCTCGCCAGGGAGCAGCGGGCGGCGGCGATTGAACTGGTTGCTTCCTGGCAGTTTCCAAACGCGCCGCGGCCTATGCCGCCACGGACCACTCGGCCAGCCGGTAAATGCCGGGACGCCCGCGCCGCAGGCACTCCTCGCGGCAGCACTCTCTCCGGCGCAGGAATTCCGCCCCGCACTTTTCGCGAAAGCCGAGGCGCGCCAGCCACACGTAATCCTCGCTGACGTGCTCCAGCAATTCTTCCGGGAGCGCCTCCAGATATTCGCGAAAGCCGTCGGCTCCCATGCTTCACTCCCCGCCGGGCCGCGCGAAGTACAGCGCCACGGCGCGATCGATCGTCGCGCGGGTCATCCTGACCGGCTGGCCTTCATACTCGCTGATCGCCTTCACCAGCTTGTAGATATCTCCCGGGTAACAGGCGTGCAGCCCTCTTGGCACGTTCGCCAGGCAGCGCGACCGCAAGTACTCCGCGCAACCCGCTTCGCTGGGCGTCCGGTGCGCCTCCATCACGCGGTCGAAGATCTGGTCGAATATGTCGGCGGTCACGTCCTCCAACAGCACCTTGCTCTGAATGCGCCGCAGAAACGCCTCGTCCGCCAGGTCGTGCGGGTCCAGGTTCGTCGAAAAAACCACCATCAGCTCGAACGGCACGCCGAACTTCATGCCCGAGGCCAGCGTCAGATAATCCACTCTGCGGTCCAGCGGCACGATCCAGCGGTTCAGCAAGTCGCGCGGCGAAAGCATCTGGCGGCCAAAATCGTCGATGATCATGATGCCGTTATTGGCCTTCAACTGGACCGGAGCGATAAACACACGCGTAGTCTCGTCCACTCGTAATTCCAGCATCGGGGCGGAAAGTTCCCCGCCCACGGTGAGGCAGGGACGCTCGCACAGCACCCACCGGGGGTCCAGCAGCTCGTCGTCGCTGGCCACCGTCCGATGCACCACCGGATCGAAGATCGAGACGATGTGGCCGTCCACCTCCACCGCGTAGGGGATCAGCACGTGGTCATGGTAGATCCGCAGGATGCGCTCGGCGATGCTGGTTTTCCCATTGCCGGTGCCGCCGTAAAGGAAAAGCGATTGGTTCCCGATCAACGCCGGGCCGAGTTGGTCGAGCAGCCCATCCGGCAGTACCAGGTCATGGAAGGCCTGCCGCAGGCTGTCGCGGCTGAGCCGCACCTGGGCGGACTGGGCCTTCACCACCTCGTGATACTGGCGGATCGAAACCGGCGCCGCGCCCACGTACAGGCTAACCTGGCTGCGGGACTCGGCCATCGCCCGGCCCGCCGCCGAGAGCGAGAACGAGTAGTCGTTGCCTACCATCCCCTTTACTTCCAGCAACTGCTGTTGCCGGAACTGGTGGAACATGGTCTCGACCACCGGGAAGGAAAGCTTCAGGGTCCGGTTCAGGGCCGCAAGCGAGGCCGTGCCGTGCAGCCACAAGTACCGCAGAATCAGATCGCTTACCATTGCGCGGGGAATTCCCAGGTCTTCAATGCGGTCCGGTATCAGGGGCCGGATTTCGGGTCGCGGACTTGCCGCTGGTTTGGAAAGAGACACGGCTGGCATCTTGCTAGAAATATAAGGCGGGTGGCGGAGCGATTCCAGTTAGCCAATGGTTAACGCAGATTCGTCAACCAGTGGCCGTCCTGCCGTAGCTCTTACTGAACCCATCCGAAGCCCACCATCGCACCCATTCCCCGTCGCGGGCGCCGTACCCCACACTGCCCCAGTCCCGCGCCGCCACAGCCGCCGGCCACAGCTTCCGCAGCCACCACTCAGTCCTCGCCGTAGCCGGCTCAGTCTCGCGCCGCCGCGGCCACCACCCGCACCCGGTCCCCGTCGCAGCCTTGGCGCCGCCGTGCGTCGCCGCGGCCCGGCGCAGTCGTGCGCCGCCACAGCCCTTCGCAGTCGCGCGTCGTCGCAGCCCGGCGCAGTCGCGCGCCGTCGCAGCCCGGCGCAGCCTCGCGCCGCCACAGCCCGCCGCCGCGGCCACCACCCGCACCCAGTCCCCGTCGTAGCCTTGGCGCCGCCGCAGCCTGGCACAGTCACGCGTCGCCGCAATCCGGCGCAGTCC
Source organism: Bryobacteraceae bacterium (assembly GCA_052144935.1). GTDB lineage: Bacteria > Acidobacteriota > Terriglobia > Bryobacterales > Bryobacteraceae > JOPF133. The sequence goes on from JBKQPR010000263.1 coordinate 33,322, forward strand.
CGCGCCGCCGCGGCCGGGCAGTCACGCGTCGCCGTAGCTCGCCGCGGCCTCCGCGGCCTCCGCCGCCTCGTTAGCCTTGGTTTCGCGGCTGTCGATTGCGTATAATGCGCCTTGCGGGATTTTCTGCTGCGCGGGTGCGTGCTCGCAGGCGCAATTACGGCCTTGCTCACCGAACTGCTGGGCGCGTTCCAGCTTCTCCGCCCCGTTCCGTTGGCGGCCGCGTGGCTGGCGATCGGCACAGGAGGCCTGCTTTTCTTTTACCTCCGCCCTCCGCATTTCCACCGGTTTGCCATCAAGCTATGGGAGGCCCTGATCGCGGCAGGCATCCTTTGGATCGCCGGACTGGTGGCCGTCGCAGCCTGGTTCAGCCCTCCCAACAGCCACGATGTCCTCGGGTATCACCTGCCGCGGATCGTCTATTGGGCGCAATCGGGGAGCGTCGGCCTTTTCCCGACCCCCTATGTGAACCAGATCGATTTACCGCCTCTTGCCGAGTACTTCATGCTCCACCTGTACGTGCTGTCCGGCGGGGACCATTTCGTCAACCTGGTGAGTTGGGCAAGCTTCGCCGCATCCATCCTGGGTGTCACAGCGATTGCGGCCGCGCTCGGAGCGGATTCGCGGAGTCAGGCGTTCGCGGCGCTGTTTTGCGCCACCTTGCCCAGCGCGATCCTCCAGGCATCCAGCGCCAAGAACGAATGCCTGGCGGCTTTCTGGCTGGTGTCGATGGTCTATTTCGCGGTGCGCCGCGACTGGCTGTTTCTGGGCCTATCGCTGGGGCTGGCGGTGTTCACAAAGGGGACGGCGTACCTTTTCGCGCCGCCTCTGATGGCGGGCATGTTTCTGTGCGATAGGGCGGGGAACCGATGGCGGCGCTGGCGCTTCGTGCCTGCCTGGGCCGCTTTCGGGATCCTGCTGGTGAACGCGCCGCTGTATATTCGCAACCTCGAAGTGAGCGGATCGCCGTTCGGTTTCGATTCTCCGTTTGCCAATGGACTCTACCGGTACCGTAACGAGCAATTGGGCTGGAAGACCACCGTCTCCAACCTGCTGTTGAATCTCTCCGACCAGCTCGGTTCCAGCAGCGAGCGCTGGAACCAGGGCGTGTATCGCCTGGTGATGGATCTGCACCGGCGCCTTCATATCGACCCGCGGGACCCGGCGAACGCGGTGCGCATGAGCCGCTATGCGCCGCCGGTCAACACGCGGCACGAGGCCAACGCCAACAATCGCTGGCACCTGCTCCTGCTGATTGCCGCCGTGATGTTCGCGGTGTGGCTGGCCGGGCGGCGTCAGGACCGGCGCTGGTTGATCTATGCGGCCTCCATTCTGTGCGGTTTCCTGCTCTTTTGTTTCTATGCGCGCTGGTACCCGTGGGATGCCCGCTACCTGCTGGGGCCGTTGGTGGTTGCCGCGCCCATCGCCGGTGTCTTCCTCGGCAAAATCAGACCGCGGGCGGCCGCGATTGCGATTGGCCTGCTCTTGTTCAGCCTTGCCCGGCTGCCGGCGACCGAGAACTGGCTCCGGCCGTTGAAAGGACCCAACAACGTCTTCGCCACTTCGCGCGAGTCCCAATACTTCGCCGACATCCGAGGCATGAACAATCAGACCTCCTACTGGCAGTCGGTGGAGCTGACGGCCCGCTCGGGTTGCCGGATGGTGGGAATCGACAGCTCCGAGAATCAGCTCGAGTATCCTTTTCAAGCCCTGCTGCTTGAGAGGGCGCCAGGCGTTCGTTTCGTGCATACCGGAGTCGAAAACCCCTCGGTGCGCTTCGCCGATCCGAACGCGCCCGGCCCTTGTGCCGTGCTGTGCCTGGACTGCGTGGAGAATCAAAAAAAAATTGCCATGTACAGCCCGATTGGTCCGCCCACGGTCATTGGGCGCTTCCTGCTGTTTCTCCCGGGCGGTAGCTCCTCTCGAATCCGGTCCGCACGTTGCGCACGGTGAACGAGCCGTCCGCCTCGGCGACCACGCGGATCCAGTCGCCGGGGCAGTCGCGTTCCTTGGTGTTGGCGATGAACCGCTGGTCCACGTTGTGCTTGCGGTCGTTCTTGGTGGCGTAGTGGAGCTGCCAGAGATCCAGCAGGCCCGGGGAATCGTGGATGGTCTGCCAGGCCTGCTCGGATCCGCCCGTCGAAGGGCCGTTGTTCATGATCGCCACCTTCGGATGGAGCGCCCAAACCATCTGCGGCGAGCCCGAGCTCTTCTTGCCGTGATGCGTGGTCATGTAGACATCCACCGTGCCCAGTTTGTTATTGGGGCAGGCCAGGTCGTGTTCCTGGTTCCAGTAAAGGTCGCCCAGATCCACCACGCGGAAGCTGCCGTATTGGATCACCATCCCGATGGAGCGCGAGTTCTCGCCCTTATCCGGGTCGATCGGCGTGTACATCTTGCAGGTTGGATTGGGCTGTCCGCCCTTATCGAGGGATTTGGCCATGGCCACTCCCGAAGCCGTCACGATATCCACGCGCAGGCCTTCGATCGGGATGCTATCGCCGGCCTTGACTTCGATATGGTTGCCCATCTTGCGAGCCTTCACGTAGGCGCTGTAGACGTCTCCGTTATCCTTGATGCTCTCGAAGTTCTGGCCGTGGTCCACGAAATTGCGGATCGGAATCAGCGCCGCCAGTTGCGGCACGCCGCCCACGTGATCGTGATGATAGTGGCTGATCACGAGGTAATCGATCTGCTGAATTCCGGCCGCGTGAGCCGCCTCGAGAATGCGCTTCGCGTCGCGGCCGCCGTACCCGGCGTAGCCGGTATCCACCAGCATCGATTGGCCGGAAGGGGAAACGTAGAGGGTGGACTTGCCGCCCTCCACGTCGATGGCGTAAATCTGGAAGCCGGCGGCCGCGTGCAGCAGGGCCGGCAGAAGGAGAAGCAGGAGTCGGAGCATGGAAGCTATTTATTCTATAGCCCCCGGATTACAATCGCGTAACGGGCGCACGGTGGGCGGCCAGTTTCCGGATAGCCCGCAAAAACCGGCCGATGTTGTGAGTAAAGTGCCCGCGGGCAGCGATTTAGAGGCCTGTTCTTTCTTCGTTCGAAACTGTCTTACTTTGGGGAGTGACTCTTGCTTAGCGCAATCGGGGCGGCCTCCGCGGTGGCGGTGGCCCTTGCATTCAGGCCTTCGGAGTTGCCATAGATGCCGTCCAAAGGCGCCTGGCGTCCGGTCGCCGCGCAGCAATCTGCGAGCTGTCGCGCAGGACCTCAGGCGCTACCCCGAGGCCTTTTCGGCCCTCGAAACGAGGTATTGTTTTCAAAACGCCAAAAACAAGGTCAAAAAGCGGCGAGGGATTTGCCGGCCGCCAATCCCTGACGAGACCAGCCCGCCGAGCTCTTTGGCCTGGAGTCGTTGTACAATTCGGTACAAAGGTCGGCGATGTTTGGCGCTGGCGCGGCGGCACTGACCCGGCGGTGAACGTGTCCGGTGTGATCGCACCGCTCGTGACCGGCCTGATCGTCCAACAGAGCGGATCCTGCTTTCCGGCATTCGTGGTGGCCGTGGTCGTGCGGCCGGCGGCGATCCCCGTTTACGGGTTGATGGTCAAAGGTACGAGTCATGTCTGATGCGAAAGCAATCCCCCTGATTCTCGTGGCGATGCTGGCTCATGCAGCCTTCGCCAAAGAGTTGCATGTCTCTGTCAAGGGAAGCGACAGCAACGACGGCTCCCTATCGAAGCCATTCAGGACTATTTCCGCGGCGGCCCGCGTTGCCCAGCCGGGCGATGTCGTCACCGTGCATGAGGGAACCTATCGCGAACGAGTAACCCCTCCTCGCGGCGGTGAGTCCGATTCGAAAAGGATCGTTTACCAGGCCGCCCCGGGCGAGGCGGTGGTGATCAAGGGATCGGAAGTCATCCGCGGCTGGAAGCCTTTCATGCCCGGAGTGTGGAAGGCGACCCTGCCGAATTCTTTCTTCGGCAGTTACAACCCTTACAAGGACCTGATCGTCGGAGACTGGTTCGATGGCAAGGGACGGCCGCACCACACCGGGGAGGTTTATCTCAACGGCAAATCGCTGTTCGAGACCCACCTCCTGGAGCGGGTCCTCGATCCACAGCCGATCGCGGACATCGGAGACGTTGCGGGTTCCGTGTACACCTGGTTTTCGGAGAGCGACGAAAAGAACACCTATATCTACGCCAATTTCCACGACAAGAATCCCAACCAGGAATTGGTGGAAATCAACGTGCGCGACAGTTGTTTTTACCCGGACCAGCCGGGCCGCGACTACATCACCGTTCGAGGATTCCGCATGGCCCAGGCCGCGACCCAATGGGCAGCGCCCACAGCCGAGCAGATCGGCCTGATCGGGACGCACTGGAGCAAAGGATGGATCATCGAAAGCAATGTGATCAGCGATTCGAAATGCGTGGGCATCAGCCTGGGTAAAGACCGCGCCACCGGTCACAATGTCTGGATCGCCGACCCTCGGAAGGACGGCGCCATTCACTACAACGAAGTCATCCTGCGGGCGCTCCAGGCGGGCTGGTCTCGCGAGAAGATTGGCTCCCACATCGTGCGGAACAATGTCATCTTCAACTGCGAGCAGGCCGGAATCGCGGGAAGCCTCGGCGCCGTTTACAGCCGGATCTCCCACAACCACATCTACAATATCTGGACCAAGCGGCAGTTCACCGGCGCGGAGATGGCCGGCATCAAACTGCACGGCGCCATCGACGTGGTTATCGAGAGCAACCGGATCCACAGTGCAGGCCGGGGTTTGTGGATGGACTGGATGGCGCAAGGGACGCGCATCACCGGCAATCTGCTTTACGACAACAGCGCCGACGACCTTTTCGTCGAAGTCGATCACGGACCGTTCCTGGTGGACAACAATCTCTTCTTGTCGCCTCTCAGTTTGCGCGACGTGTCCGAGGGCGGAGCGTATGTCCACAACCTGATGACCGGAAGAGTCCTCAGCGCCACCGAACCCCGGCGCTCCACGCCCTATCTCCAAGCGCACTCGACGGCACTCGCCGGTTTGAACAGCATCGTGGGAGGTGACGACCGTTTCTATAACAACATTTTCGTGGGGAACGGCGAGCCGCCTGCCGGCGGCACCGAGGCCGATTCCAACCCCCTGCGCTTCGGCGGCTATGGCCTGTGGGTCTACAACCACCGCGAGTATCCGCTCCAAACGGGCGGTAATGTGTATTGCAAGGGCGCACGCCCTTATTTTAAGGAGGACGGCGCGCTCATCCTGCCGGGAGCGGATCCTGAACCCGAGATCGTGGAAGAACGGGACCGCGTGTATCTTCGCGTAAACTTAGCTGCGGAGGCGCTGAAAGGCCCGACCACGCTGGTGAATACGGCGCTATTGGGGAAGGCGCGAATCCCCGGTCTGGCTTATGAGAATGCCGACGGTTCTCCATTGATCGTCGACGCCGACTATCTCGGCACGCAACGAAATAGCCTCACACCCACGCCAGGGCCGTTTGAGAATCCCGGTCAGGGGGGACTCAAGCTGAAGGTTTGGTGAATCTCTCATCCGATACGGCAGCATCATTGCCCGCACTCATCGCGCCCTCCTCCTCGCGTCGTCTATGGCGGCTACGCTGGCCGGCTGGGTGTGGTTGACCCGAGGACCTGCCTATCACCTTCATTCCGCACTTCTGCAAGCCCCACGGCCACCATCACCCCGGCGTCAGGTCGCTCGTATCCTCGGTAGTGATGTGGCAGGCAATGATTGTCGCAATGATGACTCCCACGACGTTGAATTGGCTGTTCGCCTTTGCCGCACTCATCAGTCGCAGCGACTCGCGCCGTACGTTCCGGGCGGTGGGGGCCGCAAATCGCGAAGTTTCTCGCCATGCGTGCCCGCACGCCAACCCCCTTACGCCAGTAGCTTCGTCACCACATTCCCCGCCACGTCCGTCAACCGGAAATCCCGCCCCATGTGGCGATACGTCAGCCGGGTGTGCTCTAGGCCCAGGCAATGAAGTAAGGTGGCCTGTAAGTCGTGCACGTGCACCTTATCCTCGGCTACATTCATGCATAAGTCGTCGGTCTTGCCGACCACCTGCCCGCCTTTGATGCCGCCGCCGGCCAGAAACAGGCTGTAAGCCAGCGGATGATGGTCGCGGCCGGCATTGTTCACGTCGCGCGGATCGCGGATTTCGCACATCGGGGTGCGCCCGAACTCGCCCGCCCACACCACCAGTGTGCTGTCCAGCAGGCCGCGCTGCTTCAAATCGCGGATCAGCGCGGCGGTCGGTTGATCGGTCTCGCTGCAGTGCTTCTTCAGCTTGCGTTCCAGGTCGGTGTGATCGTCCCAACTGGCGTGCGTCAGCATCACGAACCGCACTCCGCGCTCCACCATGCGGCGCGCCAGCAGGCAGTTGGAGCCGAACTGTTGGGTGGGCTGCTGGTGGACGCCGTACATATCCAGCGTTTCGGGCGATTCCTTGGAAAAATCCAGCAGCTCCGGCGCGGCCGCCTGCATGCGGAACGCCAGCTCGTAGGAGGAGATCCGCGAGGCGATCTCCAGGTCGCCGGTCTCCGCGTAGTGCTCCTCGTTGAGATCCTTCACCGCGTCCAGGCCGGCGCGCTGCATGTCCCTGGTCAACCCCGGCGGATTCGAGAGGTACAGCACCGGGTCGCCGGAGCCGCGGAAAACCACGCCACTGTAAGTCGACGGCAGAAAGCCGCTGGACCAGTTGGAGGTGCCGCCGCTGGTTCCCACGCCCGACGCCAGCACCACGAATCCCGGCAGGTTTTGCGATTCGCTCCCCAGGCCGTACAAGACCCACGCGCCCATGGTGGGACGCCCCACCTGGATGCTGCCGCCGAAGAGCAGCAACTGTCCGGGATGGTGGTTGAACGCGTCCGTGTACATGGACCGCACCAGGCACAGATCGTCGGCGCAGGAGCCAATCTGCGGGATGTAATCGGAAAACTCGATGCCGCTCTGTCCATAAGGCTGGAAGGTGCGCGGGCTGGCCAGCACCGCCGCATTCGGCTTAGTGAAAGCGAGGCGCAGGTCTTTGGTCATGGAAGGCGGCAGCGGTTTGCCGCTCCATTTTTGGAGCTCCGGCTTGGGGTCGAATAAGTCGAGCTGGCTGGGGCCGCCCTCCATGAACATGAAGATCACGTTCTTGGCTTTGGCAGGGAAATGCGGCTGTTTCGGCGCCAGGGGATTGACGCCCGGCACGGCGCCGAGGCCCTCGCGCTCCAGCAACTGCGCCAGCGCCATGATGCCGATGCCGCCCGCGCATTCCTGGAAGAAACTGCGGCGCGTCTGGATTCTGCGGAACTCTTCGCGGTCCATACTTCATTCCCTCGTGATAAATTCGTCCAAATTAAGCAGCACGCGGCTCAACTCCACCCATGCGGCGGTGTCCAGTTGCGGCACGCCCTCCAGACGATTGGGAAACATGGCGGCCACGGTCTGCGGATTGTCGCGCAGGTTCTTCATGGTCTCATCGAAGAACGCGCCCAGCCGCTCCCGCTCGCGGGCGCTGGGGGCGCGGCCCAGGGTCGCCTCAAAGGCGTAATTCAAGCGGTCGCCAAAGCCGGGGTGTCCTCCGGCCTGCCCGCCGGGCCCATCGCGCATCACGCGTAGCGCCAACCCCTGAGCGGCTTCGAAGAACACCGGATCGTTGAGCAGGTTGAGCGCTTGCAGAGGCGTATTGGTGCGCTCGCGCCGCGTGCACGACAGGCTGGAATTAGGCGCGTCGAAATTCACGAGCTGCGGATACGGCGTGGTGCGCTGGAAGTGAACATAGAGGCCGCGCCGGTAGCGGTCGGCGCCGCTGGAGTCCTCCCACTTCACCGAGTTGGCGTAGGAAAGCTCGGCCACGCCCTTGGGCTGCGGTGGCTTCACGCTGCGCCCGCCGATGCGCAGGTCCAGCAGATCGGCCGCGTACAGGGCCTCATCGCGCACCAGCTCGGCGGGCAGCCGCAGGCGCTGTTGCCGCGCCACCAAGGTGTTGTCGGGATCGCGCTGCTCCAGCTCCGGCCGCGCTTTGGACGATTGCCGGTAAGTGGCGGAGGTCACGATCTCACGCACCATCCGCTTCATGCTCCAGGGAGTCGCCCCTGTGCCCGAAACTCCCGCCGCTGGGCTTTCGAACTCCATGGCCAGCCAATCCAGCAGCTCCGGATGGCTGGGCCGGTCGCCCATGGCGCCGAAATCCTCCGACGTGTTGACGATGCCGCGCCCGAACAGCTCCTGCCAGATGCGATTCACCGTCACCCGCGCGGTCAGTGGATTGTCCGGCGACACCAGCCACCGCGCCAGCGTCAGGCGCGTCGCCGGTTCGCCCGGGGTGCCTTCTGGGCCCAGCGGCGGCAGCACGGCCAGCGTGCCCGGATGCACTTCGGCCCCGTGGTCCCGCCAATCGCCTTTGATGTGAATATAGGTCTGCGGAGGCGTGTCGCTTTCCACCAGCACCGGAGCGTAGCTCACCGGCGGAAGCGTGGCGTTCAACTGGTTGAGCTTCTGCCGCACTTCGCTCAGCTTCAACTCGTCGCAATGGGCTTTGGGATACAGACTGCCGCAGGAGCTCAGAAAGTAATCGATGAGCGCCGCCTGCTGCAATTCGCTGCGCTTTTCCGGGGCGGTGAACAGCACTTTCCTGGCGTTGTCGATATTGTGCGTGAACTCGCCGTAGGCGAAGATCCAGTCGTCGTGCTCGGTGGGATGTTGCTGGGCGTAACGCAGCTTGTCTTCCCAATCGGCCTCGTTCTCCGGGATTTTATACTCCTCCAGGAGCGCTTGCCGTTTGCGGTCGTACTCCGGCCGCGCCGCCAGGTAGGGGCCCAGCTCCCCGGCCAGCGGCGCCGGAACGTTCACCTCTTCCCCAGTGTTGAAGAACGCCGCGAGCTGGTAGAACTCCTTCTGGCTGATGGGGTCGTATTTGTGATCGTGGCACTGCGCGCAGCCCACCGTCAGGCCCAGCCACACGGTGCCCAGGGTGGCCGCGCGGTCCAGCACCTGCTCGTCGCGGAACTGCTCGGGGTCGGTGCCGCCTTCGCGATTGGTCAGCGTGTTGCGGTTGAACCCGGTGGCCACCAGCATGTCGATGGTGCGGTTGGGCAGCAGGTCGCCGGCGAGCTGTTCGATGGTGAATTCGTCAAACGGCAGATCGTGGTTCAACGCCTCGATCACCCATTGCCGGTAGCGCCAGGCCCACGGCCGCGAGCGGTCTTTCTCGTAGCCGTCGCTATCGGCGTAGCGCGCCAGGTCCAGCCAGTAGCGCGCCCACTTCTCGCCATAGTGCGGTGAATCGAGCAGACGGTCCACCAGCCGCTCATACGCGTCCGGCCGGTTGTCGGCGAGGAAAGCGGCTACTTCTTCAGGCGTCGGCGGCAGGCCGGTGAGGTCGAGGCTCAAGCGGCGGATCAGCGTCGGCTTGGATGCCTCCGGCGACGGCGCGATCCCTTGGCTTTCCAGCTTCGCCAGGATGAAATTGTCGATCGGATTGCGCGGCCAGGCGTGGTCGGGCCCCGAGGGCACCACGGCCGGCGGGTCGGGACGGCGGATCTTCTGAAATGCCCAATGCGTGGCTGCCCGCGCGCCCGCGGTCGCCGTAGGAGCTGCGGGCACCGCCGGCGCCTCCGGCCAATCCACGCCCTGATCGATCCAGGCGCGCAGCAGCCCGATCTCGGCTGCGGTGAGCCGCGCGCCCATCGGCGGCATCACCTTCTTCTCCAGCCCGGACACCATGCGGATCAGCCGGCTCTCGGCGCTGTTTCCCGGCTGAATCACTCTCAGGGCCGATTGCTTTTGATCCAGCCGCAGGCCGCTCATCTGCTGCCGCGCGCCATGGCAAAGCTGGCAGCGCTCGACGAGCAGCGGCTGGATGTCGCGGGCGAACTCGATTTTCTTCGTGGCGGCCGGCGGGAGCGCCGCGTCATCGGCTGACAGCATTGGCGCAACCGTGAAGATCAGCACGGCAGCGGCCCGCCACGCCGCCTCCCTCATGAACATAGAACCTATTATATGCCCGCGGGCAGGCTACCTTGATATGCTGGAACTGCTGTGGCACGCCCAACTGGAAAAACGAAAAGCGCAGCGCGGCCGGCCGCCAAGGCGAAACGTGCCCCCAAAATGCCCCGCATCGCTCGGATCTTGCAGCGCCTCGGCCGCATGATTCCCGAGGAGGAACGACGGCGGTTCCCGAAGGACCTCAGCAGCCAGATTGACCACTACGTGTACAGAACGCCAAAGAGGTGAGGCGGGTTTTGCCGACACGCTTTATTGGCCTGCGCTCCGCGCTCCAGCCGCAAGACGGTGCCCCAATCTTGGACACCACCAGCCGCAGACCAATGGGCGTCCCTGGTATGCTGGAATTACGATGGCACGCCTGACCGGAAAGACAAAGAGCGCCGCGCAACCTGCCGGAAAGCCGAAACGTGCCTCTCCGAAAATGCGTCGCATCGTGCGAATCGCGCAGCACCTGGGCCGCATGATCCCCGAAGAGGAACTGCGGCGGATCCCGAAGGATCTCAGTAGTCAGGTCGACCACTATGTCTACGGAACGCCGAAGAGGTGAGGCAAGCCTTTGCCGACACGGATTTTTGGATTGCGGTCTTCGTGCCAGGAGATGAATGGGCAGAAGCCGCCCGCGACGCGGACCGTACAGACGCCTCCCTGGTCACCACGGAAGAAGTCCTAGGCGAATTCCTCACCGCTGTTTGCGATCACGGCGATCACCTTAGGCGCCTCGCTTGTCGGCTTGTGCGAGAGATTCTCGACGACCCCGATATTGAGGTCGTGGTACAGTCGCACGAATCGTTTCTCGCCGGATTGGCGCTCTACGAGCGGCGTCCCGACAAAGCATACAGCCTCACCGACTGCATTTCCATGAACGTCATGCGGCAGAAGCGAATTCGAGAGGTCCTGACCCACGACCGGCACTTCTCGCAGGAAGGGTTTGTTCGGCTCCTGGACCGGCGAATCTGACCCTGTGCGGAGGGCTGCCCGCCCGGCTGCCAGCACCGGCGGAAACGTGAAGATCGGCACGGCGGCGGCGCGCCGCGCCAACTTCCTGTAGACACTTCCTGCTAGACTCGGTCCACATCGTATGCCGGCGGGTGTATACTGCATGTCAAAATGAACCGCGTCGGTTTTGCTTTCGATATTTCTCCGCGTTTCCTCCGCGCCCTCCGCGTCTCCGCGGTGAGTCTGGTGGCCGCTTACGTCCTCCCCGCTTCCGCCGAAGTCCGCTTCAATCGCGACATCCGCCCCATCGTGTCCGAGACCTGCTTCCGCTGCCACGGACCCGACAAAGGCTCGCGCATGGCCGGTATGCGCCTCGACATTCGCGAAGAGGCCCTCAAACCCACCGCCGATGGCACCATTCCCATCGTCCCGGGCGATCCGGAGAAGAGCGGCATCATCCAGCGCATCTTTGCTGCCGGGGCTACCAGCGGCCGCGTGATGCCGCCTGCGTACATCCACAAAGAGCTGACTCCCGCGCAGAAGGATACCATGCGCCAGTGGGTGGCCGAGGGCGCCCGCTACGAGGGGCACTGGGCCTATCAGCCGATCGAGCGCCCGGCTTCTGCGGTCGCCGCCGTCAATCCCATCGACGCCTTCATCCAAGAGCGCCTGGCTCGCGAAGGTCTCAAGCCGTCGCCCGAAGCCGATCGCCGCACTTTGCTGCGCCGCGTGACGCTCGATCTCACCGGTCTGCCGCCCACCGCCGAGGAATTGGCTTCGTTCCTCAAAGACACCTCGCCCAACGCTTACGAAAAGGTGGTGGACCGCCTGCTGGCCTCTCCGCGCTACGCCGAGCAGCAGGCCATTCATTGGCTGGATGCTGTGCGCTACGCCGACACCTGCGGCTTCCACGGCGACAACGCTTTTCCCGCGTGGCCCTATCGCGATTATGTGCTGCACGCCTTCCGCGACAACAAGCCTTTCGACGAATTCACCCGCGAGCAGCTTGCCGGCGACCTGTTGCCCAACCCCACCATCGAGCAGCGCGTGGCCTCCGCTTACAACCGCCTGAACCGCACCTCCGCCGAGGGCGGATTGCAGCCCAAGGAATATCTCGCCAAGTACGCTGCCGACCGCGTGCGCACCACCGCGGCCGTGTGGATGGGCAGCACACTCGGCTGCGCGGAATGCCACGACCACAAGTTCGATCCGTTCCTCTCTCGCGACTTCTACTCCATGAAGGCTTTCTTCGCCGACATCAAGGAGACCGGCCTGGTGCCCGACCGCGGCGCGAAGGCCTGGGGATCGCTGCTCGCCATGCCCACTCCCGAGCAGGCCCGGCGGCAGGAGGAATTGAAATCGCAACTGGCCGAGGCCCGCGCGCGCCTGGCCGACCGCATGAATAGCCTGGCGCCCCGCCGCGCCGAGTGGGAAAAGCAACTCATAGCGCGCTTCAAGGCCGGCGAGCTGGCCTGGAAGGTGCAGCGGCCTCTCACCGCGCAGTCCGCCCACGGCGCGGTGCTGAAGATCTACAACGACGAGCCGGTGGATTTCACCAATTACGATGGCAGCAATCTGACGTCCAGCCGCGGCCCCGGCAATGGCCTGGTGGTGGCCAGCGGTCCCAACCCCGATACCGAAACCTACACCGTCACCTTCCGGCCCGGCGCGGGCGTTTGGAAGGCGCTCGAAATCGAGATCGTGCAGGATGAATCTCTGCCCGGCATTCGGGTGGCGCGCGGCGCCGACCGCCTGGTGATCAGCGAAGTCGAAGCCGAGCTGGCGGGCCGGCCTTTGCGCTTCTCGCTGGCCACCGCCAACGTCACCAACCAGGTGGCCGAATTCGCGCCGCTGGCGGCCATCGACGGCGACCCCAAGACCGGCTGGGCCATGGCCACTTACAACGATGTGGCCAAGGCCGCCCTGGCGCTGCGCCTGGCCGAGCCGCTCGCGACCGATGCGGACTCGATGGTCACCCTCCGGCTGCGGCAGGAATCCGAATTCCGCCGCGCCACCGCCGGCCGCTTCCGCGTGGCGCTCTCCGCGGCCGAGGATTCCTGGCCTAGCGCCGATCCTGGCAAGGAGATCCCCGAGCGCGTCTCCAAAGCCCTCGCCAAAGCCGAAGCCGAACGCAACGACGCCGAACGCAAGGCCATCGATGAGCACTTCCAGTGGGCGTCTCCCCTGCTCGACAATGCCGCCCTGCCTGAAATCGCCGCCGTCGCGAAGCTGGAGCTGGACTCCGCGCGCCTGGATGCCTCGGTCGAGCGCACCCTGGTCAGCGAGGCCACCGAACCCACCGAGACCCGCATCCTTGCGCGCGGCAACTGGATGGATGAAACCGGCGCGGTGGTCACGCCCGCCATCCCCGTCTTCCTCGGCAAGCTCTCGCCCGCGGGCCCGGGAGACGCCCCGCGCGCCACGCGGTTGGACTTGGCCAACTGGCTGGTTTCGCCCTCGAACCCGCTCACCGCGCGCGTGTTCGTGAACCGCTTATGGCGCCAGTTCTTCGGGACGGGCATTACCAAATCGCTGGACGATTTCGGTTCGCAAGGCGAATGGCCCACGCACCCCGAATTGCTCGATTGGCTGGCCTCCGAATTCATGCGGCCGCAGTGGCAGGCCGGGTCGCAGGAGGGAGCCACTCACCCGTGGGACATGCGCCACCTGATCCGCGCCATTGTGCTGAGCCAGACCTACCGGCAATCGTCCATGCCGCGGCCGGACCTGGAAGAGCGCGATCCCTATAACCGCCTGCTGGCGCGCCAGAGCCGCTTCCGCGTGGATGCCGAAACGGTGCGCGACATCGCCCTGTTCGCTTCCGGCCTGCTGGTGGAGGAATTCGGCGGGCCCAGCGCCAAACCGTATCAGCCCGATGGCTATCTGGCCCCGCTGAATTTTCCCAAACGCGAATACTCCGCCAGCCACGGCGCCGAGTTGTACCGCCGCGGCGTCTACACCTTCTGGCAGCGCACCTTCCTGCACCCCAGCCTGGCCGCCTTCGACGCGCCCACGCGCGAGGAGTGTACCATCAACCGCGTCAACTCCAACACGCCGCTGCAGGCCCTGGTGCTGCTCAACGATCCGATTTACGTGGAGGCCGCACGCGTGTTCGCCGAAAACCTGCTGCGGCAGGAGCGCACCCTGGACGCCCGCATCGATCGCGCCTTCGAGCGCACCGTGAGCCGCCCCGCCACCGCCGCCGAGCGCCGCACGCTGCTCGATCTGTTCCGCAAGAGCCTGGCGGAGTACCGCCAATCGCCCGCCGAGGCCGAAGCTCTCATCCACTCCGGCGAGGCGCCCGTGCCCGCGGCGGGTGCCCTCAGGGCCCAGCCCGCCGAATTCGCGGCGCTCACGGTAGTCGCCCGCGCGGTGCTCAACATGCACGAGACCATCACGAGGAATTGAGGAGAACCATGGATCGCTCTCAGGACGCCGCCACAACCCGCTCCCACACCTGTCCTGCTTGTGGCGCAGGCGATTCGCCTGCGAACCTGTGCCGCCGCACCTTCCTGGGCCGCGGCATCGCCGGCCTGGGCCTGCTGGGCCTCAACGCCCTGCTCGACCCGCGCCTCTTCGCGGCGGATTCGAAAGGTGTCATCAACCCCCTGCACCATCCTGCCAAGGCCAAGCGGGTGATCTTTCTCTACCAGGCCGGCGGCCCTTCGCACCTGGAAACCTTCGACTACAAGCCCAAGCTCGCCGAGATGGACGGCCAGCCGATGCCCGATTCGCTCACCAAGGGCCAGCAGATCGCCCAGCTTCAGGGCAAGAAGCTCACCTGCTTCGGGCCGCAGCACAAGTTCCGCAAGTTCGGCAAATCCGGCCAGGAGATGTGCGAGCTGTTCCCGCACATCGGCGGCGTGGCCGACGACATTTGCATCGTGCGCTCCATGTGGACCGAGCAGATCAACCACGACCCCGCCCATACCATCATGAACACCGGCTCGATCATCGCCGGCCGTCCCAGCATGGGATCGTGGATCTTCTACGGCCTGGGCGCCGACGCCGAAGACCTGCCCGGCTTCGTGGTGCTGCTTTCCTCCGGACGCGGCGGCCAGATGCAGCCCCTCTCCGCGCGGCAGTGGTCGGCCGGTCTGCTTCCCAGCCGCTTTCAGGGCGTCAAGCTCAATTCCATGGGCGACGCCGTCCTGTACATCCGGAACCCGCGCGGCATCAGCGCGGCCATTCAACGCAAGTCCGTGGACGCCATCAACGCGCTCAACCGCGAACAGAGCGCCGCGCTCCACGATCCCGAAATCCAGACCCGCATCGCGCAGTACGAAATGGCTTTCAAGATGCAAACCAGCGTGCCGGGCCTGGTGGACACGAGCAAGGAACCCAAAGAGGTGCTGGATATGTACGGCGCGCAGCCGGGCGACGGCTCCTTCGCCTCCAACTGCCTGCTGGCCCGCCGCCTGGCCGAGCGCGGCGTGCGCTTCATCCAGCTCTACCATCGCGATTGGGACCACCACAGCGCCGTCAAGCCCAACATCGCGCTGAAGGCCGAAGAAGTGGACCGGCCCACCGCGGCGCTGATCGCCGACCTGAAGCAGCGCGGCATGTTGGACGACACCCTGATTGTGTGGGGCGGCGAGTTCGGCCGCACGCCGATGTCGCAAGGCGGCGATGGCCGCGACCATCACATCAAGGGCTTCTCCTTCGTGCTGGCCGGCGGCGGCATCAAGGGCGGGATCAGTTACGGAACCACCGACGATTTCGGTTACGCCGCCCAGGAGAACCCCGTCAGCGTGCACGATTTTCACGCCACCATGCTGCACCTGCTGGGCATCGACCACAAGCGCCTGGCGGTGAAGTTCCAAGGCCTGGACGTGCGGCTGACGGGCATTTCGGGCGATGTGGTGAAGGATATTCTGACGTGAGGAAGGCGCCGCAGAAAGCGTTATTTGGCGCCGGGGAGGGTAGGAAACGGCCGGGCCAGTTCGGCGAAGTCGCATACGCCAGAGCCATCCCGCCCGCCGTCCAAGCTCCGAAGCCGGCAGGCGCCCGCGGAGCTATTTGGTCCCCTACTGCCTGGGTCTAAGCCGCAGAAGCAATTCCAAGTCGTTCATGACGCTAATGCGATGGGCGCGGCAGAATGCAATCACATCTGGCTGAAATAGGTCCCGATCACGGGTGCAGAGCACGTCCGCCCGGCCGTCCACCGCTGTATATACCACTGGGTCATCGTCCGGATCGGAAAGGACCACCGGCTTCTTAACGACCACGTCAACCAGCGAGGAGATCCGGCGGAGATAATCGACGTGCTCTTCGATTTCCCGATCGCTATCGCTCAGGTTCCCGATCGCTCAGGCCATGGCGAGCCAGCAGTCGTGGATATCTGAGTACTCTCGCGGTCTCGTCCAGGAGAAAGGCGGAAATGAGCAGTTCGTGCTCGCCATCCAGGATGGCCATCAAGACCTGGCGGGCGGGACCGGTCGACTTGGCGTTGGCTCTGACCAGCACGCCGGTGTCTAGCCCGACTTTCGCAAAAGTGGGGTGGCCCGGCGCCGGCCTAGGGCTTCCGAAGGCCCGTCAAACAAGGGTTTCGCTCCAATCGAAAGTCGCCTAATTCATAGATGAAATAATATCGAATACGAC